>JBOFUV010000021.1:0-30379 GCA_051652765.1 Microcoleaceae cyanobacterium | reverse complement strand
GCAATATCAATCCATTCGCAGGAATTTTACTCGCCGCTATTTGTGTTGCCGCAGGATTTGGAGCGATACGGATTCTTATGGGAATAGTAGATTTCATCAAAAATCCTTCACGTCCTCGTATTGGAGGTGGCTGGGGTGGGGGTGATTCTGGTAGTCATAATTCTAGTGACTCTGGTGGTAGTGACGGCGGTAGTGGTTGTGGTAGCGGAGGTTGTGGCGGCGGGGGTTGCGGTGGCGGAGGTTGTGGCGGTGGAGCCGTATAGCAATTCGCTTGGAGCGGACTGCCGAAAGATGTTGGTGCATTGCAAAAGTTGTTCGCAGCCGCTCAAGCGAGCCGTTATCTTGCCAGCGCACCACAGTTTCCCAGTGGAGTTGAACCGAAGGGCGACTGACTATGTTGAGAGAGGGTTTGTATCATCTGCGCTGGTCGTTTTGCTGAGTTAAGAGACAGTCAGCTCGCCCAAGTCAAGCTAACCAATCACTGCACCCGACCTGCAATAGCATTACTGGATTAATTCTGAAGCTGTTGGCGGCGGGTGAGTTCAACCGTTAGCTGGCTTCGTTTTTGGCTTGGGGCGTACAAAGAGGCTACCTGCTAGTATTTGAGCTTACTGATTCTTGCAGTTCCGGCATAACTAAGATATAACTGAAGAGTAGGAATTCAGTTCAGATTATTATGAGAACTGCGATTTCCCTTCCAGATTCAGTTTTTGAAGAGGCAGAAGCACTAGCCCAGCAGTTAGGATTGTCGCGCAGCGAACTTTACACGAAAGCGTTACAAGCGTATTTGAAGAAGTACAACCGTAATCAAATTTTGCTTAAGCTAAATCAGGTTTACTCTCAAGAGCCTTCTGAACTAGATCCGGTGATGGCAAGAATGCAATTTATGTCTCTATCCCGTGAGGATTGGTAATGTATCGGGGAGAGATCTGGTGGGCGAATTTACCCGATCCGATAGGCTCAGAACCTGGCTATCGTCGTCCTGTTTTGGTGGTTCAGGATGATACTTTTACTCAAAGTTGTATCAGTACGGTCATTGTTGTAATTATCACTTCAAATATTCAGTTGGCAGAAGCTCCAGGCAATGTATTGTTGCCACAAAGAGTAACAGGCTTATCTAAGGATTCAGTGGCTAACGTATCTCAAATTCTCACAGTCGATAAAACATTTCTGGTTGAACGTATTGGTTCATTATCAGAGCATTTGCAGGAAGAGGTAGATGAGGGACTACGAACAATCTTGTACCTTTAACAGCGCCAGCTAACAAGTCGTTGGAGCGGCAGATAAAGATTTTTTGCTGCGTTTAAATGTTGTCTACCGCCGCACAACTTCACCGTTAGGCTCTGATATTTATTACGATTAGATCATGGATCTCCAGTCCATAATGAGATCACTTCATCTGAATATGTGATGATAAAAGAAATTAGCTTGATCTGGCATACCCTAACCCTTCATGCAATTTGAGCAGGATGAAACAAAAACCTTGAAAACATTCGTAAACATGAAATTGATTTTGCCGATGTTCCCTCAATGTTTGATGGTGAAATGCTGATTGAGCTAGATGATCGTTTGGATTATGGTGAAGATCGCTGGTTCGGAATTGGGTTTCTCGGTTTTGGAATAGCGGTGATAGTCTGGACAGAACGTCAGAAAGATGTAATCCGAATCATTTCAGCACGAAGAGCAAACCGTCATGAGCAGAAACGATTTGAGCAGTACCTCTCGTACTAACTGGGCAGCTTTAGAGTCAAGGTCAGAAGAGAATATTGATTATTCAGATATTCCACCGCTGACAGATGAATTTTTTGAAAGAGCAACTTTACGTGTTCCAGCAGATCAAGCCCATAACCTAGTTCAGCTTGATCCCGATGTGAAGCAGTGGTTTCAGGCTCAAGGAGAACAGTATAAAACTCTAATTAACGATGTTTTACGCCAATATATAGAGAACAACAAAACTCAGCACAAAGCCTAACAAGCGCTTGCACATGGAACGGCGGCAAACCCAATTAATTGTGTTACAAACTCCATTGCCGTCCGATGAAGCGCAAGCCGTTAAGATTTTTGACAAGAATAACTTCAGGGAAGGAGCTTTTAAATATCATTTCTGATTCTCATGAATATAGAACAGATTATGATGAATTTGTGAATGACATTAATTATGTATCTCCCCCTCCAGCAATCAGGTAAAGTAAGGCCATACGGACAGCAACCCCACTGGTGACTTGTTGGGCAATCAGACTGAAGTCAGGATCGTCCATCAGTTCAGAGCTAATTTCTACCCCCCGATTAACTGGGCCGGGATGTAGAATCTTGACACCAGGTTTACAAAGTTTCAAGCGATTGTGGTTGATTCCATAGCATTGATGATATTCTCGCAGGCTGGGCAACAGATGATCGGTCATCCGCTCCCGTTGTAAACGTAGGGTCATCACAAAGTCTGCATTTTCTAAGGCAGGCTCTAATTCCCAGTGAAGCATAACCTGACCTGGCCGTTCATGATCATAGATATCAAACAATTGCGGTAACAAGGTCGGGGGAGCGGCCAAATGTACCTCTGTTTCTGTTGCAGTCAAACTCCAGAGATTAGAACGGGCAACCCGAGAGTGCAAGATGTCTCCAATGATGGCAATTTTTTTCCCTTGAAGCAGTTCTACTTGGGGCTGATCTGGGCTCAACAGGGTGCACAGGGTAAATAAGTCTAGCAAAGCTTGGGAGGGATGTTCATGTTGACCATCTCCGGCATTGAGCACAGAAACCTTTGATTTGAGCCGATCCAACTCGGTGGCGATCGCCATCGGAACACCCGCTTGCTGATGGCGAATCACCATCATATTAGTGCCCATGGCTAAGTAAGTCTTGGCAGTGTCGAGGATCGTTTCTCCTTTAGAGAGCGATGAAGTACCCGGAGCAAAATTTAAGATATCTGCGGAGAGTCGCTTCGCGGCTAGCTCAAAACTGTTGCGAGTTCGGGTCGAGGGTTCAAAAAAAAGATTGGCAACAACTTGACCCTGAAGGGCCGGAACTTTTTTGGTGCGCCGACCGAGAACTTCGCGGAAACTGAGGGCAGTTTGTAATACGGTATTGTACTCTTCTGGCGTAAAGTCAGCTAAGGACAAAATATGGCGGCGTGTCCACAATGCAGTCATAGAAATCAGGAAAAGAATAAATCAGATCGAAGTTAAGTTTTGCTGACATTATGTTGCATCCTTAGACCATTCGCTAGGGCTTGATTCTAAAGGAACGGTTCATTTTGTTAGTTTGTAAATATCAGGATGTAAAAAAATATAAAGATTCTCAGCCGTTGTTTTGTAGAATACGTCAATCCTGATAGTTCAGTCATGGGCTGAATAAATCGATTAGTCAGTTGGGTTAGTCAGTTCAGCAGGAGTACAAACTATGATCAAAGATGCCCGCAATCCACAGATTCTTTTCCTCACAACGTTTTTGATTCTGGGCATTGGCACTCGCGATTGGACAGTGCGGCCAGATCTCGTGATCGTTACTCTTTGTACCTGTTTACTAACTCAGGGTATGGCTGAACGTCTACAACAGATGTGGCTGAACAGATCTGCTCAAGCTGCTTCAGAATCCGGCCAAGACTCCATAAGACAGCAGGGCTCATCCTGGCGCAGTGCCTTGATTACCGCCTTGGGCTTGTGTCTCTTGCTGCGGGCAAATACTCCTCTAACCATGGTTTTAGCTGGAAGCTGCGCGATCGCCAGTAAGTTTTTGTTTCGTTATCAAGGCAAGCACTGGTTTAATCCAGCCAATTTCGGGATTATCGCTGTCCTCACCTTCACCTCTGATGCTTGGGTTTCTCCGGGGCAGTGGGGTACGGACTGGTGGTACATTTTGCTGTTTTTGGGTGCCGGGGGTTTGGTGTTAAAGCAGGTGGGGCGATGGGATACGTCCGCAACCTTTCTCGCCGCCTACGCAGGCTTGGAAGTGATACGTTCGGCTTGGTTGGGCTGGAGTTGGGATGTTTATAGTCATCAATTAATGAGTGGTAGCTTGCTATTGTTCGCTCTATTTATGCTGACCGATCCCCGGTCAATTCCCAATGCGCCTCAAGGTCGAGTCATTTGGGCGGTTGCTCTAGCGGGATTAACGTTTATTTTGCAGCATCAATTCTTCCTCTCAACGGCGATGTTTTGGGCGTTATTCAGTCTCTCTCCCTTGACGATACTGCTGGATGAGATTTGGGCAGCGCCTCGGTTTATCTGGCAGTTACCGGGTTTGGAGCAAGGACTAGAGAAGGGTTAAAAAGTCCTTAAACAGAAATTCCTCACTTGAAAAAATGGATTTAAGTGCATTGACATGAAACATCTAGCTCGACTGTTTGTTGCTCTTTTAGGGGCAATTGCGACCGTGTTTTTATTGGCAACTCCGGCTCTGGCCTTTTGTGGCTTTTATGTGGGCAAGGCGGATGCTAGTTTGTACAATCAAGCGTCCCAAGTGATTATTGCTCGGGATGGCGATCGCACAGTACTGACCATGGCCAACGACTACAAAGGCGCGGCCAAGGATTTTGCGTTGGTGGTGCCGGTTCCAGTGGTTTTGAAGGAGGATCAAGTCCGAGTCGCAGAGCCCAAAATCATTCAGCGGATTGATGCGTTTAGTGCCCCTCGACTGGTGGAGTACTTTGACTCCAATCCCTGTGAAATTTATCCTAGACCTACAACCCGTGGGTCAGGAGATGGGGTGTTTCAGTCGGCTCCTGAAGCGCGGAACAGTGAGAGCGATCGCAGTTTGGGCGTTACGGTGGAATCCCGCTTTACCGTGGGGGAATATGACATTGTTATTCTCAGTGCCAAGGAGTCAGATGGCCTAGAAACCTGGCTAGTTCAGAGTGGGTACAAAATTCCCCCAGGTGCCGCCCAGTTGTTGCAACCTTATATCCGCCAAGGGTTAAAGTTTTTCGTTGCCAAGGTGAACTTGGCCGAGTTTGATAAAAGTGGGTTCCAATCCCTGCGGCCTCTAATGATGGCTTATGAATCCCCGCGATTTATGTTGCCCATTCGTTTGGGCATGATCAATGCTCAAGGGGAGCAGGATTTAATCGTTTATTTGTTGTCTCCCAAGGGACAAGCGGAACTGGCGAACTATCGCACGGCGAAGATTCCTTCGGATGTGGAGGTTCCAGAATTTGTGCAGCAAAAGTTTCCCGAGTTTTACACGGCCCTGTTCAAAACGGCCCATCAGCGAGAACAGAAAAAAGTTGCTTTCGTAGAGTATGCCTGGGATATGGGAAGCTGTGATCCCTGTTCAGCCGATCCCCTGACTCCAGAGGAACTCAAACAGGCAGGAGTTTTTTGGCTCAATCCAGGGCAACCCACGAACGTTTTTATCACTCGGATTCATATTCGTTATGCCCGTGACACGTTTCCAGAGGACTTGAATTTTCAGACAACGGGGAATCGAGAGCTGTTTCAGGGACGATATGTGATTAACCATCCCTACACTGGGACGATGAATTGCAGTGAAGCCCAAAGTTATAAAGCATCAGTTCGAGCACGGCAGGAACAGGAAATTCAAAACCTGGCCCGACTCACGGGTTGGAGTTCTCAGGATATCCGCCCTCAAGTTCAATTGATCAACGGAGAACCTCAACCTTGGTGGCGACAGTTGTGGAATTAAAAGTTAAGTATCTTCATGATTTGAACTGATGGTTCTAGCTTCCTGATATAACAGGATGACAGTAGCGCGGACTGAGGAGGACTTTTATGGAAACTGTGAAGTTGTATCTGGGGTTGCCCTTGCAGTGGCAACCAGAAACAGTCGAAAATGATCGGCGGTGGCTCGAGTCCATTGTGCGGAATGCGGCTCCTTTCTCAGACTGGTGGGCAAAGGCCCGGATTGTGCAGCTTGCCCATCCTAAACCCTCTAAAGCCCAGCCTCCGATGGTTCAGGGCTTGCCAGCCTATGGCGCTTACTCATCTGAATCCGAAATTGCCGAGGCACTCCGCTCAACCTGTCCTCTAGAAGAGTACCCTGCGTTTGCGAGCCAAGTGAATGAAGAGTACGTGATTCGAGCCCTGAACAGTTGGCACAATCAGGAATTTGCCAATGCCGTCAGTCGTAACTTTGAGGTGTATGCCGATCGGAAGTACTCCAACATTTTTCTAGTCGTCAGTACTGCTCCGCCCTCTTTGAACGTTGATCGGCAACTGCCGCCGCTGGAGCGGTTTCGTCCCCTGTTTAATATTGCTGAACTGGGCCTGTTGATGCGCTCTGGGCAATTTGAGCGTTTGACCCTCCGAACCCATGGCTATGCAACTCCACCACCCAACTTTTACACGGCCTTTGTGGATGAAGCAGAATCTCTCTGTCTCAAAGGGCCTTTTAATTATGTCGGGACACTAGCTGATCAAAGCGCTTATATTGGCTATTGCTGGCCCAGTGAACAGCCCTTTGTTGCCCCCCAACTTTGGCTGGATGCCCGCCGCAATTGGGGAATTTTCTTCAAATTTTTGCTGATTATTGCGCTGCTCTCCTGGGGAATTGGTACGGTTCTGTATGTGCTCTCTGCCTTGGTTGTGGTTCCTATATTACAAGGGTTTGGGCTCGATCCGATTCTTGATCCGCTCTGGGCTTGGCTGAACTGGAAACAACTGAGTTCGTTGTTTTGGCAATGGCAAGCAGTTGCGTTTGTAGTGTTTGTTCTGTGGCTGATGTTGATGCAACTCTTGAGGTTGGTGGTCTATCAACGCGATCGCTATCGAGCCATTCACTATGGGGCTCCCGATTTGGCAGAATTCTTTTGGCGATTGGATAAAGTTTTAGGGGAAAATCCTTATGCCAGTATTCCCTTTGATCTAGAAACAGCCTCCAGGATGCCCAAACTTTCAACCCTCAATGTTAATTTAATTGGCCATAGCATGGGGTGTTTGCTGTTGGTGAATCTATTGCGAACCTTATCCGATCGATTTGGCAAAGATGATCGGCTGGAACAACGGACTAGCACCAATATGGGAGATTATTTAAAACTGGATAAGTTAATTTTATCCTCCCCTGATATCCCCCTAGAATTTCTGCGGGAGGGGCGCAACAATTATGTTCGGTCTGCAATTTTACGATGCCGGGGGATTTATCTATTTTCAAGCGATCGTGATACGGTTTTGCGGTATCTTTCCCTATTGGGCAACTGGTTTAGTGAACCGAGTTTAGAAATGTCAGGATTAAGGTTAGGCAATGTTTATCTCAGACCAATGAAAGCATCTCAAGACCAATTAGAATATCGTCCCTATATTCGAGTGATGATGTTTTCTCAGGCGGCTGTGCAACCCACTTCAGCCTATGATTTGTTTGAAAAGTTTAACTACCTGGACTGTTCTGAAATGCCCGGTGTCAATGGCTCTAAATTGAAACTTAACCCCCGCAATGGTTTACTGATTGATGCTATTAATACCTGGCTTTATTTTCGGAAAAAAATTGATGTCCATGGGGGTTATTATTGGACAGATACTTCTAGCTTCAAAATTCTTCAGTGTTTGATCACTCAAGAGGATTTATCCCCAGCAGAAATGCAGACCGAGATTGGTTATCTGATTGAGGACACTCCAATCCGTTTTCTTCCTGCTCAACCTTTCATGACCCTGATGAATTAATCTGAATTAATCTGAATTCAATTCTCCTAATTGAGACTGATCAATTCTGTTTCTGTTTCCCAAGGATTTAAGGTTAGAAGTGGAAACTTGACATCACCCCATCGAGTTCCTGAAGTGAGTCGCTGAGTTGCTAAAATTTCAGGAATTTGAGAGGAGACTTGAACTGTGACGGGAGCCAGTTGACCCAATTGACGAGCATAGCGATAGTGATAGGATTGCATCAAAGCTTGGTCGAGTTGTTGAGCGATCTCCTCCACTGACTGGGATGTTTGATCGAGGAGTAAAAGATAGTGAGGCATCGGCTGTCGAACTGGAATTAATGTTTTAAATGTTGCCGCTTGAAGCGATAAACTTGCCAGAACAGCGGCAACAAAATCACAATGTAATTTTTCTCCGACTAAGTCAGTAGTGGTTTGAGTTCGCCCCAGAAATTCTAAACAGGGCGTATGTTGATAAAAATGACTAACACTGACGCGATCACCAATTCGATAGCGGTATAATCCCCCTTTTTGAGACACAATCATAGAGTAAACTTTTCCAGTTTGAATCTGGTCAAGGTGATAAATTTGACCTTGACTATCCTCAAACTCAAAAAAGACTTCCTGTAAAACAGGTATATAACCCTGAGCAGCAATGAGTGGAATTGTCAGTGGAGCTTCAGTTGCTAATAACCCTTTTCCCTGAACCATCACCGTGGGAAAATAGGAGTTTAAATGTTTGGCTGAGTCCGCAGCCATGGCACTATTCCAGCAGGAAATCAGCTTTAAATGAGGCCAAAGTTTTTCCCAATCAATTCTCTGACTAGAGAGAATCTGAACCCTTTTCAATGAAAGCCGAGTTTGAAGTTTCTGACAAAGAATCTCACGATTTTCTTGAATATAATTCAGAATAGTGATTAAAAAACTTGGGCTCCAAATTGAGATGATTTCTAATCGTTGTGCCAAGATTAAATTAATTGCCAGTTGATGCTTAAACTCCATAGCATTTCGTGCAGAACCCAGCCCATTTAAAGCAACTAAAAAAGGTTTTAATACTAATTTCAACCCCCAATTTAGATATTCTGAATCATCTTTCAAATTCTTTTCAAAACCTTTAATCTTAGAATCACCTTCACGGGCAAATGTAGGGGAAATACACATATAAACTTGACCCGTTGAGAACTTTGGGCCATTTTTGATTAAATCATAAGCCCAGATACAAAACATTCGATTAAAGGAAGATTTCAAGGCTGGAGTATAGGGAATTAGCTTGTTACTGCCCGTACTTCCAGAGGTTGTTTCATAGAATAAAATTGGGTGCGGTGTGATCAGATGAGCGTGACTATTTTGTTGGCGATGAATCCAGGATTCAATCTCTGGATAATCTACAATTGGAAGCCTATGCCAATCTTCAACACCATTAATATTATAAAACTTTCCATACTCTGTTTGAATTAATCCGTTGATTAGCTCTAATTGTACAGCTCTTTGTGCCGCTTTAGGATTCATCAAAGCTTGATTAAATTGTTGAGCAACAGGGGATAAGAACTTTCCAAATAACTGAACAAATACAGAAATCATAGTATGTAATAATCTGGTTTAAGTTGCAAAGCTTGAGGGCGGGTAATTTGCCTATAGTAATCTGATTTGCAGTGTGGGTGTGAAGTGGATATCTTGACCGCACAAGTTGGAAAATTGCACAACACCATCTCATGAATTATTTGGGATTGCTACTTGTTGACAAGACATTAACACTCTAATTTTTGCTAATTATTTAGTATGAATAGACTCATTTATTTTTCGATTTGGATAAAGATGAGTTGCGACAGGAAGGTAACTACTGGACTCAATTTTTACTCCTGGGCCAATATGATTCCAGGCTCCTAAAAAAGTATCACTGCCAATCTTAATCGGTTTAATATAAAGCATTAAGTTTTGCTTTTTGGGTTTGATAATGTGAGAATACAGCCCAACTCCATGACCAAACACAACGCGATCGCCAATTTCTAACAATCCCCGATCAGCAATTTCCAACTGAGATGTCCAGCAAACATCCTTGCCAATCTGCGATCCCCATAATCTTAACCAACAAGAAAAAGCCCCTGGAATTAATCTCAAAACTGTTTCAAAAATCGGAAAGGCAATGTAAATCGCTTGAATTTGATGACTGCCCCACCAGGGAGAATACCCACAATCTTGTAAGTAACTGATGCCAGATTTAACAGGATAAAAATAGTGATGGACTCGATAGACTAATAATGGAAAGCCATAAATTAAAAAGATGAGAGCTATAAAAACAAGGACTCTAGGAGCATAAAGTAGCCATAAAAATAACGCTGCAGAAATCAATATTATTAGAGCTGGAAAAAGTGACAAAATTCTACTAAGAATAGTCATATTATGATATGTAAATTAGAATGGTAAAAGGATTTTTTGCCACAGTTTGAGCTGAATTTTAACTCCCAAATGTTTGGGAAAGTCCTTGGCTTCGGTGTATGTACCATGAATCTGATCCCAAAGCTTTAGGTTGGCTCCATAGTTTTGAACAGTAGCAGAAGTGCTATGGTGCAAAGCATGATCCTGGGGCAAGATTAAAAACCTAGCAAGAATATGATGTAAGTCTCCTGCAAAAGTGATTGAACTATGTCGCCAGAGATCAAAAGAGGCTGTTAAACTGACTCCAAATAAATAACCATTAGCATCTTGAAGTAAATAAATAAACAGAGCATGAATCCAGAGATAGAGAATAAAGAAGCTTGTCCAAAGGCTATTTCGAGAGGTTCCGACAACGTCAAATTGAGTAACTGTATGATGCACTTGATGTAGTGGCCAAAGCCAATGATTGTGCAGCAAGCGATGGTTCCAATAATATAGGTAATCAATCGCAATAAAACTAATCAAAAACTGCCAGACTGGAGATAAAAATAGAACATGATGCAACTGAGGAACTAGAACTTGATAAATTTGATAGACCAAAACTAATTGTAATAAAGGAATTACGATACCTTGAATACATAATCCCATAACATCTAGAATCCAATCATGTATGCTTTTTTCACAAAGTATTTTCCATTGCTTAGAATCAATAACTGTAACTAAAATTAAACTCCAGAATGTGATTAAAATGATCATAATCTATTCATTACTTTAACTTTAGATTAAACCCAAAAACTGATTTGAGCAGATTGTTCTGAAAGTTCTTCTGGATCTTTTCCCTGGACTAAAGCACGGAAAATAGACTCTACAAAAACATGAATTGTATCGGCAGGAGTATGAGTAAAATGAGTTCCATACTTATCAATTACCTGCTTCTGAATATTTAGAATATTAATATCTTGTCTAATAATTTTCTGAGCTGTCCAATGAACGAAGGGCCGTGCTATTTTATTCCAAATTCCATAGTTGTAGGTAACATCCGTATAAACTAGGGTTGAGTTTTCTGTCTCTGGAATAGATTGACTAGTAATAAATAATTGTCTATTCTTACTGATGTCATATTCAACATTGGTAACATTTGGCATCAAGAATTGATCAATGTGTCGAACTTCTTGCTTTTGACTGTTCAGAAATTTAGTATACCAGCCCAGATTTCTGCTTTCATTCTGATATTCTGCAATAACAGATCCTTGTCGTCTAGTAACAGTCATTTCTAACCTTTGCTGACACGGCTTGCGAAAAATTCCAGGATGTACAGAGACCGTATGAGGAATATCAATAAAGTTTTCAATACAGTTAGTCAGGGTGTTTTGAAACCGATTAATAACTCGTACAGTTTCCCAGTTTAGTTCACCATAATGTGGCATTTTAAAAGGGTGAAATTTGTCAATTGGATTAAGAGCTAACCGCACATAAACATAGCCGTCTTGTTCCTGAGTTTCATAATATTGAGTACAGTGTTGAGCCAAATTTTTGGGGTTTTCTCCTTCTGAGGGAACGACAATAACTTGACCTTTTTGGTTATAAACCCAGCCATGATAGGGGCAGTGTAAATTACCCTCTTGGACAATGCCACCAGATAAACGACTATTGCGGTGGATACAGCGATCGCGCAAAACCACAGGCTGCCCATCTTTTCCTCGAAATACAACTAGCCACTCATTCAAAACTGTTCGGCTCAAAGCAACATTAGGTTTAAGTTGGCGACTCTCTGCAACAACATACCAAAAATCTTCAAATCTGGTCATTTTTCAATGTATGGAGTGATTTCGATATCATGAGTTAGATCAATTTGACAGGCTAGTCTAATCTGAGAATTTCCAGGGGCAATTACCTCTAAAATTTCTTGTTCAGCCACATTAGCTAGAGGAATTTTTCCTTGAATTACAGCCACACAAATCCCACAGACTCCTGTTCGACAACCAAATAAAACTGGGGAGTTTTGTATAGTTAAATGTTCAGAAAGATTAGCGAACTTCTCTAAGGTAACGGCTGAATAGATTGTCCCTGGAAATCGAATAATGCAAGAATTCTGGTTCATCATTATTAGCTAGAAATCTATAGTTATCCGTAATAATTTATGAGATGGAGATGTCTATGGTGCAGGATTGTAGCCTGTGCGGGCAAGATGCCCACTCCATATCCACATCTCAAATCAGATTGCTGCATCAGAAACATTTTAGTTACTTCTTGACCAACTCGATATTTCTAGTGTATTGACATAATTCATATATTTCACCAAGGGAGTGTCAATTTCTAAAATGGCATTTGGATTAAAACAAATATTGTCATAGACTTGGCCATCTTTCCCTCGTAAAGCATAGTAAGCAATTCGAGTCAGTAATAATAAAACTTGAGTTAGTATCCATCCTAAAATTCCAGGTCTTCTCTCAGCAATATAAATAGGTTGAATCTGAGTTTGATCTGAAGTGAGAGGCAAATAAGAATAGATCATATAGAGTCGAGGAATCAGCTTCACGTTTTTCATAATCGTTAGAAGTCCTAGGCATCCGTCAGCGTATCGCATAGAATACTCATAGTGTTCACCTAAAACTTTTTGAATAATTTGTTCTTGCCATGTTGTTTTAGGAAACTGACCTTTAAGGGTAAAATCAATGACGTTTCCCAATTGATTTTGTTGAGTAAGTAACTCCATCTTAATATTGATTTGATGCACAGTTTGAAGGTGCTGAACATCAATACCATTCATCATACAAATGTGATGATGGCAGTGACGCTTAAACGCTTTATCATGCTGAAAAACCAAAGATTTTCCTTTTAACTCATCAAATTCAGCGACCCCTTCAGGTGCAGTTGTTTCAGGATAAACCCAGATAAATCCATATTTCTCATCCGTTGCATAAGCCTGTAAATGGGCTTTCTTTGGAATACTAGATTGACAAGGAATCTCTTGACAGTTCCCAGCACCATCAAAAGCCCAATGATGAAAAAAACATCGAATCCAATTCCCTTCAACAGTTCCAATACCCAGATCAGTTCCAAGATGTGGACAGTAGGCATCTAAAGCTCGGACTTGACGATTTTCTCCCCGAAACAAAACGATTCTCTTTCCATAAATTGTAATAGATTTTGCTTGACCTTCTAATAGCTTTTGGCTGGGGCAAGCAATATACCAACCTTTTACAAGTACATTCCAATTATTGAAAATCCTCATTTTTCTTGTAGATTATATAGATTGATCATTGGGATAAATCCGAATTAATATTTATTTGTTTAAATCGAGAGAATTGCTGGTTTTGAATCAATAGATATTTGGCAATTGAATTTGATGACATAATTAACATCTCTCGATTACTTTTCCAAGTATCGTTGACTTTTTCTAAGTAGGCTTTGTAAGAGTCTATTGCTTCTCGATGAGTTTGATAACTGCGATGGAGTCCTTCAGTTTCTTGAGTAAAGCATTGTCGTATGATCTCCTTTGCATCGCGATTATTCATATTGAAAATTCTTGAGTATAAAATCTGATGAATTGCAGAGTAAAGTGCTGGATCATACCAAAAAATCCCATTAATTGCAGTGGAAAAATGATAGTGATCTTGCTGGCAACCTCGTAATCCTAAGTTGAAAATTTGTTTTTCTAAAAAATTTGGTTGAGGCAAGCAATTCACAACTTCATGGGATAGAATTGTCGAGCTATTAAAGTGAAAGCTCTCATCCATAAAATGATAATATGAAATCTTGGCTGGAATTGGAGCTTGATCAGGTTGAGGATGTTTCTGATAATATTGGCTGAGTTTATGCTGAACTAATTTGCCATTTAAGGTTCGTATACCCCTCACTGTAAAGTATTGACAAGCTAGAAAGGGACTATTTGCTGAGAGCACACCAAAGCTTTGAAGTTGAAGATTTTTCCAGATTCGTTTCAGTCGATTGGTCTCTGTATAGATCATTGTCTCTGTAAATGGAGTTCGCATTTGATAAGTAAAAATGCGTTTGCCAAATAGTTTCTCTTCTACCTGTTCAGAAATAGCTTTAAATGCATTAATGTGAGCCCGTTCTTGAGCAGATTCTAAATCTAAAGTGTCACAAACTAAACGAAAGTCCTCTTGAGAATAGAGTCCAGCAGCACTCGTTTGATTGAAAAAGATAGTTGCAATTTCAGCCGAAATAATTTGTGAATAATAGGCAACCCAATAGAGTTGATTGAGAATTGTCCGCTGATATTGACTCGCTTGCTCCCACAGTGGAGTACCATATAAGAGAGAAAATTCTTCGGGATTCCAATATTCCTTTTCACAGTCTTGATATCGAAATTCAGAGGCAGCTTGATCTAGAAGTTGAGTATGATCTTGTTGCTGATTACGCTTATAATTAAGTTCTAGTTTTCGACAAATAGTTGAATGTGCTAGCAGAGTATTTGTTTTGTTGCTTGCGATGGTCATAGTGATTTTAGCTATTATCTAAAAACTTCAAGAAATCGGAGAATGTTGTGCTGGATTCAAAATCATTGCTTGATTAGACAAGCTGACACAGTATTCCAGAGAAAAAGGCTGGAACAAGTTATGTTCTTCTAGGTCTTGAACAATTTGACTGGCTGAAGAATTCATTAATGATCGCAATAAATTCAAGCGCTTTTGGCTATGGGACTTAGCATCTAAGTCCTGGAGAATTTGTAGTTTTTGAGCTTGAGATAAATCTCCTTTAACCTGCTTGATTGTAGCCAGAATTCCTTGAGGGCCTGCCTGGATCATATTGAGAAATTGACTCAAGATTTCGACTAATATTGTTTGACTTGTGAGAGAAACTTGATGTTTTTGAAACAAAGCTACTCCTGTTGTATGATGATAGGCTTCAGCCTGAAGAAAGTTTTGGAAAATTTGACCCACCTGGGGGTTTTGGCAATATTTTGCAAGTTGTCGATAATGGCTTAAACTCCAACCTTCTAGAACAACTTGCAGAACGAATAACAGAATTGTTTTGTCAGAGTGCTCAACCAAATCTGCCAGAAAATTTAAAAAAATATTATTAGGTTGAGTTGGTTCAGTACTTGGAAAAAATCGTCGAATTTGAGCCAAATGATTTGCTTCATCAGCACTGAACTGGCTATAGAGCATTCGTTCTTCTAGGGTGTCTGCTAGCAACACCATCTTTGCCATATATCCCATTCCAGCTTTTTCAATAAAGTAAGCTTCTTCTAACAGGCTTTGATTGGCTAACTTGAGAATGCTCTGTTGTTCTTGTAGAGTTGATTCTTGAAAAATTCTTACTTGATCTAGCCTAAAATAAGTTGAATTCCAAGGAAGACTAGTCGTATTTAACTCATAAGTATTAGCACTTTCTTCGTGTCCAAATATCAATCTAAAAACTCGATTAAGTTTGTGGTTCGAGTTGGCAGACAACAAGTTAAATCCAGAAACTGTAGGCATATAATTCATCATTTAAGTTCTCTTTAGCTGATTTTTTATGAGGGTGAACTTGGCAGTAATCCATCACAAATCTAATTCTCTTTAATAGTTATCTCAGGATTGAATTGGTTCCCAGGTTTCAAAGTCTATTGCTTTTTGCTGCTCCACATGCTGAATAAATTGCAAGATAGATTGGTCTGCTTTAGTTGGGGTTTTGAGGTTGAATTTAATCGTTTGAAAAATTCGAGTGTCTCCTTTAGCGAAGTAGCTTGCAACCCATTGTGTTAACTTCAAAATCAGTTGGTTCAATCCCCACCCGATCAAGCCAGAACGCTTTTTGGCCATCAGAATGGTTTGACCTTCTGTTTTTCCGTCTGGCAGTAACCGGAGAGCAAACATGATATAAAAATGTAGGAAGTCTGGCCCCAATGTAACTGTTCCAATACTACCTTGCCAATAGCACATTTTATAAGTCACTTTATTTTGATAGAATTGTCGAATAAGTTTAATGAAATTAGATGCTTCACCTCCCCGTGTAATGTTGTTAAAAGTAATAGTATTGTAGTCAAATTCTTGGGCTTGAAATACAATTTCTAAGGGCAACTGATGAACAGTGTTAAAGTGATTGGCATCAATCGCGTTAATCATCACTACATTAGGGTGACAGTTTCTGATAAAGCGAGAACCTAGCACTGTCTCACAGGTTTCATGTTGCAATTCAGGAATAAATGGCAGTGGTTGCTGCGGTGTTTTTCCTGTCCAAACCCACACTAAACCATACTTTTCTAGTGTTGGCCAGGTTTTGATCTGAATGGGTAAAGCTTTCTTTAAACAGGGAACTTCAATACAGTGACCAAAAGCATCGTATTTCCAGTTATGAAATAAGCAGCGCAAACTATTTTCTTCCACTTTGCCTTCGGCAAGATGGGCTCCCATGTGAGGACAGTAGGCATCTAGGGCTACAACTTGATCGTCAAATCCTCTATAGACTGCGAGTTCCCGTCCCTGCAGGGTAACAGGTTTGACCTGACCTTGTTTGAGGTGATGGGACGGAAGTGCCCAGTACCAACCTTCAATAAAGCAGTTTGGATGATTAAAAATTTTTGGATGATTAAAAATTATGGTCTGATTGTGTTGAACTGTTTCAGATGATTTTAGGTTAGTTTCCATTACAGTATTGCAAGTTCAGAGGCTTGGGGGCGATCGCAGATTTCCAATTTAAGAGATTGATTAAACCACATTCTTCGACCTGCGGGAGTGAGATTTGGTTCACAAATTTCTGTTAAACAAACTAGTTCATCACCCTGAAAGTGACTTGGATTTTGGGTTTGAAAAAATGAAATGTGGGGGTCACGCAATCGCTCAGAGGGAATGCCCTGCAATAGAGAACGCAAAATTTGAGGACTAGGAAACCGCACAATTCCTGTGCTTGGATCATAGTATTGCCCAAAGCGATTGCTTGCCAAAAATTCAGTTAAGTCTTGTGCCCAAGTTGGAGTGGTGACATCATATCGAGGAAAAAACGCTTTCCAGAATATTGGCAGAAAACGGTAGGTGCGATAACCAGAAGAAATCAATAACCAATAGAGTTTATTCTCGGGAGCAGTTGTTTGTAAATATTGCACTGTTGCGATCCAAGCTTTTGAAAGGTCTGGACTTGACCAGGCACTTGGGTCAACAATGGTGTCTCCAGAGTAAATGACATTTAGGGATGTATTTTTAAATTGAGTTGTATAGAATAATAAGGTAGAAAATCCCTTGAGGATTCCTTTGGATTCGAGTAAGATCACCCAATTTTTCTCATTTAGATCTGCCGTAAAGATCTCTGGTTTAACTCCCTCAAAATGTGTAGAAAATAATAAATAGAGCGCTTCTCGTTCTGAGTTTGATAAGGCTGAAACCGACACAAGACGAGTAGTATTCATCGCAAAGTTCTGAAAAGAATTACGGGCTTAATCAACAGACTAAACCTAGATCTAAGGTATAAAATTTTTCATCAGATCCAGGGTATTCTATGCCACTCTTTGAAGCATCACAGTTAAGAACGTGTTTGAATCTATCAAGCCAGTTCCAAATTTCTTAAGAATTATAGCAATCAGTAATTGAGATGTTTTGTGGGCTTCTAGCCTAGGCGAGCAAGATACCCACTCCACACTCACAGTTCCCATCAGATTGCTATCGGTACTGCGAATTACAGAGTAGACAGTCTTGTAAGTGGCATACTAAGTCTATCAATGACCCTACTTTAATTTTTCCCCAGTAGCCAGTACGTCAACATTTCTCCTTTCCCCTTGACATGAACCGACCCTCGTTTTTTCAGTTGGTATTGATCTTTCAGGCGTTCGTAGGTGGCTTGAGTCACCTGGATTTTTCCGGGTTTCCCTGAGGATTCCATCCGACTAGCCACATTAACGGTGTCTCCCCAAAGGTCATAGGCAAATTTTTTGCGACCAATCACTCCGGCCACTACTGAGCCAGTATTAATGCCAATCCGGATTTGAAAGGGAGTGCCATCCTGTTTATAAACGTGAGCAACTGCTGCTTGCATCTTCAGGGCAGCATCAGCAATAGATTCTGCATGATCTGGGTAATAAATTGGCACTCCTCCCACCAACATGTAAGCATCCCCAATTGTCTTGATTTTTTCCAATTGATGTGGCTCGATCAGCTGATCAAAGGTAGAAAAAATCTCATTGAGCAGCTCTACGAGTTGAATGGGTTCCAACTGACTGGCTAGCGGAGTAAAGTCCACAATATCGGCAAACAAAATCGTGGCTTCCTCAAACTGTTCTGCGATCGCTCGGGGCGCTTGTTTCAACTGTTCGGCAATGCTGTAGGGCAGAATATTCAACAACAGTTTCTCAGACTGCTGCTTGGCAATTCGCAGGGCGAGTTCAGTGTTGCGATTTTGACGAATTTCTTTTTTGAGTTGAAGGTTGGTCTGGGTGAGCTTGAGGGTGCGTTTGGCCACTGTTTCTTCTAATACATTAAAGGAATTTTGCAGTTGATGGGCCATGTGATTAAAGGATTGGGTCAATTGTCCCACTTCGTCCATCTGTTCAATCTCAATCGTTTCTGCCCATTTTCCCGTGGCCAAATCCCTAGCAGCCGTATTCAACAGCACAAGCGGGCGAGTCACTCGGTGGGTGGAGAGAATTCCCAGGGCGATCGCTCCCCCAGTTGTCACCAGGCAGAGGAAAACCATCGCTTGTCTTCTGATCCCAACATTGGCCAGAAAGTCTGACACAGGCAGGGTGACGACAATTAACCAGTCAACGCCTCGGCCATCCTGAAACGGCAAGACTTCAATAAAATACCGTTTTCCTTCAATCTCCAAGTCAAGTTCCTTCAGATCACCAATGACTAGCAAGCTGTCAAACTGTTTCATTAATGCTTGGGTAGTGGAACGAATAATCGGGTCTTCGCTTTGCGTTGCAGAAATGCGGATGGCTTGATTATCTCGGATCTTGAAGGGGCGGTGCAGGCTAGAATTTGCCACGAGTAGCCCATCGCGCTCCATGATAAACACAGTTCCTGACTGAGTGATTCTCAGCTCATCTAGAAAATTACTCAGCTCATCCAAAGTGATATCCGCCCCAAAAACACCGACCAATTGACCGCTGGCATTGTACACGGGATGTACTGCTGTGAGGGCTAACCGCGTTTTTTGACTATTACTAATCGGTTGATAAATCTCACTCCAAGTTGGCTGACCTATTTGAATGGCCGCCTGATACCAGGGACGGGGACGAGGATCATAGTTTGCAAAGCTCTCAATGGGATGACTCGGATCATACTGAGATTCATTGAAAGCATAAACCTTGAATCCTGAGTCAAGTTCATGCTTGATTTCTGCCCGAAACTCGCCGTCAGTCAGTTGTTCAACCCCTGCGAGTTCACCCTTAGCACTGCCAAACATGGTATAATTAACATCATCGAATTGTTCGAGTTGGTTTTGCAAACGACCGACTAACATTTGATAGTTATTCAGGTCTAGCGTTCCCCGCCGAACAGCGCCAGCATTGAGTCCGATAATGCTATGGGGAGTTGCCAGGTAACTTTCTAGGTAATCCTGTACTCGATTAGCAACTTGCGATCGCAGTTGATAAGCCAGATCATTAACTGCGATCGAACCATGTTTTAACGCAAAAAAGCTGATTAGTCCAGCAGTCAGAAGTGTTTGGAGAATCGAAGGAAGAATCAAAGCAAGTCTAAGAGAATAGCGACGCGATGCCTTGGAGAAAACGCGGCCTAGTGATTTGATCTTGATTAGCATAAAGAGGTCTACTCAGACACGCCACTCGATATATAGTCCGTCTTGGACATCTCGGCAGGGCTAAGAGTGCTGATCACAAATCAGGTCACTATTGACTCGTATTATTGACTCAAGATAATTGACCGAAGAGGGTATTGGTAGAACTAAAAACTGAAAGGCAGATTGTCAATGCGTATCCGTCAGGAATCAAAATTCTGTTTGCTGCACTCTTGGCAGTAACACCACATCAGTGTGCCCATGACACCATATCTGACAGTCATTGAAAGTACCCAGGTAACTCTCTCAACCGTTACTAAGCTACACTTGTCCCCCATAGCATAACCTAGCAATATGAAGCCCTTAAACCCATACAGTGCGAGCCACCTCAGTTATACCATCTCTCATGCAGGTTGTCACATTTTCCTCCGCAGGATTAGCACAGGCAATCCCATCCAGAAGGGTAGCGCCATGTCCTGACAATCCAGTATATACTTCTGGTTCTCACTCAGGAACCCCGGCCAGCATACCCAGAATGCTCCCTGGGGACGTTGCCCTCTGCTCACAAACCGTTCCTAATTGCTATGGCAATCTGATTTGTAAAGGTGAACATTGCTACATAGCAGTGCTAAATGCTTGATAAGCAGGGGTGGAGGGGCGTTGCTCCTCCTTGGGAACTTTGTCCCCAAACCCCTCTATGGTTTTCTAGTCATTGATTTAGGATTGCTACAGTTGCAAAGCCATCTGTTAGAGTGATATGAAATACTCAGGTATTTGCTACAAGTAAGATCCGGGAAAGACTGTTAAATGTACATCTAGATCTGCAGCGTTCTTGTCTGCATTTCATACTAGCCATCAATGTAAGCTTGTCGTTAACTGAAAAGGGGTTATAGTGGAGAAGGTTAAACAACACTTTGAAGAAGAAGCTCGAGAGTTCGACGCAACTATTCGTCGCCTTATTCCTAACTATGAGCAAATGCTTGATGCCCTCATTACGGTACTGCCATTCAATCCGTTCCAATCTATTCGTGTAGTTGATCTTGGGTGTGGAACAGGAACAATTGCACAACGAATTAAAGGTCTTTATCCTCAAGCTCAAATTACCTGCGTTGATATTGCGGAGAAGATGTTGCAGATAGCAAAGGCAAAACTTGGTGATGCTGGAGATAATTTGCGTTATCAGCTTGCAAATCTTGAAAACTATGAGTTCGATACAACCTATGATGTCGTTGTCTCCTCACTTGCTCTGCATCATTTAGTGAGTGATGATGACAAAATTAGGCTTTACAAAAAGATTTATGATTGTCTAAATCTGGGTGGTGTTTTTTATAATGCTGATGTGATTTTAGGCTCTAGTTCTGATCTCCAAGAGCGTTATCTGGAGAAATGGCAAGAGTACATGCGTCTGCAAGTTTCGGTAGAGGAAATTGAACAAAAGTGGATACCTCGGCACTACAACGAAGATCATCCGGCTAGTCTAATGAGTCAATTAGCTTGGCTGCAAACTATTGGTTTTGCAGAAGTTGATGTTGTTTGGAAATACTACAATTTTTCTGTATATGGAGGGCGTAAGCTAATCGCACAATAACCCACTTACACCCGCAATCATTAACAGCCGTTTGAGTCTTAAATCTGAAAGAAATTATAATCCGATACGGTGATCTCGTAGATGAACGCAAACATAACGATACCGCAAACAGCGGCCTTAGCTAGGTTACCTATAAAAAAATCGTCTAAGCTCTGTATCCTGACATTCTAGACTGTTAACCTCAAATTTTTGATGGATCAAATTCTGCTGAAAAAATTTATCCAGCTCGTCTCGGATCGAATTGGCGGCTACATTCGACCTAAAGACTATGCAAGTTTTTCTCAGAAAATCCAATCCCGAATTCGAGCGCTGAATCTATCTAGCTCGGAAGATTACTACACTCTACTCCAAGCCAATCTCCAAGCCAGTCAAATGGAGTGGAATCAATTGATTCCATTATTAACAACGGCTGAAAGTTATTTTTTTCGAGATGCAGGTCAATTTAAACTCCTAGGGCAAACTATTCTTCCTGAAATTATTGATCGACGCAAACTAACAAAAACTATGCGGATTTGGAGTGCCGGATGTTCCACCGGAGAAGAACCCTATTCCCTGTCGATTCTGCTCCAACAACTTCTCCCAAACTGGCAGCAATGGCAGATTCTTATTATGGGTACTGATATCAATCCCCTCGTTCTGGAGAAGGCACAAGCTGGAATCTATAACTCTTGGTCATTTCGAGGAGTTGATCCTGATATTCAAGCCCAATATTTTCACCCTTATGGTGATTCCTGGAAAATCAATCCTAAAGTCCAAAACTCTGTTAAATTTTCCAAGTTCAACTTGATTGGAGATGCTTTTAGTCAAGCTCACCTTTTGCAAGATCTTGACCTTATTCTTTGCAGAAATGTCCTAATTTATTTTGATAAAAACTATATTAATCAAGTGATTTGCAAGTTCCATCAAGTTCTGTGCCCAGAAGGATATTTGATCACAGGTCATGCTGAGATTCAACAACTTGTTAATAATCCATTTAAAATTGTGGTTTTTCCGGAATCAGTGATCTACCAACGTGAGCCGAGTTCAGCGTCTAGCATCCCACCAAAGTCTGATATTATTCAGTCAAGTTTTCAGCCGATCAGTCCTCCAGGAACAGAGAGTTTTCTTGCAACTCATTCACTCAGTCCGGCAACTGAATCCAGGTTTATTGATCAACTTGTTCAACAAAAACGATATGCTGAGGCTATTCAAGCCGCCGATCAGGTTATTAAAAATAACTCTGATAACTTTGAAATTCACTGCCTTTTAGCTGAAGTTCATGCCAATCTAGGTCAATATTCCCAGGCTAATTTTCACTGCGAAAAAGCCTTGCAGATTAACTCCTTCTCTATTTTACCCTGGTATCTAATGTTAAACATTGCTGATGAAACAGGTGATATGGAAAAAGCTAAAACACTTGCCCAACGGATTATTTATTTGGCTGGATTTTCATCTTCAGCCATCCTTGCATATACTAAAATGGCAGCGATTTTGGAACAGGAAGATAATTTTGAAAAAGCTCTAAAGCTCTATAAAACGGCTTTAGAGCTACTGCGAAAACTACCGAATACAAGTCAGGTTGAATATGCTGGAGAAATTACAGTTGCTGAACTTACAGCTTCCATTGAAACTATAATAAATTCCTAATTGCTTTTTAGAGTAGTTTATTATATGGAGACTAATTATGGAGACTAACTATGAAAATTCATCCCTATCTTGTTTTTAGAATTGGTTACTTGATCTACGGAATTGAAGCTGCTGCGGTTCACGAAATCTTCTTTCTTCCTGAATTTACACCGATTCTAAATGCTCCGAAAGGAATTGTTGGGGCAATCAATCTTCGGGGTGAACTACTGCCTGTTTTTGATTTTAACGCCTATTTTACCACTCTTAATTTGAACTATACTTTAACTGATACTGTGATCGTAATCGCCCATCAAAATATTCAACTTGGACTGTTGGTCAGTCAAGTCGAATATTTAGAAAATATTGCAGGAACAGCAATTACCAATACCTTTTTAAATCCTTCATTTGAAAGTCCTAAAAAATCAGAACTAGATTACTCTAACATTTCCTTTTTTAAGGGAATCACTCAGATTGAAAATCGAGTGATTACCCTGGTAGACGTAAAAGCATTGACTCAAACTAGACTCAATTCGCAAAATCCGAAAGGCTTACAATATTCTGAGAGCGATGCGAGCGCCCAAATAAACTTAAGAACTCTAGAATTTTGCCCAAACGCCACTTCAGAAGAAAAAGCCATCTTTCATGAAAGAGCAAATAATTTAATTAAAAAAAATCAAGAAAAAGATATTTTAGGAAAAGCTCCAATCGCTGTTATTGGACTTCATGGGGAGTATTTTGGAGTACCCTTGAATCTAATCCGAGAGTTTACTGAGACGAAAAAAGTTACACCGATTCCTTGTACACCAAGTCACATTATTGGCAATATGAATCTTCGGGGTGAAATCGTGACGTTAGTTGATCTCTGCGGTGTGCTTAAGCTGCCTTTAAGATCTATTAAACACCTAAGGAGAGTCATGATTATTCAGGTAGATAATGTTGTTGCTGGAATCAATGTAGATGATATTTTTGATATTGTTTATCTCGATCCAGCCATGGTTAAAGCTGTGCCAATCTCTGTCTGTAGTAAAGAAACTGAATACTTTCAAGGAGCGGCTTCATACTGCGATCATGTGATGACGCTACTTGATTTAAAGAAAATAATTATGGGCGGAGAACTTGTCGTTAACGCAGAAGTCTAAATAGTTTGAGAAAATGTACAGCTTTCACCTACAATCGAGAAAGTTGTCTATATCTCTTGGATTTGCCGGTCAAAAAAATAATGAGTCTAAAATAATGGGTCTAAAACTAAGCACCAAACTTTATTGCGGTTTTTTTCTGATCCCTGCTGCAATTCTGCTTGCGATTGGCGGTTACTCTCTTTATGCATTTAATCAACTTCATCGGCAAGTGGCAGTAATTTATGATGATAATTTGTTTCACCTTAAAACATTGAAGTCGATTTCAGATGACTATGGAATTAAGATTATTGATGCTGTTAATAAAGCCAATGCAGGTTTATTAACTTCAGAACTAGCCTTGGCTTCTGTTAATCAAGCACAGCAGGACATTGATCAAAGTTGGCAAGCTTTTAATCAAGTTTCTCTTTCACAGGAAGAGGAAAAACTGGTTGCAGAAATAGAACCTTTGCTGAATGCTGCTAATGAAGAAATTAATCGGCTTGAGCAAGCTTTTGCCTCAGGAAATAAGGCAAGATGGTCTGCATTTGATGGCTCTTTGTATACAGTCATTGATCCAGTCACTAACAAGATTCAAGAACTAATTGAGCAACAGCTTAAAGATGGGGCTTTGGAACGCGAAAAAGCAGATGCTATCTATCGCCGAACGCTTTGGTTATTTAGCTTATTAGTGTTGCTCGCAATTCTGGTGGCTTCGCCCATTGGTTACTTTTTCAGTCGGTCAATTGCCAAAACATTAAGAGAGACGATCCAACAAGTTTTAGACAGTTCTTCGCAGATCGCGATTGTTACCGAACAACAAGAACAAACCATTGCTCAACAGGCTGCGGCGGTTAACCAAACGACAGCAACGATGGATGAACTCAGTGCCTCTTCCCAGTCCACGGCAGAACAGGCAGAGTCTGCCGCCATTGGAGCTAGACATGCTTTGACATTAGCAGAAAGTGGTTCACAAGCTGTTGCAATGACGCTAACAGGGATGAGAGATTTACAGGACAAAGTTGAAGCGATCGCCCAACAAATTATTCGTTTAAGTGAACAAACCAATCAAATCGGCAGTATTTCTCAGTTGGTAAGTTCCCTGGCAAATCAGACCAATATGCTAGCTTTGAATGCTGCCGTTGAAGCGGTACGAGCGGGAGATCATGGCAAAGGTTTTTCCGTTGTTGCTGCAGAAATTCGTAAGCTTTCTGATGAAAGCCAGAAATCTGCCCAACGCATTAACATTCTGGTTTCTGATATTCAGAGTGCCATTAATTCAACTGTAATGGTAACAGAAGAAGGCACAAAAACAGTTCAATCTGGGGTAGCCATGTCTCAACAAACCTCGAATGCTTTTGCTGGGGTCGCAGAAGCGGTTAATAACGTCGTCATTAGTAACCAACAAATTTCCCTTAATGTTAAGCAACAGGCGATCGCCATTGGTCAAGTTTTAGAAGCCATGGGTGCTCTCAATCAAGGGGCGGCAGAAACAGCCAACGGCATTAGTCAGACTCGTTTGGGTGTGCAACAATTGAACCAAGTCGCCTCTGAACTTCAATCAACCGTATAACGTTTAACTCTGTCAGGTTTAACTCTGTCAGGTTTAACTATGCCAGGTTTAATTGTGTAACGTTTAATACTGATCTAATATTTTATTTGGCCACCATGATCGAAGACGAGGAACTGCGGGAAGCCTTCAAAGTTGCGAGTGAGGAGCATTTACAGAACTTAGATCAGGGTTTGCTCCATCTAGAACAGCACCCTGAAGACATTTATACATTCAATGATTTGCTCCGAGAAGCCCATAGCCTCAAAGGGGATGCCGGTATGTTGGGGGTGAAGGACGTAGCCACCTTGTCCCACGAGATCGAATACCTGTTGGGCAGTCTCCAACGGGGTGAAATCCCCCCATCCGCCGAGGTGAGTGATCGCCTGTTTCAGGGCTTGGATGGGTTGCGAAAACTGGTTCATGAAGCTGTGACTGGAGAACCCGCCGGAGTGAACACCTTTTATCTACTCGCGCATCTCCTGGGTGCTAGGGCGGCCTCAACAGCAGATTTGGAAGTGGCTCATTTCCCTGAACCCCAAGCTCCGTCTCTGGAAGAACTGACCCAATATGAACAAAACGCAGAAGGCCCCAACCTAGCCCCGGAGAATCCTGAACCTGCGGCAACCGTTACAACCGAAATTCAATCCCCTGAAATTCAGGCGATCACAGAAAGTCCTACAATTTCAGTGATTCAGGCTGTTCCTGTCTCTACGATTGCGATCGCCCCTAACCCTACCGAGCCTCCATCAGCCAACGTTACAAAGGCTCCAGTTCCTAACGCAACTTCCCCAGATTCCCAGACAACTCCTTCTACAACTTATACCATCGACACCATTCGAGTTCCAACGCGCAATCTAGATGCACTCATGACTCAAACGGGGGAACTCACTGTCACAAAAATCCGCATTGCTCATCGACTCAGCGAAGTTGAGGAAATTCTAGCCCGGTTGGAAGAGTGGAATCGAGATGCCTTTGTCAATCGTTCGGCCTTTCAAGATGTTGGTGTACAGAACGGTCTTACCATCCTTAGCGGCGGCAGGTCAACCCAGCTCCAGCACTATCATCAGCGGGCCACAGCACGGTTAGACCAATTGAGTTCACTAACGAACCAACTCAGAGGCGCTCTCTATGAAGACATTACCCGGCTGAACCTGATCTCCACTGAGTTAGAAGAAACCGTTCAAACCCTGAGATTACTCCCTCTGTCAGCGATTTTCAACCTTTACCCTCGCATGGTGCGGGATCTCGCCCGTCAACAACAAAAATTAATTGATCTCGGGATTGAGGGGGGAGAAACTCTGGCAGACAAACGAGTTCTGGAAGAGATGAAAGATCCGCTGATGCATATTCTCCGCAACGCAGTGGATCATGGGATTGAGTCCCCAGAGGAGCGGGAACGCCAAGGCAAACCCAGAACTGCTCAGATTTGCCTCAAAGGTCAGAAAACCCCCGCCTCTGTTGTGATTGAAATTCAGGATGATGGTCGAGGGCTAGGGCTTGAGAACATTAAGCAAACGGCTTTGAGGCGGGGCTTGTATTCTGCTGAAGAGTTAGATGCAATGAGCCCCAATCAAATTCAATCTTTGATCTTTGTCCCCGGTTTCAGCACGCGAACCACGGTAACAGAGGTTTCGGGTCGTGGCATTGGCATGGATGTGGTGCGGGAAAATATAGAGCGCCTCAAAGGGACAATTACTGTTAGTTCTAACCCCGGCAAAGGTTGTACCTTCCGGATTCAACTCAGGACAACTCTGGCTACGACTCATGTGCTCATCGTTGCCGTTCAGGGAATTTCCTATGGGATTCCAGTGGATTTTGTGCAGACGACTTGCTTGATCAAGGCCGAAGAAGTTTTCACCATTGAAGGTCACTCAACGATTTTGTTGGCGGAACAGCCTACGTCCGTTGCTGAACTGGCTGACTTACTAGAACTTCAACCCCAAGCGATTCAACACCGGGAGATTCAGCACTCAGGAACTGAATCGTCTAGTGAATCTCGCCCTTGCATTATTCTCAAAGTGGGCGAGGAACAAGTGGGCTTGTTCGTCGATGAACTGATTGATGCTCAAGATGTTGTTCTAAAACCTCAAAGTCAACTATTGAAACGAGTGCGAAATGTTTCTGGAGCAACTATTCTTGGAACCGGAGAAGTCTGTATGATATTGAATCCCCAAGATTTAATCCAGTCAGTCCGCAAAGGATTCTCGCCCAGAACGTTCGCCCCTAATGTCAACCCCAAAGCGACAACTGAATGGGTTGCTAAGCAGAAAAAACCTATCATTCTCCTCGTTGAAGACTCCATTGCTACCCGTATCCAAGAAAAGCGCATTCTGGAAGCGGCGGGTTATGAAGTGATCACCGCCGTTGACGGTGTGGATGGCTTCAACAAGCTTTGTACCCAGAACTTCGATGCGGTGATCTCCGATATTCAAATGCCTAATATGGATGGCTTGACCTTTGCAGAAAAAATTCGTCAGCAATTCGGTTCCAGTGAACTACCGATTATTCTGGTAACATCTCTGGCTTCTGACGCAGACAAGCTCCGAGGGGCCGAAGCTGGAGCCAATGCTTACATCACGAAAGGGAACTTCAACCAGGATGTCTTGATTGCAACTCTACAACGATTGGTTTGAAGGCGTTTCTTCAGTATAGCAAGCATTATAGTTGGGTTGTCACCCCTCCATTCGGAGGTTTCAGTCCCGAACACGGGATTTAGGGTTTTGCGAGGCAATCAACTCTAAACGATTTAACGGTTTTTGCATGTTTCAGTCCCGAACACGGGATTTAGGGTTTTGCGAGTGGGCAGCTAACTAACCTGACAGAGCTTTGTCTTGGGAGAGTTTCAGTCCCGAACACGGGATTTAGGGTTTTGCGAGTAAGGTTTTTGGACTAGAAGAAGTGATCGCTTACCTTGTTTCAGTCCCGAACACGGGATTTAGGGTTTTGCGAGCTACGTGAACGAGACTGTTGAGGTAATTGACGATAACAGTTTCAGTCCCGAACACGGGATTTAGGGTTTTGCGAGTCAGCACGACCCGAACCCTTCAGGGGCCGCAAGGGCCGCAGGGGAGTTTCAGTCCCGAACACGGGATTTAGGGTTTTGCGAGTGCATGTCGCCAAAAATCTAGAAAAGGCGGCACATGTTTCAGTCCCGAACACGGGATTTAGGGTTTTGCGAGATCACGCCTGTGGATTCGCGAAAATCACACAGGCATTTGTTTCAGTCCCGAACACGGGATTTAGGGTTTTGCGAGGTTGGCAGGCGCACCCGCATTAGCTGATTATCACATGTTTCAGTCCCGAACACGGGATTTAGGGTTTTGCGAGCAAACTCACCTTCCTCATTGAGGGCATCTAAGAGAGAGATGTTTCAGTCCCGAACACGGGATTTAGGGTTTTGCGAGTTCTGGGATCAATTCCGAGAGTCAATCGAATACAGGGTTTCAGTCCCGAACACGGGATTTAGGGTTTTGCGAGTCAATAGACTCCAAATCTTTAGATGCCTTCTCAAGTTGTTTCAGTCCTGAACACGGGATTTAGGGTTTTGCGAGCAATACGAGCTTCACAATGACAAAGCTCTAGCCTTGTTTCAGTCCCGAACACGGGATTTAGGGTTTTGCGAGATGGGAGCCGTCAGATCATATGCGCCACTTTCCGTAACGTTTCAGTCCCGAACACGGGATTTAGGGTTTTGCGAGTTGCACCTACTAGATATTCTTTTGCTATGGTCGTGTTTCAGTCCCGAACACGGGATTTAGGGTTTTGCGAGATATTTGCCATGGAGAATATCGTAAATCAATGTGAAAGTTTCAGTCCCGAACACGGGATTTAGGGTTTTGCGAGTATGCCGATGAATATTCCTTCTTAAATTTGATTTGAAATGTTTCAGTCCCGAACACGGGATTTAGGGTTTTGCGAGATGAGTATCTGAGTGTTTTCAACCGGTGTCGGCCGTTTTGTTTCAGTCCCGAACACGGGATTTAGGGTTTTGCGAGCTAAGCAGAGCTGTTTGTCTAATCCGTTGAACAGGTTTCAGTCCCGAACACGGGATTTAGGGTTTTGCGAGCCTGACGGCTAGAGCTTGCTTAGGATCTTGGTGAGGTTTCAGTCCCGAACACGGGATTTAGGGTTTTGCGAGTCACCTGTTTGTTGCAACAAACGAGCGTGACCCTGAAAGTTTCAGTCCCGAACACGGGATTTAGGGTTTTGCGAGAGAAGTCTCGCAGCCATTCGACAGTGTGATTCTCAAGTTTCAGTCCCGAACACGGGATTTAGGGTTTTGCGAGTCAGCGATCTTGATTGACAGAGAGATCATTATCTGTTTCAGTCCCGAACACGGGATTTAGGGTTTTGCGAGACTAAAGCCTATGACGAGTTGGGCAAACTTGACGAAGATGGTTTCAGTCCCGAACACGGGATTTAGGGTTTTGCGAGATTTTTAGAATTGCTAATTCTTTTGATGTTTTTCTAGTTTCAGTCCCGAACACGGGATTTAGGGTTTTGCGAGGTGTGCAAAATAGAGAAAGGGGAGTTAGGCCCGTTGCGTTTCAGTCCCGAACACGGGATTTAGGGTTTTGCGAGTCGTCAGCAGTCCGAGGTCAAGAATAAAGTCGCTAGTTTCAGTCCCGAACACGGGATTTAGGGTTTTGCGAGCGGACATGTAAGCCCAAATCCAGAAGGTTGGGCCTATTGGAAGTTTCAGTCCCGAACACGGGATTTAGGGTTTTGCGAGCCTATTCCCCGATTCGCGGAGTTGAATTTCATGACGAGTTTCAGTCCCGAACACGGGATTTAGGGTTTTGCGAGTCCGTTTGGTGAGTGGTTCCCGTCAGGCTACGCAACTGTTTCAGTCCCGAACACGGGATTTAGGGTTTTGCGAG
>JBOFUV010000020.1:0-2238 GCA_051652765.1 Microcoleaceae cyanobacterium | reverse complement strand
AGCGAACTGGTCAGTGGTGCGGAATATATTTATCAATGTGGCGCGCAAGTTGGGCTTCAGTTCCATGGCCTCTGCCAAGCGAGCGCTTGCGAATCAGTGGGAACAGGTTTTTCCTTGCCTACAATGAATCAGCCCTGCCAAGCTTGGGGGCAGGGGGGCCAAAGAATGCTTAACTACGTCAGTCCTATGCGTCAGTCCTAGTTCGAAAGCGATCTCGGGGTTTTCCGCAAACAAGAGTTAAAAATAATACATTATTAATTGCGTAATCATTCGGAAATCCGATTTTTTTAGCAAGACAAAAAATTATCTAGAGATATTTAACTCAGTAGAAAAACGTAGTTTATAGTCCTTAAGATATAGCTTTTTGGCTTTTTAATCTTTTAATAAAACTCCAATAAAAGCCTTGTAAAGATCCAGTAAATCCGTAAAGTCACGGTAGACCCTCCCTGGCTTGACTGAGTATGATATGTAACAGGTGAGGGATAGAGGTGATGCACACAGTACTCCCAAAGCCAACAAGTACATATATCTGGAGTCCTATACATAATGATAATGAAAACTCAAATCTCTAAGGTATTTAGTGCGGGTTTGCTAGCAACAGGGATTGCTGTCATGCTAGTTGCCGCGCCTGCGGAAGCAAAACCGGCAGCAAAACCTTCAAATGGCGGTTCTGGTGAAACGACTAACTCCCTGCAAAAATGCAACGTTCTCGATATCTCTGGGGCCGTTGCTTGTGCTGGAGCTTTCAGTGGGAATGACTCCCAAGGAAGTGCTTGGTCTACTCAACTCAACACCAATAACATTTTTGGGGACTACAATTGGACATTTGGCAGCAAAATTGACAGTCCAGCGACGAATTGGAAAACTTCTGAATACTTTAAAATCCAGAACAATGTTAGTACTGGCAACATTGGAACAATCGAACTCTTGAAGGACATTGATAGTGCATTTGCCCTCACCCTCAAAACCAGCACGGGGTGGAGTGCCTATAAGTTTGAAGGCGGTTCAGTCGGTGATATCTTTAACTGGAATACAATTGGTGTTGCCCTTGATGGCAGTGGAACCAAGGGTAAGGCGCTGTCTCACGCTTCTTTGTACATCTCTGACTACAAAATTCCCCAAGACGACAATCAAGAAGTTCCTGAACCTGCAACTCTTCTAGGCTTGGCTGCTCTCGGTGGGGTGTTCATGACCAAGAAAGTTGCTCGGAAGAGCTAGTGATGTCTGAAGTCGAAAAAGTTTTATGGTAATTCTGTAATGAAGCAGAAAAGGGGAGATGGCGAACCATCTTCCCTTTTCTATGCTGAAGTTTTTAGAAATCTGGACTTGAAGGAGTTAACTTTGGAGAAATTAACTTAGGACTTCTTCGCAGCTTTCCGCTTCAGAATAGTACCCACTCCCAACGCAGTTGCAGAACCCAAAATCGTTAGCGGTTCGGGAACGGGTTCTTCATTGCCAGGATTATTGATGGTACCGCCCAACAACTTTTCACTGTTTGAACCGTCATAACCTGATAGACCAGCAACCTGCTGAAAACGAGCAGCAAAGCTCAAGGAACTATTGGAGAAGCCAGTCAGGAATCCCGCCTCAACTTGACTCGCGTTTAATCCACCCGTTGCTAGTAGCAGAGTTGCGATAGTTGAGTTACCTTGGGAAAGAGCATCATTGGCATTGCCCCCTTCAAAGTTGTTGTTATCTGCCACGGCATAGGAGAAGTTTCCAACAGCACCAAAGCCAGCACTGTTAGAGAATGGCGAGAACGCAACATCAGATAGGAAGGTATCCAACTCTGCTGAACCTGTACCACCCGGAGCACTGGCTGTAATCCCGCTCAAAACGTCGAAAGCAATTCCTGTCAGTTTAGAGGTAGTTGCTCCTGACCCAAAAGAAGTTGAACCTGTTGTATTAGCAATATCCAACTTCAGTTCAACTCCTCCAGCAACATCACTGAATATGAAATCTACTAACGCAGAAGCCCCTGTTGCAGGTGTGTTGGAAGATTGGCTAGTGGAACCAAAGTTGACAGAGAAAGCATCTGCTGAGCCTGTAGTCGCAGCAACTACAACTCCAGTGGTTGCTAGGACAGAAGAAACAAAAGCTGAAAGTTTCATGGATGTTGAAATCTCCTTAGGGTGAAATAGATTCAGGAGACCTCGTCAGAGTCAATCAAGCAGGTAGGATGGGACGTGATGTGATTTGGCTGTAAACAAAGACCCTGAAGCGCAAACAAACCATGCT
>JBOFUV010000019.1:0-69191 GCA_051652765.1 Microcoleaceae cyanobacterium | reverse complement strand
GCAACTGGGTAACTTCAACCAACAACCGTCTCTATGTAGGCTGGTTCGGCGTGTTGATGATCCCTACCCTGCTAGCTGCAACCGTCTGCTACATTGTTGCTTTCGTAGCAGCACCTCCAGTTGACATTGATGGAATCCGCGAACCTGTTGCAGGTTCCTTGATGTACGGAAACAACATCATCTCTGGAGCAGTAGTTCCTTCATCTAACGCAATTGGTCTGCACTTTTACCCAATTTGGGAAGCAGCCAGCTTAGATGAGTGGTTATACAACGGCGGCCCTTACCAGTTGGTAATCTTCCACTTCCTGATTGGCATTTTTTGCTACATGGGTCGTGAGTGGGAATTGAGCTACCGCTTAGGAATGCGTCCTTGGATCTGCGTTGCGTACTCTGCACCTGTAGCAGCAGCATCAGCAGTATTCTTGATCTACCCAATCGGCCAAGGTTCATTCTCCGATGGTATGCCTCTGGGAATCAGCGGAACCTTCAACTTCATGTTGGTCTTCCAAGCTGAGCACAACATTTTGATGCACCCCTTCCACATGTTGGGAGTAGCGGGAGTATTTGGTGGAGCACTGTTCTGTGCAATGCACGGTTCATTGGTAACCTCCTCCTTGGTACGTGAGACAACTGAGACTGAGTCCTTGAACTACGGTTACAAGTTTGGTCAAGAAGAAGAGACCTACAACATCGTTGCAGCCCACGGCTACTTCGGTCGTCTAATCTTCCAGTATGCATCATTCAACAACAGCCGTAGCTTGCACTTCTTGTTGGCTGCATGGCCTGTAGTCGGAATCTGGTTCACTGCTCTGGGCGTAAGCACCATGGCGTTCAACCTGAACGGATTCAACTTCAACCAGTCCGTAGTAGATTCAACTGGTCGTGTCATCAACACATGGGCTGATATCATCAACCGGGCAAACCTGGGTATGGAAGTCATGCACGAGCGTAACGCTCACAACTTCCCCCTCGACCTTGCTTCTGCTGAGATTGTTTCTGCTCCTGCAATCAACGGTTAAGTTTTGACCTCCTTGATTAGCTAATAGCTAAAATTGAGCGCTCTCCTTTTGGAGAGCGCTTTTTGCATTTGGAAGGTTTTTTGGCTGTTGTAGCTCTTTTGAGTGGTTAGGTCGAGACTCGATGCATTCCTGCAGACTCAAAGCGTTCAAAAGCTTCGTCAGCCTGGACGGCGTAGTCGATTACCCCAGGAACAACGACTGGAGAGGTGCAATCTTCCAGTAGATAAACCTTCTGAGCTAGGTTTGGATCAAGGGATTGAATTTCTTCTAGTAGGTCGGCGATTGTCCAAGCCACACAATGGCTCTTGGCTTGGCCTGCAATCAAAACTCGGTCAAAGGTTAGCAATTTTTGTACCAAGCTCATGTTTTTTTTGCCAATGGCGCGTCCATCAAACCCTGTTAAAACCTCTGGTTTCAGAACTGAATAGTTTTCGGTTAGAGCGTTATTGCCTTTGAGTTCAAATTGAGCTTGGCTCTGACGGGCCAGGGTGTGAAAGAAGATCGCCTCTTCTACTGCGGAGATTAAAGCATGACCAATTCCACCCAGCATAGAATGATAGGGCCAGACAGTTAAAGGATATTTGCCCCCGTCACTCAATTTTTGGGTGTAGTGTAGAGCGTGACGTTGCAGCGTGTCATCATTAATTCCCAAACTAGCTGATACTGCCGGATTGACCTGCCAGACTCCATTTTGAACGTCTTCAAATTGAATGAGTGTTGCTGCAGGAATAGGATGTTCTCCGTGCTGGTTGACCCAAAAAATGGGATGAAAGATCTGTGCGGCTGTATGGGTGTCTAGGGTCGCAATAATCTGGCTAATGGAGCCCAAATTTCGATAGATAAACTCACATAACCGGACATTGTCTTCGACGGCCCCTAATCCTGACTGTCCTCGAACAAAGAGTTCAAAGTCGGGGATACAAAATGTATTCTGAACATCAATAAGCAATAGGCAAGTTTGTTCCATGTCATGAGTCGCAGGCTGAATTCCCTGCTGCATGGCCCAAGCTTCTGCCTCAATAGCCCGCTGTTGGTAAGCAACCCGCCAAACTTTCCCTACGGATTCAGGGTTAAAGTGCAGAGGAATCGGTAAAGACTGACCCGATAACAGCATAAGATTATTCTACTAAGGCTTCAATTCTTCTCAATTCCTAACGGTTAACTCTCAACCGTGTGACCAACGGCAGTAATTGCCTGCTTAACCTCGTCCTCCGAAGAGGTTCCCTCAACCGTAACCTGCTTTGTCTGCAAGTCAATCTCAACTGTTGAGCCTGAATCCAAACCTTGGATTGCTTCCTTCACCGTATCGACGCAGCCATCGCAGACCATACTCGGGACTTTCAGGTGTAATGTCATGATTCTCAATCCAAGCTCGACTAGCTATAACGTTAGCAAAGATTAGGCATCCGTGGATTTTGGGTTAATTCTCAAACCGTCATGCCACATTCATCCACCAGGTAACACATAGCCCGGAAGCGCAATCCCACCACTTGCTCATACAGGGGGTTCAACTTGCATAGAGGTGGAATTCGTAAAATGGTGTGACCTAAAACTTTAATTTCTCGCTCAAAAGGACATTGACCAGGAATCGTCTTGTAGAGGAAAAGTGCCAGCTTGGGATTGTCAATCCGCAAATCGTCAAGCTGCTTTCCGATAGGAGCAAATAACCCAGAGATTAAAGGAATCATAGATGTCTCAACCAACTCTATATTGGGAAAATCAAGCTAGGAAAATCATATTTATTACTTTCCCTCTTCCAACATACAAATCCGGTTGAAAATATAGGTGAAGGAACTGAAAAGAGTTTTAGAGCCCCTGTAAACTTTAGGTAAGGTTAGTTATCTACAATACAAAAAGAATATTGGGTCAGTGTTTGTTAGCCAAAGAAATGCTCCTTTAATCCATCTACAAACCCACTAATCCAAAGGGTTGTCCACAAACCGTGCATCCGCGAGAAGTCTTAACATAAGATTGGCTATTTTCCGGTATGAGACAAGGGCTGATTGGGTTCCGCTTGATCTACAGATTCTAAATATTGACTTTCCATCAGGAACGCCCCTTTATCAAACCGAACTGCCCAGTATCCTCCCGGTCGGCGGTCAAGTACAGTTCCAACTTCTCCAAGTTTAATGACATTGGGAGGGCGCAGCATTGGCATGGGTTCAGCCGTTTTTACATAGGCTGGAAGTGCAATCACTCGTACTTTTTGATTGATCTTAAATTCATTTTCCATAGCAAAGTTGCTGACACACTTAACAATAAATCACCTAATCGCGCGCGGGGAAAGTTCTTGAAAAAGCTCAGACCCAAGTATATAGCCTTTCTCACGCAAGTAAAGCCCTACGGTTGGGAATCTATCTCTTCAGTCAGGTTCATTGAATTAAAAGTTATCATTGCAGGGCTGTCACTGAAGATTGTGACTAAAGATTGCTATATGATGGAAATGCATGACCTATATTCGTGAAGGGGGGTAATGATCATGGCTACCGATCGTCGCGTTTCCCGAGTTGCCGCACTCATTAAACGGGAAGTCAGCCAGATATTGCTTCATGAAATCAAAGATGACCGTGTGGGCAGTGGCATGGTGAGTATTACAGATGTTGACCTTTCGGGAGATCTACAACACGTCAAGATTTTCGTCAGTATCTACGGTAACGAAGAGGCTCGAACGGAAACCATGGCGGGCCTAAAATCTGCAACCAATCATGTCCGCTCCCAACTAGGTCAACGGATTCGGCTACGCCGCACCCCTGAAGTGGTCTTTTTGGAAGATCGTTCCCTAGAACGGGGAGACAAGATGTTGACCTTGCTGAATCAGATTGCTCAAGAAGAGCGCAAACCAGATTCCGAAAGCTCTTTGGAAGCAGCCGAAGAGCAGCTTTCCTAGAACATCCAAAGTCATCTAAAAGTCATCTAATTGAGCAAACCTGCGACGACTCTAACACACCAGACTTAATCACCCATGAATACCCTTGCCCTCTCAGAACAAGTTGCTCAAATGGTAGTTGTGAGGGCTTCAGGGTATTTATTTGATCATCAAATTCGCTATCCCATTTGGGAACCCCCCGTAGAACTCTTAAAAGGGTGGTTGCAAGATTTGGGAGTGGGGGGAGTTATTTTTGTGGATGGCAGTGCGGTTGAGTTATCAGCCCGGATTCAACAGTTGCAATCCTGGGCGAGGTTTCCTTTACTTTTGGCGGCGGATATTGAAGAAGGGGTGGGTCAACGGTTCTCTGGAGCCACTTGGTTCCCGCCCCCCATGGCTTTGGGAGCGATCGCCAACACTCAGTTAGATCAGGCCAAATACTATGCCGAACAAATGGGGGCCATTACTGCTCAGGAAGCAGTTGCCATTGGGTTGAATTGGATTTTAGCTCCTGTAGTCGATGTGAATAATAATCCCCAAAATCCGGTGATCAATATTCGATCCTTTGGGGAAACTCCAGAAATTGTCAGTCAGCTTGCTACCGCTTTTATTCAGGGATGTCAACACTACCCAGTACTGACGACTGCCAAGCATTTTCCGGGTCATGGTGACACTGCTGTTGACTCTCATTGGGAATTGCCCATCCTACCCCATGGCACTGAACGGTTGATGACGGTTGAGTTGCCTCCCTTCCAAGCCGCCATTCAAGCCAAAGTCGATGCCGTCATGAGTGCCCATCTTTTGATTTCAGCCTGGGATAGGGTTCGACCCGCCACCCTGTCGGCTGAAATTTTGACTGGACAGCTCCGTCAAACCCTGGGATTTGAGGGATTGATTGTCACCGATGCCTTGGTAATGGGGGCGATCGCCAACCAGTATTCGCCAGAGGAAGCTGCAATCCTGGCCGTTGAGGCTGGGGCTGATATTTTACTCATGCCCCTTGACCCAGAGGTGACCATTCAGGCTGTTTGTCATGCCGTTGAACAAGGACGAATCACTCCAGAACGAATTCAGGCATCCGTCCAGCGCATCCTACAAGCCAAAACCAAAGTGTGTCCAAATTGGACTCCCTTTAACCCAATCATAAACACGACTCAACCCGCGTTCACTCCTGAACCCTTGATGAAATCCCAGGGTGAAACGGTGGTCAGCCAGATTTTGAAAGATTCAGGTCAATCGAGAGGAGTCCTGTCTCATGGCACTCCCAATGAGCAGTCGGGTGGCTTACCCAGGTGGAATTTAATTATTGTGGATAGCTTGCTGGAGGCTCGGTTTTTAGATCGACAGACTCCCGCGATCGCTCTCCCAGCTCAATGGGGCTATGACCTACATCTGATTGATTGTCATACTCCCTGCAGCCCTAGTGCCTTTGACTCCTCTCATCCTCCCACCCTGGTGCAAGTCTTTGTTCGGGGAAATCCATTCCGCAGCAGCACAGAGTTGACCAAAATTGCTCAGACTTGGGTTAAAGGATTATTAAGTATTGATCGCTTACTCGCCTTAGTGGTGTATGGTAGTCCCTATGTGATGAAACAGTTTGCTTTAGAGATCCCTAGTGATGTGCCCTGCGTCTTTTCATATGGTCAGATCTCAATTGCACAAAAGGTTTCACTAGAAAGATTATTTGGGTTGTAGTGGGTTCAGCATATAACGTTTGAGAAAAGTGAGATTAAGACCGAAGTCTAGTTAAAACTTTTTGGTTTGTTCGGAGATTGGACTTGTTTATTCAGTCAAAGCCGAGAAAAGTTGAAGATTATATCAATAATCCTAGGGAGTAGAAGTTTTGTTTTCAACTCTTTTTAGGTTCAATTGTTCTCATAGACTTGCAGAATATTAGGGCTTGCGAACCTGCCTGACCTGGATCTTGCCTTTTGCAGTCAGAAGGTCATATTCAGGTCAGTATCGCTTTCAAGCTGAGCTGCATCGATGGCAGCATATGTTGATAAACCAAGGTGACTTTTTGTATGCAAAAGTTTACAAACCTCAAAAAATCCGTTTCAAAACATTTAGATTTTGAAAACATTTAAATGTTTGTATGCGTGTATACTGAAAATTTTACTTCCACAAACCTCGATTTTCGACTATATTAATTAAAGGGCTGCAAGCTCTCTAAATTAGCAGCAAGTGAGGCAAGATCATGACTTACGCCACGGTGCAGTATTCCTTAGAAACAATCCGAGATGAAGCTCGTGAGCTTCTGAATCGGGGAGTAGTGAGTCGAAATCAACCTATCTACACCCTCTGTCAATACGTTCCAGCTCGTGAGTGGGTCTGTGTTGAAGGGGAACTAGAAGCGTGTGACTTTCTTCTCCGAGATTGTATTGGCGATCTCGTTGGCTCAGAAAAATGGGACAACGACTAAGTATAACCGCTCAACCCAACGGCTAAATAGAATTGAGAAAAAGGATTGACGAAAATCTAGGTGGATTTCTAGGAAACTTTAGAACTCGAGGTGAAGGGTTTTTTACTAATGTTAATTAACTTCTAGACCAATCTTTGGGTTTGTTTGATTTTAGTCTAAAGCTGCAACGCCTCGAATCCATCTTTTGGGAGATTAGCGTTAATGGTTTTTGGTTTCCAAAGGCATTAACCGACAGCTTCTCACTTGTAGCAGTTTTTACTGGGTTAGCTTCAATCCTATACTCTCCATCCTACTGGAGGTCTATTGAATTGAGAATTATTGAGTTGAGAATTGTTGTAGGTTCCATGAGCTATCTACTATCAACCTCTGGATGATAGTCAGATTTGGAAACAAAAACATAACAGATTTGCTTACTAGAGTCAATGGATTAGTTAGTGAGCCTTCAGCTATTTAGGTGAGATGATCACTAATTTGAATGGCTTGAATTCACTAATTTGACTCTGTTTCTCGTAAGCGCTCTAGTTCTTCCCGGAGTGCTGCAATTTGTGTTGTCAGTTCCTGAATATTCTCAACAGGCTCAGGGTCTGCAACCGTTGCAGAGGCTGTCGTCGCTGTAGATTGTCCAGAAGAATTTGGCCTGGAATAACTTTGAGTATCCTGCCGTCTTGCCAAAAGAGTATCTACAAAATTTCGCGCTTCCTGCTCGGTAACAGCTCCTTTCTCTGCCCATTCTTCTGCTAGTTGATTCAGTTGTGATTGGATCTTCTCCAGATCTTCCTCACGCCTTTGCGGATTCTGTAGGGCTTCAACAAGGGAGGATACCGCACCCAACGTAACATGGAGCCCTTTTTGAAGCATCTGAGTCAAGCTATCAGCATTCATGAGAAATCAAAACACTAATTCAGCAGTAACTGACTTTGCCCCAAATTTGGAACTTGTCAGTCTGGGATTTATTGTAGCACCTGTTAAAGCTGACCACATAGAGAATTTTAGTTCAGGCTTAAGTCGGGATTGCTGCCTAGTTCTAGATGATTTGTTCGATGTACTGATTGACATCTTCAAGAATTCGCGTTAGTTCTGCCTCGGCGTTAACTTTAATCCGATCATCTCGAACCATGATTAAGACCTTGGCGGCAAAAGGGCTGGGCCAGATATTGGGATTACAGAATACCTCTAAGAATACGTCTCCGGTGTACCGATATTCCATTGGGCGCTGAGGATGAGGTTTATTAGAACCCGCAGAAGATTTTGGGGCAGATACCTTTAGTTTTTGTAATAACTCATCTAAATTTGCCTTCAAATCTTGGGCAGCCTCCAGGGTAAATTGAATTGAAACAGAGCCCTGAACTAGATTCAAAGTGAGTGGAGCTGTTGACATAGCAATAGATTGACGGGTTATGCAAGAAAGAGCAAGTTGTTGACATCTAACGGTACCAATTGGATTAGTTTTAGAAGATCAAAACTAATTTCCGAGTTCAGACTAATTCTATAGCTCGACCGTTGATTTGTTTCAAACGTTAACCCTTTTTAACATCTATAGTCTCTGTCTTGTAAAAAGTTATAGATAGATTCAACGAGTTCAAGCTAATTTGAAAACTCAATTGAAACCAAGAATAAATTGCAACAGAGCACAAGGCTATATATTCGTTCTAAACTAGAAATGAAATAGGTCAAGCCATCAAGCTGCCCTCATTCTCAAAAAAACTGTAGAGAGTTTTACATCTCACTAATCACTCAATAATACAGCCGTTCGTGTTCAGATGTGATACGGAGCGATCCCTCTAAATTCTCCTACTCTAACAAGAAGCCGCTTCGCGTCTAGAAAAAGGGAACTTGGGTGGCTGAGATCTCCCTCACTGATTTAAAGACTGCTGTAAATTCATTCAGGTGAAGCTATGGTTACTGATAATCGTGCCAAAATCCGCCAAGTTTTGGGACTGACGCTGTTGTTAAATGTGTTAGTTATTTTAATTAAATCGATTTTGGGTTGGACAACAGGCTCTCTGAGTTTACTTGCAGATGCCCTGCATAGCATTACTGATGCCGCCAATAATGTGTTGGGATTAGTGACAAATCATTTTGCCTCTCCTCACCCAGACCGAGACCATCCCTATGGACATCAAAAATTTGATGCGTTAGGAGCATTAGGGGTTGCCGCCTTCTTGGGAGTTGCCTGTTTTGAAATTGTCAGCAGTGCCATTGAGCGACTCTTTAAACCCACTGAACCTGTGGAAATTTCTGCCTTACAACTGTGGATTTTACTGATTGTGCTAGGAATTAATATCTTTGTTGCGTACTACGAGCGACATCAGGGTATGAAACTCGGAAGCTCACTGCTGATCGCTGATGCAAAACATACGATGAGCGATATCTGGACAACCTTGATCGTGATTAGCGGATTAATCGGAATTTGGTTAGGACAGTTGTGGAATGTCCCTCAGTTACAGATTTTAGATGTCGTTTTGGCATTTCCCGTTGCCTTTTTTGTCCTCCGGAGTGGATGGGAGATCATTCAAGCCAACCTTCCCTGGCTTGTGGATCAGATGGTGATTGCCCCGGAAACTATTAAGGCGATCGCCATGTCTGTCCCCGGAGTGGTCAATTGCCATCATATTGCGTCCAGAGGACAGATGGGACGACAGGTGTTTATCGAAATGCACATGATCGTTGCCGCTCAAGATGTGGCAACGGCTCATAAAATCACTGAAACCGTAGAAGCAGAGTTAGAACGGCGATTTAGTCCAGTCCGAACGGTGATTCACGTTGAATCACCTGAGTATAGTTCAGATCAGGTTACCTATGACCATTCCACAGATTCATCAAGCTAGCTGAACTTGGGCCTGATTCAGGTTCTGCCCAATAAACACTAAGGTCGTTTGGCGAGATTCGTGGGCTTGCCACGGGCGATCATAAAATGTCTCAAACCGATTGCCAACTCCTTGTACGACTAGCCGCATCGCCTTATTGGGGACTGCGGCAAACCCTTTGATGCGGTAAATTTCTTGCTGTTGCACCAAGGACTGCAAGCGACTGACTAGCTCTGCGGGTTCAAACTCTTGTTGAACAACCACATGTACGGAGTTGATCTGATCATCGTGTTCATGGTCGGCTTCAGGATCATGATGGCTAGGACGTTGATCGAGGTGATCTTCAACAGCAGCATTGAATCCCAGCAAAACCCTAGGGTCAATCTCTCCACCCCGGCACTCAACCAGCTTGACTCCAGGTTGTACCTCCTGTTCTAACCAAGCCCGAATCTGGGCCAAAGCTTCAGGGGTAATCAAATCCGTTTTCGTCAGCAAAACCAAGTCTGCACAAGCCAGTTGATCCTCGAACAACTCTTCAATTGGGGTTTCATGATCCAGGCTGTCATCGGCTTGGCGCTGGGCTGCTAAAGCTGCTAAATCTCCCACTAGCCGTCCAGCCGCCAACGCCTCACAATCTACCACGGTCACCACGCCATCCACAGTTGCCCCAGTCCGAATTTCTGGCCAACGAAAGGCTTGAATTAACGGTTTTGGCAGGGCCAGCCCAGAGGTTTCAATCAAGATACAATCCAGTTGTTCTCGCCGTTTTAGTAACTCTTGCATCGTCGGCAGAAACTCTTCCTGCACCGTACAACACAAACAACCGTTGGCTAGCTCTAGGATATTTTGACTGAGAGGCAGACTGAGAGTTGGGTTGATCGCCTGATTGAACTCTGGATTGGATTCATCTTCAAGGTCACACACCTGACAGGAACGCAACAACTCGCCATCAATACCAATTTCACCGAATTCATTGACCAAGACTGCTATTCTTCGACCTTGATTATTCTGCAATAAATGACGAACTAGGGTGGTTTTCCCCGCCCCTAAAAAACCCGTAATCACCGTAACCGGAAGTTTATGCATGAGTTCATTCAAAGCCTAGGATTCTATACCGGAAAAACTGATTCCAGGATGAGCGTTGAGAGGAAAGCAACTCCAATGCCTGCCAACAAAAACCCTGCAAATCGAAACGTTAAAGAGGACGGTTCAGTGGAGCGAGTCCATGCGGTCTTGCCAAATCTAAAAGCAGCGATCGCGATTCCGATCTGAATCACGGTAAATCCCAGCAGATAGGCAACTAAAGGGGTCATTTCTGCTCCCACGATAGATTCTCCGTAAGCATAGCCATGAACTATTCCAGCAACAGCAGCCAGCCCCACAACAACCCAGGTGTGCGGAGCCTGCTTCATCGCTAGCAAAATCCCAAACAGGAGCACAGAACTCGAAATTAAAAATTCAGCACCGGGTAAATTCAACTCCATTAGATGCAACCCAGTTCCCCCCAAGGCCGCTAATACAAATGCTATTGGAATCAAAACTCCCTGCTGGCAAATTGCGCCGAGTAATCCAGTCGCAACAACGAAGGCCAAGTGATCTAGACCAATCACTGGATGAGCCAGTCCAGACAGAAACCCTTCTAAAAAATTTGCAGGTATTTCCCCGCCTGTTGGGTGGTGGGCGATCGCGGGCGGAGCAATGAGCCCGAAAATGAGGAGGAAACCGACAACACGAACCACAACCAACAGCCCCGCTGGCCGGAGAATTTGACTGACTAACTGACTAACCATCTGTACCTCGCAGATTGAGTGGTGAATATTAGGTCTCTACCGGCGGGCATTCTGACTAAGAGATTGAGCTTCCAAAGGGTTTTTACCTTCAGACTTCCAACTCAATCTCATCACAGTTGCGGGACAGCGATGGGTTTTCACCATTTGCCTACGACATCAAGCAGGCAGACTTTCCCCGTTACCTCTAATGGCTGACCCCCATTAGAACCAATAGATTAAGACTAGAATCCTACCACTAAAAAGCTTTGCTTGAAGGGATTCCGTGTTAAGAATTGCAAGTTGGACTAGAGAAGATTGATATAAAAAATTGATTTAAATCTCAGGAAACTTATGGCTGTTTCTGTTTTTGTTCAATGGTTTGCAGGGTTTGACGGGCCGCTTTTTCGCCTTCTACATCTCCTGCTTCCTTGAGTAAGAGGACGGCTTGCTGCAAGGTTTCTACCGCTTGAGAATAGTTGCCTAAGCTAGCATAAACCTCGCCCAAATGATTTAACGTTTTGCCAATCTCAGCCTTTTTGCCAACTTGTTGACGAGCTTCTAGGGCTTGTTGATAAGCGTTCAAGGCTTCTTGGTATTGACTTTGGCCCGTGTAGATTTCCCCCAACTGACTCCAAGCATCCCCTAACCTTTCATCATCTTCGGCGGTTTTTGCCAACTGGATTGCTTGTTGGAAGGCGGCGATCGCTTCCTGCCATTGTTCCTGCTGCTCATAGATATTCCCAATCAAGCCATAGATTCGAGCTGCGCTGGAGGCATCCCCAATTCGTTCTAGCAACCCTACAGATTGTTTGAAATATGCCAAGGCTTGGGGATCATTCCCAAGCTGACGATAGATCAATCCCAGATTGCTCAGCAATCGACCCACTCCTGCCTGATCCCCAGTTTCACGACGCATGGCCAGAGCTTGCTGATAAATTTCTAGGGCTTTCTGGAGATTTCCCTGGCTAAAATAAAGAGCCCCAATGTTATTCAAAGTGCGGCTATAATCCCGCAAATCTCCCACCTGTTCCCTCAGGGGACGAGCCTTTTCATAGAAAGCTAGGGCTTGTTCGTACTCACCCAAACTGGCATAGACCGAGGCAATATTATGAAAGGATTCAGCAATGCTAGCCGGATCTTTCGCTGATTCTGCCAGTTGTAGGGCTTCTTGATGCTGTTTCAAGGCTTCTTGAAATTTCCCTTCGGTGCGATTGACAAAGCCGATTAAGTTCAAACTGCGACTCACGCCGATATTGAGTTGTTGGCGATCGCCCTCTGTGGCCGGACGTTGCTGACGATAGATCCCTAGGGCCTGTTGCAAGGTCTTTAACGCTTGAGAATTTTCCCCCAGGTTGGCGTAGACTTCACCGATTGCATTCAGGGTTTTAGCAAATCGGACTGGATCGGTCTCTACCGACAATTGCTGACGAACCTGCTCAAAAGTTTGCAAAGCTTCCTGAAACAATCCCCCCCGAAACTGTTCAACGCCCGCCTGATACAACTGATCAAAACGGGAGGAGGTTTCTGCTGTGGTCGGCTGAGTTTGGGGTTGAGTTTGGGGTTGAGCTTGGGCGAGAACAGGCCCAATCAAACTCGCTCCAAAGAACTCACAACCCACGGCCAGAGCACTAATCACCTTAAAAGTGCTAGAGAATCTCAAGGATTTAAAGAACTGAGAGAATTTTCTGTTTGATATTTTGGCAAGCGGGTCGTCGAAATACAGCATAGGGTGGAGGGGAAAGATAACTGACAAAAGTATTAACAAAAGTATTAACAAAATTAAATTCAACCCAAAGTTAGAGACCTGAAAAATTAACTACTATTTAATTACCATCGGTTATAACAGTTCTCTTTACATGGAGTCTATGATTGCTTCCAATATCGACATTGTCCTAGATCGAGCGATCGCTGGACTCGATCTCTCGCCAGAGGAGGGATTGCACATCCTCCGTCAGAGTAATCCAGAGGTGATTGCAGCAGTTCGGACAGTCAGTGATGAGTTACGCCGCCGCCAAGTTGGAGAGGTTGTGACCTATGTGATTAATCGCAATATTAACTTTACTAATATTTGTGAGCAACATTGTAGCTTTTGTGCATTTCGACGGGATGCCGATCAAGATGGGGCATTCTGGCTAAACACGGCTCAAATTTTAGAAAAAGCGGCTAACGCTGTAGAGCGAAACGCGACAGAAATTTGTATGCAGGGGGGCTTAAATCCTGAGGTCAAGATCAAGGGAGCCGCTCTACCTTTCTACCTGAACTTAGTGAAAACCCTAAAGCAGGAATTTCCTCACCTCCATATCCATGCCTTTTCCCCCCAGGAAATTCAGTTTATTGCCAGGGAAGATAGCCTAAGCTATGAACAGGTGATTGCAAATCTTCAAGAGGCTGGGGTCGGCTCCATGCCAGGAACAGCAGCGGAGGTTTTAGACGATGCGGTTCGGCAAGTCATTTGCCCAGAAAAGCTTAACACGGCCACTTGGTTGGAAATCGTTGAAACGGCTCATCGCTTGGGAATGCCGACAACAAGCACGATTCTCTGTGGTCATATCGAAACTCCAGAACAGCAAATTGGACATTTGGAGAAATTGCGATCGCTCCAACAAAAAGTCCTGGAAAACAACTATCCGGCCCGCATAACTGAATTTATTGCCCTGCCCTTTGTGGGACAAGAGGCTCCAGCGTTCTTGCGGCGGCGGGTTGGTCGAGACCAGCCCAACTTAGAGAAGACCTTGTTGTTCACTGCGGTGGCCCGGATTTTTCTGGGCAATTGGATTCCGAACCATCAACCGAGTTGGGTGAAGTTAGGTCTGGCCGGGGCCATCGAGGCTCTGAACTGGGGCTGCAATGACATTGGCGGAACTCTGATGGAGGAACACATCACCACCATGGCCGGGGCTCAAGGGGGAACCTGCATGGAGCCTGAAGCCTTGAAAAATGCCATTGGTTCGATTCAACGACCCTTTCAGCAACGGGATACCCTGTATGCACCCATTTATGAGGAGTAAACCAGCGGATTTTAGATGAGGCTAGAAGATACTGAGGTTAAAGGTAGCCTCAACGGATTTATTGCTGATAATTCCTGATCATTACTATTATCTTGCGAAATGCCAGAATTTTCCTTTAATATCAAGGTTGTATGAATAAAGTTTGGATGATTAGGGCTAGAGTCTTGCTAAGGGTAAAACGATATAGCAAGTCGGTGATTGAGGTCATGAAGGTTGATCAGGGTTTTCGGGGGAAGGTGTTCTCAGGGTTGCTGTTCATAGCTTGTTGTCAAAGATTAACCAAGCTATTTTGAAGCTACTTAGCATTGTCCTATTTTTTTCCTCCTCCATCCAGAGGTAACTTTTTAATGAGCCGGATTCTAATTGCTGAAGATGAACCTCGCATTGCAGCGTTTCTCGAGAAGGGACTGCGAGCCAATGGGTTTACCACTGCGATCGCCAGCGATGGGCAGGAGGCGATTGAAAAGGCCCTAGGGAGCAACTTCGACCTCTTGATCTTGGATCTGAATATGCCAAACCAAGATGGGTTCCAGGTATTGCAAGAGTTAAGGGGTCAAGGGGAACAGTTGCCTATCATTATTCTGACGGCGCGGGATGATGTGGAAGATAAAGTGACTGGGTTTGAAGAGGGAGCAGATGACTATGTCACTAAACCCTTTCGCTTTGCAGAATTACTGGCACGAGTCAAAGCTCGTCTACGCCACTCAGTGACTACCCCCCTGAGCAAGGAAGAACGACTGCTGTGCATGGGGGAAATTACCCTAGACTTGTATTCTCGACAGGCTCAAATTAGCGATCGCCCGATTAAGCTTTCAGCCAAAGAGTTTCAGTTGTTGGAAGTGTTTCTCCGTCATCCGGGTCAGGTACTGAGTCGGGAGCAACTGCTGGATCAAGTCTGGGGCTACGACTATGACCCCGGCTCTAATATTGTGGATGTCTATGTTGGCTACTTACGCAAGAAACTCCATAGTAACCAGATTGAAACCGTTCGAGGCATGGGCTATCGCCTGTGTCCTTGAGAGTTTTCCTGGAGTTAAGCGGGATGAACTAAAGGATAAAGAACTAATCCCAGTAGGGCAGAAGCCAGGATAATCAAGGGTTCAGGGAGTTTTTTCTTAAACACTAGAAGTAACACCAGGGTAACAATCGCAACAATAACGGTAGGAATATCAACGAGCGATCGCTTTCCTAAGACAACCACTGCTCCCGTAATAGCTCCAATGGCGGCCACGGTGACTCCTTCCACAAAAGCCGCAACTCCAGGTTGTTTGCCATGTTTCTTGAAATAAGGCGCTGGGATAATCGTAAATAAATAGCAAGGTAAAAAAGTTGCCAGAGTTGCAACAAGCGCTCCAGCCAGCCCAGCCACCAAGTAACCAATGAACCCAACGGTAATGACAACTGGGCCAGGGGTAATCATCGCCACCGCGACTGCATCCACAAATTGTTCGGAATTGAGCCACTGCAAGTCATTCACCAAGCCGCCGTAGAGAAACGGCACAATTGCTAAACCACTGCCAAAAACAAAGGCTCCCGCCTTGCCAAAGAAGGTAAAGATATTCCACAGGGTTCCAGGGGCGGCACTGGCATTCACAGCGGTATTCACAGCCAGGGCTGCAAGGAATGGCGTAATCGCAAACCCAGATAACTTGCCCCGATTAAGCCAGGATTTAGGTGGGGCTTTCACCAACCAAACTAAAATTCCTGAGGCCAGAATCAAAGCAATTTTTTCGGATTCAGTAATGACCGTAACCGCCGCCGACAGGATGTAAATCCCCCAGAGCAACCCATCTTTGCCCAAAGTTCGTGCCGTTAATTTATAGCTGCTATTGGCAATAATGCCAATCACACTGGCCCCAACGGTGTAAAACACAGCTTGCATCCAAGGCAGCCCACCATATTGAACATAAGCCCAACCCAAGGTAATGACCATTAGAAATGCGGGCAGCGGAAAAATCAGTCCAGTCAGGGTTGCTCCGGGAATCCCGTAGTGAACGTAACCCATGTAAATCGCCAATTGCTCTGCCAAAGGGCCAGGAGCAAGTTGGGCTAGGGATAGTCCTTCTTTGTAGTCTGACTCCGAAACCCAGTGGCGCTCCTCAACCAAGTCCCGTTTCATATAGCCCACTAAAGCAATTGGCCCCCCAAATCCCCAAGTCCCTAACTTGAGGAAATACAGAGTAAGCTGCCAGAGAGAATACTGAGGTTGAACAGGGAGCAAGGAAGAATTTGCTTGCGATTGGATTGGATCGGCATCAGTTAAGTCGGCCATGACTTGACTCTTGTTCCTGCTGAGATAAAGTTTGCAACGGACTATAGCGATCTTAAATCAATCGTGAAAAAAACCTAGAGCGGGGTTTGGGGACGCAGTCCCCAAGAAGGGAGCAACGCCCCCTTCACCCCCTTTTCACAAAAACAATCACAAATCATTTGTGATTGTTATAGAAGTTATAGACTATATCAAATCTGGCTGATTGCTGGTGATCTGGGAGGTGTGGAGACTGATGCCAGTGCAACGCTTCGCGATCGCCTCCACGAAGGGGGCAAACCCCTTCACCTGCTTATTTATACGATTATTCAAACGGATTTAATATTATGTAGGTTGGATTAGACAGGAACAAGATTCAGTGCAATTCCGTCAACAGAGAGTAAGCAAATTTGCACTGCGAGGGGTGATTCCTCTGAAGTGAAGTAAAGATGGGTTGTGCAAATTCTACGATAGCAATTGAATTAGGCTATAACGAATTGACTGACAAAACTCCTAAGATCCCTCAAAATTTGTAGGTTGATATTAGGCATAATGAACAGTGATAACAAACTTAACTCGTGTTTATATGCCAGTTTTAGGAGGGGAGACTGAGGAGGATTTTTTTGCCAATGTTTCTTTGCCAATATTTCATGGCAGTAATCTGTCCGTTGTCAACTTTAATTTAATCAGTTTTCTCGACAACTCATAGTCTTTAAAGTTCTCAATTCAAAACTCTCAAATCGTTGAACAAATCGTTGAAGTAGCTAAAGCGTCCTGATTTTAGATAGGACGTTAATAACGGATTGAGAGAAAAATATCTGATTTCTAGTGTTGATGAGGCATTTTATCAACACTAGAAGTTTTGTCCGCCAAAATTTCAAATATATTGTAAAAGTCCTAATCAGAGACAGAAAAGCAGTAGGACTTTAGGTTCTAAAACATGAGTTAAAACATTGGGTTATAAAACTTTTCTCATGTTTTGTTCATAGATATCTTACAACCATTGAATAAGATTAAATCAAGAACAGCCAAGGTTCTTCATTTAAAAGCCTTAATATCTCAAGCATCTAACTTGGGCTTCGTGAGAACCTACTGCGACGAGGGCGTGTTTCTTACCAGGTGTTGAAATCTCCAGACCTTGTTAGAGAGAAGTAGTCTTCTCTGATGTGAGTGAAGCGTGTCTATAAACACTTTAAATTGAGGTTAATTCTCTGTGAACACCATGACTTTGACTGCAGAACCCACCATTGTAACCGTTGAGACTGATAACACTGACGATATCCTTTTTGATTTATTTGACGAAGAGTTATACCTTGAAGAAAATAATGACCTGAAACCTTTTATCGAGGCAGGTACATTCACTGCATTTGAACATTTTCAGCAATTTGGACGTTTTGAAGGACGGGAATTTAGCCGAATTTTTAATGTCAGTAAATACTTGAAAGAAAACCCAGATGTTGAAGCCGGATTTGGTCGTCAGGGTTGCTTGCAGCATTTCTTAGATTTTGGAATTTCAGAAGGGCGGGAATTCAGTAGTTTCTTCAGTCTGAAGCAATACCTGAAACTCAATATTGATCTGGAGACTGTTTTTCAGGACAATTACGTTTCTACCTTCAAGCATTTCCTCAAATTTGGTCAGTTTGAACAGCGATCCTATAGCTCCTTGTTCAGCAGTAGAACTTATCTAGACTTCAACATTGACTTAGTTTCTTTCGTTGAACAAAATGACAATATTGGAGCAGGAAATCAGTTCAGTTTATTCAAACATTTCCTCAAGTTTGGTCAGTTTGAACAACGAGAATTTAGCAGCTTTTTCAATGTCAATGAATATTTGTCTCTCAATGCTGATCTCGTTCCCTTCGTTGAGGCCGGGGTGATTACTCCCATTGGTCACTTCTTGGAATTTGGGCTGTTTGAGAACCGTGAATTTAGTTTCTCTTTCACTGTTTCTAGCGTGCTTCAAGTTCTGCAAATTTCTACTTTGGCTGAACTGAATATTTCTGAGTTATTAGAAGCCATCCTGGAAAAAATCGATTTAATTCTGGGTATGGATGATGATGACGATTCCGACGATGATGATTCAGACGATGACGATTCCGACGATGATGATTCCGATGATGATGATTCAGACGATGATGATTCCGATGATGATGAAGTAGAGGGTGACAGTTCTCCCAGTCCCAATAATCCTCCCAATCCCACCAATCCAAATCCCCCCACTCCAGATGATGATGGAAACGACGACGGAAACGACGACGGAGATGACAGTGGAGACGACGAGGGAACTGATGACGGCACTGATGACGGCACTGATGATGGAACTGATGATGGAACCGATGATGGAACCGATGATGGAACTGATGATGGAACCGATGACGGAGATGACAGTGGAGACGACGACGGAACTGATTCCTCAACTCATTCTCTAATCAACCTTGAGTTTATTCGAGTTACTTACAAAGCCGAACTTGAGGCTAAATTTGGAGTAGAAATCATCTCAATTTCTGACGAACAAATCCTCAACTGCCTGAATACAGATGGGTTAGAACTCAATCTGAATCCTTCGGAATTCATTGACCTATCTTACTATCTGTCTGTCTATGGAGCTGAACTTGTTTCTTTCTATCAGGTTGAATCTATTCAGCAACTCACCTACCAGCAAGTGATCAGTTATATCGAGGTTGAAGGGATAAATAATGGAAATAATCCTTCTCCTTTTCTTCATTTAGAATACACCAAACAGCTTAATAAGGATGCGATCAAGGAGTTCTTTAACATTGATAGCATTGATGACTTAACAGATGATGAAGTCATCGAAGGTGTTGAGGCAGATATCCTGATTGATGTTGAGTACATTCGGGTAAAATATGCTGCTGAATTGCAAGCCTTTTATCAAGTTGAAGTCACTGTTCTAACAGATGTACAGATTCAGTCTTTCATCTTAGATTTCCAAGGGCAAGATGATGATGATAATGATCTTCCCACTCATCCAATCGACTGTCATAAAGTTCGCAAAGAATTTTTTGCAGAGCTGAAGGAATTCTTCAAGATTGAAAATGTTGATGATCTGACTGATGGTCAAATCAAGGCATTCTTGATGGGTGAAGGATTCAAACTGGGAATTCTCAAGCAAGTTGTTGACATCGAGTACTTCAAATCTATCTACGCTGAAGTCCTAATCACTGAGTTCGGCGAGGATGTTACGGATGACGAAATTATTGAATTCGTTTTTCGGAGTGAGATTTCCATTGACCTGGAGATTGTGATTGCAAAAGGTGGAATTGACATCGAAGGTTACTTTGAAAAATATCGAGAAGCAATCTTGAAGTTTTACTTCGGCGATGGCTCAGATGATGATGACTCAGACGATGATGACTCAGACGATGATGACTCAGACGATGATGATTCAGAAGACGACGATTCAGATGATGATGATTCAGATGATGATGATTCAGAAGACGATGATGATGATTCCGATGATGACGATTCAGAAGACGATGATGATGATTCCGACGATGATGACGGTATTGGCGACGGCGATGATGATTCCGATGATGACGATTCCAACGATGACGGCAGCGAACTAACCGACAAACAAATCATCAAGTTCATGTTCCGCGAGGGTTGGAAACTTGGGTTCAACGCTCTAGAATTCGTTGATGTGGAATTCCTCAAGATTGAGTTTCAAGCCGAACTCTCGAAGCACTACAGCATCGAAATTGAGGCTGTTAGTGAACTGAATGAGGTTCTGGTTGTGGACTATCTCTACGGCGGGTTTGTCTCTGAAGAAATTGACTATGAGTTCTACAGCCAAACCTATGCCACGCAGCTAGAAGCAGCCTTTGGAATCGAGGTTGAGGCATTAACTGAGGTGCAAATTCTAGAACATGCTTACACCGTTGGTTTAGCTGAAGGGCTTGAGTTGTCCCCCATCGATTATGACGGTTGTCTAGAAGAATTCGGTGAGGAAATCGCTGATTACTTCCAGATTGGTCTAGAGGAACTCATTCATCTAGATCGGGAACAGGTGAAGTTCTTTGTGCTAGAGGTCGCTGCTGAACTAGAGATCAATGTTAGTCAGTATGTCAATCTCACCTACTTCCGCACAGAACTGGACAACGAAATTGTTGAGAATTATCGGATTGAAGAAGTTTACAGCCTAGACTACGAACAAACCTTTGAGTTTGTGGCAGTCCAAGGCAGCGTTAGTACTTCACCGTTGATTGACCTGGAATGGTATCGCACTGAATATGCAGATGACCTGGTCGCCAATCAAGCCAATCTAGATATTGATGCCAATGGCGAAATTGACGACAGCGAACTGTACGATGCCTTGACTGGACAGTTACTGGAACAGGGGAACGAAACTTCACCTTTGTATGACTTCGAGGAATATTTTACCTCCGATGACGCGAAGCTAGATGTCGTTACCTATTTCAATGCAACGTCCTTTGAGCAGTTGACGAATGCTCAGAAGCTGACGTACATGTTTGGTCAGGGGTTACTAGAGGGTAACGATCCGTTTAGCGATGAGTTCCTAGCAGAAAACCCCGAACTAGAGTTCAATACCTTCTTATCAGCTAACGTCACAGCTTTGGTAGAGTTCTCTGGAGTTCAGTCTGTTGAACAGGTCACATTTGCCAATGTCTACGACTACCAGGCAGTCAGCGGCTTGCTTAATCCTAATAACGACGCGACACTCTAATCGATTAGTAGCTGATCGATTCTCAAGAGCAATCCTGTAGTTTAGATTAACAGCACAAAGGTACGGCAATGCCGTACCTTTTTTTGATAAATTTTTTGATAAATTTTTGATAAATTTCTGATAAGTGACCTCAAAAATTGATGTCAAATCTGCTGGGTGAAGCCACCTGTCAATTCAGTAAAACTGCTGAAGACAGGGTACAGAGTAACTGTTTAGGATAATGATCTATATAAGTTAGAGCTATCTGTAGCAACCCCAAATAATTTGTAATTTGTGGATGGAGTCAAGAGGCGTTGTCCATTCTTCAGGAGTCTGGGGACAAAATTCTCTTTAGTTTTCTGATCACTGATTTAGAATTGTTATATATTCCAGTCTTAAATTATTTTAAGTAAACTACATAAAAGCAGATGAAACGGCGTAACTTTTTAGGGTTTTCTCTTCTATTTCTAGCAAGCTGTACAACCTCAACCCGTACAGATCGCAACTCTTCTACTTCCTCTACAAGCTCTACTCCAGCGGGTTCTTCCTCAGTCCAACGCCCAGAAAAACTGCGGTTTGCGGTAACGGATGTCCAAGGGCTAGAGGCTTTAGAGCAGGACTACGGCCAATTTCGCCAAGCTCTGGAGAAAGCGTTAGAGACTCCAGTTGAATTTTTTCCTGTTGAAAGCTACACAGCCGCAGCCGTTGCCCTTCAAGGAAATCAGGTCGATTTGATCCTAACTGGCCCCTCAGAATATGTCGTGATTCATTCCCGAACCAGAGCAACGCCGATTATTGCGATCGCCCGTCAAGACTATCACTCTTTAGCTGTAGTTCTGGCCAGCAGCTCAGTTCAAGGATTACCGGAGCTAAAAGGAAAGACCATTGCCATGAAAAAAGCAGGCTCTACCAGTGGTCATCTTGGCCCGACCAAGTTGCTCTTAGATGCGGGCTTGCAGCCTCAGACTGACTATACAGTTGAGATGTTGGGATTTCCAGGGGGATTAGAAGCGTTGGTCGCGGGCCAAGTCGATGCTTGGGCGGGTTCATTTACGGATTATCAGAGCTTCTTGAAGACAGAAAACCGTTCAGAGGCTGACTTCCGAATCTTACAAGAGGGGCCAGCGCTGCCAAATGACTTGATTATGATCAGTGAACTGCTGCCTCCGGAAATTAGAGAAGACTACAAGCAAAAAATTATTGATCATAAAGATCAGCTCATTCAAGCTTTAATCACTGGAGAAGAAACACAGAAATATGCAGGTGCTGAAATCGCTCCAACGCAAGATTCTGACTATGAAATGATCCGAGAAGTTTATAAAGCCATGGGAGAAGAAGACTTGATCCAGTAGCATGATGTTAGCTAGTCATTTGTCTGGGTAAACTTTGTAGGTTGGGGTAGTTGCTGAGCAGTAGAGAGTGAAATTTAACAAACCTTTGAGAGGATTGACTTGAGAGTGTTAACTCGAATGTTGTGCCTCACAGGCTACACACCAGCCTACGCAAACCACGTCAAGTTTGACAAACCACTAGTCTGCCAATGATGAGGAAAAATGTCAGTTTTAAATAGCCTGAAAGGCACACTCTCCCGCCTCAGTATCGCCAAGAAAATTGGCTATGGTTACTGTTTGGCAATTGGAGTGGGTGCTTTAGGAACAGTCCTTGGACTATTTCTGGGAGACTATTATCAACAGCAAGCCCTGTTACAACTGACAACAGCCTATCAGCAACAAGATGTGATTAATGAGCTAGCCAATGCTGCAAAAACAATGCAGTTTCATCCTCAAGTCTTAGTCCGAGTGCTTGGGGAACCGATTTCTTTTGATTACGAGAAGTCCAAATTTTTTGATAACTTAAATCAGATTCAGCAACAAATTAAACAGCTTGAAACTTTTGTTAAGACATATCCTAATCAAGCCACTCTTAATGCTCAAGATATCCAAGAACTTTCCCAAGAGTATCAAACGACTATTGCTAGCTATGTCACTTTTATTGAATCCCTATGGGAAGAAATCAATCCATCCCAGTTAACTGCTGCACAAATTCCCAGTGCCCAGCAAAAAATCTGGAATACCTTGAGAAGTCAAGAAGCAATTAAAGCAAGCGAGAAATTCGAGCGGTTTTCAGAAGATTTAGTGCGTCTCACAGCCAAATCTCAATTGAAACAGAAGATGGCTGATGCCCAGTTTCAAGCAGCAGAAATTCTCCGATTAAAAATCATCATTTGCAGTATGATACTTTCCACTGTATCCGCTGCAGTCTTTGCACTGTTAACGAGTCGAGCGATCGCTCATCCGATCCTCAACGTGACAGAAGTCGCAGAAAAAGTTACTCAACAAGCTGACTTTAGTCTAAGAGTTCCAATTAAAAGCAGGGATGAAGTGGGATCTTTATCGAAGTCTTTAAATCAGTTGATTGAGTGGATTGGACACTACACTGAAGAATTAGAACTGGCGCGTCAAACATTAGAAGATCGAGTAGAAGAACGAACCCAGGAGTTACAACAAGTACTGCACAATTTAAAAGCCGCTCAAGCTCAATTAATTCAGAGTGAAAAGCTGTCTAGTATCGGACAAATGGTAGCTGGAGTTGCCCATGAAATTAACAATCCTGTGAGTTTTATTTATGGCAATGTCGAATATGCTAATACGTATATTGAGGACTTGTTGAGTCTAGTAGCCCTTTATCAAAAAGAATATCCTCACCCTAGTCTTGCAATTCAAAAACTAGAGGAAGAAATTGAGATTGACTTCTTAACCGAAGATTTACCGCAACTTTTCTTATCGATTAAAACAGGTGCAGAACGAATCCAAGCAATCGTTCTTTCACTGCGAAATTTTTCACGACTAGATGAGGCGACTTGTAAAGAAGTTGACCTTCACGAAGGACTAGATAACACATTGCTCATTCTGAATCATCGACTTAAAAACAAGATTAAAGTGACCAAACACTATGGCCAGATTCCCTTGGTTGAATGCTATCCAGCTCCACTCAATCAGGTGTTCATGAATATCTTAGTCAATGCCATTGATGCCTTAGAAGAGTTGACGGGGAAAGTCCAGTTTTTTCCAACTAAACAAGCTTTTGAGCCTCAGATTATTATTCACACTGAACAATTCAATTCTAATCAGATTCAAGTCCGAATTAAAGACAATGGCCCAGGAATTCCAACTGAGATTCAGCATAAACTATTTGATCCCTTTTTTACCACAAAAGCAGTGGGCAAGGGCACGGGCTTAGGACTCTCAATTGCTTATCAAATCATTGAAAATCATCAGGGAAGGATTCGAGTTTTTTCAGTGCTTAATCAAGGAACTGAATTTATAATTACCTTGCCAATTTATCTTTAGCAATCCAACTTGAACTGTAAATCTGAACTGTAAATCTAAAGTGAGAATATAGCAATCTCAAATAATTTGTGAGCGTTGCCCCTCCTTGGGGACTTTACTGCCTTGGTTAACTGCCTTAGTTGCAGAGATAACCGAAGTAATCAAAGATAGGGCTGACAGCTTAACCCAACTAAACGCTTTAGATTAAGCAAGCTGTCAACCCATATTTTAAAGGTCAGATCAAAGGTCAGATCTAAAGATCAGATCAATAGTGACGTTGAAGAGAGGATTCGTTTGAACCTCCTACTTGCTGAGGAAGCCCTGAACTTGTCTCAACGCAGCCGTCCCAATGTTAAAAAGTGCCCAACCTGCTGCAATCAGAACAGGTGCTAACACAGCAACCACCCGAAAATCGATGTCCATCTGTTCTCCTCCTAAAGTTTTTTAAAGTTTTTTCATAATGTATTTTCTCATAATTTTAGTCCTATGGACTTGCCAGGAAGTTCCAGATCTGTGCAACGCCATCTAGAATAAACAGATAAAACGGGCAGCTCCCAGACTTCTGTCATAATGACAGAAAGTCAGTTGCCCGCTTCGGTTGTTAGATGAAAGAGCGAACCTTGTCAGGAATCTCTTCGATATTAGGAACTCAAGACGCAGGATTTACAAAAGCAACTGCTCCTTTTTTAGTTGCCCTAGAGGCGATTGGGAAAGTTCTAGGGGTGAGAATTAGCGTTCCGTCTTTTCTCAAGGCGGTTACCCCTTCGGTTGAAACTTTAGAGGTGATTGCCCAAACCTCAGGAATTCGGACTCGGCGAGTGCTACTCACGGCTGATTGGTGGAAACACAGCCGGAGTCCTCTATTGGGATTTACGTTACAGCAGAATCACCCAGTGGCCCTGCTTCCAAGGGGACGCACCTATGAAATTTATAATCCAAGCACTGGACATCACGCTCTGATCACCCCCCAAACTGCCCAAAGTCTAGCTCAAATTGCCTATACTTTCTACCCAGCTTTGCCAGACGAGAGCATTGATATAAGAACGCTCTGGCAATTTGCACTCAAAGGCTGTAGTCGAGAAATCGTCCAGACCATTTTTGTGGGGGCGATCGCTACTCTCTTGGGAATGCTAACTCCCCAAGCCTTTGGTTTGATGGTTGACTACGCAATTCCCAATGCCAATCGGGGACTCCTGGCCCAAATTGGACTGGGATTGTTTGTGGCCAGTTTTGGAGTGGCGATGTTTCAACTGGCTCAGAACATTTCAATTCTCAGACTCCGTACCCGTACAATCTTTACAATTCAGGCTGCCCTTTGGGATCGTCTGCTGAAGCTTCCCATTTCTTTCTTGCGCTCCTACACCGTTGGAGAACTCTATGATCAGGTGTCTGTGGCAAGTCAAATTGGGGAACACCTGAGTAACCTCACGATCCAACTTCTCTTGGGTGGGGTGTTGTCCTTGCTCAATTTAGGTTTACTCTTAGTTTATAGCCCTACCTTAACTGGAATTGCCGTGGCTGGTATTGCTCTAACGGGAGGATTGACAGCGATCGCTGCGTTCCTGTTAAAACCTCAAATCCGCCGCCAACAACACCTACAAACCAATAGTCTAGGATTGACCTTGCAACTCACGAGAGGGATTGGTAAACTCCGGGTTGCAGGAGCCGAGGAGCGGGCTTTTCTATTCTGGGCAAGGCAATATAATCAGCGATTGAGCGCAGTTCTAAATCAGCAGATGTTTCAGGATCGGATTAGGTTATTTAATGCTCTGATTCCTACAGTCGGCTTAATTGCTTTGTTTGGCTTGGGAATCCCCTTGGTGTCATCAACAGTCATTCCGAATGAGAATACCCTTTCAACGGGAACATTTCTAGCGTTTTATACCGCATTTGGCATGTTGATGGCAGGGGTGATTACATTGAGCAATCAAGTTTTAGAGAGTTTAGAAGTGGTTGCCCTGTGGCGGCGCGCAAAACCCTTATTAAAGGTTCAACCAGAGGTTCATGGGAATCAGTCTGATCCAGGACAGCTTTTAGGATACCTAAAGCTCGATCAAGTTTCATTTCGGTATGATTCTAAGCGTTCCCTAGTGCTGAATCGGATTACCTTAGAGGTTCAACCGGGAGAATTCATTGCCATTGTTGGCAGTTCTGGCAGTGGTAAATCGACTATCGTTCGGCTCTTGTTGGGGTTTGAAGTCCCAGAGTCTGGAGCCATTTATTATGATGGTCAGGATTTGTCCCGGTTAAATCCTACGACTGTTCGACGGCAGTTGGGAGTTGTTCTACAAAATGGGCAAGTTTACCAGGGAACAATCTTCGAAAATATTGCAGGTCGCACCCTAGTCTCGATGGAGGAAGTCTGGGAAGCCGCTAAAGTGGCAGGACTGATTGATGAAATCCATCGAATGCCCATGGGAATGCATACGGTTGTTGCCGAGGGAGGGGTGAATTTATCCGGAGGTCAACGGCAGCAGCTATTGATTGCTCGTGCATTAGTGTCTCAACCTCAAGTTATTATCTTTGATGAGGCAACTAATGGCCTAGATTGTCAAACTCAATGGACAGTGACCCAGCATCTAGAACAATTGAAAACCACGCGAATTGTAGTTTCGCACCACTCCCCAATGGTGCGCCATGCCGATCGAATTTATGTCTTAGAGGCAGGTCGTATTGTTCAACAGGGCAAGTTCGATCAACTGATTCAGGAAAACGGGCCTTTTCAACTGATGATGGCCAGTCAAATCCGGGCCAATGAAGCATGAATCAAGCACAGCCAACCCTTCAGGAAAACGGGGCAACGGACTGGGATGAAGGCGTGATCAAATTTGAATGTGATTGGATTGTGGCAGAACCTCCCCAGACTGAGCTTCTGCAAAACTTGATGGACTGGCGCGATCGCCTGCGTCAACTGGAGTTGATTGGGGTGGATCATCAGGGCATCGGTTTTGGGAATCTCAGCCTTAGACTGCACCCGTCTCAGCAATTTATCATCACTGGAACTCAAACCGGACATCTGCTCAAGCTTGAGCCCCAGCACTACACAACGGTCACGGAGTTTAGTCTGGCCACTCATGCCTTAACCTGTGCGGGGCCGATCAAAGCCTCCTCTGAGTCCCTCACCCATGCCGCAATCTATGCCTGTCAGCCAGCAATACAAGCAATTGTTCACGTCCATCAGGCTCAACTCTGGCAACAATTAAAATTCAAGGTTCCGACCACCCGCGCTGAAGTCCCCTACGGCACTCCCCAAATGGCAACGGAAATGTTTCGTCTCTTTCAAACTGAAGCTCTTGCAGTTCAAAGCATTCTCGTCATGGCTGGACATCAAGATGGATTAATCACCTTCGGCCCAACCCTGGATGAGGCGGGAGAAGTCCTGCTGCACTACTATCTCAGGGCCTGAGTTTAAGGCTCTGAGTTTAAGGCTCTGGGTCAAAGCTCTGAGAAGATTCACAACCCTACCAATAGCGCAATCATCTTGATGACAGGCAGACAAAAAGCCTGCGCTACGAAACGATATTAAACTTATGCCCTGAACGCTAATCTTTCTGTCGAGAACTGATGATCAAGTAAATCACCCCGACCACAAAGCAACTGATCAGAATAACAGTTAGCCCCCGAAGTCCAGATGCCAACCGAATTAAAAAAGTCAGTAGCCCGAGGCCGATAAAAATCCAAGCCGCTAGTCTGTAGGTTCTTTTGTTCATTGATCCATGCAGTTGCACAAAGTACTGACCTCCTGAGTCCCCCTCGCCTGGGGCGCAAACTTCTCAACATCAGAAGGGGGACGAGTGATCGTGAGCTATCCCTGAGCCAGCAGATGTCTCAAGTCATTCACCCGATCAGAATAGCTCCGTAGAACTTCTAGGGCAAACACTGGACTTTGTTGAATGGCAAAGAGAAATCGCTCTCTGTCTAAAGAGACTAATGTGCAATCTGTTTTAGCCGTTGCAGTCGAGCGGCGCTTGTGATCAGGATTGACAATTGCACCTTCACCAAAAACATCTCCCATTTCCAGAGATTCTGCCTGTTTTCCATCAAGGGCAAACTGAACTGCTCCTGCGACAATGCCATACATGAGATCGCCGGGTTCTCCCTGATCAAAAATGACCTCGCCTGCTGCAACATGCATAGCTTCGCTGCCGTGCTTTTGGAGAATTTGAACGGTTTCTACAGGAGTTAACATAGGCTTCTTCCTTAGGTATAAGTTAAAAACGGACTTGATCTTGGGAGCGCGTCAGATTGGATATTGTTAGAGAGGGGCAAGATGACCTCGCCCCTGCAACGAGCTATGCAGAATCTATTGGATTTAGCAATGGGATTGCAATTCGCTACTTGTCTGAAGTGGCAAACTGTTGGGGATCAACTTTGAAGCCTGCTTTAGCTTGAACGTAATCCTTCAATTCTACAGGAACAGGTTCAACCTTCCAGATATCGCGGCAGTAATCCTGAATGGAGCGATCGCTGGAGAATTTACCTATGCGAGCCACGTTCAAAATAGACATCCGAGTCCACTTGTCATAATCTCGATAGGCTTGGCTCACCTGATCCTGGCAGTCAATGTAGGATTGATAATCTGCCAAGAGCATATACTCATCGTGATAGAGCAAGGAATCTACCAGAGGTTTGAACAGATCTGGATTTCCGTTCGAGAAGTGACCATGGGAAATCTGGTCGATGACTTCCCGCAAGGCCGCGTTGGAACTGTAATAGTCCCAGGGATTGTAGCCTTGAGACTTCTTGGCATAAACTTCCTCAGTTTTTAAGCCAAACAAGAAGAAATTCTCTTCCCCAACTTCTTCACGAATTTCAACATTAGCGCCATCCAGGGTGCCAATCGTCAAGGCTCCGTTCATGGAGAACTTCATGTTGCCCGTGCCAGACGCTTCCTTCCCTGCGGTAGAAATCTGCTCAGACAAATCAGCAGCAGGATAAACCCGTTGGCTCATGGTGACGTTGTAGTCAGGGATAAAGGCGACCTTGAGGCGATCGCGAACATCCGGGTCATTGTTGACAACTGCTCCGACGGAGTTGATTAACTTAATCACCAACTTGGCCATAAAGTAGCCAGGAGCAGCTTTTCCACCAAAGATAAAAGTGCGGGGCACAATATCAATGTTGGGGTTGTGCTTGATCCGGTTGTACAACGTGATGATATGCAGAACGTTCAAATGCTGACGCTTGTACTCGTGAATCCGCTTCACCTGAATATCAAATAGGGTATCGGGGTTCACGGTAATATTGCAGCGCTGTTGAATGCGTTCGGCCAATTCTCCTTTGATTTCCCGCTTTACTTGTCTCCAAGCTTCCCGGAATCCGGCATCCTCGAGATACCCTTCGAGTTTCCGCAGTTCATCAAGGTTCTTGATCCAGCTATCCCCAATCTTGGAGCTGATGAGGTAAGCGAGGCGAGGATTGGAGAGCACCACCCAACGACGAGGAGTCACGCCGTTAGTTTTATTGCTGAATTTTTCAGGCCACATTTCGTAGACATCTTTGAGAACACTCTGTTTCAAGAGTTCTGTGTGAAGGGCGGCTACACCGTTAACTGCCATGCTCCCAGCACAGGCTAAGTTTGCCATCCGAACGTACTTGTCTCCAGAATCGTCAATCAGAGACAGACGGGCTAACTTGCCATTATCGTTCGGAAACTTTTCCCGAACGAGGGCCAAGAAACGGTGATTGATTTCATAGATAATTTCCAAATGGCGCGGCAGTAACGATCCGAAAAGACCCACCTGCCATTTTTCTAGGGCTTCTGGGAGCAGGGTATGGTTGGTGTAGGCAAAGGTATTTTGGGTAATGTTCCAAGCCTTGTCCCACTCCATGCCATGAACATCAACCAGTAACCGCATCAGTTCAGCGACCCCAATCGTTGGGTGAGTGTCGTTGAGCTGAGCTGAAAACTTCTCATGGAAATTATCTAGGTTATCGTTCCGCAAGAGATGAATCCGAATCATGTCTTGCAAGGAACAAGAGACGAAGAAATATTGCTGTTCCAAACGCAACTGCTTCCCTTGAATGGGTTCGTCGTTGGGATAAAGTACCTTGGTGATGTTTTCCGAGAGGGTCTTCTCATTCACCGCACCGTAGTAATCTCCGACATTAAACGCTACAAAGTTGAAGGATTCGGGTGCTTCCGCTTTCCACAGGCGTAGGGTGTTAGCCGTGTTCGTCTTGTAGCCTAAAATTGGGGTGTCATAGGGAACGCCTTTGACCAGTTGATTTGGAATCCACCGGACTCGATAGCGTCCTTGGTCATCGTAGTAAGCTTCTGTGCGACCCCCTAAACCAATCTCAACCGCAGACTCAGTCCGGGCAATTTCCCAAGGGTTGCCGAAGCGCAACCACTTGTCAGTAATCTCGACTTGCCAACCGTCGTGAATTTCTTGGTCAAAGATGCCAAATTCATAACGGATGCCGTAGCCAATCGCAGGAATGTCCAGACTTGCTAAAGATTCCATGTAGCAAGCCGCTAACCGTCCCAAGCCACCATTTCCTAGACCGGGTTCTTCTTCTTGATCAATCAAGTCTTGCAGGCTGAGCCCAGACGCTTCAACTGCTTGGTTAACCTGGTCATAAATTCCCAGGTTAACCAGGTTGTTCCCGAGGTGGGGGCCAACTAGGAATTCGGCAGACAGGTAGCAGACAATCTTGGCATCTTTCTGAACGTAGGTTTGCTGGCTATTCAACCAACGGCGTAACATGCGATCGCGCACAGTGTAGGCCAAAGCCATGTAGAAGTCATTTTTTGTAGCAACTTCAGGAAACTTGCCTTGGATGTAAAACAAGTTATCTGCAAAAGCGCGTCTCAGGGTCTCAACATCTAGCCCTGTACGATCATCTTCGATTCGGATTTGTCCGTTTGGGATGGCTGAAGTCATAGGTTCCAGTTGAGAAAGTACAAGTGTTTCTGGAGATTGCGGAGGGGAAGTTTCTGCTTTTAGTTTGGATTCCACGTCCGGTTTCAGTTCATCGGAGGGAACTGGAAGAGCCTCAGGGATTAGCTCGGGTTCTGCAACATTGGTTGTAGGGCCTGACTGCAGAACAGTTGGGGGAGTCGGCTCAACCGTTTGAGGTTCAGTCTCGGCAGGCTTAGGCTTCAACCAACTGAACAGCAGCTCCCAAACCGGCGGCCATTTCTTCTGGGGTGATTTGTCCATCTTTGTTTTCGTCTAATGCATCAAATACGGCATCGGCTCCTGACCATTCCTCGCGGGTGATAAATCCGTCTCCATCCAAGTCATACACTCGGAATAACTCTGCAGCAGCTTGGCTAGCAACCTGTTGACCTTCAAGTCGAGCGAGTCGTTCGGCCAATAGTTTCTCCAAGGCTTCTAGAGCTTTAGAAAATCCCTTAATGCCTTCCTCTAATTTTTCAGATGCCATCCGATCGGCAGCGTGCATCTTGTCGAAGGTGTCCTTATCAATGGTGACTTTTTCCAAATCCAGGGATTTAGCTTTTTCAGGATCGAGCTTGCGAGGCAATTCTCCAGTTGAAGAGTTTAATTCTTCTAACAACTGAGGAGAAATCGTTAACAAGTCACAGCCTGCAAGTCCAGTAATCTCTCCAATATTGCGGAAGCTTGCTCCCATGACTTCAGTTTTATAGCCAAATTTTTTGAAATAGTTATAAATCCGAGTGACGGATACTACGCCCGGATCTTCTTCCGGAGGATAGGAGTCCCGTCCGCTGTCTTTTTTATACCAATCTAGAATTCGACCAACAAATGGCGAGATCAGGGTGATCCCAGCTTCGGCGCAAGCGATCGCCTGATGAATCCCGAAGAGCAATGTTAAGTTGCAATGGATTCCTTCTTTCTCAAGGACTTCAGCGGCTTTAATGCCTTCCCAGGTCGAAGCAATTTTAATTAGAATGCGATCGCGGGAAATTCCTGCAGCTTCATACTGGGAAATTAAATAACGTCCCTTAGCCAGGGTTGATTCCGTATCGTAGGACAAGCGCGCATCCACTTCTGTGGATACCCGACCTGGCACAATTTGAAGAATCTTCAAACCAAAGGCAACAGCCAACCGGTCAAACGCTAAAGCTGCAACGTCAGCAGCAGGGGCATCTGAGCCAAGCTCTTGACGAGCTTGCTTGAGGGTATCGTCCACAATTCCCTGATACTCTGGCATCTGGGCTGCTGCAGTAATCAAGGAAGGGTTTGTCGTTGCATCCCGTGGAGTGAACTGCTCGATTGCCTTAATATCACCAGTATCTGCAACCACTACAGTCACTTCACGCAGTTGCTCTAGCAACGTTTTAGCCATATCGTTATCCTCTAACATTTTTCTGCGTAGCACACCCCGATGATACTATCTTGTCTCTGTTCTGATGGTTAAGAAAACATTATCTTGATTTCAAGGTTTAAGCAGGCAATGTGAGAAGTTGAAAACATCAATTCCAGAACGACAGATTCTAGAGTAATACATCCTAGAACGACTAAAGAATAAAGTTGTATAGGGTGTGAACATACCAATTATGGAGTAGGAATCTCGTCCACAAACTAGAAATTTTTACTGATGTTACAGTTGACCATTCATACCTAAAAAATTATATCTAACAATATGAATTGTCAATGCAAGTTAACAGTTTATGCTGAACAACTTATATTCAACAACTTATATTCAACAACTGGCTCCTAAGGATTGTATTCAACAGTTTGTAAACCCTCTGGGTTCACTGTGAGTTCACTAGCTGAATTAAGCGCTTCTAAGGTGAGATACCCGAATCTTTTCGACCTAGTAAAAAATAAGTATTCATTGCGCCTTTCCCTTTGACTTCGAGCAGACCCCGTTTTTCAAATCTATACTGATTTCTCAGAAGTTGATAAGTTGTTTCACTCACTTGAATCTTGCCTACTTCCCCTTGAGACTCCATCCGACTAGCAACATTCACGGCATCGCCCCATAGATCATAGGTAAATTTTTTCAGGCCAATTACTCCTGCAACCACAGGCCCCGTGTTAATTCCAATTCGAATATTGAATGCTTTATGATCAGCGCGGTGAAACTGTTGCATAGCTTGCTGCATATCTAGGGCAACTTCCGCGATCGCTTCAACATGATTCTCGCAGGGAATTGGAATTCCACCTGCCACCATATAAGCATCTCCAATTGTTTTAATTTTTTCTAACCCATAATGATCCACGAGCCGATCAAAACATGAGAAAATTTCATTGAGTAAGTCAACTAGTTCAGTGGGAGAAAGATAGGATGCTAAGCCAGTAAAATCATGAATATCAGCAAATAAAATAGTTGCCTGTTCAAAGCCATCGGCGATACAACTCAGTTCTTGTTTTAGCTTATCAGCAATGGTTTGAGGTAGAATATTAAGTAAAAGTCGTTCTGATTTTTCTTTTTCAAGCCGGAGTGCCGACTCTGCTTGTTCTCGTTCTGTTACGGCTTGATAGATGTCATCAAACATCTGTATAAACGCAGTGATCACATCCCCAAGTTCATCGTGTCGGTCAATTGTTCCGGAGCAAAACTGAGGGGGAGTTTGATTTTGACTGATGGTATTACCCGCTTTGATCAAGTCTGATCTGAGGTTCAAAATGGGTGTAATAATCAGTCGCTCCAAAACCAACAGACTGCCCCCTGTAACAAACAGGGAAATAATCAGAACCAATCCGGAAATACGGAGGATAAAGAAATAAATCCCTTGGGAAATTTCAGACGCATCATGCCGAATAATTACAACATATTGACCTTTGCGCTGTAGAATACTGCAGCCTGCATCGTAGCGATCGCCCTTGGGTGTTCTCAGATATTTTTCTTGCTTGTTCAGCACTTGTTCCAGTGATAATTCAGGAGGTTCTCCAAACTGACCCACGAGTTCTCCTGTGGGTTGATGATAGAGCGCCCCTCCAACAACGTTAGGATTGAGTTGATTCAGATTTTTAAGTTGTTGCAGCAGTTCTCTATCAGATTGACGGGGATAAGTCTCAATAATCCAAGCAATTTTTCCTGAGGACATGCTCACAAGGTTTGCCAATAACTCTTGTTTTCTTCGGTAGACCGAGGGCACCAAAATAATCAATTCAACTAGGATAATACTGGCAAAGATCCAAAGCGCAATCCGTTGGGATAAGCGAGCATTTAGCGCTCTAACTAACAGATGAACGTGAGATCCCATGATAATTCCTGCAATTTTCACAAATAATCGTCAATGCCCCTTGGCGCTCTTCTCTGAGCCCAATCTATACGTCCTGGATATTGATTCTGAATACTGATTCTGAATACTGATTCTGAATACTGACCTAATGCACGCTGATCCGCCTGAGTTGCAATTCTAAGTAGCTTCCTGAAACCTATCCTTGCTCTGGCAACCTGCAGAAGAGTTTAGGTACAATCATCTGAGGGATTCTAATCTTAGGATAACAAGCCTTAACTATTACTGAGGGGTGACCCATGACACATCAACCTGATCCATATTCATCTAGTTCACCCAATTCCCAGAATAGAGGGGAGGGTCTCAATGGCACTCAAGCAGGTTTAACTGCTACCAAGTCTCAAATTCTCGACTATGAGATGTCAGAGGAAATGGATCGGATTTTGCCCCCGCCCCCAACTCCGACAACGGAGTTTTTGAACAAAGACTCTTCTATTCCCAGTCACTTCTCCGCATCTATTATCGCTCTGAGCGCGATCGCGCTGATGGTTTTGGGGTTGGCTCTTGACAACGTTTGGTTGGGATTTATCAGTGCGATGCTGGCAGTGACGTTCTCGCTGCGAATTATCTGGCCTAGTTGGGGAAGAGTCTGGCAAACCTTGATTCCCGAGGTATGGCGGGGTCTTATTATTGCCAGTGTTGGGTTGTTGGGTGGCATTGTGGGCTTGTTAATGCTCAGTAGCACCAGCCGTAATCTTGAGACGCGGAATATTGAGGTGAACTGGGAGGCGATTGGGGCCTTAGGAGAGCTGATCGGTGCGTTGGGGCAAATTTTGATTGCGATTTTAACGGTTTATGTGGCGTGGCGGCAGTACATCATCTCCAGAGATCTAACCATTCAGCAAAACACCATCACCCAGCAACAAACCATTGATGCCTACTTTCAAGGGGTCTCTGATCTGGCCCTAGGGGATCAGGGGTTACTCGAAGATTGGCCCCAAGAGCGGGTGATTGCTGAGGGACGAACGGCGGCTATTATTCGGAGTGTAAACGCTGAAGGGAAAGCAAAAATTCTCCGGTTTCTCTCTCAGGCTCGGTTGATTACTCCCTTGAAGCGCGATCGCCATTTGGGCCGTCCAATTTTAGATGGGAATGGCAGCTACGCCGAAGATCGACTAGAAGGCATTCGGGTGATTGACATTGGGGCAATGTTGGCGGCAGCAGATCTATCTAATACAGACTTACGCCGAACGGATTTGAGCGAAACCAATTTAGTGCGAACCAACCTGTATAACTGCGATCTCGTACGGGCCAATTTGTCCCGCACCATTCTCTACGAAACCATTCTCACCAAAGCCAACCTCAAAGGAACTCGCCTGTTTTACGGGACGGCTGAAACAGCAACTCCGAGGAGTCGCGCTCAAATCCCAAATTTTAGAACCGGAGAACATACCGGGGCAGTGGTTGAGAATGCTGATTTTACCCAGGTAGAACATCTGTCTGAAGAAAGTCGGTACTATTGTTGTGCGTGGAGTGGCTCCAAGTCGAGAGCAACGATTCCAGGGGGATGTGAAGGAATTCCCAATAAGTTAGGACGATAGCTGGATGCATAATTTTATCCCCCCTGAACGGTTTTTTCCCTATTTGACTTGGACAGAGATTCAGGCAATGTCTGATCGGGAAAATGTTGTGATTATTCAGCCGATTGGGGCAATTGAACAGCATGGGCCCCATTTACCGTTAATTGTTGATGCGGCCATTGCCACGGCTGTTGCAGGCAAAGCGTTAGCCAGACTCGATCCGGAAGTTCCAGCCTATGCTCTCCCGACGCTTTGCTACGGCAAGTCCAATGAACATTGGCACTTTCCAGGAACTGTGACTCTGACCACAGAGACCTTGTATCGCGTGTTGATCGACCTAGGGACTAGTGTTTACCGGGCTGGATTTCGGAAGTTGGTGCTACTCAATGCCCATGGGGGTCAGCCCCAAATCCTAGACCTAGTGGCACGGGACTTGCACCAACAGTCTGAAGATTTTATCGTCTTTCCTTTATTTGTTTGGCGGGTTCCCCACATTGCATCAGAACTCTTTACGCCAGAAGAACTCGAACAGGGGATTCATGCTGGGGCGATCGAAACCAGCTTGATGTTGTCAATTTTGCCTGATCAGGTTCACCTGGAACGGGCTGTTTGTGAATTTCCCCCCAATTTGCCCCCCGGCAGTTTATTGAGTCCGGAGGGTCAATTGCCCTTTGCGTGGGTGATGCAAGATTTGAGCCGGAGTGGGGTTTTGGGAGATGCGACCGTGGCAACCCAGGAAAAAGGCGATCGCCTGTTAGCCTCCCTAGTGCACAGTTGGGCCCAAGTGTTTCAAGAGATTTATCAGTTTCGTCAGCCTCAGCGGTTTCGCAACAATTTTGAGCTGAAGCAGTAGGAACCCCGAACTGTGTCAGAATAAAGCTTACTTGTGAAGCCAACTCTATTCCTGAACACATTCATTGACGAGTTAAACCATGATGAACTTGACCTTACAGCAAGCATTTGAACAACGCAAAGCCCTGAAAGTTATCAGTGGCTTGATGAATTTTGATGCTCAACGGGTCGCCTCCATTGTCAAAGCGGCAACCCAGGGAGGCGCAACGTTTGTAGATATTGCTGCCGATCCTCACCTAGTCAGCATGGTTCGTACTCTAACTTCCCTACCGATTTGTGTGTCTGCCGTTGAACCCCAAAAGTTTGTTGCCTGTGTAGCAGCCGGAGCCGACTTAGTTGAAATTGGTAACTTTGATGCTTTCTATAGTCAAGGACGGCGGTTTGAGGCTGAAGACGTACTAAACCTAACCCATGCGACCCGTGCCTTGTTACCAGAAGTGCTGCTCTCGGTGACTGTGCCCCATATTCTGACCCTGGATCAACAGGTGCAGTTAGCCACTGAGTTGGTGGACGCGGGTGCAGATATTATTCAAACTGAAGGGGGAATGAGCGCTAACCCTGTGAATCCTGGAACCTTGGGGCTGATTGAGAAAGCTGCACCAACCTTGGCCGCAGCCTATGAAATTTCTCGCGCTGTTGCTATTCCGGTGCTGTGTGCGTCGGGTCTATCCAGTGTGACCGTACCCTTGGCGATCGCTGCTGGGGCTGCCGGAGTGGGTGTGGGTTCAGCCATTAACCGCTTAGACAATGAAGTTGCAATGGTTGCTGTTGTACGCAGCTTAGTAGAAGCCCTCACTCCCTCTCCTACTTCAGTCAGCGTTTAAGTCAGCGTTTAAGAAGTTAGCGTTTGAGCACTAATAAGCAATAGCGCTTGAAAGACACATGCGGGCAATATGCCCGCATTCAAGCAAAAGCTGATGCTTAACAAGCTTAAATCCTTAGAGACTTAGAAATTATTTGACTCAGGTCGTTGAATCGCTGGGGCGGCTCCGGGTTGAGTCAAGAATAAGTTCTCCGCACCGTTATTCTGGTAGACACAATTCACCTCGGGCTTGGCTTCTAAGTCCCCGGTAAAAGCAAAGGTGTTCATGCGTTGCTTACAATCTCGTTCCTGATCTGAAGAAATTAAATCCCGTTGTTTCAGAATAATCCAGTTGCTGCGGCGCATCACGCAACCCGGTTGCATTTGAGGCTGAGTCACGTAGACATTGAAGGGGTTGAGGGTGACAAAAACTCGTAGATCGGTCACCATTGCACTTGCACCAAACTTAATACAGGTTTCAGCACTGGGGGCACTGCGGTCAATAAACTCTCTAGAGGCAACGTTCTCTGGACTGAGAGTTGTTGTAGAACTGATGGCAATTCCAATCCCAATCCCAAGAATAAGCACTCCTCCAACCACAGCAATGGTTCCGTAGTTGATGGGTGACTGAGCTGTTGCGGCCTTGCTTCTGCGTTTCATATCGCCTTTGAACACTTCAGAGAAACTCCTGGAGGACTACTATATCTCGGTTTCGATCTTCTTCTAGTATGGCGTTAATCCGATATATTTGGGGAAAGCGATTAGGGATTTTTTTCAATCTTGTCGCCCAAGGAATGTTTTACTAGACTATGTTAAGAAGACCATCCTAAGAAGACCATCCTAAGAAGACTATGTTAAGAAGACCATCTTAAGAAGACTATGTTAAGAGATATGAGTTACTCAGTAATTTTTTGTCTACCTATAGATTTAGCTAAGGAGAGAGAATCGTGTCTGTCGAGACTTTAGAGAAGCGTTCAACAGTCCGAAAGCTCGCCCCCCTCTACCGTGTGTTGCTGCATAACGATGACTTTAACACGATGGAGTATGTAGTTCAGACCTTGATCCAAACCGTGCCAGGTTTGACCCAGCCTCAAGCCGTCAGCATTATGATGGAAGCTCACACCAACGGTCTTGCTTTGGTGATTACCTGTGCCCAGGAACATGCCGAGTTCTATTGTGAAACGCTGAATAACCATGGGTTAACGAGCACAATTGAACCGGACGAGTAGAAATGTTCGATTATTTGTCTAAAGTGATTAGCTATCCAACTCCAGTCCGGATGGCTACTTTTGTGTTGGTGCTACTGGCGATTTGGCTGCCGTTTGCAATTCCGATTTATCTATTGAACCCAGACCCAAATTTAACCAGTATTCTGACGTTGGTATTGCTGTATTCCGAATTTATTGTGCTAATTCAATTCTGGGGAAAGCGCGTCTATCAACAGCCAAACTTGTTGCGTTATTATGGCTTGAAATTTGATCGTCAAAGCTTTAAAAGTCTTTCTCGAGGTCTGGTGTTTGGGGTTTCTAGTATTTTTTTGCTCTTTGGCTTAACAAGTATCTTGGGTGGGTTGATCTGGCAAATGCCCACAGAAAAATTCTGGAGAATTTTGGGAGAGGGATTATTAGTTGCTCTCGGCCTTGGATTTGCTGAGGAATTATTATTTCGAGGGTGGTTATTCAATGAGTTAAGCCGCGACTATTCATTTCAAATGTCCCTCTGGATCAGCAGCTTAATCTATGCTGGATTGCACTTTATTAAACCGTTCGCCGAAATTCAGCGAACTTGGCCTGAATTTCCAGGGTTGGTCTTACTTGGATTGATTTTTGTCTGGGGGAAATACATCGTTTGGAGCCCTGAAGACCAGCAAGAATCAAGGCTGCTAACGTTTAATCCATTCAACCCTAATCCACTAAATCCTAATTCACTGACCCGTAATTCAGGAAATTTGAGTTTTCCGATAGGTCTACATGCTGGACTCATTTGGGGCTACTACAGTGTAAATGTGGGAAACCTGATTGACTACACTGAAAACATGCCAGAGTGGATCACAGGAATTGATCAGAATCCCCTAGCTGGAGGAATGGGGCTCTTGAGTTTGGGGGCGATCGCCCGTTGGGTCAAACGTCGTTCTAGAATTTAACATGCCAGCCTACTCCGGTGTTACCCGTAAATCACATCCTGATGATTTAGGCAATTCCAAACGGTTCGCTGCTCGATCTTTTGCTGATAAACCGTCTCCACAGGCAGCTAGGCGAGAACCAATGTCTAGAGTTCCTCAGGCTGCTAGCTTGAAGGACTAGGAATTGTTGTCACTTCGAAATATTTATTGATTCAACACTCGACTTTGGATGTTGAACACGATATTATTATTAAAATAGGTAAAGATTATTAAAGCTTAGAAATTTGTGATCATTATGGGACAAGTTGGAGTTTTACTACTGAATCTGGGTGGGCCAGAACAGATAGAAGATGTCCGCCCCTTTCTTTATAACCTGTTCTCCGACCCAGAGATCATTCGTCTGCCCGTTTCTTGGTTGCAGAAGCCGTTAGCATGGTTAATTTCAAGCTTGCGTTACAACAAGTCCCAAGAAAATTACAAGGCGATTGGGGGAGGTTCGCCCCTAAGACGGATCACTGATGAACAGGCTGTCGCCTTGCAAAAGCGCTTACAAGAGAGAGGCCAAGAGGCACAAATTTATGTAGGAATGCGGTACTGGCATCCTTTTACAGAGGAAGCCCTGGCAAAGATTAAGCGAGACAAAGTCGATCGGCTTGTGATTCTTCCTTTGTACCCTCAGTTTTCTATTAGCACCAGTGGTTCTAGTTTTCGATTGCTAAATCGTCTGTGGGAGGAAGATCCGGCTCTCCAACAGATTGACTATACGGTCATTCCTTCCTGGTATCATCGTCCCGGCTATTTGCGCGCAATGACCCAACTGATTGAGCAGGAATTGGATCATTGTGAAGCTCCTGATCAAGTTCATGTTTTCTTTAGCGCCCATGGTGTTCCCTTGAATTATGTTACCGAGGCGGGTGATCCCTATCAGCGAGAGATTGAGCACTGCACGGAGTTAATTATGCAGACTCTGAACCGTCCTAACCCTCATACTCTGGCTTATCAAAGTCGAGTGGGCCCAGTAGAGTGGCTCAAGCCCTACACAGAAGAGGCCATTCCTGAGCTAGCCAAACAAGGGGTTGAAGAGTTACTGGTTGTGCCGGTTAGCTTTGTTTCCGAACATATCGAAACCCTAGAAGAAATCGATATGGAATATCGAGAATTGGCGGAAGAGTCTGGGATTAAGCACTTTCATCGGGTTCCAGCCCTGAATACCCACCCTACCTTTATTGACAATCTTGCAGATATTGTCCTAGACGCTTTAGATGCCCCAAGTGTAACGTTTACTGAGGTGGTTCCAGAAGGTAAGAGGAAGGTAAAACTGTACCCTCAAGAGCGCTGGGAATGGGGTTTGACAACAACGGCTGAGGTCTGGAATGGTCGTTTAGCAATGGTCGGCATTATGGCTTTACTATTGGAACTGTTCACGGGTAATGGCCCTCTGCATTTCATCGGCTTACTTTAGGGAGCTTTTCCGAGACGCTCTCCTGTTTCTGCATTGAACCAATGCATTTCCCTGCGTGGGAGTGACAGGGTGATTGGGTCACTCCAAGTTGCACTGTTTGGAACCGTTGCTCGCAGGGTTTGTTCAGAGTTGTTGATGTGAATACTGAGTAGCTTTTCCTTGCCCAGATCTTCAATTAGGAAAACCTGACCCTGAATGGTGCGCGAGCCTTCCCTATCTCCCAAACAGATCGCTTCAGGGCGAATTCCCAAGACAATCTTTGTAGGACTGATGCTCAGGGTGGGTAGCACAACTTTGTACTCCCCCAAAAGTGCATAGTTTCCTTGACAATCGAGCGTTAATAAATTCATCCGAGGACTGCCAACGAACCCAGCAACGAATTGGTTTGCAGGCCGGGTATAAATTTCATGGGGAGAGGCCAGTTGCTGTAAATAGCCATCGTAGAGTACAGCAATTTTGCTCGAAAGGGTCATTGCTTCTGTTTGGTCATGGGTGACGTAGACAACAGGTCTTTGTTGAGATTCAAACAGTTGTTTGAGATCAGCCCGAACCTGTTCCCGCAGCAGGGCATCTAGATTACTTAAGGGTTCATCCAATAAAAACACATCTGGTTTCCGCACTAGCGATCGCGCTAGGGCAACCCGCTGACGTTGTCCCCCTGAAAGCTGAGCAGGCTTGCGGTTGAGCAAATGGTCTAACTCCAGGCGACGGGTGACATCCCTGACCCGCCGTTCAATTTCATCCGGTGAAATTTTACGAAGTTTCAAGGCCGCCACAATATTTTCAACCACCGTCATGTGGGGATAGAGGGCATAACTCTGGAAGACCATGGCAATATTGCGTTTTCCAGGGGGTAAAGCCGTCACGTCGCGATCGCCAATCATTACAGTTCCCTGGCTTGGTTGATCCAAACCGGCAATCAGTCTAAGCAACGTAGATTTGCCACAACCAGAGGGGCCCAGTAACGTCAAAAATTCCCCGTCGTTCACCATGAAGCTAATGTCTTTGACAGGAATAATCGTGTGAGCAAACTGTTTGCGTAGATTTTTGAGGGTAAGCTGAGCCATAATTGACCTTTCCAACAGGACTTCTGGGTGTTCAAGTTCACGCTGGATACCCCCTAACCTTTAACGGCTCCCGCTGTGATTCCCTGAACAATGCGTCGCTGAAAAAATAGTACCAGAAGAACGAGTGGTAAAGTTCCTACAACTGTTGCAGCAGCAATCGGCCCATAGGGAATTTCATAAACGGATGACCCCCCGAGCTGAGCCACAGCGACAGGAATAGTATAAAGCGCTTCTCGGGTAATAAAGGTCAAGGCAAAAATAAATTCATTCCAGGCAAAAATAAAGGTCAAAATCCCAGTCGTTACCAGGACAGGAACAGTCATTGGCAGCACGATATTCAATAGCATGGAGACCATATTATAGCCATCAATCTTGGCAGAGTCTTCTAAATCCTTCGGCAACTGCTGAAAAAAGCTCCGTAAAACTAAAATTGTCAACGGCAAATTAATGGCGGTATAGGGAATAATTAGAGCCAGATAATTATTCCCTAAGCCAACTGCTTTAATTACTTCTAGTAGCCCCAAAAACAATAGAACATAAGGAAATAAACTAACGACTAAAATAAAGCTTAAAATCACAGTTTCTCCAGGCAGCTTCAACCGAGCCAAAGCATAGGCAGCAGGAGCCCCGATGGTGAGGCAAAGCCCAGTAGAGACTAAAGCAACAATCGTACTATTAAACACATAGCGGATAAACGGAGCACCTAAAGCCCCATAGTGTTTTAACGTAAGTTGGCTGGGACTAGGCCAATAAACACTAGGAATTGACGAGATCGCAGCATTGATTTTCAAAGAAGTCAACACTTGCCACAATACAGGAGCCAAGCAGAAAACAAGGATTAATCCAACCCCAAACCCCAGCAAGATTTGCTGGAGATGAACAAATACCTTTCGGTTTGATGCAGATGAATTTGCAGGTAGATCTTCAGGTGCTGTCATTCGTTATGACTCTCCAATCCGATTAAATTGACTGTTTGAGAACAAAAATGTCGCGATCGCAACGACCGTAACTAACAATAAAAAAGTCACAACCACCAAGGATGCTCCATAACCAAAATCTAGATAGCGTCGAATAGTGGCGTAGATGTAAATTGAGATGGTTTCTGTTGCTCCAGCAGGGCCTCCTCCTGTCATCACTTGAACCAGATCAAAAACTCCAAAAGCTTGGGAAAATCGAAACAATAAAACAATCATAATTTGTGGCGCGAGTAAAGGCAAAGTAATCTTCTGAAAGCTCTGCCAAGACGTTGCTCCATCAATGGCATAAGCTTCATACAAATCTTGAGGAATTGATTGTAGTCCAGCCAGTAAAATAATGGCAATAAAAGGAGTTGTTTTCCAAACTTCTGCCACAATTAAGGCAAACATTGCCCGAGTGGGTTCCCCTAGCCAAGTGATATTGGTTGTAATTAAACCGAACCGTTGAAGCAGGTCATTCACGACTCCATATTGACCGTTAAAAATCCAGGCCCAAGCTAATCCCATCACTGCTGTTGGCAAGGCCCAAGGAATTAATACGGCAGTTCTGACCAAGCCGCGACCTCGAAAACTTTGCTGGAGAATTAGCGCGATCGCCATCCCTAAAACCAGTTCTAAGGGAATCGAAATTCCCGTGAAGACAGAAGTATTCCACAAACTTTGCCAGAAGCGACCATCTCCCAGCAACCGGGAATAATTGCTGAGACCAGAAAACATAGGATGAAGGTTGGTTCCTAGATTTTTAGTCAATAAACTAAGCCAAAATGCCCGTCCAATTGGATAAACAAATACCAAAGCTAACAGTAATAAAGCGGGAGTAATCAGGAACCACCCAACTCGTTTTTCTTGCTGTTTAATCGTGGTCAGTTTCATGATCATTTAGAGTTGCTATAGTCTTAATGTTGTAGCCTTAATTTCTTATCGTTCCCAATCCCGTTTTCGGAGTTCTCCACCCAGCAAAGAACGAGTTTCTTGAGCCGCAAGTTTCATAGCAATTTCCGGAGACTTTACCCCGGTAAGAGCAGCACTCAAATAACGTTGTAAAATATCAGAAGCCTGGGCATATTGAGCGATAGGAGGGCGTAAAACAGCAGTTTCAACTACTTTTAAGAGATCGGGATAGTGAGGATATTTGCTCACCAGTTTAGGATCAGTAAACAGCCAAGTTTGAGCTGGAACATACCCTGTTTTCAAAAAATACTCTCGTTGAATACTGGGTTGATTGAAATATTGAATCACTGTCCAAGCTGCGTCTTTGTATTTGGAGCTAGACGAGATGCCAAAACCCCATCCTCCTAAACAAGCTCCACTTTCTAACCCAAGGGCATGAACCATTGGCTTAATGGCAAATTGTCCAGCAATTTCAGACTGACTGGCAAGGGGTACAACATAGGGCCAATTTCTCAGAAAAGCGGTCTCCCCATTTTCAAATAGCAGGCGAGTTTCTTCTTCTGAATAAGTGGTCACATCCGCTGGTGAAATCCCTAGTTCAATAGTTTTTTGTAGAAATTGGACGGCAGCGATCGCTTCTGGAGCATCTAATCCAACCGCTTTGGTGTTAGGATTAATCCAGAATCCACCGTATCCCTGCAAAATTTCGGTGAACATGGCTGCAAGTCCTTCATATTGTTTTCCTTGCCAAACATAGCCCCACTTCGCAATATTTTCCTGCTGTAATTGTTGAGAAATCTGAATTAAATCTTGAAAAGTTGCAGGGGGACTAGCTCCAATTTTTTCTAAAAAATCTGTACGATAATATAGCATTCCTCCATCCGTTCTCAACGGCATTCGATAGAGTTTCCCCTGATATTTTCCACCTTGAATTGCAGCCTCTAAGTATGGAGTTAAATCTGATTGCTTTAAACGGGGGGATAGATCCTCTAACCAACCTGCGGCTGCAAATTTTTGCACCCAGACGATATCTATATAGACCAAGTCATAGGGAGAATCTCCTAATAGAAATGCGGAAGTATAGAGATCCTCAATTAAGTTGGTATTATGCGGGCCTTTGACAATTTCAAGGATGATATTGGGATGTTTGAGATTAAAATCTTCGGCAATGGTTGCTAACTGTACTGCCTCTCCAGCTTGAAGCAAAAATCTAATGGTGATCGGTTGCTGGCTAAGGACAAGAGCATGGGTCAATCCAATCACAAGAAGTAGGGTGGCGATCGCCAAGCTAATATTTTTCAGCCATGTCCTATTCATCTGCTCGTTAGAAATAATCATGGTCAATTCCTTTTGCTCAAAGGTTAAGCTAATAGACAAAACCAACTGTGAGAGAAAACTGTACCCCTGTACTTAAGTACTTTTACTATTCTCGCCATCTTGACTGGCTAACAGATTTTGCTGGATTTGAATGGGATTCAGATGTTTAAGTTCAGTTCAAAAAGGTTAGGCCAATGGTAAAATATCAGTTGAAAGCCGATGTTATACTTTAAACACAAATCAGCCACTGAAAGTCTGTTTATGTGGGTTCGATCTAAGCATAAAAATTTTAAGATCAGAAGTTTTAAGGTCAGAGATCTTCTCTGGGTTGTTGCAGCTTCTACTGTTCTGGGGTCAGGCAATCCAGCAACTGCGACTACTTTTGTCGGTAATTCTTCAGGATCATTGCAACTTCCTGCAGGAACATTTGGTGCTGTTTTATCCAGTGAAAATGCTGGAACAAACAACCGGATTACCTGGGGAGATCCTACTCCAGGTTCATTTGAAAACTATTTACAGTATGACAGTTCTAACTTTACCGCCGAAATTGATCAGCTTTTTCCCTTGGGTCAGCTAGAGTACCGCAATGGCGAAGTATTTTCCGGGAGCCATAACCTAAACGCGAGTAACTTTCCGTTGGCGATCGTGCTATCTTTTTCCACGCCCTTGACGGCGACGGATACTTTTAATTATCAGTTCAGTCTGCTGCAAACAGTGAACCAAGGCGATCCAGTCCTGGATGCCGATCAACTCAGTTTTGTCACCGATGGCTCAACCACCAACACCTTCAACTTTGATGGCATCGAATACACCCTGGAACTGGCTGGGTTCTCCAGTGATGCAGGCAATACAATCTTGAGTCAGTTTATTCTGCCAGAGGAAGCAACCGTCAGTGCGCTTCTGTATGCAAAGTTGTCTATCGTTCCTCAACAGCCAGATGGGCCTTCCGTTCCAGAACCCAATTTATTGGTTGGGCTCGGGGTATTGGGACTTTACTGGCTGGGCGTGAGACGTTGATACAGACTCAATCCTGGGTCGATTCGAGACTGCTAAACAACCTAAACAGGTGGCGAGGACACGACTTCTTGCGGTGTCGGGAATGACCGGATAGTGAAACGCCCAGTAACGGCGTTGCGGTTCGATGAGAAAATCAACCTGTCACTTAACCCGTCAATTAACCTGTCACTTAACCCGTCACTAGTTCTGATTGCTTGACCGAAACCGACCTTCAATAAAGCCGCGTTTCAGCAGGTGCTTGGTGGAGCGCCTTGTTACCCGCTTGCGCCACATCTGAAAACTGGAAGGCTTCATCTCTTGACGCATGAGGGCAATTACGTCTTTCTCCTTGAGATTAAATTGAAGTTCAATCGCTTCAAACGGGGTGCGATCTTCCCAAGCCATCTCAACAATGCGATCAATGGTTGGGCTATCGAGTTCAACTTTCTTAGCCATTCGTTGGGGTCTCTACTCACTGACAGGGAGGATTCTTAAACTATCTTAACAAATCCATCCTAAACTTCTACCCTTACTCAGTAACCGCTTCAGTCAGTCCATTCGAACGGGGTACGGTTTCTACGAATTAGCACTCTGAACCTAAGAGTGCTAAATTGACAAATTGAATGAGCTAGTGATAATCGTATGGCTAAAATCGTTGCGTTTAATGAAGAGTCACGGCGAGCCTTAGAGAGGGGAATCAACGCCACTGTTGATGCTGTTCGTGTCACTCTCGGGCCGAAGGGACGAAACGTACTGTTGGAGAAAAAATTTGGTGCGCCCAGCATTGTCAATGATGGACTCACCGTCATCAAAGAAATTGAGTTATCGAACCCTTTGGAGAACACAGGGGCCAGACTAATCCAAGAAGTTACGTCCAAAACGAACGATATTGCAGGAGATGGAACCACAACAGCGGCAATCTTGACCCAGGCAATGGTTCAGGAAGGTCTCAAGAATGTTGCCGCAGGCGCTAATCCAGTTGCTCTGCGTCGAGGAATTGAAAAGACGATTAATCTACTGGTACAAGAAATTGAGGCCATTGCCAAACCTGTAGAGGGAACTGCGATCGCCCAGGTTGCAACGATTTCTGCTGGGAACGATGAAGAAATCGGCCAAATGATCTCCGAAGCTATGGCAAAAGTCACCAAAGACGGGGTGATTACCGTAGAAGAATCTAAATCCCTTTCGACTGAGCTTGATGTTGTAGAAGGGATGCAGATTGATCGCGGTTACATTTCTCCCTACTTCATTACCGACAATGATCGGATGGTGGTGGCCTATGACAATGCCAAGGTTCTGATTACAGACAAAAAAATTAGCAGTATTCAAGATTTGGTGTCTGTCCTAGAGAAAATTGCCCGCGCCGGTCAACCCCTCTTGATTATTGCTGAAGATGTGGATGGAGAAGCTTTAGCCACTTTGGTGGTGAATAAAGCTAGGGGCGTGCTCAATGCCGCAGCCATTAAAGCGCCTGGATTTGGCGATCGCCGCAAGGCCATGCTGCAAGATATTGCTATCCTGACTGGAGGTCAACTGATTTCCGAGGAAATTGGCTTGAGCTTGGATGGAGTTTCCCTGGAAATGCTAGGAACAGCAGACAAGATCACGATTGAAAAAGACAATACCACCATCGTGGCCGGGACTGACCATAAAGCTGAAGTGGAAACACGGGTTGCTCAACTGCGGCGACAACTAGAGGAAACCGATTCTGACTACGACCGGGAAAAACTCCAAGAACGCATTGCCAAACTGGCCGGAGGCGTTGCGGTGATTAAAGTCGGCGCACCTACGGAAACAGAGCTAAAGTCCCGCAAGCTCCGGATTGAAGATGCCCTCAATGCCACTAAAGCCGCTGTTGATGAAGGGATTGTTCCGGGTGGTGGCACAACCTTGATTCACTTGGCGAAAAAGATTGAGGAGTTCAAGCAGCACCTAGATGCTGAAGAACAAATTGGAGCCAACATCGTTGCTAAAGCTCTCGAAGCTCCTTTGCGTCAGATCGCGGATAATGCCGGAGCAGAGGGCTCTGTAGTCGTTGAAAAAGTCCGGAACACCGAGTTCAACATTGGTTATAACGCTCTCACCGGAATCTATGAAGACATGATTGCCGCTGGGATTGTTGATCCAGCAAAAGTAGTCCGCTCTGGATTGCAAAATGCAGGGTCTATCGCAGGTATGGTGCTGACGACTGAAGCCTTAGTCGTTGAGAAGCCTGAGAAGAAAGCTCCGATGCCAGATATGGATGGCATGGGTGGCATGGGCGGTATGGGCGGCATGGGTGGCATGGGTGGCATGGGCGGTATGGGCGGTATGGGTATGATGTAACTGCCTTTGCCCAAAATTCCTCTTAACCTAAACCGCAATTTGTAGGGGTGTTGCGTGCAATGCCCCTAAGTTTTTGCTGAATAAGCCTAATTTGTACAAGTTTCTTCCATCTCAAGCAGCAGTTATCAAGAGCAGTCGTCAAGAAAATGTTACGAGATGTTGCAAAAATTATGACTATTGTGTTAAATTTTGTGTAGTTGGATCAAATATCGAACAATACAGGAGTACGCAATCATGGAAACTAAAGATACTAAGTTTGGGTTTACTGATTTTGCCGAGACTTGGAATGGTCGCTTGGCAATGCTTGGGTTTGTAATTGGTGTTGCTACTGAGTTTTTGACTGGTCAAGGCATTCTTCACCAAATTGGCTTGATGTAGTTTTTTTTGGAAGAGCTTGCCCAGTTTCTTTCTAACTTGGTAAGCAATAGATAAATGTTAGAACTCCCTAGGTTTCTTGGGGAGTTCTTTGTTGCTGCTAGTGATGAGTCATACTCTCTGCTGGCCTTGTCATCCTGCTGATGGGCCTATATCAGTCAGTCATGATTTGTGAGATTATGAGATTGAAAGATGTGTGATCAGCATTTTGTCGGCGCGGGCGAAATCCCTACCCCACGTTCACGATCTTGACGATGATTTGGCATTGCCGTCTATCTATTGTTTTATGGATCAACTTCCTCCCCAGCAGCCCTTGAACATTGCTCGCTGCTATCATAAAACTCGGAATTTAGTAGTAGATTACGCCCTATTCGCTGCCATTTTGGGACTCAATCCATTTTCAAATCTGCTTTTGGTGACTGTTTTGATGGTTGAACTTCTCGTTTTCAAGCAATGACAAACATTCATTCGAGTTTTCTGGCAAAGTGCATGAAGGCTTTGCCAACCTCTACAGCAAAATTGCCGAACTTGTGATTGAAGCTGCTAAACGCCTGAGTCCTAGTGTTCCTTGCTACATTTCTGGTCATAGCTTAGGAGCCGCTCTTGCCACTCTAGCTGCAATGGATATTGCCATTCGAGTTCCTGGGTTGAAGAATCAGGTGCAGTTGTATACCTATGCTAGCCCTCGGGTTGGCGATCCAGCCTTTGTAGCAGCCCATAGCCGACTTGTCCCGAATAGCTATCGGGTTGCCAATCTAGGAGATGCATTTCCGCTGCTACCCCTCCCAACAATTCGACAGTTAGCATATACTCACCTCGGTCAAGAGTGGGCATTTCTGACTCAAACCCAAGACTTTGGCCCAAATCATTTTGTCAGTACATATCAAAAAGCCATTGAGCAGGAACTCGAAACCAATCGAACTCGAAAATATCCAATTTCAGCCGTGGATTAGTGGATTAGATTAGCCTATGCCTTGGACAACCACTTGACAGGATAGGCAGGACGACTATCCCAGAGGATTGAAGACTCTGTCATTCACTTCACTAAATTCCTTTTAAAGCACTGCTCGTTCCCTGAAACATGATCCAAGACAAGAAAAAGTCCAGGATAAAAATAGAGAGTAACGCGGTGACAACGGCGGTGGTTGTTGATTCTCCGACACCCTTGGCTCCTCCGGTTGTGGTCAACCCCCAACTTGTGCCGACGACTGCAATCACTGCGCCAAAAATAAAAGACTTGATCTCAGCACTGATCAAATCCCAAACGGTAAGAAAATTACGGACAGAATCTAGAAAAATAGTTGCGGGAATATTGTACAGTCGATTGGAAATGACAAGTCCTCCGGCAATCCCCACAATCAAACAAATAATTGACAGTAATGGAAGCATTAGACAGCAGGCAATCACTCGGGGAATGACTAAGTAATCGACTGGATCTGTGCGTAGCACATACAGTGCATCAATCTGCTCTGTAACCTGCATTGTTCCCAATTCCGCTGCAAATGCCGAACAAACCCGTCCAGCAACAATAACAGCCGTTAACACTGGACTGAGTTCTCGGGCCAATGATAAAGCCAATACCCCTCCCACAAAGTTGCCTGCTCCAAGATTAATAAATTCTCGGGCCACCTGAATCGTGAACACCATACCGACAAACCCTGCCGTTAATAGCGCAATCAGAAGAGATTGAGGGCCAACGACCACCATCTGTTCTAGGGTATTGCGACGGTTAAACTTACCCCTCAGGACATGAATCATCACTTGTCCACCCAAAAAGACGGCTGCAGTAAACCGCTGTGTCCAGAGTCCAAAACTAGAAGAAGTTGTTGTCTTGCTCAAGGGAATCACGTTAGCTGAGAAATAACAAAGAAAAATAACAGCTATGTACAAATCTTAAACAAGATTCTTGACTATAAATTTAAGATTTCTGTAGGTTGGGTACAAAGTGGGCGATCGCTTCTATCTTAAAGATCGATGACTCAGGTTTACTGACTTGGCATGGGCAGACTTAAGGATTCACTTAAGGATTTATTTTATGAACCATTTCCTTGGCTTTCTTCGCTCTTTACTACTGACGATGCTGCTGAGCTTCTTGGCTCCAGTTCTTCTGATTCACGGTGGATTGGCGAGCTTTATTCTAGTGGCGCACTTACCAACCTTAGAAACAGTCGGGCAGTTTTGTAGCCATCAGATTCTGGAGTTTTTGACTGTTTTTGGGAGCGGACAGCCTTGGTTGGGAACGATCATCATTGGGTTAACATTCAGCCTTGTGGGGGCTCTATTTGATACCTATGCCGTCTTTCAGCACCAACGCAGTTCCTAAGACTGAACCTAGAATTTCTGACCAAGAATTTACCGATAAAATCTGATTCACAGAGCAGTAAGAGTGCGTCTCAAGCAGTTCATCTAAGCCGGTCTTTGCTAAGCAGCATAACGTGAAATAATGTGAAATAATGTAAATTTTGCTTCTCAGATTTAACGATACAATTAGCTACAGAAATTGTTTGATTTCAGCAGGCCGATAAAGTTGTGAATGGTGAGATTACAATAGTTCTTGACTAGTCCTTCGACTACACTGCGCTCAAGTTGAAGGATTCTTTCGGAAGTGCTGAACGTTCAGAATTAAGGCGTAAGGCGATCCTCCACATTCCCGGAGGCTCCATGACCCCATGAATATTGCGATAAACTTAAAGAATAGGTTAAAAAAGTTAAGATTTTAGCCAGCTAACGTTCAAAACCATTTGATTCACTTATGATTTGGCCATTCAAACCGCGATACCGGAAACAGATTGCTCGGATTGAAATTACAGGTGTGATTGCTAGCGAAACCCGAAAGCGAGTCCTAGAAGGACTAAAGACCGTTGAAGAACGCAAATACCCAGCCCTACTGTTGCGGATTGATAGCCCTGGGGGAACCGTGGGGGATTCCCAAGAAATTTATAGTGCGCTCCAGAAATTGCGGGAAAAGACAAAGATTGTTGCTAGCTTCGGCAATATTTCAGCGTCTGGGGGAGTTTATATTGGCATGGGAGCCGAACACATTGTTGCCAATCCCGGTACAATTACGGGCAGTATTGGCGTGATCCTGCGAGGAAACAATCTAGAACGGCTACTTGAGAAGGTTGGTGTTTCTTTCAAAGTGATTAAGTCCGGCCCCTACAAAGATATTCTCGCCTTTGACCGGGAGTTGACTGACCCAGAAAAACATATTTTGCAAGAACTCATCGATACCAGCTATCAGCAGTTTGTTTCTACAGTTGCAACCTCTCGCAACTTAAACGAGGACACTGTTCGTACCTTTGCAGATGGTAGGATTTTCACCGGAGAACAGGCTTTAGAATTAGGGGTGATTGACCGCTTGGGCACAGAAGAAGATGCTCGGCGCTGGGCAGCAGAATTAGCCAAGCTTGACCCCGAGAAAGTGGTGTGCGACACCTTGGAGAAACCCAAGCCATTCCTCAGCCGCGTTTTAAACAATAGCTTAGGGACATCTGGACTGGAGAATGCCAGAAGCTGGATAGAGTTTGAGCTTTCAACCAGTGGTTTGCCATTGTGGCTTTACAGACCGTAATTTCAAGTCGGCTCTGGAACGAAAGGGTTGGAGTAAACTTGTAGGGTGAGGACGCGATAGCGAACTCATGGGATTGACTCACTCATGGGATTTAAGGGCTTGGCAAATGGGAGAAGACTTTGTAGACTGGCGAGTTCAGGCAATTCGTGGGGCAACCACTGTGACTGAAAATTCCACTGAAGCCATGCGAGAGGCAGTGTTGGAGTTACTGGAAGAACTGGAAACTTGCAATCATCTTCATCCTGAACAAATTATCAGTGTAACGTTTTCTGTGACCCGTGATTTGGATGCGACTTTTCCAGCGGCGATCGCCCGTGAGCGTCCCTACTGGAACAATGTTCCCCTATTGGACGTGCAGCAAATGTATGTCAAAGGCAGTCTGGAGCGATGTATTCGGTTTCTCGCCCATGTCAATCTGCCTGTCGATCAGACTCCAGTGCATCACCCTTACCTGCGAGGGGCCAAGGATCTTCGGCCTGATTGGGAATTTGCTTCGCTGGGCGTTTCCGCTCAGAAAGCACCATAAAAGTACTTTGAAAGTGCTATTTGCTCTGGTTCTGAAGGTTCTGGTTCTGAAGGTTCTGGTTCTGAAGGTTCTGGTTCTGAAGGTCAATCCTCTGCGGACAGGGTCAGGGCAATCTGGTAAATTTGTCGTCGAGACAAGGCGGTAAGTTGAGCCAATTGACGGCTGGCTTGGGAGCGAGACAATCCTTGTTGCAACAACTCCTGCAATTCAGTCCGCACCATGGCTTCTGAAAATTCCACAGGAATGGGTTCAGCTCCGGCAATCACTAGGGTGAATTCTCCCCTCGGTTCCTGCTGACTGTAATAGGCGATCGCCTCAGCCAGCGTTCCCCGCCAAAACTCTTCATGAAGCTTTGTTAATTCCCTGGCCACTACAATTGAACGTTCAGGATTGAGAACCTGGAGTAAATCCTGCAACGTTTTTTGAACCCGGTGAGGGGCTTCATAAAGAATCATCGTGCGAACCTGCGATCGCAGTTCTTCAAGCTGTTGCTGACGTTCCTTGCCCTTGACCGGGAGAAATCCTTCAAAGGTAAACCGCTCGGTTGCCAATCCCGACGCACTTAAGGCGGTGAGACTGGCGCTGCTGCCAGGAATGGGGATCACAGGAATTTGGGCCATGACACAGGCTTGCACCAGTTCACTGCCTGGATCTGAGATTCCTGGCATTCCAGCATCGGTTACGAGGGCAATTGAGGTTCCCTGGTGCAATCGTTCCAGTAATTCTGGAATCCGACGGTGTTGGTTATGGGTATAGTAGCTGAGTTGGGGGGTTTGAATCTGAAAGTGATGGAGCAACTTGCCCGTGTGGCGAGTATCCTCGGCAGCAATCAAATCCACTAACCGCAGGATGTTCACAGCCCGGAACGTCATATCATCAAGATTACCAATGGGAGTCCCCACAACGTAGAGGGTTCCGGATTCAGGGTTCATCTATCAACCTTAAACTTACATGACTGACCAAGATCAACAGAGAAACCAGGGGTTGTTCGTGGGATTAGTAACCCTGGATTTCATCTACGGTGTAGCAGAATATCCAAACCGGAATCAGAAGATCGTTGCCTCTGACTATACTGTAGCTGCTGGTGGCCCAGCAACCAATGCTGCCGTGACCTTTAGCTATTTGGGAAATTGGGCGTTGCTGTGGGGGGTTGTTGGTATTCATCCGATTACCCAACTGATTCACGCGGATTTGCAACAGCAGAACGTTACAGTACTCGATCTTGATCCTGACCGTCCTGAACCGCCCCCGGTTTCTTCCATTATTGTCTCTCAAGGTACGGGCGATCGCACTGTTGTTTCGATCAATGCGATCAAATCTCAAGCATCTCCTCAAGCTATTCCAGAACAGGCGCTTCAAGATGTTCAAGTGGTTTTGATGGATGGTCATCAGATGGCGGTGAGTGAAGTTATTGCTCAACAGGCACGACGGCAGAATATTCCAGTGGTTTTGGACGGGGGCAGTTGGAAGCTCGGCTTGGAGGCTCTCTTGCCTTGGGTAGATTACGCGATTTGTTCGGCAAATTTCTATCCGCCCCACTGTCAGACTCAAGCAGAAGTCTTTGCCTATCTGAACCAGTTTAAAATTCCGTTTATTGCGATCACTCAGGGGGAATCTCCGATTCAATTCCTGGATCAAGGCAAGCCCGGATCTTTAACGATTCCGCCGATTCACTGTTTAGATAGTTTGGGGGCGGGGGATATTTTTCATGGGGCATTTTGTCACGAGATTTTGCAGCAACCCTTTGTTCCAGCCCTGAACTCCGCTGCTGCCGTTGCTTCCCACTCTTGCCAGTTTTTTGGAACTCGACAATGGATGGGGTCAAGAGACCAAACTGAAGTATGACCCACAATCAACGCAATTCACCGCCCCTATGGATCGGGGTGGCGATCGCTTTTTATGCCTTCATTGCCATTGCCATTGCCGAGGCTGGATTGGGTGTTCTGCTCCCCTCCATCCTGTCTACCTATCAACTCACCCCTGCAACCGTTACCTTTCTGTTTCTGAGTCAAATTAGTGGCTATATCCTAGCGGCATCTAGCAGTAGTCTGGTGAGTAGCCAACTGGGATTAGCACGAATGCTATTGCTTGCGGCGATCGCCCTGACGATGGCCTTAGTGATCTATGCCTTAGCTCCGAACTGGTTGCTGATGGTTGCCGCTGGAACCTTGCTGGGATTGGGAATTGGCCTGATCGATGCAGGTATTAATACTTATATTGTACAGGCTGGGCGCAGTGCTGATTTGATTGGCTGGCTCCATGGATTTTATGGTGTTGGTGCTCTTTTAGGCCCAGCGATCGCAACCACTTTGTTAGGGATAGGGATGAACTGGCGACAGGTCTATCTGGTTTTGGCTGGGATTGTTAGTCTGTTGATTGTAGGTCTGTTGGGCGTAATTCTCTGCCGCTATCCACCGATGACTGTCCGGGGGACTTTATCTCAGACCAACGCCTTTGAAAACTTGCAGCAATCCCTCAGGACTCCTGCAATTCTCCTGACGGGTTTGCTGTTGTTAGTCTATGTCGGCGTGGAAGCAGCCATTGGAAACTGGGCCTATACTGTGCAGTCCGTTGCCCGCAATATGCCTGAACTCTTGGCCGGATACAGTGTTAGTGCCTACTGGCTAGGGCTAACTGTAGGCCGTTTTAGCCTCAGCTATTTTTTAGGGCGACTCGGCGCAATTCGTACAATTAGTTTGTCCCTGTGTCTGCTGATGATTGGCCTAGTTGCTTGGTGGCGACTACCGAACCTTTGGATCAGCCTGCCGCTGATCGGCTTTGCTTTAGCGCCGATCTTTCCCACGACGATCTGGTTAATTCCAAAACGAGTCCCCAGTGCGTTGGTTCCTGCTGCTGTCAGCTTTGCAACCAGTGCAGGGAGTTTTGGGGCAGCGGTCGTACCAACGGGGTTGGGTTGGTTGGCAAGTTGGGCAGGGTTAGAGATTATCCCTGTGCTGATGCTGCCGTTAGCATTTGTGATGGTGGGCTTGCATCGCTGGTTGGTACAACATTCTCCCAGTTGACTGATTCAAGGCCAATTGTTAAAACTCACCTTCAAAGAAGAACTCTTCCTGGTTGGGATGGGCATTCATAAAGTTCCACAGGGCTTCAACCATAAGCACGAAGGGTTCATAGTTCCTCTGCTGTTTTAAACCCTCCAACTGTTGTCCCAATGGTGCAAAATCAAGACGGGTGAGTCGCAATTCATCCCCAATGGCTTTCTCTATCTGATCGATGTAAAAGACGTAAGAAACTGTCAATTGCCCGTCTTCGTAGAATTCCATGGGCCAAAACTCTGTCATCCCCAAAGCAGCCAGTTCTTCTACTTCTTGTTTTTCTTCACACACGGCTCCCACCCATCGATATTGACCTAGACCCAACTCTTGAGGAATGCGATGCATTTCAGAGTTTTGGGGTTCAAAGCCATACTTCCAAACAATTTCCCACTGTTCTTTGGCAATACACTCGATATATCTTCCCATTGCGTCCCCTGCGCTTGAACGACGTGACTCACGATGTCAACACTTTGTAAGATTAAGTTACTGGGGATCGGCAGGCAAGATGAATTTTACGTTTCCCTCTGCATCGACCTGGGACTTGACTCCTAAGTCAATCAGCTCTCGCATCGCCCGGGCTTGAACTCGTTTGTCTGTGCTTTGCGAGTAGACGGACAACCAGGCATTCATTCGTATCAAGAGATTGTCTGGATTGTCTTTCAGGGTTTGGGCGGCCTGCCGAAATTGAGGTGCAAAGTCTTTGTAACGGGTATTCTCTGCCCAGTTTGCCGCCATTTCCAGGGAGTGAACTGCTCCTGCCGTATCCCCGACGAGCAACAGTTGGTCAATGGCCTTAATTCGCCAGACAAGCCATGCCTCCGGCGGGCGACCTGGAGAGAGGGCATTCGTTCCCCGCTCCATGAATTTGACAGCAGTTTCGGGCTGCCCCTGGTAAAAGGACACAGAGGTAGAGAGGAAAATATAAATTTCCACCCAGCGAGGGTCAAGGGCCGTGATCACATCAAAGTAGTCGTCATTGAGTTGGTAGCCCAATTTCTCCCGCAGGGCCTCATCTCCAAAGTATTGGAGAAAGTTCAGAAATGTCCAATCTGCCAGCAAGTTCTCAAACCCAAAGTGCGGGAGGGTTTTGAGCAATTGGAGCTGAACCGCCTGTTGTTGGTCTGCGGTTTGAGCAGCAGCGAGGGATTGTGGGCTTGAGATCGTCTGTGCCCGTTGAATCTTGAATCCTCCGGGGGCATAAAGTTGCACAGTAATCACCCCCAAAATGGCTGCCAGAAAGATTCCTAGGGGTACTAAGCCCCGCCATTTGACCCAAGGAAAAGCGTTTGTTGTAAGATTCACACCTATTGTTCAGGAAATTTTAAGAGAAATTTTTAAGAATGTTAACATAGCAACTTTATTCATCTTAGAAAAGTCTAGTTACACTGGTAGAAGTGAAGATTACTTTAAGGCTCAACTAGGTTTCTTTCAGGGGTCTATTTGAGGAGAGCAAGTTAGTCTGCATCCGATTCCATCTAACCAGGAGTTAGAAGGAATCTGTATTTTGGGTTGCAGATTTCTCTGATTGGTTGAGAAAAAATTGTCTCTTGGACTTGAAGTGTTTCTGAACATACTGTTTGACAGGCTATTTATCGGTACAAAATTGAATCAGGCTGTTATTCCCAACGGGTCTGACTGTAGCAACTAATCTCTACATCAGGTAGGGCATTGAGGGGTGTAGGATATGCTACATTCAGAAGTGTTTTACCTCATGCTAGGACGAAGGGCTACAGTTATTTCAATCAAGTTGGGAATGGAGTAACGAGGACTACTCAATGAACCACGACGCACAACTCTTTTCTCGATTCCAGACAGCCCTTCTAGGAGGGGCGATCGCGGCAGTTTCTACTTTGGTTATTCCAGGGATTAGTCATAACCCTGTGAATGCGGCGTTGCAAAACAGCCCCAAGGCTCTGATTGATGAAGCTTGGCAGATTGTTTACCGAGAATACGTTGATTCAACGTTCAATAAACAAAATTGGCAAGCTATTCGGGAAGACCTACTCAGCCAAGAGTATACGTCTCAGGAGCAAGCCTATTCTGCCTTGCGGAAGGCATTGGATCTGTTAAACGACCCTTACACTCGTTTTATGGATCCAAAGCAGTATGAGCAGCTCACAAATCAAACCTCGGGTGAACTTTCCGGAGTGGGAATGCGCCTGAAACTGGACGAAGCCACTCAAGCCATTATTGTTGTTGAACCGATCAAGAATTCTCCTGCGATTAAAGCGGGCATCAAACCGGGCGATCGCATCCTAGCCATTGATGGTCAATCCACCGAGGGAATGACCGTCGATAAAGCAGCGGAAAAAATCCGAGGGGCAGTTGGGACTGACGTTTCAGTTAAACTTGGACGTCAAGACCAAAGTGACTTTGAAGTCATCCTCACCCGTGCTCGAATTGAACTTGAAGCGGTACGTCATCGACTAAATCAGGAGGGAGATCGTCGCATTGGATACATTCAACTGCGAGAATTCAACTCCCATGCAGCCGAGCAAATGGAAGCCGCAATCAAGGAACTCAATGAGCAGAACGTGGATGCTTTCGTGTTAGATCTGAGGGGCAATCCAGGTGGGCTACTCCGGAGTAGTATTGAGATCGCTCGCATGTGGCTTGATAGTGGAGCAATTGTCAGTACTGTGGATCGGGACGGTGAGACCCAGGAGGTGTTCGCCAACCGCACAGCCCTAGCTAAATCTCCAACGGTTGTGCTGGTAGATGGAGATTCTGCTAGTGCCAGTGAAATCCTGGCAGGGGCGATGAAGGATAACCGTCGAGCCGTTGTCATGGGCGATCAGACTTTTGGCAAAGCGTTAGTTCAGTCCGTTTTTGCCCTCTCTGATGGTTCGGGCTTGGCAGTAACGATCGCTCACTACTATACTCCTAGTGGGACTGATATCAGTAAAAAGGGTGTGACCCCTGACGTTAAACTAGAGCTGACTGACAATCAGAAAAAACAGTTAGTGGGCGATCCAAATCTTTTGGGAACTCCTGAAGATCCGTATTACTCACAGGCTGTTGATCTACTGACGGCAAGCTCTATCACTCGTCCCCTAGCGGTCAACGAGCAGCTTTAGGATGATTTGATCTTAAGGTTGGAAAAAGTACAGCAAAGCAGAGAGCGAGAGATAGAAGACCGCAAAGCGTCAAGCAGGAAATAATAATTGTTAAATTCTTGTTTGGCAGTTCAACTTCCAAGAGGTCTTCTACGCTTGGCTTTCCGTTACTCTTTTGTTGATTTTTGGGTTTCTGGGTGAATTGTCAGGGTTAATCAGAGGGGGTAATCTGAATGCGTAATCTTGTATATACAGAATGTTATGACACAATCACCTCCTCCAGAATCAACTTCTCAGGTGCGCTCTCGTTCTGCTGCTCGAGTCAACGATGAGTGGATAGCTGTGTTAGTATCCCTCTTGGCCCTTGGAAGTATTTTCTTCTGGATTTTTGGTCGGACTGAACGATGGAGCTTTTCTTCCTCGGGTTCAGTCAATCAGCTTGTATCTCAACCGATTGGTGCAGACAGTTTGAGTCTGTCTAGGAATTTAGACAATTCTTTTTCTCCGTTAAGTTCGAGCCGCCCTAAAACAACTAGGCCAGAGCCACTCTCTCGTTCCTCCCTGGACGTGCAAGCCTCAAACCCATTGTCAGATAGAGCATCAACAACAGGGGCGGTTGTTAGCTCTGCTGTGATCCCTGGGGCCAAAGACTCTTCTGTTGGGAAACCAGAGGTTGTGAAAACCCAGATTTCTCCCAGCCCAGCGGCCACACCCACTGAATCTCCTCAAGCTGCTCCATCTCCACCATTGAAATCTTCCCTGGTCAAGTACCCTGATGTAGCAGAGAATTACTGGGCAGAGGAGTTTATTGAGTCAGCAACAGAGCAGAATCTAATGGGCATCTTTGCAGATGGCAGCTTTAAGCCAGAGCAAATGGTCACTCGGGGAGAACTCGCAACTCAGATTGAAAATACATTTGAACCCCCTAGGGAAGAAGTCAGTATTGCGTTTAAGGATGTCCCCAGTGGCTACGAGGGGGCACAGGCTATTCAAGAAGCAACCCGGACAGGCTTCATGAAAGGGTATCCAGGGGAAGTGTTTCAACCTGAGCAACCAGTTCCTCGAATGCAGGTATTAGTTGCTCTTGTGAGTGGCCTAGAACTTGAACCTCCCAAGAATCCAGAGGCGATTCTTAGAGGGTACAAGGATGCTGATCAGATTCCCAAGTGGGCCATGGAAAAGATTGCGGCAGCCACTCAAGCCGGGTTAGTTGTCAATTACCCTGAGGTTCAAACGTTGAACCCCAATCAACCTGCAACTCGGGCAGAAGTTGCAGTAATGCTGCATCAAGCCCGAGTTAAAGCAGGTAAAGCACAGCCGATTGCGTCTGACTATATTGTGCCACCCAAACAAGATGGAGGCTTCCCCTTCTAGCCAAAATTCAGTTTGCTCTAGCGGATCTTGGAAGGCTGTACGCACAAGTTGAGTCTGCTATCATTCCAGGCTTCAAAAACAGAGTGCAGTTTGATTCTTTCAAAGTCCCCCTTAAAGGGAGACTTTGATCTATTTCCCCTTTTAAAAAAAAGGGAGCTGTTTAACGAGTGTACATAGAATAAGTCTGGAATTGGGGGCTAGAAGGTGAAATTCAGGATTTTAAATGCGTCCTAACCCCTTCCCCAGGTGATCAGGGCTGTTTTCAAGGCTCCCTCTGGCAAATTTTCTACCTCAAAAACTGTCCCTTGATCAATACAGTCTAACGCTTCAAAAAAGGCGCTGACCCCAGCAGCAGGCCCTTCTGGATGATCCATAATTCCAGTTCCAGCATTCAAAATCACATCTTGGCCATAATCTGCTAATACCTGAGGCACAATGCCGGGATGAATGCCCGCAGAGGGAACAGGGAAAACCTGGCGCGATCGCAAATGGTCTCGGATTTTTTCTTCTTCTCTGCGATCAAAGGGTAAGCTCCCGTAGTGGGCGGGGTATAACACCGCGTCTGCCCCAGCATAGGCCATCAAAGTTCCCAAGACAACGGAATAGGCTAACCCAGTATCGGCGGCAGCACACATCGCACCTGCAAAAGCAGGATGCACAAAAATAGGAACATTGACTTCAGGGTCAGCAACCAGGGCTTCTAGCGCTGAAAACCCATAGGTCAAGGCGTTAAACAATAAAGCATTCGCTCCTTCTCGAACCAAATGTCTGGCTTTTTCCAATAACGTCTGGGCTGAACCCGTGACGTTAACTGCATATAAAACCCTTCGTCCAGTCTGTTCCTGAACTTTTTCTAACACCGCCCGACAAGCCTTGAGCCGCTCTAAAGTCGGAGCAACGTCTAAATCTCCCAAAATTTCATCATCTTTAATAATGTCTAATCCAGCAAAGGCAACTTGTTCTAAAATCGCTGCATGATCGGTGGCAGAAAGTCCCAAAGCTGGTTTAAAAATTGCCATAATCAGAGGCCGATCAAACACATTCAGTTGCTCTCGAATACCCCGTATTCCAAACTGAGGAACGAGACCATAGGTTGCAGGGAGGCGAACCTCTACAACTTTTCCAATGCCTGCCATGGAATACTTGCCAAAAATCATCGTGAGCAGGCTAGGAATGTCATTTTCAACGTTGATTTCTGGAAAGCGAATCGTGGCAATCTTGCCTCCTGTTTCGCTCGGTTTGACCTGAATGACTTCCGCAAGATGAGATTGTAATTCTGCTGCACGATGGTTAAATCTTGCATCCCAAGTTCCGACGGTTTGCCCCACAGCAATAATCTGGGCTTGGCGCTCAGCATCAATCGGTTCTGGAAAATAATAATCAACTTCAATCGTCATTTCTAAGTCAAGGAAACGGGCTGCTTTACCCGAGGGAATCGAATTGCAGTATTAGTATATTCGGGAACCCAACCTGCCACTGTTGTGAAATAACGCACTGCTTTGATGCGCTTTATATCAGTCAGATGAAACCAGTGTTCTGTTCCAGCAGGAACATTAATGTACTCTTCTGGCTGAATCGTTAACTCCATTTGAACACCATCAGGACAGACAAATCCAAATACACCTTCCCCATCAACAATGTATCGAACTTCATGATCGGCATGGGTATGACACGATGCAAATTTAACGAGTAAAGCATCCAGGTTGGGAATGTCAGGATGTAATACAATCAAGTCACGGGCTTGATAGCCTTCAGACTCTTTTAACAGTTTAAAATAATGATCTAAACTCTCAAGTACCGACTCTTTTTCAGTATCATTTAAGGCTTCTTGATCTAAAAGAGTACAGAGCTTGGGATCAGTTCCTACAGGCCATTCATTCAAACTCACATTTAGCAATGCTAACCGGAGCGCAATATCCTCAAGTCGGGTATAAATTGTTCCATCTTCTAGCTGTAAGATTGCCATTACTCCCTGTGAAATTTACTAAACAACTTCTTTCTAAATTATCATTCTTTTAGGGGACTGTAATCACGTAGGATCGCTCTCCAACCGATGGCCCTCGAACTGTAACAGCTAATCGCCGACTTGCAGGTAACTGACCGATGTATTTAAAGTAACCGACTGCATCTGCTGAAACAGCCTGATTCTCGACGTACACTAGATCAGTTGGCGCAACCCGGCCCTGAAGTTGGACTGTTCGGGGAGTTAACCTCACAACCCTAAAGTTTTCTAAATTAGAGTTCAATGTATCAGTGTCTAAATCAGATAATCTTGGGGTTGAGGGGATAATTACTGGTTTTTCTTGAGGTCTCAGAATCGCAAATTGACCCTTTTCAACGCTGACTTCTTGACCTGCCGCAACGACTCCAACTTGACCTTCAAGAGTGTGAATTGCCACTCGATTATCTGGGGCAACACTGACACCAAATGTCGTACCTTTGACTCCAATAATTCCGGCTAGAGTTTCTATCCGAAAATGCGAATTTTTTATGGATTTTTGGCGTTGATTTTGGGGCAACGTTTGGCTCCAAAAAGGGGCACTCACAAAGCGACCCACGGAACACCGAATTTGCCCTTGGCTCATAGACAAAACAGTAACCTGATCGAGATTGGTTCCAGCTTGTCCAGATAGGGTTTTAACTTGAATAGTTGTTTGTTCTGACAGTTCAACTAGCCCAATATTACTATCAATTCTGAGGCTTACTTTTGAGCGAATTCCAGTTTTAATTTGATCCCCGGATTTGAGGCGATCGCCAACTTTTACGACCTGCTCATTCCGCAAAACTACCCCTTCCAAGGTTTCAACGGTTAAGCTTCGTGTAGCTGAAGATTGTGTTTCGAGTTGACCTGTTTCGAGTTGACCTGTTTCTAAGGGTACAACAGGACTAGAAAGTTCTTGAGTGAATCCAGGGATTGAAGTGATTCCCAGGATCGTGATCAAACCCAGACTCATCCGAGTCGCTGCCCAAGCCAACTTAAAAACTTTGACTGTTCTCGAAGTCATGTTGATAGGATTTGAAGAATCAATAATCTTTTTGATCCTACCTCACAGGAGCCGCCAAAACCATCAGAGCCGCAACAGCAAGTTGAGTCCGTGGGTATCCGTACCGCAGGTGTGCAACAATCTAAACCGCTCTGCCAAGGCTTTTACCTCGCCTGTTATATCGGGAGTTGGGTACCAGGGTGTTGTGTTGCGATAGTTGTAATAGACTTCGGTGCCGTCAACGCCAAGATTAGCCGCTGCAGGAATGAGGGCTGAGGCTGGAACTCGATACCGAGCGGGATGAGCCAGCACAGCTAACCCGCCAGCATGATGAATGGCTGTAATAACACTTTCAGCCGTATAAACATCTCCTCGAACCGTGTGCCCTTGTAAATAGGGTTGCAAACTAGCAGCAGCGGGGTCGAACCCGTAAGCTAAGATATGAACTTCTGTTCCCAATAATCCGGCACTGATTTCAATCCCTGTCCACAGGGTAGGAGCAGACAATTCATTTTCAGGATGGCTTGCCTTCCAAGTATTGAGGTGGGCTTGAGCCAGTTGATAGCCTGCAACAGTATGGTGATCGGTGATCGCAAGTCCCTTTAAACCAATGTCAATCGCCTGGTCAATCAACTCACTCGGTTGCAAGCGCCCATCGGATTTAACAGTATGCATGTGGAAGTTGTAAAGCCTGGGGCAACTCTCAGCCGTAATTCCTTGAAAGACTTGAAGCAGCTGTTGTACGGAGGGTCGATCTTGATCCTCAGGACAGAGTGGAAGGTCTGCTTGAGCTTCGCCCAGGATTTTAGTAGCAAGTTTAGCGAGGTTAACGAACATAACAGTATAAATGGCAGTATTGTTAATAATCTGTTACCCCATTACTGTACCCAATCTGCTGGATAATCGTGAGGATTTGATCTATAGATTGCGGAATTTTAGATTTAAAATTCTTATGTTTCTGAGTATTTCTGAAAATCAAGGTATTTCTGGAAATCAGGGTATTTCTGGAAATCAAGAAGCGGGGTAACAGCAGTGATTCGAGTAGAATATTCGAGCAGCATAGTTGACCATTAAATCACCCTGCGTCTACTCCCCGCTATCACCCTTGGGTATTGCGATAGGTAAATGCCACATCCAGTAACTTTGTCCATTGCTTTTGCACTTGCTTGGGGGTGCACTTCAGGACTTTAGCGATCGCCTTGTCATTGTGCTTCTCTTGCTTGAGTTCCAGCAACTTGATCTGGACTGGAGACAAGTCCGCTTGGAACTGTTCCCACTGCTGAGTGGTCATGCCCAACTTCTGGCTGATATCTGCTCCCAACCACTCATGGACTAATTGCCAATTATTGTTGCGGGCAAATTTTTCAACGTGATACTTGAATCGTTGCTGCAGGTAGTCCCGCTGACGAGAAGTCAATCCCATGACTTTGTCAATGTCACAGGCTTGCAGGTCTTGCAGCTTGAGCTTGAGGTATTCGACGCAGTCCGTTTGACCTTGGGTCTCCAAGTACTCGACCAACTCAACAATGACGCGATCGCGCAGCACGGCTTCAGCAGGATCAATGGCTTCAGCAACCATTTGCTCCCGAACTTGTTGCATGGCGTGGGAACGGCTCTGGGCTTCTTCTGCTTCTGTTTTACCTCCTTCGACCGCGAGTTCAATATCCACAGAGGTTTCAGGAGGTAGCCCTTTCGCAAACCCTTGGGCCCGTAGGACGACTAGGCGCTGACGATTTCGACCGGGCAAACCAATTTGGCGCTTGGCATACTGTTCGGTGAAGGCCATGTATTCTGCTAGTTCCAACCGAGTCCGAGGCGTATAATTGACCTCAAGTTGATGTTCCCGACGGAACGCTCGCAGACATTCGATATAGAATCCTTGCAAGCAGTCCTCAATCAGGTTGTAACGGCCTTGGAAATTGAGTTGAGCATCAAGGGGGGCAACATGGCGGTAGACCATGGCAGCTAGGGAAGAGTGCAGCTCGACCCGACCTTGTTGGGAACCGAGTTTGTGGTACTGCAAGCACTTTTGGAGCCGATGGCGGGCGAGGTTCATTTGCCAGATGCGCTCTTCTCCAGAGGCTTGAATGCGCTGGCTCTTTTCACAAATCCGCTCGACTTCTAGGGCAATTCGTAGCATAACGGAGCGACCACCACTGGGTTTCACCCCCAGAGATTCATGCAATTCTGCTAGCAAGATATCTGCAACCGTTTGCACTTCTAACTTTTGAGAGGCACTCTGGGAAGGCACAGAATTTAACGCGGCAGCTCCACAAGCGCAGTCAGTAACGGGGTTTAAAGAATTGATATGAGCTAACATTGTTGCGGCCTCAGGTAATGTCCACTGGTGAATGAATCGGAGGAGTGAAACGCGGTTTATCAGCTTCAGCACTTTTGCTGTCCGGATTCAACTCTCTACACTTTGAATAGTAGGAGCAGGGCAAAGAGAGGGGTGAACCTGATGTTCCACTCTCTCAATCAACTTTCTACAGCGCTGCTCCGAGTTGATACACCGTGCTTGTAGATATTACTGAAAAGTAGCCTGGAATCCCTGATGTATCGATATTTGAGAACTGTTTCGTTCCCTGGCAATTCAACGCCGAATTGAAGGGTTCTTGATCTCTCTAGAGTGGACGCTTGGTGAACTGGTTCCCAAATGGGAAAATAAAGGAAGTGCTAGAAGAAATAAAACAGAGTTTATAACGGAATGTATAAACACCTTGATACTCTGACGACTGTACAAGTCGAAGTATTGCATCGCCTCTATCAAGAAACCTGGTGGTCGCAGGGTAGAACATTAGCCGACATTCACAAAATGCTGTCCAACTCTGATTATCTGTTTGGCATCTGTGAAACTCGGACTCAGCAACTGGTTGCCTTTGCGCGGGTACTGACTGACCGAGTCTACCGAGCACTCATTTTTGACGTGATTGTGGCAGCAGATTATCGGCATCAGGGCTTGGGTCGATCCCTGATTGAACGGATTATCTCCCATCCTGACTTATCCCAAGTAGAATCGTTAGGTTTTAGAGATTTCAGGTTTATCAAAAAGCCTACCCCAACCCGATTGTTTCCCCTCGCACAGCCAGCGCTTGTCTAAGCTTTCTGTTGGATAACGAACATGATCACCTGGTCTTCCCAAGTTGTAATAAATTCCAAATCCCTCTCCCCATGGGTCATGACAAATATATCCCCGATCCCCATGAATTAAGTCTTTGTACTTGCCAATCACAACAATCATATGTCCCCCTTGGGGTGCTTCAATCGCTCCTCGATGCGCGATCCCGATCACGACTGGACGTTCGTGATCCAACTCGTTGTCTAAATCTTTGTAATCTAGGTTTGTCCAGAAGCTCGATCTGATGCCTATTTCACCTAACGCCGATGTATGAGCTTTGTGATCCGTGGTATCGCCATATTGACTGACAAGCCCAAAATATTTGTCATCTGAGCCATTAATAGATCCTAGATGCAAATATTCAGCCACCATCGCACAACTTGAGGTGTTGCAAGTACGCCACCATTCAGTCACGTTGTCTCTCTGGGAATAATACGGAACAGACAGATAAAAGCCAGATTCGGACGGCGTGTCAATTTTGACGATATTGCTCATGAAGAACCTCTTCCCCTTTCTCTAAGGCTTTATTGATAGTGACTTCCATTTTGTTTAGAACTTCTGTTTGATTGACGCTAGCACCAAAGGAGTTAATCGCTGTAAGACTTGAAGAGGTAGCGATGAGGGCATTCTCGTAGACTTCTAGCGCTCTCTTATAAGCCGTCAATTGATTGATTCTAGCTTCTGCCCCTTTAATTTTAATCTCATGATTTTTACTAATCAGTCCTGCCCAAACTGTCAGAAATGTTCCGGCTAGGGTGGTCAATGCTGACAGCGCAAGTCCGATAATTTGCAGCGTTTCATTCTGAACATTGGGATTGACTATCTGAGGTTCCATTTGTTTAGCTTGGTTGACGCTAACCGATTAACAACTTTTGCTTCTCTTGTGACCGTAATAAATACAAAGCCTGCGATAAAGCTTTCTGCAATTGCACCAACTAGAAGATAGACAATCGTAAATCCTGACGGCACTGTAGGAGACTTTGCCAACAAGTAAACAGGCCAAATATCCAGAAAAGCTTCAAGGATAAAGAAAATCCCAAGTAACCGATAGAGGCTTCTGTCAAAATTCCTAAGCAGTGTCCATGCGAGTGAAGCGTTAATTATGAGTTGAGAAAGGTAAATAATTTGAACTAAGAGTTTGATGTTGTTAGCAATCATGAGCTATTGACTATAAAATTCAACTTTAAAAGTCATCTTTTTATATTTAGCCAAGGGTCGGAACACTAGATAATATTCCAACCCGTAATTATGTGGGCTGATGATCTGAATTACATTAATTGGAAGCAATATAGAAGCTGTTCTGTAGGGCAGTCCAGAGGAATGCCAACTATCTAAATACAAATATCCAGCCCGATACCAAGAAATTGGTATCGGGCTGGACGTGGTGGTTACCCTAAGGGGCCGGTTGTCTGACATTGGTTCATTAACAAGAATAGGGGCAATCTTGCCCCCTTCAGGAGCTTCTGTAGTTCCCTCAAAAAGAGTCTCCCACAAACTCTCATCATATATCTCCATGAAAATTAAGCCTTGTACTTGTACCGAGCTGACAGGCTACCTAACTTAGCATCCCCAATATCTTCTACCTTGAATAATCGCCCGCCCGCAATCCTGAAGCCAGTGGGCTTGGTTGCTCCACAGTGCCTGTAAATCCAATTGTTGATTGAGTCCACGGTAGCAATCTGCGGGAATCGGACTGTGCAGTGTCTAAAAATCTGATTGCCCCCTTTCCGGTCTACCGTGAGCGTTTTTGGGCAGTTGAAAATCGTCACTTCTCGCCCAATCATTCGCCCAAGGGTTGAAGAACTAGATTGAATATTTCGGTGAGCCGGATCGTCGGTGAGTCCACCTGTTAGCGCCCAATCGATAACTTTTGCCGCATCAACGGTATCATCCGCTAATAGTTCAAGCATGTGGATTGCGCGACCGCCAATCAAGAAGCTGGTCTTAACGTCGGTTGCCACCATGACATTAAATCGGACATTTCCAGGGAACTTCGAGACCCCAACTTTAGGATCGGTTGCCTTGAGAACTGTCCACTTTGACTTAAGGGCGTTTACCGCCGCTGCGACTGCTGCATCTGGCATAAGATCTGTTCCTTGCTAACTGGGTGATTGTTAATTGACAAATGGATCAATGGCTGTCCGATCAATTGAGCCGTCGGTGTCAATTTCCGCAATTGTGGCGATTTGCAAGGTTATGATTTTGATTCCCGTCACTTCATTCGTATTTGAAGAAACGATGACGGATTCATTTTTTGGGTTCTTGCTAGGGTCTGCCTGAACGATTGCGATTAGCTGACAAATTTCGTGAGCTTGACCAACCAGAGTTGTTGATTTCAACGGAATTGGGGAAGCCATGTTCTTTGCTTAAATTCCGAGCTGGAATTAACTGGACTTTTTCATCATTAATAAAATTTTTGTTTCTGGCAAGCTATCAAATGTTGCTGCGCCTCTAGAGGTGCAGCAACT
>JBOFUV010000018.1:0-9348 GCA_051652765.1 Microcoleaceae cyanobacterium | reverse complement strand
CAAAATTGCCAAATTAGCAGTGGTCGATTTCTGGGTTGGACAACAGGCCGTGTTGTCAGGGGATCGGGTTCGAGGGGGTCAACCGGGTAGAGTCTTGCTCAAGCTGACAAAGCCCCAAAAGCGATCTCAACCTCCCCAGCAAAGTTCTACAGCGGCTTTGTCTTTGACCCCAATTGTCCTTCCATCCGTCCATCCATCTCCACTCCTATCACCCGTTCAAACTAGTAAGGCTCAAACTGGCAAGAGTCAAACTGGCAAGGTTCAAACTAGCAAATCTCAGGCAATCAAGGCTCCGACGATCTCCTTAGAACCTTCGATCTCCTTAGAACCCTCAACAACAATTGCCCCGACTCTCCCCCAACAGTCGTCTTCAGAGCCCGCAGCCCAACCGGGGAATTCCTCCATCAAACTTGGGGTGCGGGTTGATCTCAGTCGATTAGAACAAATCAACACATTGGTGGGGGAATTGACCACTCAGGATAATAGTTTCTTACTGTACGACCAGCAGAATAAAGCCTCTTTAGAAACCTTAAATAAAACCTGGGACAAATTTAGAAAACTCATTGTTCAGCTTCAAGGTCTGACGGAGATGGCTGATCCAATTCTTCAACTGAATGAGAGCTTACATCGGGCTTCTGCTCGCCATTCAACCCGTTCAACCTCATTCCTCAATCAGACCAAACTTTCTCCAAGTTTACTGAAGACAACCCTGGAAGACACTGAACAAATTGAACAAATTCTGTATGAGATGCGATTGCTGAGTCTGCAGAATCAACAGCTTTTAAAAAAGCGTCAACAGACTCTACAGCAAGTCCAAAAGCAGCTCACTGAAACTCGCATGGTCGCAGTCTCAGTCCTCCTGGATCGATTCCCTCGAATGGTACGGGATTTGTCTCTACAAAACCAAAAGCAAGTCGAGTTAGAGTTGATTGGACAAAATACCCTAATTGATAAAGTGGTTTTAGAAAAACTCTATGATCCCCTAGTTCATCTAGTCAGAAATGCCTTTGATCATGGGATTGAACCTGCAACTGTTCGTCAAGAGCGGGGCAAACCAGAGATTGGCAAGATTCAGATCAAAGCCTATCATCGGGGGAATTATACTTATTTAGAAATACAAGATGATGGTCGAGGAATTAATTTAAAAAAAGTCCGACAAAAAGCTGTTAGCCAAGGACTGATCTCTCACGCACAGGCCCAAAAACTATCAAAATCTCAACTGTATGAACTCTTATTTGTACCGGGATTTTCGACAACAGAAGCAGTGAGTAATCTCTCGGGTCGAGGAGCCGGATTAGATGCAGTGCGTTATCAGATTGAATCCCTAAAAGGTACGATCAGTTTGCAGTCTGAGTCCGGGAAAGGAACAATATTTGTCCTGCGATTGCCTTGGATGTTGACCGTCACTAAGTTACTCATTTTCCGAGCTTCTGAGCGTTTATTTGCAATTCCAATGGATACGCTGTCTACAATTATTTCTATTTCGACCCAGGATATTGAATCTGAAAGCGATCAAGAGATTTATCGTTGGTTAGGCCAATCAGTTCCTCTGGTGCAATCTTTATTACTCAACTATTGCTATCCGGGTTCAATGGCTAAGGTCTTTAATCCCCAGGCTGAAACCACTCAACTTGAACGTTCCCTCTCCTCCAGCACAACATCCTTAAACACGGGTACTGAGAATACTCATCCTCAGAATTCTAAGACTCAGAATATTAACTCTTTAAAACAGGCTTCACCGCCAGCCTCGCAACAAATCTCACAACAAGCTTCACAACAAGTCATGGTGCTATTGCTATCCAAGGACTTGGAAACGGTAGGGTTAAGAATCGACCAAATTGTGATGGAACAGAACCTGGCCATCAAACCCTTTAGTCAAACCCTCACCTCGCCTCCTTATTTTTATGGCTGCACGACCCTGGGAGATGGTCGCTTAGTTCCGGTGATTGACAGTCCTCGGCTCCTAGAGACTTGGATGCAACAGAAACAGATTAATAGCGACGAAAAACTGTTGCTGATTCCTCAACACATTCGTCTCGATCCGCAACTCAAGCCCACAATTTTGGTGATTGATGATTCTCTCACGACCCGTCAATCCCTCTCTGCTACCTTGAATAATTCTGGATATCACGTTGTTCAGGCCAAACATGGCCGCGAGGGATTAAAGCAACTCCAACAACATCCAGAAGTTCAGCTTGTGATTTGTGACCTGGAAATGCCAGAAATGAATGGGTTTGAATTTCTCACCCATTGCCGCCGTCAATTTTCGAGGGAAAAGCTCCCCGTCTTGATGGTCACGTCTCGGAATAGCGATCGCTACCGCCAACTGGCCAAACAACTGGGTTCAAATGGCTACGTAACTAAACCTTGGGAAAAGTACAACCTGCTAGGTCTGTTGAGGAATTCCCTCAACCAAGATCATCCAATACCAGATCATTAAACCGCTCAGAACGAGCCATGGTTTGGGTAGTGCTGACGATCTAAGACTTCACCGGCTAAATTCTTGAGTTCTGCGGTCAAGTGTTGAGGAGTAAAGGTCATCAAAAGATAGTTGTCCACAATCTTGAAAAAGACAGAATCAGGGTCTATAAATCGGTCTGCGGTTTTAAGGGCAACGAGATGGGTGGTGTAGTAGGGAAACCCCTCTACTTTGGCTCGTTCTGCATATCCCGTAAACCCTGAGATCGTCAATGTGCCTTGGCGAAAGAGTTCATGCCAGGTGGGTTGTGCCAAGATTCGCATATCGAGATTCCGCTCGTTGTGCAGGGTGATCACAAATCCAGGGTTGGGGGAACGGATGAGGTCACGATACCATGCATACTGGACAGAGCCCGCTTGAAACGAATGGCTGGACTGCCAGGGCGTTCCGGCATCATAGGTATGGTTCAAATCTAGGGCAATGAAGCGCGCCCCAAATTCAGGCACTGTGAACTGCCACTTCCAGCCCTGATCTGGCAAAGGAAAAAACTTGCGAAAGGCCGTTGCTTCGATATCATAAATTGGGTCAACTCGATAACGCCTGCCGAGGGTTGGGCGAACTTGCCGATCATGATTTCCTAATACAGGCATGAACGGTGTAGAGCGAAAAAAGTCAGCATGGGTATCAATCAGCCGACCAAAGGGTTCTGTGCAGTCTTTCACGTCAAAGCCGCAGAGTTGATAGAGATCGGTAATCTGTTCCCCTGCGGTTAGCATCAGATGAACATTTTCACGTTTCAGGGCCTCCAGGGACGATCGCTGCGTCCAGTTTGCCGCCACTGCAACCCGCAAAGTATCAGTCGGATAGGCTTTAAACGTAGCATCTGAAGATTGACGAGACCCGGTTTGTACCTGGTAGTGATAAACGACATCCTTTTTAGAGAGCGGAATTTCAACGTGATGGAGAGTGACCGATTGCTCCAACTGCATGGTCTTGCCGTAAGCCGGAGTCAAGCCATAATGCACAATTGAGTTGCCGGGTTCCGAGGTTTCCCAGTTAATCACCAGTTGGCTCGGATCATTGCTGCGATGAGTCAGCCAGATCCGAGTAATGGGTTCAGAGGCATCAACCCTGAAGACTCTGAAAGTGATCAAGGTTACAACGGTTAAAGCGATCGCCCCTAGGGTGATCCATCGGGAATGGGTCAACTGTCTAGTCACAACACATTAGTTACAGCAAATTACAGCAACACTCAGAAATTTAATCACATCGATCACAGGACAAACATCCTAATGGTTTGTTTAGATCTGTTTCAACTAATTTTGTAGGTTGGGTTGACCCTAGGAACCCCAACAAGCGTTTGAGCCTGTTGGGTCTCGCCGACTCGACCCAACCTACACAACCCAATCAAATTTGACAAACCTCTAAAGCCAGTAGAGAAATGTGGCTCTCCAACGTCTATCAGATTTAGGGCGTTGCGTCTTGGAGGTTTCCTACATTGAACAAGAAAGGAATACTACTCTTTTCGTCGCCATTGATAATCAAGACTCGGGGCATCTGGGAGCCGCCCTGTCTCCAGGCTTCAATCGCCTCTTTTTGTAAAACGAGTTCTCCCCCTTGGGCTTTGAGGGTTTCTGCGAGCAAACGTTGGGCTTCTGCTCTACCTTTGGCGCGGTTAACATCGGCTTGAGCCTGTTGTTCGGCTTCTCTAGCCACATAAACTGCCCGCTGAGATCGCTGTTCAGCAATCTGTTTTTCTTCTACGGCATTGGCAAACTCTGGAGAAAAGGTCAGATCAACCACACTGGTATCGAGAATAATAATGCCGTACTTATCTAGACGTTCGCTCAGAGCAACATCAAAATCAGCCTTGAGGGCATCCCGTTTTGTAATAGCTTCTTCAATGGTGAGTTTGGCTGCGGCAATTTTGAAGGATTCCTGGGTTTGAGGGGCAATAACTTTAGAAACCACGTTTTGTAAGGTGCCTTGTTCTCGCCGAATTTTGACAACTTGCACCGGATCAAGCCGGAAGTTAATTGCAAAACTGGCAGAGAGTTGCTGCAAGTCCTTGGTGGCGCTTTGAGCAGGAACCTCAAACTTTTGTACCGTGACATCGTAGATATCAACCGTTGAGACTAACGGCGGTTTAAAGTGGATTCCCTCTAGCAATACTCCGTCTTGAGCTTTGCCTAAAACACTCAGAACCCCGGCCTGACCTGGATTAATAATCACGAATGAGTTGAGGCCAACCAGAAAAATCAGGGCGACGACAATGCCAAGAATAATGGCCGGAAGCCCCTGTTGAGGTGTTGCACTTTTCATGAATGAAACGAAACTCCTGTGGAAAATAATAATCTTCTTTATCCTAAGCCGATCTTTTGTCGGTTTGACGAATTCCAAGACTGGAGGGGGGATATCCGCCCACCGAATAGCCGGAAGTTCACGATCAAACTGCGTTAACATGTCTACTTAAGTTAGCTTGGAGATTCGAGCTACAATTTTTGAAAGATCTTTTGGAAGAGTTTAGGCATTCAAACTGTGCAAAGCCCATATTACTATTCCGATAGTGCGGTTCGAACTCCGCCTCCTGATCTGCCTTCCTTGTTATTGAAGGAGCGGATTATTTATCTTGGTTTACCGTTGGTATCCTCTGATGATTTTAAACGTCAATTGGGCGTAGATGTCACAAAACTGATCATTGCTCAGTTGCTCTACCTGCAGTTTGATGCTTCAGATAAACCCATTTATTTCTACATCAATTCCACGGGAACCTCCTGGTATACCGGAGATGCGATTGGCCAAGACACAGAAGCCTTTGCGATCTGCGATACGATGAGCTACATTAAGCCTCCCGTTCATACCATTTGTATTGGACAGGCAATGGGAACTGCGGCCTTGATTCTCTCTGCTGGAACGAAAGGGTTTCGGGCGAGTTTGCCCCATGCCACGATTGTCTTGAACCAGCCTCGTATGGGCATGGGTCGTAGTCAGGCAACGGATATTCAGATTCGCGCCAAAGAAGTCTTGTCTAATAAGCAGGCAATGTTGGATATTCTGTCCAAGAATACAGGTCAGGCTCCAGAAAAAATTGCCAAGGATACTGACCGAACCTTCTACTTGACTCCTCAGCAAGCGAAGGAATATGGACTGATTGATCGCGTCTTGGAAAGCACTAAGGAACTGCCGAAGCAGCTTCCTGTCGGAGTGGCATAACGTTTGTCATCCTAACGGTTGTCTCCTACGTTTGCGATCAAGGAATTAAAGCTTAGAGGTCTAAACTATGGCTGTTGATGAAGTACTCCGCGTTCCCTACAACCTTCCGGGTAGTAGTTACTGGCAGTGGGTAAATATTTATACCCGCATGAGTCAGGAACGAATTATCTTTCTGAATCAGCCTGTGACGATGGGTTTGGCTAACTCCTTAGTGTCGTCTTTGTTGTATCTGGATTCTGAGGAGCAGAATAAGCCGATTTATCTTTATATCAATTCTCTGGGTGATCCGGTTCTAGCGGGGATGACCGACGAGTCGGTTGGAACAATGTCAACGATGGCAGGATTGGCCATCTACGACACGATGCAGCATGTCAAGTCTGAGATTGTCACCGTTTGTCTGGGTCAAGCCATTGGGGTTGCCGCGATGTTGCTCTCCTGCGGCACAAAAGGCAAGCGTGGCTGTTTGCCCCATTCGATGATTGCCTTGAATCACACGCTGTCAGGTACCCAGGGACAGGCAACAGATATTGAAATTAATGCCCAGGAGGTTCTGGCTAAGCAAGCTCTGGTGGTGGAGATTCTAGCCCAGAACACTGGGCAAACCATAGAGAAAGTGGCCAAGGACATGAACCGCACGTTCTATATGACTCCTGACCAAGCCAAAGCCTATGGCATTATTGACCAAGTCTTGCAAAGTCGTAAGGATCTTCCTGAGGCTGCTTCTGCCTAGTTAGTCAGCCTTGGACATTTTATCGCGTTAACGTCTAACTGAGAGGATAAAGTACTATGCCGATTGGAGTCCCGAGTGTTCCTTATCGTCTTCCCGGTGGCACCTACGAACAGTGGATTAATATCTACGAGCGGTTGTTCCGAGAGCGAATTATTTTCTTGTCTGAGGAGGTCGATGATGGCATTGCTAATGCGATTGTTGCCTATATGCTTTTTCTGGATTCTGAAGATCAGACAAAACCCATTTATCTTTACATCAATTCTCCGGGGGGTTCAGTCACAGCGGGCATGGCGATCTTTGATACCATGCAGTACATCAAATCTGATGTCATCACCATCTGTGTTGGACTTGCAGCCTCCATGGGAGCGTTCCTGCTCGCTGCTGGAACCAAAGGCAAACGACTGGCTTTACCCCATGCCCGGATTATGATTCACCAACCCTTGGGCGGTACCCGAGGTCAGGCAACGGATATCGAGATTGAAGCTCGAGAAATCCTGCGAATTCGGGGGTTACTGAATGAAATTCTAGCGGAACGGGCTAGTCAACCCTTAGAAAAAATTGAGAAAGATACTGACCGAGATTACTTCCTTTCTGCCCAAGAAGCCCTGGAATATGGTTTAATTGACCAAGTTATTGAGGAACGTGCGACTTAAATCGGGTATAAAGAATAACAACAGGTTAAGTTAGGGTTTGAGAGTTCTTTGAACCTCAACCAAGTAGCGACAAGTGGGTGAAGTCGAAGGGAATGGACGAGAAGGTTTATTATCGAACGCTTGAGTTAACAGTAGGCGCTAGTTTAGAAGAGGTCAAGGCATCTTATCGGCGGCTAGCGCGGCGATATCATCCGGACATGAATCCAGAGGCCACGGCTCAGGAAAAGTTTATGGCCGTGGCAGAAGCATACAAAATTCTTCTGGAAATTGCGCCATCGCAGTCAGTTCCTCTTTCTACTTCACCTCCAGCTTCTCCTGAAACAGTCAGTTCTGTATCCTATTATCGGCGACCCACCTATCAGGTTAAAGTCTCCAAGAAAGAGCCCTCGATTCGGCGGAACCCTCAGCTTTCAGAGATTGAAATTAAGCTCAAGGAAAGTGCCTATCGAGAACTTCAACATTTATTGAAACACCAACGATTTCCCAGGGCGATCGCTCTAGTAGAAGGCTTAACCCAGAGGATTCCCAATGATCCTGAAATTCGTCAGTGGCAAGCGATTACCTACCAACGTTGGGGACGGCAACTCATCAAAGAACGGCAGCTAGACAAAGCCAGAAGCTACTTAAAAAAAGCCCTAAAAACAGATCCTCACAATCGAGCGCTTTGGGCAGAAGTTGAACGAGATTTTCGGCGATTGGAGCAGGTTTATTAGACTTGTTGAAGCATCTCTCCTCATACCAATTCTGAACGGCCATGTACTAAATAATGAAGTGCTGGCACTTCAGACAAACAACAGTTCAGTGCAATCTTTTCAGAAAAATGACGCAAATAGGCACACAATGGGATGAGGGCTGATGGCATCCATTCCACAAAGCGGTTGTAGCTGACCAATCCTGGAAAGGCGTGATGCCAGTAGCGGCAGACCATTTGAGTATAAAACCACTTGAAATTTCGGTACGCCGACTGGTTGAAGGCAATCTCCTTAGCTATAACAAGGGTTCTGGGGTAATTGTATCTCATGACAGCAACCCCTCAATTGCCCCTAATTATTGAAAGCTGCTGTCAATAAAATCCTCTACTGAAATGAGGTCGAGAGTCAGTCCCGTTCCTTTGGCATTTAAGATACTCAGAACTTCCCCAGAGCTTGCCAAGCGAATAGCGATGTCCGTTGGCTCATTTAACCACCGAGATCCTAGTGCATCCAAAGCGGCTGTATCTTCTCCTACCTGGGCGATCACTAAATCTTCAAACGAGACACCCGCTGGAAGAATCAAACGGTCAACACCGTCCTCAAAGTCAGTAATTAGATCAAACTGACCAGTGATTTCTACAGCAAACAAGTCCTGGGCTTGGTCGGGTGAAAAGCCAAAGAAGTCGTTTCCTGTCAAAATGTCAAACCCAGAGCCGCCCGTCAAAGTATCGCTTCCGGTTCCGGCGGTTAGATTGTCGTCTCCCAGGTCTCCCCAGAGGCGATCATTTCCATTCTCGCTTTCAACGCGATCATCTCCCTGCCCTCCATAAAGCAAATTCTCATCACCCTCTACACCACCCCTGTCACGGACAATATCGGCTCCCATTCCGCCAAATAGAGTATCACTTCCGGCTTGACCATCTAATCTTTCTCCCTCTAACTCCCCAAATATCAAATCATTACCATTGCCACCCTCAATCCGGTCAAATTCGGCTCCACCATAAAAGGTGTCGTCTCCGTCTCCACCTGTGAAATTATCCTCTCCAGCATTCCCAAAAGCTGTTACCCCTGATCCGGAAATATAAAAGTTATCTCCATCTTCTAAACCAAATATTGTTTTTTCTCCATCATCAACAACCACAATTTGATCCAGTAATGCCGTCCCAATGAAAATTCCTGACCCTCTTAGCTCCACAGATCTTCCGAATCCTGGCGTTCCATCTGGTGTTATTCCGATTAGTCCTCCACCTGGCAGGGGAACTTGAACCTGACCAGATGTTAATGGGATGACTTCTAACATTTATTTTCCCATAATTAAACTCATCAAATAATAGTTTAACTCGGTTTAGCTGCACCAAAAATAATTAATAAGGAAAGGTGATATTGGTACTAGTAAAAAAAACTTTACTTATACGTATTATTATCAAGATTTTTGTTGTTATGATTTTGCTTGTGGAAGTTCAGCCACGTTGTCTTAAGGAGAAAAAGAATGGCAAATTATTTTGGGACTCCTGGGCCTGACAGCTACACAGGTACTACGGGAGCTGACAATATCTATGGGTTTGCTGGAAACGATATCTTAGTTGGAAACAGCGGTAACGACCGTATTGATGGGGGTGCAGATAATGACGATGTGATTGG
>JBOFUV010000017.1:0-49109 GCA_051652765.1 Microcoleaceae cyanobacterium | reverse complement strand
GAGCGTTAAAGGCTGTGGCATCATCTTTGTAGTAGGTGAGCAAAATTTCGGGATCGTCTGTGATGTAGACAATCTTGGCCTTGCCTTCGTAGAGTTTTTCTAGGGTAGACATGGTGATGGATGGATAACGTTAACCTCTGTCTGGCCGATTTCCTGAATAGAGTTAACCCTGCTTCAGCACAATCCGATATCGGGCCTTGCCGGACTCTAGGTGAGCGATCGCTTCATTCACCTCACTCAAGGCAAAGGTTTCAGTCATGGGTTCAATCCCATGGCGTGCAGCAAAATTCAGCATTTCAGCCGTTGTAGTTGGGCTACCCAAGGGACTCCCCGAAATAGACTTTTGCCCCAGGATGAGGGGAAAAGCATGGGCTTGAATTGGGTTAGGGACAACGCCGACAAAGTGTAACCGTCCTTTTGGACGGAGGGCACTAATATAGACTCCCCAATCCAGATCAGCATTGGCGGTTGATAAAATAAAGTCAAAAGAATTGGCAATTTGTTCTAAAGCATCGGGATCGCGGGAGTTCACAAAGTGATTTGCGCCCAGTTCCAAGGCTTCCGCCTCTTTGTCAGGGCTACTGGAGAACGCGGTCACATCACATCCCCAAGCCCGCAGAAATCCTAAGGCCATGTGTCCCAGACCCCCAATCCCAATCACACCCACTCGATCCGTTGGTTTGACCTCAAACTGCACAATTGGGTTAAAGACAGTAATGCCGCCACAGAATAAAGGGCCTGCCTTGGCGGGATCAATCGCTTCTGGCAAGGGAATTAACCATTCTTCATGGGCTCGTACCTTGTCAGCAAATCCGCCGTATCGACCGACTATCGTCTGTTCCGCTATTTGACACAGGTTCTGACTGCCAGACATGCACCACTCACAATGCATACAAGAATGGGAAAACCACCCTAAACCAACCCGTTGGCCCAATTTTAAGGTCGTGACCCGTTCTCCAAAAGCGGCTACGGTTCCAACCACTTCATGGCCCGGAACCAGAGGATACTGACTCAAGCCCCAGTCATTTTTGATCATGCTCAGGTCGCTATGACAGATTCCACAATATTCAACATTCAGCTCTACTTCTCTCTCTCCCAAGGCCCCTGGATCATATTCCAAAGGTTCTAGTTTTCCTCCCGTCGTGCGGACTGCATAGGCTTGAATCATACTGCATCTCCTAAAATGTTGAGGGAACGACAGGCAACTTGCGAATATGCTACAACATCGTCATCTCCCTAACCATACCTCCTTAACTACACCTCCTTAACCACACTTTTCTACCTACACCTTCCTAGCCATGATTACAGAACAGATGACTGAAGACTTAGAGGTTAATTTAGAGGTTAATTTAGAAGTTAATCTAAAAGCTGATGTAGAAATAATTGCTCATCGGGGATTCTCAGCGATCGCCCCTGAAAATACTTTAGCTGCCTTTGAATCCGCCCTGGATCAAGGAGCCAATTCAATTGAGTTCGACTTGCAAATTTCAGCCGATAGTGTTCCGATTATTTTTCATGATCAAACCTTAGAACGAATTACTGGAATCTCTGGAACTGTTCGAGAAAAAACCTTGGAAGAATTGAAGCAATGTGATGCAGGTGCTTGGTTTAATCCTGCTTTTGCTGGGGAACAAATCCCAACTCTAGCAGAAGCGTTGCCAATTTTTAAACAGGTTAAAAAATATCTTTACTTTGATGTTAAACCCCACGCCAACTGGTCAAAGGATGAAGTTGAAAGATTAGTTCAAATGCTAGTTGAGCAAAATATGATTCAAAAGTGCGTGATTACGGCTTTTGATGAGACTTTTCTTGATCAAGTGCGTCAAGTCTACCCAGCAATTGCAATCGGTTACTTTCTAGTTGAGCCGATTTGCTATTCAGAACAGCTCAAGAAAGCAATCTCAGCCGGAAATTCAATCCTCAGTAGTTTGTATACTGTTTTACTAGACAATCCTGAAATCATTGCAGAGTGTCGTCAGCATCATGTTGATGTTGCTGCTTGGACAGTAGATTCCTCGGTAGAAATTGAAAAACTAATTGAAATTCAGGTCAGACGGATTATTACTAACTCCCTGATTAAATACGGGAAAGCATAAGCGAACAAATCAGTTGAAGATTACTCCTGTGACTTGTTCAGAATCTTCCTATATATTAAACTTAAAACCACAGGAACACTACAGGGTTAGGTTTACAATTAACCAGTAGAGTAGCAAAACACTAATCACGGATGCCCACAAAAGAAGTTTATTCATAGAACTGTTTCCGACTACTTTTGACTACTGTTTCTTAGAAGCAGTTTTTGCTTTTTTCTTGGCAGTTTGCTCGGTTTTCTTAGCAGCCTTTTCGGCCTCTAACTTTTGCAGTCGCTTTAACTCTTTCTCCTCAGCCAACTTGTTGAGATAATAATGATAATCTCCTAAATAAGTGTGGAATTCTCCCTCTCGAATCTCGACAATTTTATTCGCAACTTTAGAAATGAAATATCGGTCATGGGAAACAACAATAACTGTGCCATCATAATTTTGGAGTGCTTCCTCCAACATTTCTTTTGCTGGAATATCGAGGTGATTAGTAGGCTCATCTAGAATCAAAAAATTAACAGGTTGAAGCAAAAGTTTTGCTAGGGCTAGCCGTGCTTTTTCTCCCCCGCTCAAGGCTGCAACCTTCTTAAATGCAGTCTCTCCTGCAAAGAGAAAGCGCCCTAATAGACTTCGGACTTCTTCATTTGTCCAGGTTGGAACCTCATCATGAATAGTATTCATAACTGTTTTATTTAAGTCCAGTGCCTCTGCCTGGTTTTGTTCAAAGTAACCTGGAATGACATTATGATCGCCCAAGATCACCGTGCCTTCAGTTGGCTTTTCAAGACCCATAATCAGCCGCAGCAAGGTGGATTTCCCACAGCCGTTAGGGCCTAAAAAAGCAATGCGATCGCCCCGTTCGATCAGCAATTCTGCTCCTAAAAATAAAATCTTTTCATTGTAGGTATGAACCAAATCCTTGATCTTCACAATCTCACGACCGCTACGAGGAGCAGGTGGAAATTTAAACTTAAGTCCCCTTAGATCACTAATGGGTGCTTCAATGCGCTCAATTTTATCCAGTTGTTTTTCTCGGCTTTTGGCTTGGGTACTCCGGGTAGCACTGGCTCGAAATCGCTCGACAAACGCTTGCTGTTTCTCAATCTCTTTTTGCTGACGTTCATAAGTACTAAGCTGTGCAGCTTGAGATTCTGCTTTCTGTTCTAAATATGCAGAATAATTACCCAGATAGGAGGCTGAAACTCCCCGTTCAGTTTCTACAATTTGGGTGCAAAGTCGATCTAAAAACTCCCGATCATGAGAAACAATTACCATCGGTGTTGTTAAACCCTTAAGATAATTTTCCAACCATTCAATTGTCTGTAAATCTAAATGGTTGGTCGGCTCATCTAAGAGTAATAAATCTGGGCTTTGGAGGAGAATCTTGCCTAAACTCATTCGCATTTGCCAACCGCCGCTGAAGGCACTGACGAGGCGATCACCATCTTCGGGTTCAAAGCCCATTTCTGGTAAGATTTTTTCAATTTGAGCCTCTAAAACGTAACCATCCAGGGCTTCAAACTGACGCTGCAGACGATCCATTTTTTGAATTAAGTGTTCAAGCTCTTCCCCGCTCGAAGTCTCCATATCTCGATGAACTTTTGCAAGGGATTCTTGAGTGCGATTGGCTTCAGTAAACACTGTCCAAAACTCTTCTCGAACTGTCCGTTGAAGATTAACTTCAAATTCCTGGGTAAGATAGGCGATTTGCAAACTAGCTGGACGAATTACTTGTCCTGATGTAGGCTCAATTTCCCCAGCAACTATTTTAAGCTGAGTGGATTTGCCTGCCCCATTGACCCCTACCAAACCAATGCGATCTCCCGGCTTAACCTCCCAGGTGACATCTTTCAATACGACACCTGTCGGATAGATTTTGCTAATATTTTCGAGTCGCAACATAGAGCTTCAGTTTAACTGTAGTTTAAAGGTGGACAGGCGAGCTTAGCCTCTCAGGGTTTGACAAACCCCGATTATGATTGTAACAAAAACTTAAGACTTCTTTGAAGAAAAAAGATGAAAGATTGGTACAAGCCAGATCTGGCCTACATTCATGATGTCGGGTTTGGGGACTATGCTGTTAAATCTGCTTCTGGGATTTTGGCCATTTTGCAAGAGTCTAAGATTCAGACCGGCTTAATCATCGATTTGGGATGTGGTAGCGGACTATCGGCTCAAGTATTTACCCAGGCTGGGTATCAGGTACTGGGGATTGATCTCTCGGAATCGATGATTGAACTGGCTCGGCAACGAGTCCCAGAGGCCGAGTTTTGTGTGGATTCCTTGTTTCAGGCTGAACTTCCGCCGTGTTGTGCGGTCACGTCCATTGGAGAATGCCTGAATTATTTATTTGATCCAACTAACGCGACCCCAACCCTAGAGCAGCTATTTCGCCGGGTTTACCAAGCTTTAATTCCTGGAGGTGTGCTCATCTTTGACAGTTTGACCTTAGGACAAATGACAGCAGCATCTAGTCTAAAAACCTTTACGGAGGGGGAGGACTGGGCTGTTCTGGTGGAAAAGTCTGAAGACCCCATTCAGCAAATTTTAACCCGGCGGATTATCACCTTTCGTCAACGTGGGGCAGGGTATCAACGGGACGAGGAAGTTCATCGGCAACGACTGTATGACCCTAAAGCATTAGTCCAGCTCCTGCAACCGATCGGCTTTCAGGTTGAAGTGATGAAAGGCTACGGAGATTTTGTTCTGCCGGGAGCTAGGGCCGCTTTCGTGGCACACAAACCCTGAGGTGAATTAGGATATTGGAGGCTGCGTGGTCAGGAATAGTCAGTTAATTTTCCATCTAAACTTTATTTCAACTAGGCCAATCCAAACTTTGAACTCAGTAACAAACTTAGTGACGAATGATGTATGATTCCCTGCCTGTTGCTAAAGATCTGGTTTTGATTGGTGGGGGTCATAGTCACGCGATCGCCCTCAAGCAGTTTGGGATGAATCCTCTGTCTGGAGTGGGTTTGACGCTAATTACAGATGTTGCTCATACGCCCTATTCTGGGATGTTGCCGGGGTACGTGGCGGGATTGTATAAATTTGATGATTGTCATATTGATCTACGGCCTTTAGCGCAGTTTGCCCGAGCCCGAATGATTGTTGATCAGGCAGTCGGCTTGGATCTGGTGAATCAGCGTGTGCTTTGTGCCAATTATCCACCAATTGCGTTTGATTTACTTTCAATTGATATCGGTAGTACTCCGGCCACCTTTACGGTTCCAGGAGCGGCTGAATATGCCATTCCGGCAAAACCAATTTCCAAGTTTCTGGCGTATTGGGATCAACTTCGAGAACAAATTGCCTGTCAACCGGAGCGCCCCATTAGTTTGGCGATTGTTGGAGGGGGGGCCGGAGGCGTTGAACTGGCTTTGGGAATCCAGGGGTGTTTGGAGCAGATTTATCACTCTACTCATCAGCCCTTAAACAATTTGAAACTTCACCTGTTTCACAGGGGAAATCGACTGCTACCTGAGCGCCATTCCTGGGTGAGTCAGCGGGTACTGCAACTGTTATCTGATCGAGGGGTTCAAGTTTACCTGCAAGAAACAGTGGTTGAGATTCAAAATCTTGCAAATGGCTTAACTGCGGTTCGATGTGCTTCTGGACTGACCGTTCCCTGCGATCGCCTATTCTGGGTGACTCAAGCTGGAGCCGCATCCTGGCTAACCCAATCAGGATTGACAACGAATGAACAGGGGTTTATCCAGGTGAGTGATACTCTGCAATCCCTGTCCCATCCCCAAGTGTTCGCGACGGGAGATGTTGCTGCCATGGTCAATCATCCTCGGCCCAAGGCTGGAGTGTTTGCAGTGCGTCAGGGAAAGCCTTTGTTTGAAAATTTACGATGCGCCCTACTGGAACAACCGCTACAGCCGTTTGTTCCTCAGAAAGAATTTTTAATTCTGATTGGCACGGGGGATAAACAGGCGATTGCGTCTAAGGGTTCCTTTGGGTTTGGCCCCCACAAATTATTCTGGCGCTGGAAGGATTACATTGATCGCCAATTCATGAACCAATTCACTGATTTGTCTACCCTAATGGCGAAAAGCCAGCTTGGCACAAGCCCCAGAAGAGTTCAGCCCTTCAATTTAGGGGTTAAACCTGCGGTATCCAAGCTCAACCCTGCAAATTCACCCCAAATGCACTGTGCGGGATGCGGATCAAAAGTGAGTAGTTCGGTTTTAAGACAGGTGTTGCAGCGAATTCAGCAGGAAATACCTGAGGTTGATCGAGAAGATATTGTGATTGGGCTACAAGCAGCAGAAGATGCCGCTGTTGTTAGCATTCCTCTGGGTCAAGTATTAGTGCAGACGGTGGATTACTTTCCGGCCCTGATTGATGATCCATTTCTCTGTGGCAAAATTACGGCAAATCACTGCTTGAATGATCTATACGCAATGGGCGCTGAACCCCAAAGTGCCCTAGCCGTTGTAACATTACCCCATTCTACTCCGGGTAAATTGTCAGACACCCTCTACCAAACCTTGTTGGGAGTCGCTCAAGTGTTGCAGGAGGCTGGGGCTGTTCTGATTGGGGGCCATACCCTGGAAGGGAAAGAATTTGCCTTGGGGCTGACGTGTAACGGTCTTGCCGGTCTCGATCACCTGTTGCGAAAAGGCGGGTTGAAACCCGATCAAACCTTGATTCTGACCAAGGCCCTGGGAACAGGAACTTTATTTGCAGCCGATCGGCAGCTTAAGGCCAAGGGGCGCTGGATTGAAGCCGCAGTAGAGTCTATGCTGCAATCGAATCAAGCTGCTGCTGAGTGTTTCCGTCACTATCAAGCGACTGCCTGCACAGATATTAGCGGATTTGGGCTTTTGGGACATTTAGGAGAAATGGTGCGGGCTTCTCCTGTGACAGTAGACTTGGATCTGGGCGCACTGCCCTCGTTGTTGGGGGCTACAGAAACCTTGCAACAGAAAATTTTCAGTTCGCTGTATCTGGAGAATATGCGTTCCTGTGCCGAAATTGCAGATCTTCATTGGGCCAGTTCCCATCCATTGTATCCCCTGTTATTTGACCCTCAAACCTCTGGAGGATTGTTGGCATCTGTTCCCAAGAATCAAGCCAATTCTTGTTTGCAAGATCTAAAATATCGAGGGTATTCAGATGCTTGTATCATTGGCACCATCAAATTCAAACTACAAGAGAAATTCCCAATTCAAGTTGGATGCAGTATTAATCCGATAACATTGCGGTAGGTTGGGTGCAATGATTGGTTAGCTTGACTTGGGCAAGCTGACTGTTTCTTAACTCAGCAAAACGACCAGCGCAGATGAGGCAAACCCTCTCTCAACTATCGGAATCTAGGCTGCAACCAACCCAAGCTGCCGCATCACTTCCAACAAATTGCATTCATACCACCACTCCACAATCTTTCCGTCAGCAATCCGCAGCAAGGTGAAATCGTTAACTTTAACTGCTTGACCTGTTGGCGGAGTTCCTAAAAACTCGCCCGTGTGGGTTCCTTGGATTGTCGTGCGATACACAACTTTGTCCCCCTCAGCAACGACCTCTTCTATTGTGTGATGAATGTCTGGAAATCCTTGAAACAGATTCTCATTGAACGTTTTGTTTGCTTCCAACCCAACAATTGGTGCTGCTGCACTGTTGAAATGATGAACAACATCCGTACTCATCAACTCGTCCCAGGTCTCTTTCCAAGTAGGGTTTGTGCCCCAGCCATCCTGGGCAAAGCATAGAGCGATCGATTTATTCCGTTCAGTTTGGGGTGTCATATTGTTCCTCTACTATTTTACCGTACACAACTGTATGGCAGAATAGTAGCAACCTCATTAAAAACTGTCAATACACCACTGTATGGAAAAAGAGATCGCATCAAAACTTGGTCGGCAAGACTGGCTAGCAATTGGCATTCAAACCCTCATAGAGAAAGGGCTTGAGGCAGTTCGGGTCGATCCTTTAGCCAAATTATTAAACGTTACCAGAGGCAGTTTTTATTGGCACTTTAAAAACCGGGACGACTTATTAGAAGAAATATTGCGTGAGTGGGAGGCTCGTAATACCAAAAGCATTATTGAGCAAATTGAAGGCTTAAACAGTTCTCCTATCGCCAAATTATTGAGTTTGTTGGAGATTGCTGCTGAAGACGATAATCTCTTGGAAAAGGCTGTCCGAGTTTGGTCGGTTAATGATGCTAGGGCGGCAGTGGCGATCGCGCGCGTTGATGAACAGCGCTTAGATTATCTTCAGAATTTGTTTCTACAGCTTGGATTTTCAGAGATCGATGCCAAAGTACGCGCCCAAATCGCTTACTCTGTAAGACTAGGTTGGTTTGTCATGGCATCTTCAAGCTATGCATCAGAGCGTTTAACGGAAATTAGACTCGTTCACGCTATTTTGACTCAAACAAATAATCTTGAAGCGATTCCTAATCGATAACCGAAGCCAGCTAACGGCTCAAATCAGCGGCGGCTAGTATCTTTTGCATCACCACCAAGGTCTCCTGCCCGTCCGCTCCAACGTGTTGTTAGACCGGGCTTTCGCGATAAGCTCACAACTTCTCTTCCGCTTTCCGCTTGCTGCTTTTGCAAATCAGCAAAGATGGCTTTCAAGTCATGGTTGAATGACCGAGAGTACTCTTCACGAATTCTGTGGATCTCTTCGACAATCTCATCATGAAACATCATCAACCTCCAAGAAGTTCATAGGGTGTACAAAGAATTGGCAACTCGTATCCAAAATCAAGGCTGATCTCCGCCAACTTTCCCTGAATTTGAGCATTGGCGATGTGCTTGCAATTCCAGGTCAGTAGGTAGTCCATGCCGTGAACGGTGGCGGCTGCAATGTGCACAGCGTCAACTTGCCGCAGGACGGGCGATCGCACTGTGTTAGAAGATTGCAGATTGGTCAAACGGGTCTGTAGGCGTACCCTGATGAAACACCATGCGCCAGCCTGATGATTCAAGCCGCCAAATCGATGATCGGTTGGTGTGCCGGAACAACCCTCCCGATGGGTTCACATAAGCTGATCGATAGGTGAGCAACGCAATCGAGGCTGAGAGTGGTTTGACCACAAAATCTTGGGCATGGATTTGCGGTGGATCTGGATCTGATGGCAATGACATCAGCGTGTGCTCGCGCGTGTAGGAAGCGCCTGATCGACCAAACTCCTTGAAGTCAGGAGCAAGCAACTGTGCCAAGCGTTCTCGATCCGCTCGGCACTGCGGCTGATGCAGTTCGCACTCTAACTCGTGGAGTGTGGACAGTAGTGACAGGTTCTCCATCGGATTACTCCATGACTTCGTGTGAAAGGTTGATCCATTTCATCGGTGTTCCCCATATTCCATGCTTGAAAAAGCGATCGCCGCTTTGGATAAACCCTACTTTCTGGTAAAAACCAACTGCTGCTTCTGCTGCGTTGACAGTAACTTCATCCAAATCATAGCTGCATTGGGTGAAAAGTTCTTGACCGATTCCTTGCCCAGAAAACTCTCTTCGGACGAACAGCAGTGACAAATGATTGCCTCTCTTAAAGGCAATAAATCCAACAACGATTTCATTCCAGGTTGCAACTAGCGTTTTCTCACCACTTAAGATTCTGTCTCTTAATTCTTCTGGGCTACATATCTTTTTCCATTCGGCAACGCTTTCTGGTGTGCCATCCGTGAGTTCCCATAGAACCGCAGAAGCCCACATGCAACCACTGATTTGATGCTCGTCTCCAAGCTGCGGGAGTCTGTAGGTAATTATGTTCATGATTGTGCGCTAATCTACCTTTCAGCAACACCAATTTGAAATGAGTAGTTGTTAGTTGCTTTCCTGAAGACTAAAACGGAGCGGACTAACGGTGAAGTTGTGCAGCGGCAGGCAACCTCGAATTCTCACCGATAACCTCTGTTCCGTCCGCACCAACGCAGTGTTAGCTGGCTGGCAGCAACACAACTTCAAACTTGGCTCGGATCATCTGCTGGTGGGTGTAACCCAGTTTTTATCCAAAACCGTCTTGTTTCTCGAATAGAATCTTCCTCTGGATAACGAGTATCGTTTAAATCAAGCCGAAGGCAAGTTGCGCGACCAATTGGTGTGGTTCCTTCTATTACAACGCCTTGATTTAGCCAGACAAAGTGCGCCGCCCACTTCTGTTGGCGAGGATTAAAAATAGGAACAATTTCCTGAGTCTCTGGATCAATACCAGCCACAAAGTTATAACGTCTCTCATTACAACGACGGCAGGCAAGTGCAAGATTAGTAAGTTGATCAGAACCACCCAAAGATTTTGGAATGATGTGATCAACGGTAAACCGATTAGCACTCAACCGCTCTGAAGAATGGCAATACTCGCAGACATATTTAGCACGCTCTCGAATAGCTTGCTTGAGTTCATCATTGATTGGCATTTTGAGCAGCGAGCATTGCGTTGATATGAGTAAAAATACGATCTAACTCTCCGATCGCATCCAATTCCGCAATTTCGTCGGGAGTGAGTTGATCGGCTTTCTTTTTTTCTAAAAAGTTCTCCATTCGCAGTTGAAGAGACTCACTGAATTTGAATAGATTCCAGTTGCCAACTTTTTCAAGCCGGATTTCATGAATCAGAAAAGATGGCTTATTAAGAGTTGTAACCATTCAGCCTCCATTGTATTAAATCTTTGTGAACCAATCGATATCGATTTCAACTGACTCGATCATTGTTATCTTGACACCAAGACCCAACTCTTTCAAGCGTTGAACTAACTGTTCACCGTCTATCAGATCAATGGGTGGTGCGCCATCTCGTGTAGCTTCTTTGATCGCGTCTCTGGTAAATGTACCAGTTGTGATAAATAAACCCTTATCAGTACGCCCTTGCATTGCTCCACGAAAGTCTCGAATTTGACCTGCTGTGACTGAACCCTGATAGCGCTTGCATTGAAAGAGAACGTGAAAGCTCAAAAAGCCGTTGATACGAGCAATCCCAACACCATCAATCCCACCGTCACCAGATTTACCCGTAACCTGTACCTGAATAAACCCAGACTCGCGCAGTAAACGCTGTGCCAGACGCTCAAACGCAGACGGATCTAAAGATAGCAACGTTTTATGAAGCTGTTGATGCCATGCAAGTTCTTCTAAAGCTTCCATGGCTCCAACAGCCTCATCTGATGCATCTGAAGATGCAGCCCTATTTTTATCAGCATCTCGAACGGTCTTAACAATCTCTTTGGAATCAAGATCATCAAGATTGATGGAAGTTGAAACTAAAGACCATACACCGCGTGCTGAATTTTGCAAAAGCCCATACTTCTTCAGATAAGTTCGACTCCACCCAAGTCGGTATTCAACCTCGCTTTGTGATGTACTGCCATGCAGAATTTCAAGCACCTTATCAGGGACATTGAGAAGCTGCACCACTTTTTCATAAATCTCCTCAGTTGTCCCAGACCCACCCAAAATTTGTAGAGCCTGAATTGTGGGCAGAAGTATTGAGTCAAAGGTTGGAACTGAGGAGGCAGATCGCTTCATGTCAAAACTGTTGAGTCGATTTACAAAAATACTGCTCTGTCAAATATAAATCGTCACTCAATATGTGTAACTATTTTGCGATCGCTCCATCCTTCAAGCTCAAGAATCTCACAGATCACTTGCTGGTACGCCCCAACCCAGAAACAAAGCCAGCTAACGGTTGAACTCACCCGCAGCAGACAACCTCTCGAACTTAACGAAAAAACTCAATACAGTCGGTGTGGAACGGGATTATTCGACCGCTGGCTACTGCCAAAATTTCCACCAAGATCCAGATTTGGAGTTGTTTGACAATGTTTGCACCCTTTGCCAATTTGGATCTTTTTCATTCTCACTCCTCTTGTCAAGATACAAATAACGACCTAACTCATCCTGCTCATCTGTGATTACAATTTTGCCTTCATCCAGCCAAGTCAGCACTTTTCGAGCTTCGTCTATTGCATCTGGCAAGATAGAATCAAGAAGGCTCTCCTTTTCTTTATCAGTTAATTCTTGCCAATATTCTGAGCTATATCCATTTGGAGGAACTCTGATTGCCAGACCATATCCAAGACCTAACGTGTCCAAGAAAGAAAATCTATCACAGTAAAGCTCATAAAACTCACACAGCATCAGCGGTAAGTCTCCCTTTTGGCTAAGAAATAGATTCAACAGATTTTTCAGTTTCCAAGTTTCATACTCACCAGCATCAATATGTCGCTCTAGAATCTTAATCAGTTTATATTGGCTGCCTCGCTTTGCAAAATCCAATGAAATCAAATTGAAATAATCTTCATCACCTAGCGTTTCCTCCAAAGTGCTTGTGGCATAAACCCACTGCTCAAACTCACTGATAGGTTCTTCACCATACATGAATCTGAAAAATCTTATTTCTATATCCTCTGGTAGCTGTTGCATCTAAAAAATGTAAATACTGCCTAATCTCAATCTTTAAAGCAATCTAATGCTAAACTTCCAACCGATAATATTCAAGCTACATCCTAACAATCGAAACGAAGCGATCGAACGTTCCTAGTCAGCGGCTACGAGTAAACTAGAACGACAGACGAAAAGACTCTAACCGTCCGCTGCAATCGAATTGTTCTACCGCTGGCACTCAACAATTGAACTTACAAATCATATTGAAAGAGATTCCACCAGTTCGATTAATGACTTCACTTCCTTCCACTTTTACAAATCCTGCTCGTTGATATAGCGCAACTACTGGATTGTTAGAACGAACATTGAGCGATACAGCAGAATAGTCTATCTGAGCGGATTTGAGAACCTGCATCAGTAAAACAGTCCCAATCCCTTTGCCGCGATACTCAGGAATCACCGCCATTGCAAGTTCAGGAATAGAGTCCTCAACATAGCCAAATCCCTTGTCAGTATTCAACCACAATCGCAACCACGCTGCGCCAATTGGCTGTTTCTCGGTGCAAGCAACAAACCCCATATCTCCGGTTTGTCCCCAATCAGCAGCATAATGGGTTAAACAATCCTGTGCTTGAACGGCTTGAAGCGAGGGTTCCTGTGCTGCATACATCAACATCTCCCACACAATGGGTTCATCATGATCTGTTAAAGCTCGCACTTCGTAATTCATCCTAGATTCATTCAACATTTAGTCTTGCAATCGTAGACCGTAACCTCAAAACGTTGCTCTCACAGATCGCCTTCAAATGGCTTAACGCTAGATGCCAACGGATCGTCTTCAAACGAGTGCCTCACAGATCGCTTTCAAATAACACAAATCTCAACACCGCCGATCGGTTTCAAATTACTGCCACCACCTATAACGAAGCGGTAGAACGTTCGCGCTCACCGGACACAGATAATCTTTGCCACTCAGCCAACCAAATCGAGGCGTTCCGGTGCAGCGCCGTTGTTATGCGGCTGGCTACTTCTGAACGGCTGTAAATCCACCATCAACGACTAGGTTATGCCCAGTGACAAACGCAGCCCCATCTGAACAAAGCCAAACCACCGCCTCAGCAATATCTTCTGGTACGCCAATACGTTGTAACGGAATTCCAGCAGCAACTTGATCGAGCATTTCAGGGGGTGCTCCTGCCCATAAATCAGTTTTTACAGCGCCAGGACTAACGGTGTTGATCCGAATTCGGTCAGCAGAATACTCAGCCGCTGCTGCACGAGACAGAGCGATCACTCCAGCCTTTGCTGCCCCATAAGCTCCATAATTTGCAACGCCAAGAAGTGCGCCTTGAGAAGAGGTACTCACGATCGCGCCACCTCCTGATTGCTGCATTGCAGGAATTTCGTACTTCATTGACAACCAAACCGACTTGAGATTTGCATTAATCTCAAAATCCCAATCAGTTTCCGACAAGTCAGCAATTTTGCCAGAGGTTCCAGAACCAGCGTTGTTAAATGCATAATCGAGGCGACCATAGGTTTCAACTGTCTTTTTGACCATTTCTTCGATATCAGACGCTTTCGTGACATCTGCTTGAACAAATACCGCTTCGCCACCTGCTTCTTTGACAAGTTGAACGGTTTCTTCTCCCTTGTCTGCACGGCGAGCCACTACCACCACTTTTGCTCCAGCTTTGCCAAATGCAATCGCGGTGGCACGACCAATACCCGAACTTGCGCCTGTCACAATTGCAACCTTACCAGCCATTGAACTCATACTTTGCGCTCCTAAGTTACAGCACTTTGAAATTACTCTCTAAATTCTAGTTCAGCTAGCTTTCAAACTTGTAGACAATTCTTGCTGGATTTTATCGGAATCTTGCTCTGTCACCGATTGTCTCAATCGATGATTTTCAAAAACCGTCCTTACCGATAACCGAAGCCGCATAACTAGTTATTATATTGAAATTTTCTGCATAACCAACGCTTTTGGGATGATTACCCTGAAACTTTCCATATAATCCACCCTAATGCTGTAATTATACTGAAACTTTCTGGGTATACATCCTAAATTTGAGGATTATCCTGAAACTTTCCGTATATCCTCACGATGAAACACAGCAATGTTCGGCCTAATATCGATTTATTCGGAGGATTACCTTGCAATTTTCTGTATAAACCCCAAATGGAACAACGCCCCAAAAAGCTACTGGATCAGGTGCGCGACGTGATTCAACTCAAACACTATGATAGAAGAAGCTATTTCTAGCTCAATAGTTGAATAGATCCTGAGTGGGTTACGCTTAAGTTCAGATTGATTGCTCATCGAACCTACACTGATCTCACACTCAGATCAAGTTGATCGTGCTTCGTACCCGCATTGATCTCAGACCAAACCCGCGTTGATCTCACTAATTTAAAAACCACTGTAGGTGCATTGTTGTTCGTTAGGAGCCTTGATTTGATGCAGAAGTTTATTGGACTCGCGTTAGCCGTTTTATTCGGAGCAATGATTTGGGGAACTCAGTACCCGAACCGAGTTGTTTCTCAAGAAATGCCACTCCAAGACGTGAATCAGACTTGGACGGCTCATCAGCGCGATCGCCCTGTTATTTCCCCGATGCTGACAAAAATATCAGATCAAATCGTCACGAATGAACCAGGCCCGGTTGAAGCCGAAGCGGTTTCCTATGGCAGTTCAAATGGAACCCTGATGAATGGGTATTTGGCTCGGGCAACCCAAACGGAGCAACCGTTACCCGCTTTAATCGTAATCCATGAATGGTGGGGTTTGAATGACAATATCCGAATGATGACTGAGCGGTTAGCCGCAGAAGGATATGCTGCTTTGGCAGTTGATTTGTATGGTGGAAAAGTTGCAGAAACGCCGGAAAAAGCCAAGGAGTTATTGATGGCGGCTCAGAAAAATCCTGAGAGTCTAAAAGACAATTTAAGGCAAGCTTATCAATACTTAGAACGGCAAGAAAAAGCTCCTAAAATTGCTAGTATTGGCTGGTGTTTAGGCGGGACTTGGTCATTGAATACAGCCCTTTTGTTTCCGCGTCAATTGGATGCTGCAGTTATTTATTACGGCGGGGGAATTGAAACAAATCCAGAGAAGCTGAAAGCCTTAGATATGCCTATTCTGGGCATTTTTGGGGAACTCGATCAAAATCCTGCCGTTGCGACCGTACGTCAGTTTGAAGCGGCGTTGAACGGATTGGGCAAGTCCGTTGAGGTCAAAGTTTATCCCAATGCCGATCACGGTTTCGCCAACCCTTCTGGCACACGTTACAACCGAGAGGCTGCAGAGGATGCCTGGATGCGAACGGTTACATTTCTGATGAATCACCTCAAATGATCACATATCACTTAGAATGCAAGTCCAGATCACAATGGATTGAGATCTTTCTCACGGGGTTCTGCGATAAATCTCACTGGCCTCACTGATAAGTATCACTTGCTTAATAGAGGTTTTTAGGGAAAATAGAACGGTTGAGAGTGAGAAAAAAGCACACTGCTCAGCTAACCCAACCAAGCTGGATTGATTGCAAATCATTTCAACCCAATGCAAAAAATAAAGTTTTGCTTTGTTCCCTGAACTAGAGCAATAGTTTGTAATGTGCCTCTAGCAGCTCAAGCACTTCACTGAGCTGTCTTTTTTTTTAGGTTAACTTTTTGGGGATCATTTTTTGAGTTAATTAGGCACGGATTTGGCTCAAAACAGCTAGAGACCCACTAGTTCTTCATTTCAGCTAGCTCAATAACGCGGCCCTCTAGATCCTTGACCAAAAAATTCAAGGGTTTTTCGCTGCGGATTTTGAACTTCACACCACAGGTTTGAACCCGCAGCAAGATCTTCTCCAAACAATCCCGGTCAAAGCAGACATGACGATGGCGATCGCGGGCGGTCGGGCTAGCCCCACTGATGACATGGAGCTGGGTATTTTTCATCAATTGATACCAAAGACCATCAGGAACATTGTGATCTGTGATCGCACTGCTTCCCATGGGAGCTGATAAATAGAGAGGGTCAACTCCTGTCGCTCCTAGGGTTTGCTCGTAGTTGTAATAATAGTGCAAAGGAATATCAGCAACGGTCATATCCAACACCCCTTCGTAAAACTGTCGTGCAATGTCCAAGTCCGTCACCATAACTGTATGCACCTTGGGAGCACTGGTGAGGAACAGCCACATGGCCCCTGCATAGGCAGCCAGCAGCATCACCATGACCCCCTGAGTGGAGAACAGGCTGTCAAGGGCAGGAAAGAACGCACTGAAATAGAGATGCGGCCACAACAAATCGTTAAGGTCAATGGCTGAAAGCATGGATGAAACTAAATTAAGTACAGAAAACAATGGACGGAAAATTCAGAACTCTTAGCGTGCAATATTACTCGTGAAATATTACTTCAATGTTAACAAAACTCACCCAGACAGAGCCGATTCATGTTTTTGTCTACGGCACATTGAAACCCGGAGAAATCAATTACCAGCGATATTGTGCCCATCGTCAAGTACAAAGTCAATCTGCGATCGCCCAGGGCAGACTATTCAATCTTTCCCTTGGGTATCCGGCCATGACCCAGGGAGAAGCCATTATTCAGGGTGTTGTGCTGACGTTTACAGATCGGCAACTCTTGACCGAGTTGGACGAATTGGAAGGCTATCACCCCAATCATACCGTTGAAGAGAACGAGTATCATCGTCAACAGATCCTGGTTTACACCCCTGAGGGCCAAGGATTAGGGCAAGTTTGGGCCTACTGGATGGAATTTGAAAAAATTCAAGCCTTGGGCGGCATAGAAATTCTCACAGGGTGCTGGAATTCTTGATTGTCAGTTTGGGCGATCGCCAGCACAATTATAACTTGGCTTAATAACTTGGCTCAATCCTGAAAGTAACCGGAATAAAAGTACAAATGGGTGCGGTAGGATGATTTGAAGATCTTCAAAGATCCTTAACAATCTTCAAAGATCTTTGCAGGTCAAAATACTCGCGATCAGCTTCGTTGTTGGGATGCACATTAAATGCTCTTTAAACGCCTAGAAAAATTCTTAATGGGTTCGGAGACAAACCCACTGAACTCCCGTATCTTATTTTGGCTTGGTCTGAGCTTAGTACTCTCAATTAGCTTTGCCATTCCCGCCCTCAATGCTGCCTTTCAAAGTGACTATTTAGTAATGGATGATGCCCGTCAACATTTATTTTGGATGCAGCGGTTTGTCGATCCAGAATTGTTTCCGGATGATTTAATTGCCAATTTCTACCAGTCAGTAACAGCACCGGGAGTGACAACAATCTATAGGTTGATGAACCGCTTGGGCATTGAACCGCTTGTCTTGAGTAAATTACTTCCGCTTGTCCTTGGATTAATCACAACAGGATATTGTTTTTTGATCGGTCTAGAATTATTACCTGTCCCAATGGTTGGCTTTATCGGATCATTATTACTCAACCAAAATTTATGGCTCCATGGGGAGTTGGTGACTGCAACCAGTACAGCATTTTTGTATCCAACTTTTTTGGCATTTCTTTACTATCTACTCCGCCGATCAAGTTGGGGAGTTGGCATTAGCCTACTCCTGACTGGGTTGTGTTATGCACCAATGTTATTAATTGCGGCGGGGATTTTATGTTTACGTTTAATCTGTTGGCGAGATTGGAAATTTACCCTGACTCGCACCTCAAAAGATTACCTTTTGTTTGCTGTGGGAATGGGAGTTACGGTTAGTATTATCTTATTCTATGCGGGCCAAGCTTCGGAATTTGGGCCGACAGCGATCGCCTCGGAAGCCCGGATGATGCCAGAGTTTCTAGAAAATGGTAGAACAGCTTTTTTCTATGAAGATAGTTTTTGGAATTTTTGGTTTAAAAATAGCCGCAGTGGGATTAAGTTGTCGTTAAATCCTCCTCTGGTTGCTTTGGGATTGTTATTGCCAATTGCATTAAGAGTTCCTCAATTTTTCCCCTTGACCAAAAAAGTCAAGCAGGATGTTGCAATCTTGCCGCAGCTTTTGCTCTCATCTTTTATCCTGTTTTTTATGGCCCATGGAATACTATTTAAGCTTTACCTTCCCAGTCGTTACACCAGTCATAGTTTAAGAATAACTCTGGCGATCGCCACTGCAATTTTCATTGTGCTTGCTCTCGATGGAGTGTTTAAGGCATGTTCTCGATCTCCAATCATGCCGCTGTTGATCACAATTGGTTTGGGGATTTTACTGATTTTTTATCCTAAATTAGTTTGGCAAGATGCCTTTCCTCGCAGTCAATATTTAGTGGGATCAGAATCAGGCTTGTATCTGTTTTTGCAAAATCAACCGAAAGCAAGTTTGATCGCGTCCTTAGCGATTGAAGCGGATAATTTACCTACATTTGCTCAACGTCCTGTTCTTGTTTCCTGGGAACACGCTTTACCGTATAAAATGGGATATTATCGCCAGATTCGCCAACGAGCCAGAGACTTAATTCAAGCTCATTACAGTTCAGATCCTCAAGTTATTCGAGAGTTTATTACAACCTATGGAGTGGATTTTTTTGTTCTCGAACGAGATGCCTTTGAAGCAGAATATGTGACAGAGAATTCTTGGTTTATTCAGTGGGAAGACTTGGCCCAAGACGTTACTCAACTGCTGGCAACTCAATCCCAACCCATTCTTTTACAGAAAATAAATCTATGTAAGATTTTTGAGACACCAAACCTGATTGTGCTGGAGGCAAACTGTGTGAATCAGTAGGGAGTCACAACCCTGAATTTTCAATATGGGTACTTTGAGGTCTGCGATAGGGTCTGCGGATACCGTTTCTCTCACTCCTGAGTCAGAGGTTCCAAGAGGTTCCAGATCATTGCCGGGAGTGAGTAGGAGGGTGGCTGTGCCAGGTTCACGAGTATTGACTGGAAGTTAGCTAGGGACAAATACACAATTGAGCGTCCTCCTGCCAAAAGTTAAGAATTATTAAATTTTGTCACTAAACATAGTGTAAAATTACGAAGTGTTAGGCTATTTGAATAACTCTTTCATCGTTTCTGTGTTCAGTTCTTCAACGTTGAGTTCTCCCCCCGTGTTACAACCGCAGCTCTCGTTGTGCGTGTTTGTGTCAGCGTCTGAGTTGGCGGATGCTGTGATGGCCAATTTACCCGGCGATCACTACATCGTAACTCGGGTTTTTTCATCTGAGGATCTGATTCAGTATGTTCATCAGGAGCAGCAGCAACTCGACTGCTTGATCATGCAGGCTGACTCAGACCTGCCAGATTTAATGCGCCAGATCATGCTGCAAGATGTTGTTGTACCCGTTGTCATTTTGCAGCCAGGAGCAAACTTTTCAGAAGACCTCAGGCTTCAGTCATCCGAGCCGATTTACCATACCAGCGAAATTTATCTCAGTCCGAATCAAGTTAATCAAGTTAGCAGCTATGTGGACAAAGCAATCAGTCAGTTTATTACCCATGCAATTACTCTTCACCCTTCAGAGGAGTCGAATCATTCTGACATTCCAATCCAGTTAACGAGCTTTATTGTTCGTCAGCAACGGCGACTGGCAGAAAAATTAAATGAGCGCTTGGGATATCTGGGTGTGTACTACAAAAGAGATCCTCAAAACTTTTTACGTAACTTACCTCCGGCAAAGCGACAGGATATTTTAGAACAGCTAGAGTCAAAATATCGTCAAATTATCCTAAGCTATTTTGCAGAGGATAAACATTTAAATAATAAAATTGATGAGTACGTTACCATCGCATTTTTCGCTGATATTTCAGTCACTCGAGTCGTTGAAATTCACATGGAGTTGATGGATGCGTTCTCAAAGCAACTGAAACTAGAAGGACGTAATGAAGAGATTCTCTTAGATTATCGACTAACCCTGATTGATACCATTGCCCATCTTTGTGAAATGTACCGTCGCTCAATTCCACGAGAGTCTTAATCTTCTTTCTGAGCATCTTCTTTCTCAGCCCTGCAATACACGATAGAATGGTCAACTAAAGCAGATCCTGTAGTTAATTTTCTGGAAGGGCACAATGGCACTGATTACGACAGGTGGACAACTGGCCAAAGACTTAGAAACTTACGGTGCATTGGCACTCTATGTTCCTCTAGAGGGTGGTTTCGAGGGGCGATATCGACGTCGCCTACGAGCTAAAGGGTATACCACCTATAGCCTAACTGCTCGTGGTTTGGGAGATTTAGCGGCTTACCTCACGGGGGTTCATGGAGTTCGTCCGCCTCATCTTGGGAAGAAAAGTAGTGGGAATGAGGCGGCAGTGGGCAATGTTTATTTTGTGCCACCCATTGTAAACTACCAGTTAGAACAGCTTCCGGCCAAATCAAAGGGACTGCTCCTGTGGATTATTGAAGGGTGTATTCTCTCCAACCAAGAGGTTGAATTTCTAATTCAACTCCCCCAGATTGAACCTAGAGTTAAAGTGGCAATTGAGATGGGTGGCGATCGCACTTTTTGCTGGAAGCCTCTAAAAGAAGCGCTTGTCGCTGCATAATTCCGTATCAAAGGGTGACAGGAGAGTATGACCTTACCAAGGTTGTTACTGCCAAGATTGTTGGTGGATTGATTGCAGGATCAGGCAAAGTTTTTGATCCCAACTTGCTGTTATAGGCTACGGATCAGAGTTCCCCAATCTCCCCAGCCCCCTTGTTCAGGGGACTGGGGGACTAATGCAAGGATTTGTATCGTCTTTTACCTTTAAATTAGTGTGAAAAGCAGCAGGAGACGCTTTTAGACAGGGCCATGATTGAGCTGTAGGTAGGTCAGTCGGATGGCCAACTTAGCATTTTGCAGATGGGCAATGGGTAAAGATTCAGCCCGGAGTTGAGAGTGCCTTAACGGAGGAAAGTAGACTTCTGACGGATTTGAGATCACTGCTGCCCGACGATCATTTGAAGGAGGTTGAAGGTTGGAGGCTTCGGAATCGGTCAAATAACAGATGCAGCCTTCTGGTCGTAAAAGTTTAGTCATTGTTAGTAAGTTTTTATTCTGCTCTGTTAAAACATATATCTGAGTGAGCCGCACTTATGCAGTTGATGTCGTAGAGCAATTTGTGGACGGGGCTTGAGACCCTTGCTGTTCACGGGGGGTAGAGGAACTGGAGTCAACCACCACGACCCATTCCCCTGTCTTAGGATCGCGATAGGTGTTAAAAGGATTAGAACGCAGAGGTTGAGTACACACTTTAGCCATAGTCCCCATCATAATCAGTATCAATGCTTCAAATTTAGAATCTGTTATAGTTAGCTCTACAAATTATTGTCTGGCATTTCAGACAGAAGCACCGTGATAATTTCAAAGGGAAATGGTGAGATGTTACTCCCAACTCGGTGATTTAGAACACAGAGTTCGAGTGATATAAAGCAGGATTTCCTGACCCAGTCAGAAGTTATAGGCAATGTTTTAACACCGTGAAACAGGAGATCATCCCTTACTTTCTCTATAAATTTCTGCTATCAGCAGGCAGAATAAACCTCGGTATGTTAGCCTTCATTTAATGTGAATCCGTTGAGCTTGGAGCAACAACCCGAATGACTCGTAATTGCCTGTTCTCCCTTTTTTCCTCAACTATTTTTCTCTCTCCGGCTCTCCTAATATTAGCCAATCTAACGCCTAGTCAAGCCCAGATTGTTCCCGATAATACCCTGGGTTCAGAACGGTCTGTAGTGAACCCCGTCAACTCGGGGCGGGATCAAATTGAAGGCGGAGCAAGTCGCGGATCAAACTTGTTCCATAGTTTCCAAGAGTTTAATGTTGGGGAGAATCGTAGCGTTTATTTCATCAATCCCAATGGAATTCAGAATATTCTCAGTCGAGTGACGGGTAGAAACCCCAGCAATATTTTCGGACAATTAGGGGTTTTAGGGAACGCCAATTTATTTCTGATTAACCCCAATGGAATTATCTTTGGCCCAAATTCTAGTTTAGATATTCGGGGATCTTTTCTAGCAACAACTGCCGATGAGATTCGCTTAGGAGAAGACGGATTTTTTAGCGCACTTCAACCCAATCAAAATCCCCTCTTAACAGTTAATCCGTCTGCCCTATTCTTCAATCAATTACAAGCCTTGAATCGAGGCAGCATTGTCAATCAATCCGTTGCCAATGGAGTCGGACTTCAAATTGCATCGGGTCAAACTTTGGGATTAGTCGGTAGAACTGTCGTTCTAGATGGCGGGATTTTAACGGCTTCTCAAGGACGGATTGAACTCGGTAGCGCCGATGCTGAGAGTTTGGTCGGGTTGAATTTAACCGAAACAGGCTATGTCCTTGACTTTTCCCGTGTTGCCAATCCGTTAGACATTCGGCTCCGGAACGGTGCATTAATAAATGTGAGTGGCCCTGGATCAGGCAGTCTTCAAGCGGTTGGGCGACTGATTGCTTTAACAGAAGGTTCAGTGATTTCAGGGAACACGTTAGGCAACGGAGCCGGTGGGGATCTAACCGTTACAGCAGAGCGTTTAGTCCTAGCCAGTGGTTCCTCGATTGTGACTCGGTTGCTGGGTTCAGATCAGGGTAGCAGCTTAACCGTTAATGCTGACCAAGTAGAGTTAACTGGGGCTTTTGTCAGTCCCTTGTTTGCGGGAGGACTTTCTACCAGCGTTGAACTAGGTGCAACTGGCCAGGGCGGAAACTTAACGGTTAACACCCGGCGTTTATCTTTAAGCAATGGAGCCCAAATTGAGTCGGTGAATGCGGGGGATGGTATAGGGGGAGCACTCAGGGTTCAGGCGGATGAAATAGTAGCCATTGGAGCATTGCAGGACAGTTCCAGTGGAATCCGAACCGATGTATTTCCTGAAGCCACAGGGCAAGCCGGGAACTTAACCCTCAACACTCGAACTTTGAGTTTACGGGACGGTGCTCAAGTTGGCTCAGCCGTTTTTGGCAATGCCAAGGGCGGAAATATGATCGTCAATGCCTCTGAGTCCATTGAGGCAATTGGGACAACTCCAGGCGAGAGCCTATTTCCTCAAGTGAACCAAACCCTGGCTTTATTCAATGGTCAATTTCCCGCCGGTTTGCTCACCACAGTCTTTTCAGGAGGCATTGGGCAAGGGGGAGATTTAACCGTTAACACTCCGCGTCTAACCCTGCAAAACGGGGGATTGGTGGCAGCCGGAACGATTAATGCTCCAGGAAATAGCGGTCAATTGCACGTTCGAGCTGATGAAATCAATGTGATTGGCACGTCTTCAGATGGATTTTTCCCCACTAGTATCCTGACTTCTGTTCTGGCGGGAGCAACAGGCCAGGGTGGAAACCTGGGAATAGAAACCCGAACCCTGAATCTGCGGGATGGCGGCCAGGTCAGAGCCGGAACCTCCGGAGTTGGCAATAGTGGGAATGTTACGGTTCAGGCCCATGAGATTCACTTAGATGGCATTTCTAACAACGGTCGATTTCCCAGCAGTATTCTGGCGGAAGTGGAAAATTTAAGTGATGTTATTCCCGGTTCCCTGGGTAGGGGTAATGGGGGGAATATTCTGATTGATACTCACCAACTCACCTTACAAAATGGTGGACAAATTCGGGCTGGAACCTTTGGCCCCGGCAAGGGCGGCAACATTGAGGTGAATGCAGTTGATGTTAAAGCAATGGGTCTGTCTCTGGACGGTTCGACCATTAGCGGCTTGTTTAGTGATGTTGGCTCTGGCAGTTCCGGGGATGGCGGCAACTTAACGATTACAACTGAACGGTTGACCTTGCAAGATGGCGCTCAATTGGGAGCCAACGTCTTCAGTTCTGGGCAGGGGGGCACGCTAACGGTGAACGCCCCAGAAATTCAAGTGATGGGGTCTGGGGCAGGTCAAAGTTCAGATCCGCAGCAATCCCTGATCCTACAATTTCTGGGAGGACGGTTTCCCAGCGGGATTCTGGCCCTAGTTGAACCCGGAGCCACAGGTTCAGCGGGGGCATTAACGGTCAATACTCAGCGCTTGACTCTAACCGAGGGAGGGGTCATTGGAACCGGAACCTTTGGTTCAGGCAACAGCGGCAACTTAACTGCTAATGCCAGTGAATTCATCGAAGCTCGGGGCACTTCTGTTGCGGGATTTCCACCCAGTAGTCTGTTCACCTCTGTACTACCCAGTGCAACAGGCCAGGGCGGAGACTTAATCGTGGATACTCCTCGCCTCACCCTAATCGATGGTGGGCAAGTTCGGGCGGGAACGTCTGGGTTCGGCAACAGCGGCAACATTACGGTCACGGCGGGTGAAGTTCATGCGACAGGTTTTTCCGGCCTATTTGCCAGTGGGATTACGGCAGAAGTAGAAGACCTCAGTGTCTTAGTTGAAGGAGCCGTTGGAAGGGGTCAAGGTGGCAATATTTTCCTCAACAGTGACACGATTACCCTGCAAAACGGAGCGGCTATCAGTGCCGCCACCCGAGGCAGTGGGGATAGTGGCAATATTTCAATCAAAAGTGACACGGTTACGCTTCAAAACGAGGCTGTTCTGACAACAAACACGGCAGGGACAAATTTGCCTCAAGATGGCAATGGCGGCAATATTGAGATTGAGACAAACCAACTCCTGCTGGAGAACCGGGCTAGGGTAGCCGCAGAAACGTTTGGCCGGGGACAGGCTGGGACTATTCTAGTGAATGCCAACGACATTCAGTTGTTGGATAGTACCCTCTCCAGTGCTGCAGGTCTGGGGTCAAGCGGAAACGCAGGAAATATTGAGATCAACACCCAAAACCTGACCCTCGAGAATGGAGGTCTGGTTGTTGCCTCAACCTTTAGTTCTGGTCGGGGTGGCAATGTAGAGGTCAATGCGCGCGATCGCATTACCGCGATCGGCATATCTCCGGCCAGCGATACCACTGCTAGTGGGATTAACGTCCAAGCTATAGCTAGCGGCAATGCAGGTGATATTCTGATCAACACACCCCAACTGATTCTGCGAGATGGCGGGGGCATTCGCTCGAATGTTCTGGGGTCTGGCAACGGTGGGCAGATTACGGTTAATGCGGATGAGATTCAAGCCAGTGGGACAATTCCCTTTGCAAGTACAGACCCTGTATTTTCTTTACTTCAGGACGCTTCAAACGCTCAGGTTCCCAGTGGAATCCTCACCACTGTCTTGCCGGGAGGTTCAGGACAGGGGGGCGAGATAGAAGTCAATGCCCAACGGATCACCCTAGAAGATGGAGCCGGGATTGGCACGGGTACCTTTGGTTTGGGAAATAGTGGCAACCTCACGGTCAATGCTGATTCAGTGCAAGCCCGTGGTGTTTCAAGAGCGGGCTTTCCTCCTAGTAGTTTATTTACATCTGTTTTTCTTGAGGGAGCCACGGGAGCGGGAGGCGATTTAACCCTCAACGCTCAACGCCTGGTGTTACGGGATGGAGCCCAGGTTCGAGCTGGAACCTCAGGCCCAGGAGATAGCGGCAATTTGAGGGTTGTAGTGGATGTGATTGACATGGCGGGAGTGTCTCCCAACCCAGATATTCCCCTCCAGAGTGGCATTGTGGCCGAAGTTGAAGATTTGTCGTTTCTCACCCCTGGTGCAATTGGTACTGGCAATGCGGGAGATTTGTTCATTCAGACCAGAGACATGACCTTGCAAACCGGGGCTGTAACCACGGCCAGCACCGCTGGGAGTGGTCAGGCAGGAAATCTAACCATCCTGGCAGATAACCTGGTGATCGACAGCAAAGCCGTGTTAACCGCAAGTACCCTCGCCAGTGGATCAGCCGGAAATTTGGTGCTTGGAGTCAAAAACCTGATTGTGAGAGGAGGCTCCTTAGCAACCGTGAACACCGATGGAAAGGGCCAAGCCGGAAACTTATTCATTGATGCGTTGAATATTCAGCTTCTAGACGGGGGAGTGATTGCGGCTTCCACGACCAGTGCAGGTCGAGGCGGAGAAATCAATATTCGGGCCGATTCCCTGACAGCCCGTGGCATTTCTCCTGATGGGATGACCCCCAGTGGAATTGTGACTCAATCTTTTGGAGCTGGGGCCGGGGGAAGTATTGCGATTACCACCACTCAACGCCTGAGTTTACAGGGTGGCGCTTTAATTCAGGCGAGTGTGTTTGGTTCAGGTCAGGGTGGAACAATTAATCTCAGTGCCAATCAAATCGAAGCCGTTGGGACAGGGGCCGTTAACAACTCAACACCCCAGTTTCAGGCGTTTTTTCAAGCCTTAGGTTATCAATCTACCAGCGGCATCTTGACAACAGTTGTTGGGGGTACGGGTCAGGGCGGAGACCTATCGATTGACGCTCAACGGATTACCCTAGCTGACGGAGCCCAAATTGGCGCGGGAACCTTCGGAGGAGGCAACAGTGGTAATTTAACTATTCGCAGCCCTGAGATTGAGATTACAGGAGCGTTTGGGAATGAATTTTTACCGAGCAGCTTTTTCACCTCAGTCTTTTTGGATGAAGGCGGAAATGGGGGTGACATGACCATTGAAGCTCAGAACCTGATTCTTCGGGATGGGGGGCAAGTTCGGGCAGGAACCTCTGGCCCCGGCAGTAGCGGAGACTTAACCCTTCGAGTTGACAACATTGAACTCACAGGCCGCTCTGCCAATGGTCAGCTTCCGAGTGGGATTGTGGCTGCTGTTCAGGATTTATCTGCCGTTAATTTGGGGCGTGGGACAGGAGATGGGGGCAATATCTCAATTCAGAGCGATCGCATTACGGTACAAGAGGATGCAGAAATCACCGCCAGTAGTTCGGCAACTGGAGCAGCAGGTTCTTTAATCGTTCAGTCCAACGTGCTGAGCATGAACAATAATGGAGTCCTCAGTGCTGAAACCGCCAGTGGCGAGGGCAACATTACGCTGAACGTTCCGCTCATTGAGTTACAGGATAGTAGGATGACCACGAACGCCACAGGAACTGCCACAGGCGGCAATATCACCCTTAACACTGACCTGCTGATCGCCCGAAACAGTCAAATCAGTGCCAACGCAGTGGAGAGTTCCGGAGGAAACATTCAAATTCAGTCTGAGGGAGTGTTTCTTGACCGGGATAGTGCGATCACTGCAACTTCAGAATTTGGATTTGATGGAACTGTTGAGATTGATACTACCGTTGACCCAGCCCAAGGTATCCTCCAACTGCCGACCAATGTTCTTGATGCAGCTTCAATCATTGCCCAGGATCTTTGTGCTCCTGAAGAGGGTCGAGTGGCCAAAGGCAGTTCTTTCATCGTCACTGGACGAGGCGGTTTGCCCCCGAGTCCCACTGAACCTTTGACTGTATTGCAGGGATTAATCGAATGGGAATCAGGCAGTCGAGAACAGAAAACAGCCCAAGAACTACCCTCACGAACAAATGACCCAGCAGTTATTGTTCGTCAGCGAGAGCATAGTCCAGTAGTTCAGCAAGCTCAAGGATGGGAAATAACACCTACCGGGCAAGTCGTTCTCACCGCTCATCCCACTCACGCAACCCCTCAAGGCGCGGGCTTGGGTCACCCATCTTGTCCACCTGCAGTTGTACCCCAGTAGTCTGCCTCGGTAAGCATTTTAAGTTTGACCCGTGGGCTCTAGCTATTTTTTGCGCGATCGCCGACCTTGACGTTGGCCGCCATCTTTTGAGTCTTCACCTTTTGGTTCATCGGTCTGTTCCTTTTCAATAACAAGGGTTCCCGGCTCAAGGGTGATCTCTGGAGAGGGTTGAATCACCCGATCTTTTGGCTTCAAACCAGAAGTCACTTCAACTTGCAGCAAGCCTTCCAAGCCAAGCTTAACAGGTTGTTTTTGGGCTTTGTTTTCTCCATCGACAATCCAGACATAAGTAGATTTGCCATCCCGCTGAATTAACTCTGTCTCTAACACCACAACATTTTTGCGCTCAGCCAGCACAATTTCAACGCTCACAGGGCTCCCTGGAATCAGGGTTCCCGTCGGTTGATCCAGCTTGACCGTTGCGGGTACAATGGCTTGTTCAGAATTGTTATCTTGGGCGGCGCTGCCTGTACCCGCCTGAAGGTCAATTTGCTGAACTCGACCGGTGAACACTTTGGCGTTGGGGCCAATAATACTAATTTGTGCAGGTTGATTCGGTTGAACTTCAGCCGCATTCAAGGTTGAGAGTTGGAGCTGAACCAGTTCTTGAGTGGGATCGCCGAAGGTGATTAAATTATCCCCTAATTTAACACCATCTCCAGGTTTGACTTTAATGCTGAGCACAACCCCATTCAGGGATGACGTAACTACATTATTCTCCAGTTTCAAGACTTCTTCTTGATACTCCACTTGCAGTCGTTTTAGGTCACTCAGACTTTGTTGTAAGTCTGATTGTGCCTGACGTAAATTATTTTTTGCCTCCATCACTTTACTGCTATCCACGGAAGTCTCTAGCTCAATTAGTTCGGTTTTTTTGGTTTCCAAGTCCAACAGAGATTTGTTTAATTCATAGTCCGTTTCTCGCAAGCTCGCTTTGCTTTCTCGCACGATTTGTTCTTGCCTATCCACTTCTTGACGAGCAATAAATCCCCGCTCCAGTAGATTTTTTTGGTTCGTTAATTCCAATTCCTCGGCAGCCAGATTTTCTTGGGCTTCTTCAACTTTTTGGCGGTTGCGTTTAATCTGAACTTCTAGCTGTTGAATACTTAATTCTTGAACCGTTTGCTTGGATTGCGCTTCTTGGCGATAATCTTCTAAATCAGCGTCATAGTTTGCCTGGATAAACGCCAGGTTTTCCGCTGCTTCTTGAACTTTTTGACGGTTGCGTTCAATAGCAATTTCTTGCTTTTGAATTTCGAGCTGTTTTTTCTTCAGGATAGTTTCCCGTTCAGGGTTGCGTAGGGTCATCAGGACTTGGTTTTGCTGAATGCGATCGCCCAATTTCACCAAGATCTGATCGACTGCACTTTCTTCAGGGGATTTAATCGTTCGTTGTCCACCCAGTTCAACAGTTCCCCCTTCGCTAATCGTGTTTTCAATATTACCTAAGGTGACCGGAACAAACTGCACTTGAGTCGCTTCGGCAGGTCGATTTTGCAGCCAATTGTAAGCTAATACGCCACCCACTCCAACACCCGTTAAAATTGCAGCAGCAGCCAACCATCTGGCTCCGACTTGGTAAGCTTTTTTGGCACGAAGTTCTAGGCTGGACACAGTTCAATTCCTAAAAGTTGAGAGCGACCTTTAAGTTTCCGCACTGGAGGCTTGATCCCCTTTTCGAGTGTAACAGCTCATCCTAATTTAACCCTCAATTGAGCTGATGGTGATGCAACGTTGCGGCCAGAAACTCCGTAGCTTGTGCAGCCGGAACAGGTTCGAGGAAGTAGTACCCTTGGGCAAATTCACAGCCCAGCGATCGCAGTTGTTCGAGTTGGTACTTTGTTTCTACTCCTTCAGCAACCACACTCAGGCGTAGGGCATGGGCTAAGGCAATGATCGCCTCAACAACGGCCACACTTTCCCCTGGGCTCTCCGGTTCCATTTGACTGATAAAGATCTGATCAATCTTCAAGGTATCTACCGGAAATTGGCTGAGAAAACTCAGGGAAGAAAACCCCGTACCAAAGTCATCAATACTGAGTTTAACTCCCAAGGATTTTAACTGTTTCAGCAGAATAATCGTTTCACCTACGTCCTTCATCATTACGCTTTCGGTGATTTCCAGCTTTAAAGATCCAGATACAATTCCCGTCTCCTGAATAGTGGTGTGAAGCTGTTCTACAAAATCAACCTGGGTAAACTGGCGACCGGAAACGTTGACTCCCATCAGCAATTCAAGCTCAGTTTGAAATTGTTCTTGCCAGAGTTTTAATTGATAACAAGCGGTTTGAATCGCCCACTGACCAATCGGAACAATCAGTCCTGTCTCTTTGGCAATCTCAATGAACCGATCGGGTTTGAGTAACCCTTGATTGGGACGTTGCCATCGCACCAATGCTTCAAATCCAATAATTGTCTCTGTTGCCAAGGAAAAAATGGGTTGGTAATGCAGGACAAATTCTTGTTGTTGGAGGGCAAGGCGCAAATCGGTTTCTAGCTGCAAGTGTTCGAGACTGTCTGAATACATCCCCGTGGCATAAACCTGATAACGTCCTCGCCCCTGGGCCTTGGCCCACTGCATGGCTGTGTTAGCATTTTTCAATAATTCCTCAGCCCTACTTTCGGGAGACTGACTCAAGGCAATCCCCATACTCACGGTGCGGAAGATGTCCTGGGATTTAATTTGAAAGGGTACAGTCAGAGACTGATGAATCCGTTCTGCAACTCCAATTGCGCTCTGAGGCTGTTTTAAGCTTTCAATCAGGATGGCAAATTCATCTCCCCCCAAACGGGCAATCACATCCCTAGTTCGCAAATGCCCTTGGAGTCGTTTTGCAATTTTGAGCAACAGCAAATCTCCAGCCTGGTGACCTAGACCTTCATTCACCAGCTTGAAGCGGTCAATGTTTAACAATAAAACTGCACAGAAGGTTTGCGTCTGTTTTGCTTGAGTCATGGCCTGCTCAACTTTTTGCAAAAATAAGGCTCGATTGGGCAACCCAGTCAGGGAATCATAGGAGGTGTAATGTACCTGTTTGTAAGCCATAATCCCCGTTCCCGCCAGCAAAAATGCGAGCAGCGGAGCGATGACCGGAATCCATCCAGACAACAACACGCCTGTATAGCTGATCCCCAGCAAGATTAACACCCCGCCCCCTAATACCAAACTCTGGCGAATGAGTTGACGCGATCGCCAAATGAGTGAGCCCCCACCAATGGCCCAACCCCCAATCCAAAGCCATTCCCCCCCTTCAGACCAGTACCAAAAGGGCCTTGGTTTTGGAAAGAATGATGGGTGAGACAGACTGCCAACTTTCGAGATTGCCATATCCTGGGTGGCAACGCTGAGCAAATGACTGACCATTTGGGCGTGGATGACGACCCCCGGCATGAGCGCTTCTGGGGTGTTAGGACTGTAGGGGGTCAAAAAAGTATCCTTCACACTATCTGCTGAAGGTCCAATCAACACCACTTTTCCTTGCACCAATTTAGGATTAAACTTTTCCTGCAACACTTGACTCACCGTTAAGGTTGGGGCAGGTTGCAGCCCTCGATAGTTGAGGAGAATTTGATATCCCCGATTGTCAATATTCCGGTAGCCCCCATCATTGGGATTTAATGGCAGGAATACTGCCTGACCGAGTTTGATTGCATCTGGATTTTCTGGCAGGTTCTCCGCCTCGATGCCTTGGGTTTTGAGGTAGGCGGTTGCGAGTTGCATCGAAAAAGCAAACAACGTTTCTGGCCCGTTTTGGGTCTCAACACTGGCAAACAAAAGCTGGCGACGGATGACACTATCCGGATCAAGCACCACGTCATTGAACCCAACCCGTTCTGGCGGAATATCCGGTGGCGGAGGAACTCCAGGCTCTCCAATGTTGGTAATGACAACAACATTATCTTGCTGCAATTGGGTTGTCAGTTCATCAATCCCAGGGTTTTGAGGAATATCTCGATAGAGGTCTAAGCCGATCGCGGCAGGTTGATGCTGTTGCAGTACCTTGAAGACCTCAGCTAAGGTTTGATCTGACAGTGGCCAGCGACCTAGGGCTTGAATATCTGCCTCAGTAATTTCGACTACTAATACTCGAGGATCAGGTTCCCGGTGGGGTCGCAACCGTACCCCTTGGTCAAACGCTTTTAACTCCCAAGTTTGCAGTCCGCCAAGCTGGCGCACCATTAGCACCAGTAAAGTAGAGGCTACACCCGCGATCGCTCCGGCTGAAGAAATTCCTCGACCGAGGGCCAAACACTTTAAGGGCATCCGAAATCGAGAGAAACGAAGTTTCACAGAATTCAAGTTCACAAGTCAGTTGAGAGATCAAGGATTGAGACAGTATAAAATCTAACAGTCAAAAGCAGCTATTCACTAGACTTGGTCTAAGCAACCAAGTCACCCAAAACTAGATGCCTAACTGATTCTTGATTTCTAGTTAAATGAATGAAGTTCAGGAAAAGTTCTTAATTTCAAGAGCACCCTCTCTCTTTAAATGATAGTCTGAGAGCTGAAGGCCAAGAAAAAATTGTTAGTTGTTAGACTGAATCATTAGCCCAAGGCAAACGTTGATGAGTATGGTGAATTCAATTCCGGTGATTGTGAATGGGGCAGGGGGAAAAATGGGCCGTGAAGTGGTCAAGGCCGTAGCCACAGCTCCAGACATGACGGTATTGGGAGCCATTGATCGCAATCCAGAATTTCTCCATCAAGATGCAGGAGTGCTGGCTGGGATCGAGGCTCTTGAAGTTCTCGTCACCAATGATCGGGAGTCAATCCTGGCGATGGCAGCCCAAGAAAAGCAACTGCCTGTGATGGTGGACTTTACCCACCCAGGTTCAATCTATGAGAGCGTTCGGGCGGGGATTGCTTATGGCGTTCGCCCGGTGGTTGGCACAACTGGACTGAGTTCGGAGCAGATTCAAGATCTAACAGAATTTGCCGAAAAAGCCAGTGTTGGATGTTTAGTCGTGCCCAACTTTTCGATTGGTGTGATTCTATTGCAGCAAGCAGCCGTTGCCGCTTCCCGTTACTTTGATCATGTAGAAATTATCGAGTTGCACCACAATCAAAAAGCGGATGCCCCCAGCGGAACAGCCCTCAAAACGGCAGAGATGTTAGCTGAACTGGGTAAATCCTACAATCTCCCTGAAGTTGCAGAAACAGAACTATTCCCTGGGGCTAGGGGGGCAGAAGTCGCCGAACACATTCGGATTCATAGCGTTCGTCTACCGGGTTTGATCGCCCATCAAGAAGTTTTGTTTGGTTCTCCTGGTCAACTCTATACCCTGCGTCACGACACGACGGATCGAGCCAGTTTTATGCCGGGAGTATTACTGGCGATTCGCAAAGTCCTACAACTCAAAACCTTAATTTACGGTTTGGAGAAGATATTATGAACGTATGACGTTATGAAAGTTGCAGATTTATAAACGCTGAATTGCTAAAGCCCCATGTTAGTTCCCATCACCCGTCAAAAATTCGAAGAGCTGATTCCTGCTTCAGCGACCAGTGAGCAATACAAGTATTTTTGGGGGAAATTTTCGGACGTATTGAGGCGATTACTAATTTCGGCTGTTTGTACCGCTGGAGTCATTGCAATTGACGCAGTTATTCCCAGTGGGTCGCTGCTACACCCCTTTTTGCTGCTGTTTGTGATTGTTGCCCTGTTATATTGGCTGTGGGGGCCTGTTGTAGCGGCTGGGCGGCGCAATCGTAGCTATCGCAAACATCCCTATTCGGGGTTTTGGCAGGGCAAAATTTTAGAGGTGTTTATCACAGAAGATATCACCAGTGAGCAGGAATCGGTCAACAAAAAGGGTGAACTGATTATCATTGAAAACTTAGAACGTCGGATCAACCTTAAAGTGGGTGATGAAAGCGGTTTTCGGGCAAAAGTTCAGGCTCCTTTGGATCGTTCCCACAAACGGATTAAACCCGGACAGGTCGCCCAACTGATTGTCATGTCTTACCTGGATGACTTGAACGAAATTGGTCAGATTTCTGATTTGTATGTTCCGAGTCATAACCTCTGGATTGGCGAGTATCCCTGCCTGCGACGGGATGCATTTATCGAGTTGAGCCGTTGGATGCGATCGCGCTCAGAATCCCGTCGAGTTGCCCCCAGAGAATAGAGAGCGAGTGAGGGATAATAGACACAAGCTCTACCTCCATGGTTCCATGCAAGCACCCGACTCTACTTCTCAAGCTCCAGACAAGCTGTTGAAAAATCGGTATCGTATTCTTTCAGCCATTAGCTCCGGTGGATTTGGGGAGACCTTTTTGGCGGAAGATACCCAGATGCCATCCCGTCGTCGTTGTGTGATTAAGCAGCTCAAACCTGCGGAGAATGATTCAGACATTTACCCAATTATTCAAGAGCGATTTCAGAGAGAAGCGACGATTTTAGAAAAGTTGGGTGAGACCTGTGCTCAGATTCCTCGGCTATATGCCTACTTTGAAGACGCTGGACAGTTCTATCTGGTGCAGGAGTGGATTGAAGGGGAAACCTTGATGGAGCGAGTTCAGACTCGAGGATTATTAAAAGAAGCAGAAGTCAGGGAAATCTTACTCAAAATCTTGCCTATTCTGGATCGGGTGCACCAGCAAGGTTTAATTCATCGAGACATCAAGCCTGACAATATTATTCTGCATTATCCCCAAGGTGAACCCGTGCTGATTGACTTTGGGGCAGTCAAAGAAACCATGGGCACAATGATTGATTCCAAGGGACAGGTCACCCAATCGATCCTGATCGGAACCCCTGGATTTATGGCGGCTGAACAGGCGGCGGGACATCCGATTTACTCCAGTGATTTGTATAGTTTAGGACTCACCGCAATTTATTTGCTCACAGGAAAAGCCATCCCTGAATTGAAGCTCAACCCCCAAACGGCTGAAATTTTGTGGCAAGAGCATGTCTCCAGGATCAGCCCTGATTTTGCCCAAGTGCTGAACAAGACGGTTCAATTTCATCCGCGCGATCGCTTCTCCAGCGCTCAAGAGATGTTGGTCGCGTTGCAGACTGTCACTAGCGCAATGCTCCCGACAGAAGCATCTCTCCCGCCTTCAACGTTAATTCTGCCTAAATCGCGCCCAAATCGGCGGAAGAATGCCCTGATTCGGTTCAATTTATCTCGTTTAAAATCATGGCAAAAAGCAGCGTTAGCCGGAGTATTAGCCGGGGCAATTGTAGGATTGGGATTAACTCTAACGCGCCAGCCTTCATCCCAGACTGAAAATGAAGTTTCATCTTGGGAAATCCAAGCCACCAAGCTACCTCTGTCATTCTATTTTATTGCTGATTCTGCCTTTAATGATCCCAATAAAGCCGAACAAAAGCAACAAGAACTGGTCAAAAAAGGCCATCCCAATGCTGGATTCTTCTGGCAACCCAACTATGTGAACCTGGCTTCATATAAATCCTATAAAGTTTATCTAGACTGGTTTGAAACCAAAGCCGAATGTGAGCAGGCTCTTGCTGGGTATCAAGCGATCAATTCAGTTGCTCATTGTGGTTTTGCAACCAAATCTTTGGATCTAAAAAAGCCTCAAGGAAATTAGCCTGAAAGTCTAATCTGAACCTGTTATTTGAAAGTTGCCATAACGGGAAGAAGTTGAAGCTGATAGCGATATAATGCCACCGGATGGCCGAGAGCCTTGAAGTAATTGGGATCTTGGGGAGATAAGTAAATTGCAGTAATTTGATCAGCAGTAATCAACTCAGGATGTTCCCTAGGTTCTTCTGGCATAAAATTGGCTTGATAGGAGGTTGTGATTTCAACTTCATTTAAATAAATTGAAGACTCTCCTCGGAAAACTTGCTGAACAATTTCAGTTGCAATAAATTCATTTGAATTTGGCATTTCACGTTCACGTTCTGTAACGGTAGAAATCAGTTGGCGATCTGAAAATTCATACCCTTTCAATAGTGTGATTTGACGATTAGGATTCTTGGGATCGACTTTTACAGACTGAATTGCATCTTTTCCTAGGGTTGCGATCGCAATGTTCAAGCCATTGAACGCCCGATCTGAGACAATTGCAGTTGAACTCTGGCTTGAATTCTGCCGCTTAGCTTGAATTGGCACTTGGATTGGAGGAGTTAGAGATTTTACAGGTGAAGGATTGAGTGTTAAAGGATTTGAAGTGAGTGCTTGATCAGTTGGCTGAAATCGCACCTTAAATTGAATCGGTTGATTTAGATATTGACGATTACTTTCAAATCCTGGTGTCACAATTTCTGGGGCCAAAGGAGCTACCATCTCAACTAAAGTACTAGTCACTTGCCATTCTCCTGCCATCCAGGTTGGATAAACCAAGTCTCCTTGAGCAGCTTTAGTAGACGGTTTATTCTGCCAGTTTGGAAAGTTTTCAACCCGATCTGAAAGCTGTCCGGCTTGAGCGGAATTTCTACTCAGAAAAATAAGACAAATAAAACAAAGAATTACGACCTTTAAACTGGATTTCATTACTTACATATTAATTAATTAAACATGCAGCCGTTTTTGTTTGGATGCGATATGAAGCAATTCCCCTAAGTTCCCCTCAGATTTCCTTTTTTAAGGGAACCTGAGGAACTGAGATGTCCCTCACTGATTGAAAACTGCTGTTGCCGTCCTTCAGACCAGGTTAGTGGAATGCGATCAGCAATTTTTTGAGAGATCTGCTTAAAATCATCATATGCTTTTTGCACCGCGCTTCCTGCACCATCGGCACTAAACGTTGAATTTAGGTGTAATTTGATCTTCATCTAAAATACTCAGGAACTATTTTGCCCGCTGCGATTCCAGTACTCGTTAGTTCTGCAAGGTTTAGTTCTGCAAGGTTTAGGTTTACAAAATTTAGTTTTGCAAGGTTTAGTTTTGCAAGGTTTAGTTTTGCAAGGTTTAGTTTTGCAAAGTTTAGTTTTGCAAAATGCTGTATGTTAATCTCTAGAGTCAGTTTCAAGCTTTAATTCATTGCTGATGTGGATCAATAAGGAGTGAAATAGATGGCAAGACGAACCCAAAACCAGCGCAGGATATCAATCCAGAAGATGATTGGGCTGGGAATTCTGATGGGTTTCGCACTGGTTTATGGGTGCAATCAAGGGACTCAAGTCAACCCCAATCAATCTGCAAGCTCAAAGTTGGCGGTGCAGCCACCTCCTCCCCCCCAACCCTACTCTCAAGAAGCAACGCTGCTTGCAGTCGGAGACATCATGATGCATGGCTCCCAAATCAAATCAGGCTATAATCCCGAAACGAAAGACTATAGCTATCACCCCTTTTTTACTGAAGTTCAAGCCATTTTGCAGACCGGGAATTGGGTGATTGGCAATCTAGAAACTCCCTTGGCAGGGCCAGAGGAAAAGTACACGGGTTATCCAATGTTTAATGCTCCTGCGGCTCTAGCCGATGCGATTAAAACAGCTGGATTTAATGTTTTGACAACAGCCAATAATCACTCCCTAGATCGGGGCGAAAAAGGTGTTCTGAAGACCCTAGAAAACCTTCGAAGTCGAGGGCTAGAACCCGTTGGAACGGCCACTTCCCCGACCGAAGCACAAGAAATTTTAATCCTGGAAAAAAATGGGATTAAAATGGCAATCCTAGCCTATACCTATGGCACCAATGGTATCCCCATCCCCAAGGGCAAAGATTATCTTGTGTCTCTCATCAACGAACCCAAGATGATTCAAGATATTGCTAAAGCTCAAACGTTGGGAGCCGATATTGTGACTGTCGCCTTGCACTTTGGCACTGAATACGAACGACAACCGAACCCTCAACAAACAACACTGGTTAAAAATCTAGTCAATGCCGGAGCCGATATCATTCTTGGCAGCCATCCCCATGTGGTTCAACCCTATGAGATTTTTGAACAAACCGATCCAGATGGCACCAAAAGAAAAGCCGTTGCAATTTATTCCATGGGAAACTTTATCTCAAATCAGCGGGAAACATACAGAGACTTAGGCGTTATTTTCAAAGTTCAACTCCGGAAAGATTTCCCAGATGAAACAGTTGAAATTACAGCAGTTGAGGGCATTCCCACTTGGGTACATCGGTTTACCTCCCAAGGAAAATATCAATTTCGGATTCTTCCCCTAGAACAAGTAGTAACGGAACGCAAGGATGAACTGCTGTCGGCAGACTCCTACCCGATGTTAGAAGAATATCTCAATCAGATGAATCGCCATTTAAACACGTTGACGACAGAAGCAAACTCTACCGTTATTCAAGTCAATCCCAAGAATCCCTAGAAACCCAACCTCAAGATTTTCCAACTTCCCACTGACTGCTGGGCTGGCTTCATGCTGGCAGGCAGCCCTTGAGAATTGGTAACTTAAAGAGCTTGGTGAATAGGAATTTGGATGACAAACTCTGCTCCCTTGCCAAACTTTGAAGAACAGGTTAGCCTGCCCCCGTGTTTTCCAGTAATGATCTGATAGCTGATTGACATGCTGACTCCTGTACTTTTACCCACAGATTTTGTTGTGAAGAACAGGTTGAAGATGCTGGAACAGAGTTCTTCGGGAATCCCAGGCCCGTTGTCTGCGATCGCAATTTGCACCCATTGTGAATCAAGAATTGAAGTTTTGATGGTAATTTGGCTAGGATTATCCTGCATTTCCTGAGAGGAGCGGTTAGCATTAAACTCTTGCAAGGCATCGATTGCATTATTCACAATATTCATGAACACCTGATTCAGTTGTCCGGGGTAGCACTCTACCAGAGGCAGATTACTGTAGTCTCTGACGACCTCGATGATCGGGTTCTCGAGTTCATCTTTCAGGCGATGTTGCAAAATCAACAATGTGCTATCAATGCCTTCGTGAATATCAACCGCTTTGAATTCAGCTTCGTCCAAGCGGGAGAAATTACGCAACGACAGCACGATTGCACGAATGCGATTTGTACCAATCTGCATAGAACTCAAGAGCTTGGGTAAATCTTCTTGCAAAAACGCCAAATCAGTCAATTCTGTCTCAGCTTCAATTTCGGCAACGAGCTGAGGGAAACGCCGCTGATAAATCTCAATAAAACGCAGGAGATCGTTGGCATAGTCTTGAACGTGGGTCAGATTGCCATGAATAAAATTGATTGGATTATTAATTTCATGGGCTACACCGGCTACCAGTTGCCCTAGACTAGACATTTTTTCAGTCTGTATGAGTTGAGTTTGAGTCTGTTTGAGGTCTGTGAGGGTCTGCCCGAGTTCATGACCCTGTTGTTCTAGAATGATTTGCGATTCTTTTAGCTCACAAATCACTTGCCGCAGTAGAGATTCCTTTTTGTGATTGGTCTCTTCAAGCTGAAGGCAGGTTGCTTTAGCACGCTCTAGTTTCTTCTGGAGAATACGATTTTCTTTCTCCAAGTCCCGAATTTTTGCCTGAAGATCAGCAGCGTCGGAAGACATCTATTCTTCTCCTAGAAGCAGGGTAATAAATGTCTCATTGTGAAAATGAGTTAGACCCTGCTGCTCCAGTGGGGCAATTTCCCCATTGCTATAAAATCCAAAACAGGGCAGATTTTGAGTCAGGCAGCTTTGGATTAGCTCATATTCTTCGCAGGCCCGACTGCCCAAGATTTGTCGTCGGGCAACACAGGAAAACAGTAGAGCAGCCGCAGGCGCTTGACCTGGGTAGTTCTCTAATGCCTGCTCTGTAGACAGTTTGGATGCAGACAAAATCTCATCGTAGGTGGTTTCTGTAATCTGTACTACAGACTGCACTGGAATATCCCCAAAAAAGGTAATACTGCCAACCGTTGGATCATAAAGACCACTCGGTGCTCGCATATAACGAGAATCACTATCCGCATCAAATACTGCCAGTGGATACTCTAGGGAAGGTGGCACTGTTCCTAGATAGCGATGGTAAAACTCTAGAGCAGGCTGACCATCAATCTCGTAAACTATATTTTTCTCGGCTTTGGTGACTGTCCCTGGTTTGCCGAGCGGATGCCAGCCACTTGCAATCCCATGGGAAAATAGAACTGGCCCAGAAAATAGCAGGATCGGAACAGCATCATTATAAACTTCAGTTCGGAAAAACTGATATGTTTGCCGAGGATCAGCGGTGAGCCCGCCAAAAATAGGGATGTGTTGCCCTAGAGCTTGTCTCAGGCTATCCAAAATCAGCACACCGCTGGTAGTCAGACTTTCTGGTAAGGTGATGCAGAACTTAATTGGCTCTTGATGAGCAACACTTGCTTGTTGGACAGCGGATTGGGTAGCAGCGATCACGTCTTTTGATACATCATTGCCAATTCCAGCACTGAACGTGATCGTATCCGAACAGAATAACATCAGCATGAGAGAATCCTGCTCAAACCCCAGCACAGAGGACATTTCTCCATCTGTTGTTCCACCGATCAAATCAATATCCGGAAAGACTTCGCAAATCCGATGCAGAATCAGAGCATGGTCAAAACTACTTGCAGCCAGCAAGATGCCTGCTTTTGGGGGCACTCCCGCCAGATCACAAACACATTGCTCTAAAATCTCCGCGATCGCCGCTCGAGAATCGGGATCATTGCTGTGACCAACAGTAGACTTCAACATACTACCTCCTCAGAACTCTATGGCTGGTTTGCTAAACCCTAACTCTTGATCAAGGTGCAATCACGACTGATCCTATTGCCGTTTAAATGCATATTAGCTTATGCTGACTTGCTTTTTACGGGCAACCGATCAAGCTCTCCTTACCTCTGGCATCCACCATTTGAAGGGGACTCAGGAGGATCAATACAGGGATTTGGAGGTCTCATAGTCAAACAAGATTGTTAAACAAGATTGTTAAGCTAGTACGATACAGGAGTTTAGATGAATCAGGATCAGAAGCTCGTGTAGAGTGAAACCCTTAGACAGTGAAATATGATTCAGCCGAACTTGCCTCAACCGCCAATCTTCCAAACCGGAGCAGCAGAGCGGCTACATCGCAAACAACGCTTGGCAGCAGCATTTCGGTTGTTTGCTTACTATGGATTTGATGAGGGAGTTGCAGGCCACATTACAGCCCGTGACCCGGAATCCCCAGACTGTTTTTGGGTCAACCCCTTTGGCCTGTATTTTGGCCATATTCGGGTTTCAGATTTGATTCTGGTCAATCACAACGGAGAGGTTGTGCAAGGAGAAAAACCCGTAAACGCCGCCGCCTTTGCAATTCATGCCCAAGTGCATCAAGCTCGACCCGATATAATTGCCGCTGCCCATGCCCACTCCCTTTATGGCAAAGCTTGGTCATCTTTGGGGCGATCGCTTGATCCACTCACCCAGGATGCCTGTAGTTTTTACGAAGATCACGCCCTATTCGATGACTATACCGGGGTTGTGCTCGACCCCCATGAAGGTCAACGGATTGCCCAAACCTTGGGGATGCGGAAAGCATTGATTCTTAGAAATCATGGCTTACTCACTGTGGGCCATTCTGTTGATGAAGCTGCTTGGTGGTTTATTACCTTGGATAGAACGTGTCAAGCTCAACTCTTGGCAGAGGCCGTAGGTCAGCCTATCAAAATTGACCCGAAAACCGCGAGTTTGACCCACACTCAGGTTGGGAGTCCCTACATGGGCTGGTTTAGTTTTCAATCGTTGTATGACAAGATTGTACAGCAGGAGCCAGATTTGTTGGATTGACATCTTCCCACGGCTCCGCTGTTATTTCAACTGTTATCTAAGAGGATTAACCTGGTGAACTATTGGCAATCAATTTTGAGTTTGGCGATACTTCTAACAACGACTCCAATGGCATTGGGAGTCCCTGTAACTCCTGATTCTTCAACTCCTCCAGACTCCTTAACTCCAGACTCCTTAACTCCAGACCCATTGACTCCAAGGGTTGACCCGGTTAACCCTCAGCCCACTTCCCAGACTCAAGATCCCAAGCTAGACCTGGGTGATCTGGTTCTGATTCGAGAGCAGGCTGGGATTGCCAACCGGTTTGTGCTCAAAGGAACAGTCGTCAATCGCGGAACAGAAGCCGTGCGATCGCTCAAGGTTCTCTACCGAGAATATCGTCAAGACGGCCAGGAGTTAGTTGAAGTGAGTGGGGGTGAAATGACGGTCGCTCCTGAAGAAATACAACTGGGTACAACGGGAAACTTTGGGACGGTCTTAACCAATGAACCCGAAGTGATTTTAATTACGGCGTTTAGTTCCTCCAGTGCTGGGGAAATTGAAGTCCTGCAGTGCTATGCCGATACCTTGGCCCGCCGAGAGATCTGCCGTCGTCAGTTCAATACAACTAGCACATTTCCGTTTGCGCGTCCCTAGGGTTTACGACCTTTGTTTGAAGGCTTTGACTTTGAATGTTTAAAGTTAAGCGCTCCGATTCTCAACCTGCTGCAAAATTGACCAAGCTCGTAGTACCTCCGCCACTGTCCAAGCTTGAGCAGGGCATCCCCTGGCATCCATGGGTGGATCACCATCAAAAATTTCACTCAAACTTCCGACTCCGTGAGCCATGAGGTGCTGAACCATCGGTCTAAGAAACTCGCGGGCTTGCTTGGGTTGTTGATAAGCCCGCAGATGTGCGAGTACAAACGGCCCGATCAGCCATCCCCAAGCAGTTCCCTGATGGTAAGCCCCATCTCGTTGTCGCAGATCTCCCCCGTAGGTACCTTTGTAGAGCGGATGATTTGGGGATAAGCTACGCAGACCATGGGAGGTTAGGAGTTCTTGGGCACAAACATTAACAACTTGACGTTGCTGTTCGGGACTTAACAATGGGGGATAAGTCGTTTGATCAAAGGGCGGGAGCGAAATGGCAAAAATCTGATTCGGGCGGAGGGCGGCATCATTGCCATTGAGGCTATCTAACACGTCATAACAATACCCTGTTGCCCCATTCCAAAAGCGAGCAAACCCTTGAGCCGTAGCTTGAGCCATTTTTTCGTACTCTTCACCTGAAAACCCTAGACGTTGGGCAAACTGAGCCATGATTTGCAAAGTGTGATACCAAAGGGCGTTGACTTCAATCGGTTTTCCCTGGCGGGGAGTCACGACCCAATTCCCAACTTTTGCATCCATCCAGGTTAACTGAGTTCCTGATTCTCCGCTGTAAATCAAGCCATCACTGGGATCGAGCTGAATATTGTAGCGGGTTCCGCGTTTGTGCCAATCGATAATTTCGGCCAAAACAGGGAAAAGTTCCTGTAGGAGTAACTCATCTCCGGTTGCTTGGAGGTAAGCTCGAATAGCCTCAAAGTACCATAGGGTTGCATCTACGGTGTTGTAATCCGGTGTATCCCCGGCATCCGGAAAGCGGTTGGGCAACATCCCCCGATCAACGTATCGGGCAAAGGTTTGCAGAATCGAACGAGCCACCCCAAACTGTCCGGTACATAGGGTAAGGCCCGGAAGACTAATCATCGTATCCCGTCCCCAGTCCCCAAACCAGGGATATCCCGCAATAATTGTTTTGCCATCAGGATGACTCGGAGTTGGACGATCCACAATAAACTGATTGGCCGCCAGAATCAGATGTTCAATCCAAGCTGGGGCAGGATCAAGGGTCAAATTGACACAGTGGGCTTTTTGTAAGAGTTGACCCTCGTAAGCCCGGTGAGTTTCCAGGGCAACGTCTCCGTCCAGTTGGGGTTGAGGAACTGTGCTGGCAATGAAAGTCAGCGATCGCCCTGGTTCTAACTTGGCCTCAAAGGTAACGGCGTGGAGATGATCTTCAGAGTCATCTAGACCTCGATAGCGTTCAATGGCTAGGTCAAATCCATAGTGCCAACGATAGGTTGGAATCGATGCGGTAACCTCTGCTCCATGATTCAATAGATAAAGCGGGGTTGCTTCTGGAAAAGCCTTCACACAAACTCCTTGGTCTAAAAGCTCAACTTCAGTCGGCCAATCCCGACCGTAGGTGCTGTAGTGATAATCTCGATGGTTAACAAGGGCCTTGAGATTCAGACCCATTGGCTGCGTACCTCGACGCAAGCTATATTGAATGTAGGTGGTATTTTCTCCCTGCTGCATCCAGATGCGCTTCTCCAAAAGGGCATCTGCACAGGCAAAATACCAGGTGGGAATGGTGCCCTCTAGGGTGAATTCTTCTAAATATTTAAATCCTTCTGGGGCAACTTTGCCATCTACCCAACGGTTCGTATAAATTGGAAAATGCTGTCGATTGTAACGGACTGTCGTTTCTAGCTTAACCAAGAGTAGAGTCCGACCTAGGGGCGGTTCTAAGGCAGCAATCAAGAGACCATGGTAGCGCCGCGTTAGAAGTCCAGCTACAGTCCCAGCCGCATATCCTCCAATCCCGTTTGTGACAAGCCACTCTAGGGATTCAGCCGAGCTAAGATGAGAGCAAACCGCCCGTCCAAAATTTAGCATACCTACTCCTTGATGCTGATTCCATGACTGTTCAAACTCTGACTATAGACTGCAACCCTGTCCAAAAGCGAGGAACTCTAAAAAGAAAGCATCAATAAATAGTTCAGAATACTAAAATTTTTCAAGCTTTAGGTGTTGATTTGAGGCAATAGATGCGATATTATGCAGTTTTTTCAAAGTTGTCAATGAATTGCGAACAGCCACAGCATTATGTTAAATTGTGTTACAAAGTGTATTCCTCCTGAGTGAATGGTGCGTGTTAGTTGAGGGAAACGAGTTTAGACCTTAGAACAGAAGACCTAATAACTAGACTGGCGTTTAATTTCAATTTAACTTCAGCTTAATTTCTTCAGTCCTTGCCAACAGATAACATAGCTTGAGTTGCGGTCAGAAAGATTTGGGTACAGCGTTCTATGACTGAGGATTTATGACTGAAGTTTGGCCGTTGATTCAAGAAGTAATTGGATAGTGGGTGAGGAAATTAGGATTAACAAGCTTGAATTAAAACTTGAATTAAAATGTTGACTAGTCCTAGAAATCTACAAACTTCTATTATCTTAGGATCAACACTAGGGCTTTTACTGATTAGTACAGTAACGGCCCTTGTCAGCCTAGTCCCTTTTTATAGTGGAATCAAAAAACAGGAAGAGCACCTATTCATTGATGCTATAGAATCTGGCGCGTTTTTGTTAGAGACAGAACTTAAAACCCTGAATCAGAAAGGTTTATCAATCCTACGTCAACTTTCTCAGAATCAAGATCAAACTTTAAATGATAAAACCCTGGATCAGATCCGGCTTCAATCTCAAGCGTTATTGGACGATACTCTGGTTGGAATTTCTTATTTAAATACAAAGGGTCAAATTCGGCTAGCCGTTGGTCAACCCGCCCCTCAAGAGTTACATCAGTTTATTGAGGAGAACTCCAAATCTGAGTCTGGCTCTCAACCCGTTGTGATTAACAGAAAACTTTACTGGGGGATTACAGACCTAGTTGAAAATAAGGGTGAGTACATCACGATTTTACTCCTATTTCAAGTCCCTAAAATTACAGAAGTCTCAGCAGAATGTACTGATCTAACAATGTCCTGCCATGTGATTATAGGAACAGATAAAGGGGATGTAACATTGTCTTTGCTGAATCAAAAAAATTCGGATTTTACCCAAGATCTTCTTCAAGATGCCGCCACTAAAATTGCTCTAGAAAAAACTCTACAGTCACAGACAGGAGGTATTTGGTGTAAGACGTGCAACTTTTTTTTAACCTACAGCCCAGTTCCTAGTCTGAACGGCGGACTGATTTATGCCATCAAAAAAGATAATTTATATGCTTCGATTTATAAACAGGTCTTTAAGGTAGCAGGCGTTATTGCAGGCTTAATATTATTAGGAACTGGAGCATTAGTTATCATTCTTCGGCCTCTGATTCAGAGAATTAACCAGGAAATTCTAGAACGCCAGAAGATAGAACTTGCCCTACAACAAGAGCGAGATTTTGCCCAAACTCTATTTGATGCTAATCCTGCATTTCTGATTCTTTTGGATACAGATGGCAAGATTAAATTGATCAATCCTGCCATGTTGAATGCGATTGGATATACCTTCGATGAAATTGTTGGCAAGGATTATTTGGCGACTCTAGTCATTCGCGAAGTTGATGATACTCTGCCGTGGGTTTTTAAACTGAAACTAAATCAACAAAAGCTCGTCCAAACTGAGGAAAAAGTGCTGACGCGAGAGGGTCGAGATATTATGGTTGAGTGGCATGGTCAAGCCGTGTTCAATCCAAACACTCACACCTGTGAGTATTTTCTGGGGGCTGGGTTAGATATTACAGAACGGAAGCGGACAGAGGAAGCAATCCAACTGCTTCAGCAAATTACACGCTCGGTGAGTGTGGCTGCGAACTTTGATTCGGCCTTAGAAGTGGCGCTCCGATTGATTTGTGAAACAACAGGCTGGGAATTTGGAGAAGCCTGGGTGCTAAATCCAGAACAAACTCACTTAGAGTACAGCGCTGTAGGGTACGGTAAAAATTCTCATTTTCATACCTTAAAGCAGTTCAGTGATCAATTGACTTTGCAACTGAATCAAGACCTAGCGGGGCGAGTTTGGTTAACCCAAAAAACTCAATGGATTCCTGATATTAATCAAGAACTAGAGGAACGATTTCCTCGTAAGGCTCTCCTCTTAGAGCATGGATTAAAAGCAGGATTTGGTGTGCCAATTTTAGCAGACAATCAGGTTTTAGCGATTCTAGTCTTTCTGATGTCGGTTGCGAGTTCTGAAGACAAACGATTAGTTGAATTGATTTCCTCGATTGCTGTTCAGCTTGGTACAGTTTTCCAACGCAAGCAGGCAGAAGCAAAATATCGCAGTATTTTTGAGAATGCTCTTGAGGGAATTTTTCAGGTCAGTTTAGAGGGTAAATATCTCAGTGCAAACCCTGCTTTAGCTGAGATTTTAGGATATGCTTCTCCGGAGGTATTGATTCAACGACAAGCTAATATTAAGGATATTTACTATAACTTGGAAGATTGTAATAGATTTATCCAAGTGTTACAAAAACGAGGAGAAATTTTTAATTTTGAAGCCCAAGTCTATCGTCAGGACGGTCGATTAATTTGGATCTTACAAAATGCCAGAGCTATCTTTGCGGAACGTAGTCAGCGCAGCCTTTACTATGAAGGTTCAGTAATTAATATTACCAATCTCAAACAAACAGAAGAACAACTCCGCTACAGTGCATCCCATGATTCTTTAACTAATCTATGGAATCGATCATTCTTTATGGAGCGGTTGAATCTATCTATCTATAAAGTTCAAGAGCAAATTGGCTATCAATTTGCAGTTTTATTTCTAGATTTAGATGGATTCAAATTGATTAACGATAGTTTAGGGCATTCCATTGGGGATCAATTACTGATTGAAATTGGCAAACGATTGCGCCAATGTATTCGGTCAAATGATACTTTGGCTCGTTTGGGAGGAGATGAGTTTACGGTGTTGCTGGAAAACATTGCTGATGTTGAAGAGGTTAAAGAAATTGCAGAACGGGTGCAAGCAGCTCTGAAGCGTCCGTTTAACTTGCAAGGACATCAAGTGTTTACAGGAGCGAGTATTGGGATTGTTCAGAGTTCGCCGGAATATCAGTTGCCCCCGGAGGTAATCCGTGATGCAGATACCGCAATGTATCGGGCTAAACGGCAAGGAAAAGGCTGTTCAATTGTATTTGATGCGACCATGCGGACGGATTCTATCAGACGGCTCCAACTGCAAACCGATCTCCGCTGGGCTCTGGCACGGGGTGAATTCCTGCTGCATTATCAGCCCATTCTGGAGTTGGAGACAGAGACAATTGCTGGATTTGAGGCACTCCTGCGTTGGCATCATCCCCAGGAAGGATTGATTGCCCCGGCTGAATTTATTCCAGTTGCCGAAGAAGCCGGTTTAGCTGTAGAAATCGGTGAATGGGTGTTGCAAACAGCTTGTCAGCAACTCAGCCAGTGGAAACAGAAATATCCTCTACACCCCTCAATCACAATGAGCGTGAACCTGTCTGCCCAACAGTTCACCGCAGATCTAGGCGATCGCATTGACCAGATTCTGGCAGAGACTCAAGTCAGAGGTCGAGATCTCAAACTGGAAATTACGGAGACTGCGATTATGACCGATCCAAAAATAGTGATCGCTGCCCTCAAGGACTTGAAGAAACGAGAGGTTGAAATTTGTATTGATGACTTTGGGACGGGATACTGTTCTCTTGGCTATCTGCATCAGTTTCCCATCGATATCTTGAAAATCGACTGTTCGTTTGTGAGCCAGATGTCGGCGGGTCAAGATCAACAGGAAATTGTGCGGGTGATCGTTGCCTTGGCTCAGAGTCTAGGAATTAGTGCGATCGCCGAAGGAATTGAAACCCTAGAACAACTTCAGCATTTGCGATCACTGAATTGTCGATACGGTCAGGGATACTATTTCTCCAAAGCCCTTGATCAAGAGAAAGCTGAGGAATGGCTTCAATAGAACTCTTTGGGCAACGGTAGCGCACAAGTTTGGAAGTGTTGTCAGTTACGTCAGTTAAATGAGTTTGATCGGGGGAAAGGCGGAAATGGTTATAAGAAAGCCAAGTCTCGCCTTCACCCGACAACTCAACGATCAATGCCAGTCAAACTCACCTTCAGTAACAATGGCTTGAACCAAGCCCTCACTCTCATAGAACTGAACGCGATTGGCGCTAATCCTAAGCTGGGACTCATGGATGCCCGTACGACAGTGCCCTAGGTCAGAGTTCCACTCCCCTTGAAACTGTACCGGTATCACTTATCGTTGTTCTGCTGCATTTGTAATGTTGGCGATCAGGATTAAAGCCAGTGTAAACCTAAATCCTCGGATCGCGTGTTGCCCCCAGGTCGTTAAGGGTGAATTTGCGATGATTTGCGGCTGACTCAAAGTTGCTCCTAGGAATCTTGATTAAGTCTTAGCACCGCCATAAACGCTTCTTGAGGAACATCCACTGACCCTAAAGCCTTCATCCGTTTCTTGCCTTTGGCTTGCTTGGCGAGTAACTTTTTCTTTCGGCTGATGTCTCCACCGTAACACTTGGCTAAAACGTCTTTTCGCAGGGCAGGAATGTGTTCGCTAGCAATTACCTTGCTGCCAATCGAAGCCTGAATCGGCACCTTAAACTGATGGCGGGGAATTAATTCTTTCAGCTTTTCAACCATAGCCCGACCCACATTGTAGGCTTTGTCGCGATGAACAATCATAGCCAGGGAATCAATCGGTTCCTTGTTGATCATCACGTCCAGCTTGACCAAGGGATTGACCCGATATTCAATCAGATGGTATTCCATACTGGCGTAACCCCGCGATCGCGACTTCA
>JBOFUV010000016.1:0-4739 GCA_051652765.1 Microcoleaceae cyanobacterium | reverse complement strand
ACCTGGTCAATGCCCAACCAATCTAGGCCCAGGCAAGTTCCGACCACATCGACAATCGCGTCCGTGGCTCCCACTTCGTGAAAGTGAACCTGTTCGGGTGGAATTCCATGGACAGTCGCTTCAGCTTGAGCCAACTTGCGAAACACGGCCAAACTCCAAACCTCAACCCGCTGAGGCAATCTAGCTTGAATGATTAACTGTTCAATGTCAGGCAGATGGCGCGGGTGACGATCAGGGTGATGATGGGTATGGGGTGCGGCAGATTTTGGATCATCCGCCCCTTGCTGAACATTAGCCCGAACTTCAGCCCTAGTTTCAGAGTGAATTTCAGAGTGAATTTCAGGGTAAGTTTCACAGTGAACATCGACATGGACTTTGGTCGCCACTTGTCCCTGGCGATGAACGGTTTCTACCCTGAGTTTGTATTCAGAGTCAATGCCTAGGCGTTTTAGCTGTTCAGTTAAGTAGTCTAGGGGCACACCTGCATGAACCAACGCGCCTAAGCACATATCTCCGGCGATTCCAGTTGGACACTGGAAATAGGCAATTTTAGTCATTCCCCGCCTAATCTTCAATTTGCCAAAGTTCAGTCATTTGATCTTCATCTAAAACTTTTTTGGGTCGGAGTAACAAGATCATACGGCCATGAAGGCTCGCTTCTGGAGCTTGCTCAAACCATTGCAGTTCCAGTTGATCTGAATGTTCAACCAGGAAGTAACTCTCTACATCCCATTGGCGTTGGGCCCGATCCACGACGATTAACATCGTTTCCAACTTGCCTTGCAAACCGGGGAGGCGATCGCTCTGAACTAAAATCGCCACGGGATCTTCCGCTGTTACAATCACTTGCCAACCGGGAATCGGAACCCACGCTCCTGAGCCAGAGAACTTAACCATCCGAAAGGGGTCAATTTCCTCCGTTAGAGGCACAGCCTTTAAATCTTCCAAAGTCAGGGGAAACTCCCCCACCACTGGAATAATCCGGGGTAAGGATTCATCAGACTCCAAGCGGTAAAGTGGGAACCGAGGAGCCGGACGCTGGGGAATCACCGTGAAATCCGTCAATAGGTTTTCCAACTGTTGTCGGGCCGTTGAAGAATGGGCAAATCTCAATCCTTTGGCAATTAAACGCGATCGCTCTTGCAAATCTTTTTGCTCTTGAGCCAGCCGCCAGGATTGGTAGGCAACCGCATCTCCCGGATGGTTCAAAAATCCCTCTGGCAGGAAAGAAAGCCGAGAAAAATCCTTGATTGCCTTGGCCAAATCCTTGGCCTCATCAACGTCAAGGTTTTTGTCCAGAACCAACTCTGCAGCGGCAATTCGTTCTGATTGGCTGAGGATGCGAAATTCATAGAGAATATCGCTGCCCTTTTGCTGAAAGCGCAATCGTACCGGTTCGGGGGCATTCCCAGTCACCAAAGAGGTATAAACTTGAGATGCTACCATCACCTGATTTTGCTGGACGGGTTCAAATCCAGTTTCTTCAAAAATGTGTTGAGAGCTATATCCTGATTTTTGGAGCGCTGCACAAGCTTGACCCCAATCCACCCAAGTCGCTTCTTTTCGACGGAGGAGTTGGACTAAGGTTTCTGAATCTACCCTCTGCGTTGAAAGAGGGTCAGGCGGGCTAGGAGTATTCTGCGGTTTGCTAGTCATGGTCGTTGGGCTGCAACATCAGACCTTAAATAATATTCCAGGCAAGTTAACTTCTCAATCTTCAGTGTACAGACGTGAGGACTGCTGTAGACTAAGTTGCAAGTTTATTTATGATTTGTTGGAATTAAGTGGCAGGTTTTAGTGATGCCATGAACCGTTATGGCGATCGCCGCTAGTATTGCGCTGATGAGTAAATCTGATGAGTAAATCTGATGAGTCAGACAGGAGAGTCAGAGTCATGACAACTGTAACAACAGCTCAACCCATGTCCTTCGAGCAACGGCTGGATCAGTCTACCCTCACCCGTTCTATGTGGATGCTCTGGGGACTCTCGGCTGGATTGATTGCTTTGGATGGGTTTGACTTTTTTATTATTGGAGTCGCCCTGCCGTTTTTGCAGCGGGATTTCAACTTGAATCCTACGGAAGTGGGAGCGATCGCGGTAGCCGCAGTTGCAGGTTCATTAGTCGGTTCCCTAACCTTGGGGCCAGTGACTGATAAAATTGGTCGCCAGGTTATGTTGGTGGTAGATATTGCCATTTTCTTGGTTGCTACGGCGGGGACTGCCCTGGCCTGGAATGCGATTTCCCTGATTCTGTTTCGGTTCTTTGTCGGAGTGGGGATCGGAGCGGACTATCCCATTAGCGTTTCTTATATTACAGAGAACGTGCCCTCGCGCCTGCGAGGTCGGATGGTGATTGGGGCGTTTGCTTTCCAAGCCATTGGGGCCTTGTTAGGGGCTTTGACCGGATTGACGACGATTCATATTTTTGAAACCCTCTATCCCGACACGGCCCAACCCGCGATTCAATATGCTTGGCGGTGGATGATGGGGGTTGGGTTTATTCTGGCGATTGGGGTGGCGATTCTCCGACTGAGTTTTCAGCTTGAAAGTCCCCGGTATCACATCAATCGAGGGGAATACAAAAAAGCCTCAGAATCGGCAACCAAACTGTTAGGGGAACCGGTTGAGGTTACGCCCGAAACCGATCCGCCCACAAAAGAAGCTGAATTAAACTATGGCTCGCTGTTTTCTCCGACTTACCGCAAGCGGACACTCCTGGCTTCTTTACCTTGGTTTTTGCAGGATATTGCCACCTACGGCATTGGAATTTTTACTCCGGTAATTATTGGGGCGATCGCATTCTCGACTAAAACGGATTTTATCGAGCGAGAAATGGCTGCGGCTAAGGGCGCAGCTTTTGTTGACGTATTTCTGATTCTGGGATTCTTAATTGCCGTTACCCTGGTCGAGAAATTGGGACGGATTAAGTTGCAAATTATTGGGTTTCTTGGCATGGCAATTGGGTTGTCTGTGCTTTCTATTGCGAGTATTTTATCCAACTCCGGTCAGCCCAATGTTGCTCTAGTATTTTTTGGGTTTCTAATTTTTAATTTAATGATGAATGCTGGCCCCAATGCCACAACATTTCTCTTGTCGGGTGAGGTTTTTCCAACAGTGATTCGAGCCAGTGGGGCTGGATTTGCAGCAGCTTTTGCTAAAGCTGGGGCTGTTTTGGGAACGTTTGTGTTGCCGATCTTACAAAAGTCTTGGGGAGTGCCAAATATGATGATGATGCTAGCGATCATCTGTGTTGTCGCAGCCGTCATCACTTATATTTTCCAGGTAGAAACAGCAGGCCGTTCTCTAGAAAACTTGGAAAATCAAAGTTTTATGAATCTTGAGACCGGGCCTAAGCTTGACGTTTCAACTTAGGGTTTTCTAAAGTTGGCTACAAGCACAATCTTACCGGGTCACTGAAACTCAATCAGGACAAGGTTCAACTGTCTCACTTGACCTCGTCCCTTCAAGACTTATGCTTAGAATATTTCTCGGGGTTTTATCCTGTACTGAGGTTTGACCTCCATTCCTGGCTGCTTAACCCCCATTTTGTGGGTGGCGGTAATACCTCTGTCTGCTAGTAGCCCAATGAATTTATCTTTCAATTCAATTAAGCCTTTCCTGATTCCTGAAATTCACTGTTAAAATACGTTAAGAACGTTTAGCTTGGCAACTTAACGGACTGCGGATTAAGTGTGGACTAGATCGTTTGAGATGGCTGTCCTGGCTGTCAAAATTAGTCAAACCGTCTGATCTAGAACGTTACAGACGTGACTGAATCCTCATTCCTGCCAATCTTTGCTGAGAGTCAGGGGACTTCACCCTCAATCATTAAAGTCAGTGTGGCGGATCGCAAGTCTGCCTGTTCCAGTTCTTCTCTGAAGTATCTTTCGTATGACAAACGTCCCTGTTTCTCGAATTCGTAACTTTTCGATCATCGCCCACATTGATCATGGGAAGTCTACCTTGGCTGATCGCCTCTTGCAAGACACGGGGACAGTTGCAGCACGGGAGATGAAAGAGCAATTTTTGGACTCTATGGACTTAGAGCGAGAACGGGGAATCACCATCAAGCTTCAGGCCGCTCGTATGGACTATACCGCCAAGGATGGGGAACGGTACGTTTTGAACTTAATTGATACGCCGGGACATGTAGACTTTTCCTATGAAGTTTCCCGCTCCCTGGCTGCTTGTGAGGGAGCGTTGTTAGTGGTTGATGCCTCCCAGGGGGTTGAAGCTCAGACCTTGGCCAATGTGTATTTAGCCCTGGAAAATAACTTAGAGATTATTCCGGTTTTAAATAAGATCGATCTACCTGGGGCTGAGCCAGAACGAGTGCGCCAGGAAATTGAGGACATTATCGGGTTGGATTGTTCTCAAGCCATTTTGGCTTCTGCCAAGGAAGGGATTGGGATTGAAGATATTTTAGAAGCGATTGTACGTACAGTCCCTGCACCTCAAGATACAGTTTCAGAGAAACTGCGGGCGTTAATTTTTGATAGTTACTATGATCCTTACCGGGGCGTAGTGGTGTATTTTCGGGTGATGGATGGAGCCGTGCGAAAGGGCGATCTCGTTCAACTCATGGCCTCGGACAAGGAATACGAAATTGATGAACTCGGGGTGCTCTCCCCCACTCAAAAACCCGTGGACGAACTTCATGCGGGGGAAGTGGGGTATCTCTCTGCCTCAATTAGAGCGGTAGCCGATGCCCGAGTTGGGGATACCCTAACTTTGGCAA
>JBOFUV010000015.1:0-28842 GCA_051652765.1 Microcoleaceae cyanobacterium | reverse complement strand
CGCTCGGGCTTGTCCCTGGAGGTAAAACTCATAACTTTTGGCCGGAAAGTGTTCGTCAGTCAGAAATAGTTCTGCGGTGGTGAAACATTGAGGCGACCTAGCCTCTTGGATCACTACACCCGATCGATCAGAATTCAGTTGGAAGATCAAGGCTCGATCAGCCTGTAAAACCCGTTGTACCTCTGCAACGGTTGTGTTTAAGATATCTTCTAGCTTCAGGGATTGCCGAATTTGTTGGGAAACCGTTCTGAGCAAGCGTTCTCGCTGAACCTGTTGTTCTAGGGCTTGTTCAGCTCGACACCGTTCAGCCAGTTCTGTTTCAAGTTGAAGATAGAGATCGGCTTTCTGACTAGCGATGCCAATTTGTAATCCCAATTGTTTGAGCAATTCAACTTCAAAACTCTGCCAGTGGCGAGGCCCATCACACTGATGGGCAATTAGCAGTCCCCAGATTTCTCCAGCCCGTAAAATGGGCACAGCCAGATTTGCCCGGACTTGCAATCGAGCCAAGAGTTCGGCATGGCAAGGGGTCACACCTGCTGCTTGAGTATCAGGCAAGACCGAGATGTAGCCCTGCTTGTACTGGTCTATCCAGTCTTTATCAAAGCAAGGATCTGTAATCACTTGTCCCAATAATGCCAACCTGGGTTCAAATAAAGCTTCTAACTCAATGATGCCACTGCCATCTGAATTAAAGCGATAGACCACAATCCGATCCGTTTTCAGAAACTGGCGAATTTGCTCTAGAGACTGGGTGAGAACCTCCTTTAGTTGAAAGGATTGGTTAATGGTCTGGGCGATCACCGCCAAGAGTTCTTTGGCTTGAGCTTGTTGCCGCAGAAGGATTTCTGTTTCTTTGCGTTCAGTAATATCACTGAGTATCACTAAAAAAGACTCGACGGTACCATCGGGGGCAAACTCAGGAGAAATTCGGGATTGATAGTAGCGCAGTCCTTGATGCAGGGTCATGCTGAACTCGATTGATTGTTCTTGACCCAGAACTCTTGCTGCTTGCATTCCCGCCTCCCATTGCTGCGCCAGCGCCTCGGGATAGCCCAGTTCTTGGCTAGTTTTACCGATAAATTCGTGAGTTGGAATTCCGGCAATAGCGGCTGCGATTGGATTGACATAGAGGAAACGGAACGCCTTATCGAGCCGCAAAATTGGGTTTGGAGAGTTTTCCGCGAGGGTACGAAACTCCTGTTTTTGTTTGTAGAGCAAGGCTTGCGAGTTTTCTAATTCCTGGGTTCTAGCCTGTACCCTTAGTTCCAGCTCTTGGTTAAACTCTTGCAAGGCAGCCTCAACCTGTTTGCGTTGGGTAATGTCCGTACAACTGCCAACTAAACGGTAGATTTGACCTTGGTCATTGCGGAGGGGAGTCAAGTTCGAGAGCCACCAAATTTTCTGTCCCTGAAACGATAAGTGCTCTTCGTAGGTCATCTTCTTGCCAGCATCAACACAACTCTGATAGCGGCGTTGAACTTCAGCCGCGACCTCTGGCGGCAGAACGTCCCTTGGGGGTTTTCCCTGTACTTCAGCCGTTGTCAGTCCTGTCATTTGCTCATAGGCTGGATTGAGGCCCACGTATCGAAATTCTCCAGATTCTAAAACATCCACGACAAAAATAGACTGGTTCACCCCTTCATAAATGCTGCGGAGAAACTGTTCTTGCTCTTGAAGAGTGGCTTCAGATCGCTTGCGGTCAGTAATATCTTGAAACGTCCCTAAAATACCAATGACGTTGCCCTGGGTATCTTGCAAGGGAACTTTGTTGGTTTCCAGCCAGGTTTGTTTCCCGTCGGCTCGCAGTTGAGTTTCAATAATTCCCAATTTTGGGACTTTGGAGTCTATAACCTCGCGATCGCAGGCTCGATACCAATCAGCTTCGATTTTTGTCCAGGGCATGTCAAAGTCCGTTTTGCCAATCATCTGTTCTGGAGAGTCAAACCCAGCAATCTGAGCCAGACTTTGATTACACCCCAGGTAGAGAGAGTTGCAATCCTTCCAAAAAATCGTCTGGGGCATCATGTCCATTACCAGTTGCAGAAATAGTTGGGTTTCTTGCAACGCCATCTCGGCCTGTTTCCGTTGGGTAACATCAAAGTTGACTCCAACGACAATCCAACTGTTCCGGGCTTCGTCCCAACTCGATTTGTAGTTGCCTGAAATCCAGCGGAGGCTCCCATTCTTATGGCGAAAGCGGTATTCTAGGCTGTAGATTGCTTCAGCATAAATTTGATCAAATGAAGGCAGAATGATCTGTTCTAGGTCTTCCTGAGGGACTCGAGAGAACCACTTCTCCTGATCTTCTAGTAGATCCTCTGGGGAATAGCCGAAAATAGCTGCACATCCAGCGGAAAGATAGAGATGTTCAAACTGTCGGTCGGGATTAACCTTAATACTGGTGATCGCGGCGATCGCGGTATTGAGAATGTCGTTGAGCTTGGTTTCTGAGGCTTTCAGGGCAAGTTCGAGACACTTGCGCTCAGTCGTGTCGATGACTACGCCATCTAGCCACAAGACTTGGCCTGTTGAGGACAGTTTGGCTTGACCGTATTCCTGAACCCAACAAATGCTGCCATCGGGTCTCAGAAAGCGGTACTCCACAAAGTATGATGCTTGCTCTGTCAGTTGAGCTTGAATCCTTTGATAAACAACGTCTCGATCGTCCGGATGGATGGATTGATCCAGTGTGCGCCGACCCTCTAAAAAATCAGCAGCAGGGTAGCCTGTGAGTTGCTCACAGCGATCGCTCAAGAATTCTACAGGCCAAGTGGGTTCGTTGGCACAGCGAAAGACCATACCTGGGATATTATTCACGAGGGTGCGATAGCGTTCTTCACTTTGTTTCAGGGCTGCTTCAGTGTGTTTGCGGCCTGTGATGTCATCGGCGACCCAGATTACGGTGCTGTCTGAGAGGGGAGCAATCTTTGCCGAGAACCAGGTCTCTTGTCCTTGAATATTCAGTTGATATTCTGTCGTAATGGGTTGTTGGGTGTGTAGTGCTTGTTGGATTAAGCCCATATAACACTCGGCTTGTTGAAGGGGGAATACTTCATAAATGGTCTTGCCGATCAGTTCAGCCCTAGGCTTGTACAACAGATTAGGGTTGGTCGGAGGCAACTTGAGATAACGACCCTCCCCATCTAAAATCAGAACAACATTGCTCATCGCCTCAAACAAGCCTGTCAATTCCGCTTTATGTTGTTTTGAGGTTGCTTCAATCTGTTGGTACTGATGCTCTAACTTCTGTTCTAAAGGCTGTAAACATCGCTCCAGAAAACCAACAGCATTCACTGGGGCTTCAGGACATTCTCTGAGGCTAGAATGGGCTTGCAAACAATATTTCAACGCTTGCTTATGAACGGCAAAGAGGTCAGAGATGCTCATCTCTGATATTGGCACTGTGTTGGCGCAGTATTCCTCCAAAATCTTGCGATTAGAGGTTAGGAGGTAGGTCTCCAGACTGTGAATATACTGCTCTGTAAACTCCTGCAAAATACTATTAGCCATTTCCACTCTGTTCGCAACCACAACCTCCTCTATTTTAAAAGATTTTAATTAATTTAGATTTAAAGGTTCTACCTGAAAGAGCTATGTTCAAGGGCCTAAGTCGAAAGACAAACGTCTAGATACGGGTTCAGGGGAAACAACGTATCAGAAAATACTTGTAGTCTGCAACTCTAGCAATCATTACTGATTAATGAGAGTTTGTGGTGTCGGATTCTAGCCTGCGTGGGCAAGATATCCACTCTGAGTTCAGGTTTTAAATCAGATTGTCATACCCTGAATTTTATCGATTAGGAGATATAAATCATAAGTTCTTCACCGGAAAATGCCGGTCTAGTTTGCAATTTGGCTGAGTTTCTTTACAAAGGTATCAACCAAATCTTGTAGTTATTATAAATCTAATTTACAAGGATGAAATTCAGAAAGTTCTCTCGGAAAGTTCTCATCGATATTGGTCTGTATAATTTTATTTTAGAGTTCGGATCGTAGCTTGAGTTTGTTAATTTGAATCAGACATTTCCATCAAGACCATCTCCTGAATAACTTTTCCCTGTTCCTATTGATCGATTTTCTTAAGAATTGACACCTTGACAATCTAATGCTAGACCTAAAGAGACATCTATTACTACTTCAGAAATGTTGAGCCTTTTTCAATCTAGATCTGTCCAGCTCCTCGTTTTTTTCGGTCTAGGGATAGTATCTTGCGGGACAATTCAGTCCGCCTTGGCTCTACCCGATACAGAGGCAAGTTTATTTCGAGAAGCCTATCTTGAGGGTTGTCAAGAGGGAGTAGTAAATGCAGGTCTTGAGCCGCAAGCAGGTGCAGACTATTGTGCTTGTACTGTAGAAAAGATATTGCAAATTCCTGACGAAAAACTCACAGGTTTAGGTAACCTGAGCGAGGAAGAAATTATGGTAGATCCAGAAATTAAGAATGCTGTTAATCAATGTATTCAGATTTTACAGCCGACTGGGACAAAGTAAGTTCCTCAAGGAAGAAAGGGAATTACCCGTCCGCAACCGGTGAAACTCACAGTCTTGCCTTACTTTGATGGTGTTTTCAATTGTTCCGATCTCTACATCGGGGTGAAAAAATTCACCCCTAGGGATTATCGGCATTGCTGAATGTAGAGATGAATCTGTCTGAGTTGTAAGTTTCCTTGCCCCCTAAATCCCCCAAAATTGGGGGAACTTTGAGAAATCCGGCTCCCCAATTTTGGGGGCTGGGGGGCGAATTCATCCTCAGATGACAGGAACGTCTAACCAATGGCGAGACCTAAATCTCCCGGAGGCGCAACGAAAACGGCTGTCTGAACCTGGTTGGGTTGTACATTCTGAACCAGTCCCAGAATATCGCCGTTTGAGAGTTGAACCGACGTTCCACCTGCAACCCCATTAAACCGAAGGCTGGTCAAATCGATTGTCCCAACGATACCAATGCGATCGCCCTCTCCCAAGTTGAAATCGACAATTTGGTCAGCGGCGCTGGTATCCCGAACCCCCTGAGATTCATCGACTCGGAGCAAGAAGATATCTGCTCCCGCTTCGCCTGTGAGGGTATCGATTCCGCGATCGCCTATCAGGAAATCATTGCCCGCGTTGCCATTCAAGTTGTCGTTGTCCTGACCGCCTCGCAGAAAGTCATCATTAGCTCCTCCAAAATTGACATCATCGCCCCGGTTGCCATTGAGAATGTCACTTCCCGCACTGCCATTCAGGGAGTCGCTGCCTTGCCCACCCATCAGATAGTCATTCCCATCATTGCCAGTCAAAAGGTCATTGTCCCGGTTCCCAAGAACCGCATCATTCTCAACAGAGCCGGTCACCTGATCATTTCCCCCGCCAACTAACACGCCGCTCGTAGCCTGAATCGCAATTTCAGGGGGAATCGTGACAATATTATCTGCATCGAAGTCACGGGTGGTAAAAAATTGGAGCGGCAAGGAAAATAAATTAATGGCATTAATGAAGCCGTTGAGCAAGCCCGGATCGGGAATAACTTGGGAACTGCGGGTGGCAACGATGCCATCAACGACCTCGGCATTGGTAATGCGATCGCCCTGAACAATAGCATCTACAACGTTTAATCCAGCCGTAACTTGGCCAAAAACAGCAAATCGACCATCCAGAAAACTCGAATCTGTCAAGTTCAGGAAAAATTGAGAGGAGGCAGAGTTGGGGTCATCTGTTCGAGCCATGGCAATGGTTCCCCGCACATTCTGTAACACAGGCGGAACGGTTATTCCCGCATCAGCTAAGGTTTCTCCGATGACAGGCTCAGTGGCTCCCTGGGGCAAAATTTCCAAGGGAATGGTACGTTCTTGCCCGGTTGCTGGATCAATGAATCCGGCCCCACCCAGTTGATCAACGGGAAAGTTTGGATCTTTACTGTTAGGGTCTCCGGCTTGGGCAACAAAGGGGTCGGGTTCCAGCACAACCCGATGAAAGGAAATGCCATCGTAGAAATCTCGTTCAACCAGATCCACAAAATTCCCAGCCGTGATCGGGGCGTTATTGCCATCTAGTTGCAGAGTAATCGGGCTGCCATTGACCACCAGAATAACGGTTGCAAACCCTTCAAGTTGTACTAAGTCTTCCATTGCTTTTTCAGATTTTTTGAGATGAATGTTAAGCGTCTATTTCAACGGTGGAGGATGTAAGCTGAATCTACAAGTTCGACAGGCTGCACTAAGTCGCAAGGGTGAAGTCAATCTCAACACCAATCCGGACAACATGCCCTTTTTCTGACCTAAAAATCAGTTCTCAGGTTCCTAAGGTATCAGGTGTTGACAACGAGGGATAGGGTGGGAGCAGAAATCCCAGGCAACTGTAGGCTGATGTGTGAGTGTAGTGTATTGGTCGGGTACTCACTGAACCGGATCAGTCCATCCTTGACGACAGAGAGAACCCACCTCAATACCGCTTTGATGTTCGCAGCCAAATCCTAACTGACACCATGCTTCTAGATTAACCTGACTGAGCTGAATCACATCGTTACAGGGAGGCTGAATAAACTGACTGAGCAACGCCCACACAATCCCACGAGTCACATCTATGACCGTTTTCAACTGGGATTCTTGATTGCCTGGAACTCCGGTTTCTGCAACGAGTTCAGGTTCGACCCAAATGCCATGGCTGCCGAGCATAATTCTGGCCATCCACATTGCCCTGGGAAGATGGCTAGGCGAAGTAATCAATTTCACATGACGTATGCCCCACCGACTTAAAATCGGTTGGGAGAAGAAGAAATTCCCAAAGGTTGAATCTGCACATTTTTCCAACCAAACTTGATCAGGCGGAGCCTGAACCCGATGAAATAGTTCTACAATGCAGGGATCATCTGACCCCGTAGAAATTAAAATTCGAGTGGGCGGAAGCTGCTTTGCTAATTTAGAGACATGGATTTCCCGCTTGATACTTCCCCCCAACACTAAAAACAGGTCAACGGGCTGTTGGGCCGCAAGCTGTAATGTCCAAACCTGGCTCAATGAACTTGTGAGCAGCAAGGCAAAGACAATTCCCAGACCAATGAGCAGAACCCTTTTGAACTGTCTTTTGAACTGTTTATGTCTTTCCCGGAACAAGGGTCGAGTGGGAGGAGTCATGAAGTCTCTGAAATTTAAGCATCTTTTTAACCAATACCGCGAAACGCTCTGCTTGAATAGCGTTAAGTCTGGATACCCATGATCAAACCTATGAAAATCCCAATCTTAAACGTTCCCATTCTCGGTCTGACAGGATTCATGGCGTTGCTCGTCAGTTTTGGAGATTGGGCGATCGCCCATACCGAACGTCACACCCAACATCAAGCTGGAGATCAAGTTGTCCAAGGGTCAACTGTTAAGCCCTATCCAACGGAAATTAAAGAGGCTTATCAAAAACTCTGCGCGCAACAGTCTGTAGAAGAGGGATTTACCCAACAACAAGCGACAAAACTCTGTAGCTGCGTGCTCAGTGAGTTTCAGGCCAGGTTTACCCTGGATGAATTCCTGAAAATCTATTCTAAATCAAGCCAGAGTCAAGAGCCCCCTGAAGAGTTCGTAGACGTTGGGCTAACCTGTGCTAATCAATTAAGTCTGTAGGATTAATCTGTAGGATTAAGGCGAGCATTGCCCACCCCATTGCCTTTAGCACTTTTTCAACAGGCAGGCGAAAGTACTCAGTTTGTCTGAGAAGCCCCCGCCATTTAGGGATTAAATTTCAATCAGGACTGGGATCTTAGACCGTATAAGCGGTTTGTAATCCCCACCAGATCAGAAAACCAATACTCCCGAGCACGAGAACCGCAGAAATGATAACTACGATGGGGCTATCGGCTCCCTTAAATTTCATGATGCCGCGATTCAGATCAGACATAGGAAAGTTCCAGATAACTTCAATTAGATCTTAAATCAAACAACAATGACCATGACGGCTAGAAGATGAATTAATGATTTTTTTATTCAAGCAGATTCGATGTTGAGAACAGTTGCTGAGATTAACGAGAAAATCCAGGGTCAGACTGCTGTAGTCTGGACCGTTGAAGAGGTCAAGGCAAGGGTGACTGAGATGGGAGTTGTTGAGATTGCCAAAACAGTTGACGTGATTACTACGGGCACATTTGAACCGATGGAATCCTCTGGGGCAATTTTGAACCTAGGCCATACTGATCCCCCAATCAACATTCGAACCTGCTGGCTAGATGGCGTTCCAGCCTATGCTGGGTTTGGAGCCGTGGATTTGTATCTGGGTGCATCCCAAGTGGCCGAGGAGGGAGAAGAACTCCGAGAGCGAGGCGGGGGTCATGTGATTGAAGACCTGATTGCCGGAAAGTCGGTTCATCTGCGAGCCATGGGGTTAGTTACGGATTGCTATCCCCGCAGTTCCTTTGAAACCACTATCAGTCGGGACACGGTCAACCAGTTTTATCTGTTCAATCCTCGTAACGCCTATCAAAACTTTATTGTGGGTGTGAATGGTGGCGATCGCCCTCTATTTACTTATCTCGGCCCCCTACAACCCCATCTGGGCAATGCAGTCTATGCAAGTCCTGGGGCGATCGCGCCGCTGCTGAATGATCCAGACCTGCAACTAATTGGCATAGGCACCCGCATTTTCCTCGGAGGAGGCATTGGCTATATCACTTGGGAAGGAACCCAACATTTTCCCTTGCAAAAACGCCTGCCCAACCGTACTCCAGTTGGCCCCGCCGCAACTTTAGCCTTGATTGGAGACGCAAAGCAGATGAGTACAGATTGGGTCAGGGGATGTTATTTCAAAAATTACGGCCCCTCCCTTATGCTGGGCGTTGGAATTCCGCTGCCTGTGCTCCGAGAGGAAGTCGTTGCCCATTGTGCAGTTCGAGATCAAGAAATTGTTGTGCCTGTGGTTGACTTTTCAATTCCCCGTAGGGTTCGACCTACCTTTGGTCTCGTTGACTATGCTCAACTGAAGACCGGATCAATTCAGATTGAGGGGAAAAAGGTTCGCACTGCTCCCCTTGCGAGTATTGCCCGTTCCCGTCAAGTTGCTCAAGAACTTAAGCAATGGATCAAGGCGGGAGAGTTTCTGCTCACTGAGCCTGTGAGCCCTCTCCCAATGGATAGAACCTTTCTTCCCCAAGACCTGCGAGGAGCACAGATTCAGCTCGATTAAGACTGGGGTTCTGGGTCTTTGGGTGGAGCCTTGGTTGGCCGACTGATTGGCTCCCGGCGGGGAGCAGCCGTAACGGGTTTGGGCTTTTCTCCCGTGGATTGAGGAGCATCAAACGATCTGGAAAAGCTCGGCTTGAACGGCGGTCTGCCACCACCGCCGCCACCACCCCTAAATGGAGGGCGACCTCGACGTTTGAGGGGCAACATGCCAATGTCGTGACTCTCCTGAATCAACAACATATCTTTTGACAATTGGACGTGCAAGTCCCAAAAGTGACCCACTGCTTTTGGCCCAGCCAGACCTTGCAGCTTTAACTTAAAGAATTTCGGTTTCTCGCCTTCCTTACGAGCAGCCTGACGAATTTTGACAATCACGTACCGATCCTCCTCCTGAGACTGGTAGACTGCCTCTCCCCGGATCGAAAAATAACCATGTTCGATCTCGGAAATTTCAGAGGCTAGCTCCTCCTCAAAACTATCATCAACACCATCATCAGCCGCCTCGACTATTCCTAGCTCTTCAGCAGCTTTCTCTCCTAACTCTCCCTCTTCTGGCTGATCGGCTATTTTCTTTAAGGTTTCTGGTTCCCAAACTCCAACAATTTGAACGTGGAGGTTTCCTTCATTTTGACGAGTTCGAGGGTATACAACCCAGAGATGTTCTTGTTCTAGATCGATATGTTTCTTGACCAGGCTCATGACTCGTCCTAACAGAACAGCATCAATGATCGTTCCCTCGTTAGTCAGCAGAATACCCTGGGTAAACTGCTCCTCAGAGGCAGTGTAGCGACCTCGAACCAAACCAATTGCTCTGTACTGACGGGGTTCACTCGGAGGCGGAATGGGATGTTGCCAGGTGCGAGCACCCGAGTCAGAAGACGGCTCTTCATCAGAATTCTCTTCTGGGGTTTCTTCTGCATCTGAAGATGCCTTGGCTACCACAGGGGAATGCTCAGCTTGAGTCTGTTCTTCAGGAACTTGTTCTTCAGGAACTTGCTCTTCAGGAACTTGTTCTTCTGAAGCCTGTTCTTCTGAAGTCGGATGCTCTAAAGCCTGATATTCTAAGGAGTGCTGAGCCAGAGCATCGGCCTGCTCTGAGTCAATAGTTTCCTGAACGTTGAGCAGTTTCACTGGCAATTGATCTGGCATATCACCACCAGACTTACGGTCTGAAACCGATGGAGAAGAAGACGTTGGAGATGTTTTAGCGGGACGATCTGGAGACGGATTCATAGAACCTCTTAGCAGCGGAGACAAGCCCTTAACGGAACTCTGGGAACTAAACTTCAGACACGAACTCTGTCCACTGACCCTAGGCTGACAGTGGATTGAGCAAGTGAAAGAATGAGTGCAGAAAATTTTGGTCAATCTGCCTATTGTACTCAATCCAATCGCTAAACGAACAGATCAGAACACGCTTAAAAATCAGAACACGGTTAATCAACTGCAATTCTTGTTGCAACTGGAGTTGGAAAATTTTCGCGGGACTCATATCAAAGTTCATTTAGCTTGTGTTGGCCGATCGGAGGCAAAGATCGCTAAAGCGCAAATTTTAGAGTGATGGGTCTGCTACTATATTAGCTGTAAGATATCGATTACTGTGCCATTCTTGGCACTTTTAGCGTGTACTTTAGGATCTGTTCTCAGTCAGTTTTAGAGGTCTAGAATTCCATGGTGAACAAGCGTCGTGGCCTTCTTGGGGTTGTCCTAATATTGTCCCTGATTGCCTTTGTTGGATTTTCTCTGGGGCCACTTCTAGGTGGGATTTTTGGAGCGAGTCAGCCTCGTCCGGCGGCAACGCCAACTCCTGCACAGGTTGCTCAAAGTCAGCAAGCAGATCTGCAGGCTCAGGCCAGGGGCTATGAAATGGTATTGCAGCGAGAACCCAAGAATGAAACTGCATTGCGAGGTTTTTTACAAGCAAAACTGGAGCTCATTAGCCTCGGTCAAGGCGATGTCAAAGATGTAGTGAGTCCCTTAGAGCAACTCTCAGAGATGCATCCTGAGACGACAGAGTACAGCATTCTTTTGGCACAAGCTCGACAGTACACCGGGAACCAAGAAGCAGCAGCCCAAACCTACCGCACCATTCTCGAAAAGCAGCCCGGACAGGTTCAAGCTCTGCAAGGATATGTAAATCTACTCTTGACTCAACAACGTCCAGAGGCAGCAATTGGTCTCTTGCAAGAAACCCTAAAAGCATCCCCTCAAGCCAATCAAGCTCAACCAGGAAGTATTGACGAAACCTCTGTACAGTTGATTTTGGGACAGGTCTACGCTGAACAAAAGCGATACAGTGAGGCGATCGCGATCTATGACGAGGCGATCAAGGCCAATGAACAAGATTTTCGACCCGTGCTAGCCAAAGCCATTGTTTTGAAAGAGCAGGGGAACCTCAACGAAGCTGAACCGCTCTTTGCAAAAGCCGCAGAGATTGCTCCAGCAGCCTACAAGGATCAGATTCAAAAACAGGGTGGTCTTGAGATCGTCCCTGAGTCTGAGGCTTTACCACAGGCTATTCCATCTCCTAAAGCGGATCGGCCTGAAGCGGATAAATCTGAGTCCCTGAGTCCTCCAGAAACCGATCCTGAAAGTTCTGTAACTCCAGATGTTCAGGATACCCAGCAGCGAGAGCGTTAGTTAACGAGAACTATCACAAAAAGTGGAGCCGGGATCAAGCTTGAGCTGATCTCCGACTCCTCTATCACTGAAAGTTGCCAGTTGCCACCAATTAAACTGGACTTAGTCCCAACATAGCTCGTAGAGTAAAAAACGTAAAGGCGATTGTCCCCCCTACTAGGCCAAACAGAGCGATCGCTGTGGCAGGTTTAGCTAACAGGGGCTTGAGCCACCCAAACAGGGCGAAGAAAATCCCCAAAGTAAAGGTAATAAAGTACCGAGGATAGCGAGAGACGTTTACAAAAAAGTCTTTCATGGGTTTGTTAGACTAGGATTTTAGTGGCCTGCCTTCATTGTTAACCCCAGCCTGCACCTTCGACAAGTTTTAACCTGTTTTAGTCTGTTATTAGTTTTTAATCCGTTATCAGTTCCGTTATCAGTAATGTGATGCTTACCCAAGACCAACAGCAAAACAGACCGAACAGTAACAAATCGAACAATAACCAGCCGCACTGGAAATCGATTGCCAAGCAGTTTGAGGCCGTTGTCAGTCGCGGGGGCGTAATTCAGCGACGAGAGGAATTGCTCGTTTATGAATGCGATGGACTCACGAGCTACCGTCAACGTCCAGCCTTGGTGATTTTACCCCGAACTACGGCAGAAGTTGCTGAGTCGGTTAGGATTTGCGATCGCCTAAATTTACCGTGGGTTGCGAGGGGCGCGGGAACAGGGCTGTCAGGAGGAGCCCTGCCCACAGAGGATTGTGTCTTGATTGTCACGGCTCTGATGCGAAAAATCCTCAAAATTGACCTAGAAAATCAGCAAGTTGTGGTGCAGCCCGGAGTGATCAACAACTGGGTAACACAAGCGGTCAGCGGTTCAGGGTTTTACTATGCCCCCGATCCTTCCAGTCAGATTATCTGTTCTATTGGGGGCAATGTAGCAGAGAACTCCGGTGGGGTTCATTGCTTGAAGTATGGCGTGACTACCAATCACGTTCTCGGATTGAAAGTCGTCACGCCAGAGGGTTCTGTGGTTGATCTGGGTGGACAAGTCCCTGAAATGCCCGGTTATGATTTGATGGGTCTGTTTGTGGGGTCAGAGGGAACCCTGGGGATTGCCACAGAAATCACCCTGAGAATTCTCAAAGCACCGGAGTCGGTCTGTGTCATCCTGGCAGATTTTCCCACCCTTGAAGCTGCGGGGGGGGCCGTCTCTGATATTATTAGCGCTGGCATGATTCCAGGAGGGATGGAGATCATGGATAACCTTAGTATTAATGCCGTTGAAGACGTTGTCAATACGGGGCTCTATCCACGGGATGCGGGGGCAATTTTGTTGGTAGAAGTAGACGGTCTAGAGGTCGAAATTGCCACTAACAAACACCGAATTGCTGAAATCTGCAAACAGAATGGAGCCGGAAACGTTACCAGTGCCTCCGATCCTGAACAGCGACAAAAGATTTGGAAAGGTCGAAAAGCTGCTTTTGCTGCGGCAGGTCACATGAGCCCAGATTACTACGTTCAAGATGGGGTGATTCCGCGCACCCAAATGGCTTATGTGTTAAAGGAAATCGAAGCCTTGAGCCAACAGTATGGGTATCGAATTGCCAATGTATTTCATGCTGGCGATGGCAACTTACATCCTTTGATTCTTTATGATAATTCTGTTCCAGGAGCCTTAGAAACCGTTGAGGAAATTGGCGGAGCAATTCTCAAGCTTTGTGTCAAAGTTGGTGGCAGCCTCTCCGGTGAACATGGCATTGGCGCTGATAAAAAGTGTTATATGCCGGAAATGTTTACTGAAATTGATCTAGAAACCATGACTTGGGTACGAGAAGTGTTCAACCCCAAGGGTTTGGCCAATCCCGGCAAGCTATTTCCTACCCCCCGAACCTGTGGGGAAGGGGCAAAAACTCAGCAAAAAACAGAATCGTTCAAAGGGGCCGAGCTGTTTTAGTACTATTGACTAGTGGGTAAAGACGTTCATTCAACATCTCTACCCAGCTAGCATGATGCACCACTAAAACTTTGGAACCCTTAACTATTTGTGGAGCAGGCATCTCACCTGCTCCTAAACCTGAGTGGACAAAATATCCAGCTCACAAGCAGCCTAGTCTAGTGGTACACCCGTCAATTTACCCAATCAAGGATTTCACCTTGTTCATCATGCCAACGGGGTCAATTCCTTGATAAGGATATTGTTCCCAAAGACCACCGCAGCCTTCCTTGTGGGTTCCCAGATAGGCATACTTGGGAGTATAGCCCCGCTCTAGCAACCAACTGCCAAAGCGGCTTCCCAGACCTGTGCGGCGGTTAAAGGCTTCAGCCACGAGAACAAAGGGAGATTTCCCAATCTTCGCCATGATCTCTTCATCAACCATGTTTAGGGTTGCCTTGTTGATCAGGCCCACGTCAATCCCTTCTTGCTTCAACCGCTCTACGGCATCTAACGCCCGGTAAACCGTATCTCCAAAGGCAACAATGTACCCTGCAGATCCTTCTCGAACGACCTCATCTTTTCCAGGCACAAATTTGTAACCAGAACCGTAAAGTTCGTTCCCACTGGCATCCAACAAAATCGGAGTTTTGGAACGGGTGGAGAAGATAAACCGGAGACCCCGATCAAAGAAGATGGAGTCCACACAAGCCTTCATCTGGTGGGGGTCAGCGGGGAAGTAGAGGCGAGTCTCATAACCATCATCCAAACCGTTATCAGCAAACATGTTGTTGATACCGAAGTGGCAGGTGTTGTCCGCCATGTCATCAATCCCGGAGTGGGAGAAGTGACAGAGTAGGTTGGAATAGTTCAAGCGGGCCATGGTAATTTCGGAAATACACATTTCCAAGAACGCCGCAAAGGTTGCAAAAATACCTTGCTTGCCTTCCTCCATCCCAAAACCAGCCGCAGCAGAGAGGTTGCCCCGCTCCATAATGCCGGAAGGAATGAAGACCTCAGGGTGGGCATCATGGATTTTCTTTAGGCCACAGGAACCTTCTAGGTCGCTATCTATAACGAGCACCTTGGCTTTGCGGTCTTGTTCGCTCATCTGGCCCAAGATACCGACCACAGCACTACCAAAAATATTGCGGTTGGAGTCCCACTTGTCGCTAATTCCCAAGAATTGATAGTCTTGCTTCGGCTTCTGAATTCCTTTGATCACATCTACCGCTGCACTGTGACCACGGGCTTCTAGATACTTCAAGGCTAGTTCAACGGAAATCACATCATGACCATGGTTAGAACCTTCCAGTCCTTCAATACCGGGGCACATGGGTCGCTTATTAATTACCGCAACTGGGCCAGGGGTGTTAACTGCTTCACAAATTCGGGCATAGACTCCGTCCACATCTTCCCCGTCACCTTCGAGCACTTTCACGCCATGACCTTCTAGGGTTTTGGCCACGCTGTAGCCCGGAAGATATTTGGAGGGGTGACCTGCGATGGTGACATCGTTATCATCAATAATTAACTTGACATTGATATGTTGGGCAACTGCCAACCGAGCCGCTTCAGCATCGTTGCCTTCCTGTTGAGATCCATCTGACCCTAAACAGAATACAGTTTTGCCGGGGTTCGCTAGGGCCACACCGTTGACATAGGGCCACATGTGACCGAGCCGACCGGAACTAAACTTCACTCCGGGGGTGAGTCCAAGTTCAGGATGTCCAGGAAGCTTGGAATTGGCAGCACGATAACTCATTAACTGTTCCGCAGCCATTTCGCCGTATAGCACAGACATCAAATACTGCGTTGCCACCCGGTGTCCCGCCTCATCAAAGAAAATAGGCACAAACTGGTCAGGCTTGCCCCGAAAGAGAGCATCCATAATTACGACTTCTGGCACCGTATCGTAGGGGCCGCCTGTATGTCCACCCACTCCTCGGGCGGCTCCAGTAACCGTGAAAAACACAATAGCGTCACGACAGAGATGAATATTGGCTTTTAGGGCCGCCCGTTGCTCATCGGTGAGAGTAGGGTTGGCGGGGTCAAGTGTGAGTTTCTGATAAGCACCCAAATCAATGGGAAAGCGGGTCTGAGTGGCAGTCATAGGAAATTAACCTTCTAAACTCTAATAATCAGAACGTCTGTTGTAGATTACCAAATAAAAATCTACTCAAGAAAAGAGTAATCGTTCTGGGACTCTCTGCCAACTATATTGCTTAATTTACTGTTTGACCTGTTTCAGCAGAAATCTTTGCAGCAGAGATCTTCCACCAGGAATCTTTCAGTCAGGATCTTCAGCAGAAATCGGAGGAAAGCATGGGGGCCAAACTAGCAAAAACGGCAATTTTGAATCCGGCAGGATGGCCATCTCAACGGCTCAAGTCAGGCAAGATGCTGGAGAAACGAATGGGCTGAAAACAAAAAACTATTCGGTGAGTGGGAGAATCCTCATCCAGTCTTCTTGTGCACTGCTGCAAATAATTTACTGGGCAAGCTGAGCTTCTAATGCTTGAATTCGATCTTGTAGAGGAGCAATCATGGCTTCAACTTCAGCTTCAGAATATTGAATCGGGATATGTTGATGACAGTTCCAATCCCAGGCTTCAATGGTAATGATTAGAGCCCGTTCAGGAGTGGCTGAATAGTTTGGATCAAGCAATTGACTCATGCATTCTGAATCATTGTAAACCACCTTGGCCCGCCCCCAAATTTTCAACCGACGACGGTTTGCATAGTCCATCAAAAATAGAAATACCCGATCATCGTTGGATAAGTTCCCAATCGTAACGTACTGACTATTTCCAGCAAAATCTGCAAAACCCAAGGTCTTTTCATCTAGAATTTTTAAGAAACCAACTGGCCCACCACGAAATTGAATATAGGGCCAACCATTTTCATTGACTGTTCCCAAATAAAAACTTGTTCTTGCCCGAATGAAATCAGCAACTTTAGGAGCAACAGTGTCATTTTCTGGGCCGTTTTCTGCAAGACGCTGATAAGTTTCCCGTGAACCAAACTTTTCCTGCAGGGCTTTAACCCCTGGGGTAAACGCAATCTCTGTGAATTTCCGAAGCATCTTAACCTCCTAAATTTCTGCGACCCAACGCTTTACTAGATACCTGATTATGCTGACAAAATTAGGAAGTTTGTTGATGCGCTTAATCTAGGCTGTAATCTGAGGATAGGACTTGAGAGAAATTTTCCCATCTTGAGCCAAGGCAATGTGGGAAAACGCCAATCTCTGCAAGCGTCGGACTTGATGCCAGCCCGTTCCGTTAAGAAATTGTTAACATAATCTTAATAAAAATTTTACCAAAAATCTTTACAGTATGGGTGTAGAGGTGGTTCCAAACTGTAATGAGTAGTGCACAATCAGAACGAGAGGATTTGCAGCGTCGCGCTGAGGGGTTGATGGCGGGCCCCTTGAGTCGCTATCAAATGACGGTTAAGATTGCCAAGCGAGCGAAGCGGTTTCGATTTGAAGAGTTTGATAATCCTGATGCCTCCACAATTAAACCCATTGTGCGGGCGATTATGGAGATGTCTGATGAGTTAGCCCGACCTGAACTCATTCCCGAAGAGATGTTATAGAAAGTAGTTCTAACCAATTGCTCCAGGGAGTTGTCAAGCTTGATTTGGGTTCGTAGGTTGGTGTTAAAATGGCGAGATTTCTAGGCCAAGACCCTTAGACTAAAAGTCTTAGGTCAAAGCTTTTCAAGGCTTGTTGGGTGTTACTTTATTTGAACCAACTTCCAAGATTAATCCAGGCAAATTACTAAAAAGTTGTTCTAAAAGTAACTAAAAAAAGAATAAGAAAAGTAATTAATGAGAAAAGCTGACTAGAAAGAATTAACCAGTTGTTCTAACTTTTCAGCAACTTGACCGGAGAAAAGCAGTGACTTAGCTTTTGACAGCCCCGAGGCTAAGTCTGGACAAGCGCCTGCTTGCCAAAGGTAAAACCCTCCATTCCACAAGGTTGCTTGGGTCAGATCCCCAGGTTCACCTGCAAGAACTGCTCCGATCTCGCGAGGGAGATTTTCCTTTGGCTGGAAAGGGACTTCTTTGCCAGCAAATCCATAGTCTTCTGGATGAAGTAGCAACCGTTCTAATTGAGATGAAATGCTAGACGAAGGGTTAGACGAAACGTTTTGGTTTTCAGGGTTGATCAGATGCTTTCGATCGAGAGCGTGAACTCCAATAATGCAGGTGCGATCGCGGGGGAGATCGCAGCTTCCTTCCAAGCCTTTGACCGTAATGTAGTTTGTAATTCCCCGACGGCTCAAGGCATCCTGAAACATAAGCTCCGTAGGCGGATGCACATAGCCACAGGCGAGGATGACAGGCCCAGGATAGGGAACCCAGATTAATTCTGCGGTGGCAATCGGAGGTCGCTTGCCAATTTCTCGACGGTAGGTCACAAGGGCCTCAGCTTGGGGAAAATGTCGCGGAAGATAGACAAACCCTACTCCCGTTGTTTCTAAAGTCTTCTGAACTTCAGCTAGAGTCAGCAATCCCCAGTCCACACCTAGCGATCGCCAAATTTCAATCAAAGGCAGTCCTTCCTTGGTTGGCATCTGATCACCCCCATGCAGAATGACTGGAATTCTGGCGGTAGCCAGGATTAAGGCAGTCAAAGGAGTCACTGCAGCCGTGCGCGATCGCCCATCATAGGGAGACCCAAACACCATCGGTGGAGTTGAAATTGGATGTAGCTGCGGCCCTAGTTCCTCAAAGGCATCTAGCATTCCTGCCAATTCTTCCCCCGTAGGTCGCTTGATGCGATGGGCAATCAGAAAAGCTCCAATCTGGGCTGGAGTTGCATCTTGACACAGCATCATCTTCATCGCCGCCGCCGCTTCTGCTCGACTGAGATGCTCTCCCGTGTGGTTGCCACTGCCCACCTTTTTCAACAAGTCTCGAAATAGGTTGCTCATTTATCCTGTCATCCGATGTAGGTTCAATGCCTCGTAGAGAGGGCCAGACTTGGGCGGAATCAACTCATGCACCAGTTCCCAGAACCGTTCAATTGGCGGAATTTGCAGTCGATCCCGAGTCGTCACGACAACCACCTCTCGTTGGAGAGCCAAACCCGAAATCTCAGGATTGGTCAGTTGCAATTCGTGAATTTCCGTAAAGTCTCGAGGAGAAGAGCCCAGTTCCTTGCCAATCTGAGCAATTCCTCGAATCGCCAGAGTTGGATCGGTGCGAGCCTCAATCAAGGCTGAACGGGGCAATAGGGCAATGAGTTCTCCCTGACGCACCACCCCCCGAAACGCATCCAATGTATTCAGCTCCAAAGCTGCTTTTAAGGGAATCCCCAACTGATTAAACTTTTCTTGAACTAGGCGACGCATTCCATAGCCATCTTTGAAAACAACCTGAGGATAGCGAATCAACTCTAGCCAGGGAACCTGCATGTACTGGGCTAGGGGATGGTTTTGGGCCATCAGAACTTCAATCGGTTCCTGATAAAGGACATCCACTAGAAGCTCTGAACTGGCAATGAACGAACGGTTATTCATGACTATAGCCAAATCAACCAAGCCATCCTTCAAAACCTTGAGGGCGCGATCGCTACCCAAAGAGGTCACTCGCAACTGTACCTCTGGATACGCCTTGCAAAATCGCTGGAGCACTGGAGGCAAATAAGAAGAACAAACAGAATGAATCGCCGCCACACAAAGTTCTGGCTGTTGTCCAGCTAAAAGAGAGGATAGTTCATCCTGAGCACTCTGCCAAGCTTGGCAAATCTTGCGGGCATAGGGCCAAAATCTCTCTCCGCCAACGGTCAGTTTAGCCTGAGCAGTTCGGTGAAACAATGGTAAACCAAGCTCACCCTCCAGTCCCTGTACCTGACGACTAATGGTAGACTGAGTCACACCGCATTGACGCGCTGCCTGTTGAAAACTTCCAGTTTCAGCAACAGATAAAAACGATTGCAACTGCTCCAAGCGCATGGAAGATTTTAGTTCAGGATAGCAAGTGTAGTTCCACAGATACTAGCGAATTTGGTCAGGCTGTTTGGTAGAACACGATACAGTGATGAGTATGTTTACCACTCAGCCAAAGCAACCAAGACTCCCTGACGCAGGGTAGGTGCCAAATTTTCCTGACTCGCAAAGGTTTTCAGATAGTCGTAAGTGTGGGAATCTGCCAACTGTTTCAACGCAGTCACACAGTGTAGCCGAACACCAATGTGAGTCTCTGCCAACAAATGGATCAACGGTTCCAGAGCCTTAAACTTGCCAAGTTTCCCCAGCCCTAACGCAATCTGTTGCTTGATCTGAGGCAATTCTAGAACAGGATGATGACAACTCAGAATATCCACGAGTAAATCCACGGCTTGCTCCTGGAGGTGAGGTTCACTCGTGCGCCCAATGCCTTGAATGGTCTCCTGAAGAATCTCTTGGTACAGGGCCAGGGATTCGGAAGACAAGGACGTTTCCGGTTTAGCCTGAAGTAGCTCTAGAGAAAACTGCCGCAAGACAGTCAGAGCCTCAGCCGTTTCAAACCAACCCAATGCTCTAACGGCCCCTAACTGGATGGGCAAAGGTACAAGGGCAGAGCTTAACTGTTCAAACAGGGCAGCGGCAGCGGCAGGAGTTTTGAACCGAGACAGGGCAATCTGAACCTGCTGAACAACGCTGGATTGAGTATCCCACAACAACGGCTGTAACTGCTGAGTGAGCTGAAGGGTTTCCTCCCATTCAGATCGCATTCCCAAGGCAATCACCGCTTCTTTGCGAACGGCGGCCACTGGATCTTTCAGGGCCAGAATCAACACCTCAGAGATCGCCTGATCGGGAAAACTACCCAGAGCTTCAATGGCGATCGCCCGGACTTGAGGATTGGGGTCTTGTACCACTTGCATCAAGGGTGCTATCGTTTCAGGGTGGCGAATCTGGGCTAATGCTTCAGTCACGAGCAGGCGCAATTCGGCTAGGTTCAACAAGGGAACCAAGGCCACAACTGCGTCCGACCCTAAATTAGCCAAGGCTGCTGCTGCCATCTCCCGGACAGTTGTATCTTCGTCCGGTTCATCTGGTTTAACGGTTCGAAGCACGTCAACCAATGCCTGCACCACCGCCTCCGTCTCAAACTGTCCCAAGATACGAACAATAAACCAACGCACCTCCGCATCAGTGTCTTCATCCGTGAGGCGGAGGATCAGAGGATCAACTGCGATCGCCCCCAAACGAGCTAGGGTTTGAGCCACTTCCCAGCGTTGATGAAAATCTCCGCATTCCAAGTCTTCTAGGGCTTGCTCTAACAGTGCCTGCTGATCCGGGTTAACAAACTCTGACAATTGACTGCTCATTTTAACCATTTGCGGGACTGAGTTTCTCTAACAGGTCAGCATTTCAAGCGATTTACAATCACTTTTCCGCCCTGACTTAGACCAATTTCAGGGGCTATCTAGTTTCCTTTTCTACCTTCGTGTTCTGTAAAAGGAATTGTAAAGTGAAACTGGCTTCCTTGATTTTTTCCGCCTGAGTTCGCCCAAATCTGTCCGCCCCAGCTTGAAACAATCTGTTTGCCAATGGCCAGCCCTAACCCCGTACCCCCAACGGTTCGTTGTAATGACCCTTCTTCCTGATAAAAGCGGTCAAACACTGCTTCCAGACGGTTGGGTTCAATGCCTCGACCCGTATCAGCCACAGTAACCTCGAGCATTTGACTGCCATTGCATTTGGCTCGAATGGTGACTTGGCCATCGGCACTGGTAAATTTGCAGGCATTGTCCAGAAGCTTCGATAGGAGTTCAACCAGCCATTCTCCATCCGCCTTAACCAAGGGCAAATCGGGTGGGACTTGCACAGTGATGTGCGGCATTTGTCCCTGGGGATGACGGGAACGAATTCCACTAATGGCCAGATCAACACATTCTTCTAGGGGTAGAGTCTCTAAATTCCAGTCCACTCGACCACTTTCTAAATTCGACAGGGTGAGGAAGTCCTGAACCAGTTTTCGCAACCGTTCCGCATCTCCTAGGGCAGTGTCCAACATCACTTCGCGCATTTCTGGCAACATGTCTGGTTCCTGACTCAAGCTTTCTAAGCAGACCTGAATAGTTGATAAGGGAGTGCGAAGCTCATGGCCTGTAATGGCAATTAAGTTGCTGCGAGTGCGTTCTAGGGCTTCAAGCTGCTGATTCAACTCTTGTAGGTTGGCGTAGGTTTCTGCTTGAATCAAGGCGGCGGCAAGCTGATCGGCGATCGCATCCACCATTGCCAACTCATTCTCTTGCCAGAGTTGGGCATCTGTAAGGCATTGATGAAGCTCGACCATGCCCAAGAGTTGGCCTTGATAGAGGATTGGCACGATTAACCAGCCTCGGATCTGCTGTTGCAGGGCAAGTTTCTGGGTCGGAGAGGGTTCAGATTCACTTCTGCTCTGATAATACATGGGAGCTTGCTGTTGCAGGGCCGCTTGAAATAGGGGGTTCTGTTGCAAAGGCCAAACCTGCCCGATTAAAGTTGAGCAACCGTGGTCAGCTTGTTGAGAGGAGTCAGATCGTAAAAATTCGTGCTGGAGAGTGACCGCAGTCTCCGTTGATTTACAACGATAGATTAGACAGCGACAGGCTCCCATGGCCTCTCCCAGTTCTCGAGTCGCAACCTTGAGAATTTCCTGAGGATTCAAGGATTGGCGCATGGCGGTCGTGATCGAGTTGACTAAACGTTCTTTGCGTTCTTGAGCAGCAATGGAGCGGTAGACTCGCAGGAGTTTATGTTGGCCCGCCTGGAGATAGGTGACTAGACGATGGGTAAAGGGATCGTTGAATTGGGAGCAATCAGTAGATTGGGTGGATCGCTTCGTTGATTTCCGACGCTTATCCGGCCCCTGAATCAAGTTGTAGAGTTGGAATGCTTCCTGGACTTTGACGGTTAACTCTGGCCGATAGTACAGGACTCGATTTAACAAAAGCTCCGCCACTTTGTAACTGACTTGTCGGTCGGAAGTCCAAATGCCCTCAAAGGGGCGAGCCTGATCCATGGCGACCTGTTCGAGGGAAGCAGGTTGGCTATAATTTTTCCGCTCCACGCAGACTAGGCAGGTTGAGTATTGTTGTCCTAGAACAACTAAATTCCACTCTCGACAAAGCTCGTCTTGGGCATTGAATGCAACCGTTTCGTGGATCTCTGACGCATTTTTAAACTCTGTTTCAGGAGCTGCCATGACGTAGACTTGAGGGCTGCGGCCTGCAATGCGTTTATACCGATGGGCCTCTTGACGGTAAAATCGTTCCCGCTGAAATGTTGCGATCACTAACGGCTGATCGTCATTTGCTAACACCTGATCTTCCATAGCATGGGAGAGCGCGGTTAGGGAGGATTTGAAGTAAACCTGAGGCCGGAGCTGGGGTAGAGCCTCTACCAATTCAGCAAGCACCGAAGTCGAAATACTCATCGGAGTTTGGAGGTTAGGCAATAGATCCTGTCTAAGCAATAGGATCACTCAATATACCTAGCAGTTTACCAGTTTCCCTCAGCGCTTTTGCAGCGGGACGGGTTGAACTCTATGCCAGATGTAGAGTTCGACGCTTTAACTACGTCAGTCCAGTTTGATTCAGTGATCTCGGGCATTGTCCTCAGAGTTTGTGTGTTGCTCAGGGGTTTCGCGCAGAAACTGCAAATGGATGAAGCGAGTTTGTTCTTCGTCAGGAGCAATTGCAAAAATTGGAGAGTCAATTAGACCATCCTCAAACGGCATCTGCAAGCGGAATGTTCCGTCGGGCTCCAACTGAATCGGCACTTCTCCGAGGCTAACTTGAGCATCAGGTTCGGTTGCGCCATGAATAATTAATTCTGCATTGGCCACAAGCCAGAATTGTGTTGGACGAGCAGGAGGGGCTGAGGCAAAACCAGCACTCGACATCAACCCCAAATCTGCAAGAGACCGAAGTGGGAGTGAGGATTCTACCTGCGGAAAGCTATGTTGCTCTCCTAGATTAAAAAAAAACTTGCCTCGAAGGGCTTCCTCCCAAGACACTGTAATGTCTCGGTAGTCATAGCTATCGGAGGGATACAAGGGTGGAATATGGACATGCAGAGAACGGGCTAACTTGAGCCAGTGGCCACTCTCAGTCATATAGCCAATTTCTACGATGTAGTCGCGATCGCTCACCAGTACCGGGATATACCACTCCCGCGTCATTTCTTCACACTCAAACTGTTGGACGCTGTGGGGGGTCTGATCATCCATATCGATCGAGGTAACATCATAGAGGCGCAGGGCCAGTTGCCGCCCGCCTTGCTGACGAACGATCTCGCGATCTTCGTTTGGAATATCCCAATAAGCATAGGCAGAGTTTGGATCACGAGGCAACAACACAATTTTGCTCTTGCCGTAGCCTTCTGGTAATCCTGGTAGATTCTGGTCAACCGTCTCTATGGACTCGGTTTCCTCGGCTTGTCCAATATCAAATTTGGTTGCTTCAATCCGAGATTGGCTTTCGGTGTCGGCCAAATCCACTCTCTCCTCTAGAATCCCGCCCTCTACGGTTCTGGGGAGAGTAGTTTCAGCAGGTTGAGCAGGGGATTGAATTGAAACAGCAGCTATCCCTAACCCTGTTTGATGAGGGGCAGATAAAGGCTCTGGTTCAAAACTATCCGTCGGCTCAGTTGAAGGTTCAATCGAAAAAGAAGTGATCAAAGGATCTGCACTAGGCTCCTCTTCAACACGGCCTACAACAAGAGGATCTTCATCGAGTACAACTCCCTCAATCTCAGGGCTTGTAATCGGCTCCTCAGGTTCGGTGATCGCCTCTGAAACAGAAGTGTTAATAACAGGAGTGTCAACAACTGGAGTGTCAACCACTGAAATCAGCCTAGCCCCGCCTGAAGTTATTTCTTCAGTGATTGTTTCTTCAGCAACCTCTACGATAATGACTTCTTCAACAGTGACTTCTTCAATACTTCCTTCAATACTTCCTTCAATAAAGGCTGCCTCAACTTCGGGAGCAATCACTGTGGACTCAAGCTCAATCCCCGTTTCTGTAACAAGAGCGTCAACAACTGAAATGAGGGTGGCTCCGCCTAAGGTTATTTCTTCAGTGGTTGTTTCTTCAACGAGAATTCCTTCAACAAGAATTCCTTCAGCAATTGTGGGTTCAGCAATACCTGCTGCAATCCTGCTCTCAAAACCCTCTGTACCTGATATTTCTTCAACTTCGACAGCAATAACAGTTGGCTCAGGTTGTAAAACAAAGTTTTCTGCCAAATAGTCATCAAGATCTGGCGCAACTAGCCTAGGCGTTCTCGGTTCAACGGCCTCAACTTCAACCGATTGAATGATCTCATCAGAGAGCAACACACCTTCTAGCCCAAGGTTAGGATCTTGAGATTGGGCCTCAATGACTGGAGCAGCAGATTCAATTAGATTTTGTGCAATCAAGTCTTCTGTCAGACTCTCGGTAGTGATTAGACGAGGGGACTCTGATGCGGAACCAGAATTCCAAGGCGAAGGAACCTCTTCAAAATTGGCGATATCTTCAGGTTCAGTGGCATCTACACCGCCAATCTCTTCATCGGCGTATGGGTCTGAGGCAGGAACTTCGAGACTGGTCAAGACTACTCCTGCCACCCCCAAACCCCCGACGACTAGGGGGAGAATTGTGTCAGTTTGTGTTTCTTCAGACCGGACTACCTCTGGCCCTTCGTCCCTTTCGGCTGCGATTGGGGTAATCTCTTCGGGGATCTCGATCAGGTTGACTGAAGATAGAGCTCCTTGATCGGGAACATTGACAAACTGGACATCCGGTTCATCTCCTTCAGGAACAGGCAAAGTGTCCAAGTTTGGAGCAACCACAACCTCGGCTTCAAGCTCTTGAATTTCAACAACCGAGGGAACCATCGTCTCCACCCTTAATTCTTCGGGCTCAAGATCTGGCTCCAGGACAGGGGCCACAATTTGGGCAGAAGTTGGCAAATCAGGAACATCCACCGTTGAGATTGGAGGCATTGCCATCGGCAACACGTTAGAACTTGGTGGAATAGGCAGGGGTTCGGGGATGGGACGAGATTGACGAATTCTTCTCTCCTCATCTTCACGCCTGCCCCGAAGCCACCAAGCTCCACCCAGAAGTCCAAGGGGCAGCAGCCACCACCAGAAGCCCTTTATCCCTCGTTCAGATTGGGTTGTTGTGGTCGTCGTTTGAGTTGTAGCGGCTTGAGGTTCAATAGGCTCTGGAACAGGAGCAGCCACTGTAGCTTCTGGGGTTTGAGTCACGGGAACTGGAGGGTTCTCACTGGGGATGTCAGCAACGTTTGGCTCCCTGCCTTCCGATTCAGCCAGCTTGGCTTCAGCCACCACTTTTGCCCCGAGGGGAGACGTTGAAAACCCTAGGAATGCCTCTAGGGGAGGAGTTAGATTGTTCTTGGAGTAAACATACCCTCGCGGTTGCGAGAAAGGATAGCGAGGATCGTCGGGCAAGGTTTTGTGCATCGAAATAATCTTGACATCGTCTCGGTTCTGCACCTGTCCCGCGATCGCGTAGCTGATTCCGTCCCTTTGTAGCGCTTTAATCACCGCATCAGTGCTGTCCTCCGTCACTGGAACTGCACTAGCTCCCGTTTCAAATCCTGCTGCTTGAAAGACTTCATAGGTCTGAAAGGACTGGCGAGTATTGCTACTTTGGGGTCGATCAACAAAATAAATTGCCCCCGGTTCCCCGCCTACCTCCGACCAATCTGTAATTTCTCCCCGAAAGATCCCAGCAAACTCACGGAACGATATGTTGCCGTTAAATGGGTTGTCCTTACCAACAATAATCGCGATTTTCTCCCGGCTTAAGGGAACCTCAACTAGACCTGCTGACTTCTCCGAGTCCGTTAGGGGTCGCCCGATAGCAACCAAGTCTAGTTTCCCATCCTGTAGCGCTTGTAAAGCAGCCTCGCTCCCCTGGGCAGCGATCGTAACGTTTGTCCCTGGGTATTCCTGTTCAAACCGTTGCTTTAGAGCTTTGTTAATGATGGCCATACTACTATCGCCGTCAACCCGAACCGCAGTTCCCTGAGGAACTTCGGCGGGCAACTGAAACGCAGGAGCAGACTCTGGAGCTTGGGCAAGCTGAACGTCAAAACTAGCAACACTCTTACTCAGGGAGCCCGAAAGTGCAGCCCAGGTCAAGAGTGCTAAGGCAAAAGTTGAAGCGGTCTTATTAGGCAGCATAGGATAGGCAGCGTTCTAGAGATGCCGACGACTTGGGAACTGTTACACCAGAAATGTTACACCAGAAAGCGGATGCGGCATAATTATAACGCTTTGCACTCGATAGGCAAACATTTACCCAAGAGTCAACCTACTCTATCCTAGTCAACCCTGTCCAACTTCTGCCTGGACTCTATTTGATTGAGTTATCTACTCTTCGTCCTTTGCTTCTCCAGTTGGGTAGGGAGAGCTGTTGTACAAACTATCAAGCTGATCCCGAACATCACTTGTTGAAAAAGATCGCATTACCAACAAAGGCTCTCGAATCATTCGCCCTGACTCGTCTAGAAGCTCAGGGTGAGCAGTGCTGGAAAACTTGGAAACAGATCCCCGATACCCTTCTCGTGCTGAAAACCGTTGGGAATCCATTCCTACCGTAATCAAACTCCGAATCAAGTTCCGAACGGCCAAAAAAGCTAGAACTGTAAACGCCGAAATGTAAAGCAAATGCAACATCTTAACCTTTCTCCGATGGAAACTGTAATTGTTAAATTTGTTAATCTTAATACTGAGTCTATTTTACCGCTTGAACAGGAGTACAAATTCCTTGCCCTCAGTAGCAAGGCATTGGATTCTTAACTCCTAGCTTTAAGCTTGAGAGCCCGAACCCTTTGCTTGTTCTGTGCGGAAACGAGCTGAAACTTGCCAGCACTCAGTTAGTAACTGATGCCAGGGGATGAGAACTGACATCTCAACTCCTGCCTGTCCCCCAATCGCCTGAAACAAAGCTTTTGCGCTCCCAACCTCTTGTTGAGCCCGTTTCACTCGACCCAATAAATCTGACTGCTGCTCCCCAGTCAAGAAGGAGAAGGTCTCCTGCTCGAGTAAGTGCTGTGATTGCCCAAACCAATATTGAAAATCCTCTAACAGGGGTTCAAGAACACGCTTCAATGTTTCTAGCTCTGAGTTCCCAGGGTTGTCCATCAATCTAAGCTGTAATTCTGATTAAATCTATAAGTAATCGTAACACTATTTAAGAATTGTAACGTTTTCTTTCATAAAAGCTTTGCAACAACCCTAGGGCTCAAGCAACATCGGATGGACTTCAACAGTCTGGGTGCGATATCCTAAGAGCTGTCCTGGAAATAATGAACCTTTCTAATACATTCTGCTTAGGTTGCTAGATTTAGGTTGCTAGATACAGGGCAGAGAACTCAGAACGTTTTAATTCTAAAAGGTTCTAACTTCAGAACGTGTTAATTCCCTCCGCTATACATCCGCTATACAGTTGATCCATGGCTAACTTAGAGTCAAATGCGACTTCAGATCACCCTCAAGAGCAACACCCTCAGGAGCAACCTCCAAAAATTCATCTGCCCAAGACGAGTGAGTCAGAGACCCTGAAGAAAATTCGCCACACGACTTCTCACATTATGGCGATGGCAGTTCAGAAGCTTTTCCCCAAGGCTCAGGTGACGATTGGCCCCTGGATTGAAAATGGGTTCTATTATGACTTTGATAGTCCTGAGCCCTTTACTGAAAAGGATCTCAAGGCCATTCAGAAAGAGATGGTCAAGATTATTAAGGGCAAGTTTCCTGTGGTTCGAGAAGAAGTCTCACGGGAAGATGCAAAACGCCGGATCGAGGCACTAGGAGAACGCTACAAGCTGGAGATCCTAGAAGGTTTAGAAGAGCCTATTACCCTCTATCACTTGGGCGGAGAATGGTGGGATTTGTGCGCTGGCCCTCACGTTGAGAATACCTCAGAGATTGATCCAAAAGCGATTGAACTTGAGAGTGTCGCCGGAGCTTATTGGCGGGGAGATGAGACCAAGGCCCAACTGCAACGAATCTATGGCACCGCCTGGGAAACTCCAGACCAACTGGCAGAGTACAAGCGCCGCAAGGAAGAGGCCCTCAGGCGGGATCACCGCCGTCTTGGGAAGGAGTTGGGACTATTTATTTTTGCAGATGTAGTCGG
>JBOFUV010000014.1:0-3387 GCA_051652765.1 Microcoleaceae cyanobacterium | reverse complement strand
ACAAAGTATTCTCAACCGTTGCTCCGTGAATCGCACAGAGTAACGCTCCACCCAAAACACCCGCTACGCCCATCATGTGGAACGGGTTCAGTGTCCAGTTGTGAAATCCTTGGAAGAACAGAATGAACCGGAAGATTCCCGCTACCCCTAAGCTAGGCGCAAAAAACCAACTGGACTGTCCCAAAGGATAAATCAGGAACACGCTGACAAATACTGCAATCGGAGCCGTGAAAGCGATCGCGTTGTAAGGACGTACCCCTACCAGACGAGCGATTTCCAACTGACGCAGACAGAAGCCAATCAGACCAAACACCCCATGGAGTGCAACAAAGGCCCACAGACCTCCAAGCTGACACCAACGAGTGAAGTCCCACTGCGCTTCAGGGCCCCACAGGAACAGCAAGGAGTGACCCAAACTGTCTGCAGGCGTGCTAACGGCAGCAGTCAAAAAGTTACAGCCTTCCAGGTAAGAACTGGCCAGACCGTGAGTGTACCAAGAGGTGACAAATGTGGTTCCAGTCAACCATCCGCCCAGTGCAAAATAGGCACAGGGGAACAGCAAAATCCCAGACCAACCGACGAATACAAAGCGGTCACGCTTCAGCCAGTCGTCGAGGACATCGAACCAACCTCTCTGAACTTGAGAGCGTTCGAGTGCAATCGTCATTTCGGAACTGTCCTTTGTGGATTACTAAAACTATGCTTTTAAGCAAGTTAACATAACTATATATTACACTTAGATGTATTTGCAAAGATAAAGGATTTCAGCAGTACTTCGATGAGTACCAAAGTAACCAATATGAGCGAACAGGTTATTTACAAAAAAATTTTAGGGTCTCGACGAGCCAGCAATTATTTGTGGGCCACCATTATCACATTGGGAGGCACAGGCTTTTTATTGTCTGGGATATCCAGCTATCTAAAAGTAAACTTGCTCCCCTTTGCTGACCCAACTCAGTTAATTTTTCTGCCCCAAGGATTAGTCATGGGACTGTATGGCGGGGCCGCCTTGCTGCTGTCTCTCTACCTTTGGCTAGTGATTTTTTGGGACTTGGGAGGAGGTCACAACGAATTTAACCAAGAAACAAGGAAGATCAACATTTTCCGATGGGGAATGCCTGGAAAAAATCGCCAGGTAGAATTCAACTGTGGCACGGAAGACGTACAATCGGTTCGGGTTGATATTAAGGAAGGACTAAGCCCCCGACGAGCTTTATATCTGAAGCTCAAAGATCGGCGAGAAATTCCGTTAACTCGGGTTGGTCAGCCCATGGCTCTATCAGAGTTGGAAGATCAAGGAGCCGAGCTGGCTAAGTTCCTCAAAGTACCACTCGAAGGACTTTAAATGAAACGTATTAACTGGCGGTGGATAGTTTCCCTGGGACTGATTGTGACCTTGGCGCTTGGGGGATGCAGTCCGTCGCCCTCAGAATCCACGACCCCTCAGAGTTCAAGTGCCGCACCTCCAGTTGAAGCGGTTGCTGCTGTTCCAAATCAGGATGAATCTATGGATAATTTGCCTAAACTCGCTGGAAAAGCAACGGTTGTCATGCAGGTCAGCGGTTCTCCCATTACCATTGAGGTTGATGGCACGGCTGCTCCGGTAACAGCTGGAAATTTTGTTGATTTAGTGAATCAAGGGGTTTATGATGGCCTCGTTTTTCACCGAGTCGTACGAGAACCTCAACCCTTTGTCGTTCAGGGGGGTGATCCTCAGGGAAAAGATCCTAATTTCCCGGCTGATCAACTGGGAACGGGTGGCTTTATTGACCCAGAGACTGCTAGCGAGCGCTATATCCCCCTGGAAATTCTGCCAGAAGCGGCAGAATCACCCATTTACAGTCAAACCCTTGAAAGTGCTCGCATCAAACAAAAACCTGCCTTGAAGCATACTCGCGGTGCGATCGCCATGGCACGCTCTCAGATGCCTGACTCTGCCTCTTCTCAGTTTTACTTCACGCTCTCAGATTTACCATTTCTTGACGGTAACTATGCCGTTTTTGGTTACGTTACTGAAGGTATGGATGTGGTTGACAAGATTCAACAGGGCGATCGCATTGAGTCTGCCAAGGTTACAGCGGGTCTAGAAAATCTGAAAACGCCTTAGAGAAATCTCAAAAACCTCTATCGCAGTCTGAAAAGGGAGAGATTCAAGCTCTCCTTCTTTGTAGAACAGCTTGTTAAAGGGAGTTCAGTTCCAACACAACGGGAGTATGATCGCTGGGCTTCTCCCACGTTCGGGGGATTTTATCAATGGTGCAACTTACGGCTTTTTCAGATAGTCTAGTGCTTAAATAATGATGATCAATCCGCCAGCCTCGATTGCGTCTAAAAGCAGCAGTTCGATAGTCCCACCAACTAAAGTGTCCCCCATCTGTTGTGAACTTGCGAAAGGCATCTGTTAATCCTAAGTCCAGAATAGTTCGTAAGACTTGGCGTTCCTGGTCAGAAGCCATAATATGGTCTTTGCGCCCCGTTGGATCATGAATATCTCGATCCTCCAGGGCAATATTAAAATCGCCGCAGATACAGAGATTTGGCGCTTCTTGCAGGACTGCTTCAAGATATTCCCGCAGAACTTTTAACCAATTTAACTTATAAATGTACTTTTCACTCCCAACACTTTCTCCATTGGGAACATATAAATTCACAATTCTGACGTTGTTAATCACCCCAGAAATGACTCGTTTTTGATTGTCTAATTCCTGACAATTTTCCGCGTCTAAAATTGCTGAAAATCCGAGATCAACTTTTTCTAACGGCTGACGACTCAAAATGGCGACACCGTTATAAGCTTTCTGTCCAAAAATGGAGAGATTGTACCCTAAGTTTTCAAAAGGCGATCGCGGAAAATCTTCATCAATCACCTTGGTTTCCTGTAGACATAAAACGTCAACTGGATTTGAAATGAGCCATTGCACAACATGATCTTTGCGAGTGCGGATAGAGTTAACATTCCAGGTGGCAATTTTCATACTTGATTGAGAGTAGATGAGCTGCGATCGCAATTCTATTTGAATCATCAGGACAGAGGCAAGATGACCTCGCCCCCGGTTCAAAGCCTGACCAACGCAATTCAGACTAACCCGATGAACAGCCCCAATCGATCAAGCTTCGGGGCTTAAGCGTTCCAGACCGATGAAAACCGATGAAAGAGGCACAAACCTCTAGAACGTTCTCAGGACTTACGCACTTGCCCCCTAAATCCCCCAATCCTGGGGGACTTTGAGCTTGATTCCCCCCAAGCTTGGCAGGGCTGATTCATTGTCTTGGGAGAAAAACTAAACTAGATTTAGCTGCTCTCATCCGATAGATTAGCCATGTCCCTTATCGAACGTCTCCAACAACTGCCCGACTGCCGTAAAGCCCGTGGTCAAAGACATCCCC
>JBOFUV010000013.1:0-63713 GCA_051652765.1 Microcoleaceae cyanobacterium | reverse complement strand
GCTGTAGTTTCTGCCCTTCATGCCCAAGACGTTCTGAATGATCCAGCTATCGGTTTTCCCAGTGGCTAAGGCATTAATTACCGCCTCATTTCCGTTTCCGCTAACATTTCCGCTAACGCCGTTACCCAAGCTACTAACGGCGTTAGCACTTCCCGTTAGTAAATCGGGGTAATCCGCTTTCCTGACTGCTTCCACCGTTAGCACGGGCTGTAAAGATTCTTTCCGCTCTCCTAACAGGGTTTCCGCGATGGCTTCGTTAGTTGCCTGAGTTAGGTACAGGTCACTGGCAATCTGATGCTTAAAGCTAGCAATTTCGTAGCTCTCAATGGCTTTAATTCGGGTCTGGAGTTTAGCCAGTTTCAAACTGCTACTGGTGAGGGTGATGCCACTGCCTAACCCATAGAACAGGGTAAGGAATCGGTTAGCAACGTTACGGGTTAGGAAGGGGGTGTAAATCGTCAGAATAGGGGCTGATATCATGGCTCCAATACAGATTAAATTGAGTAAATGCCAACTGTCTTTAATGCCCTCATTGTTTTGGTGAGGGTTGAGAATCATACCCATTGCAAGACACCTCCAAGGATTAAGCAAAATGCAACGGCAAGGATTAGGAAGAATCCCTCGTGCCATTGTTCGTTCGTGTGGCGTTGTTCGTAGAAATAGGAACCTAAGAAACCCAGAATGATTGCCGCGATAACCGCTAACCAGAATCCAGGATTTCTCATGTTTTGATTAATTCTGGCCGCCAAGGAGAAGAGTCCTGTTCCACAGATAAACAGCAGTGAGATTCCGACGTACCGATAGAGTAGAATCATGGTAATTCTATTGTGAAGGGATTTACTATGACCCCATGACTGCACCTCATGGGGTCTTTGTCGTTCAACGGGTCGTTAGAGACCGCCTAAGAGCTTGGCGATTGCTTGGTCTGCCCGGTTTGCTGAACCCTCTAGAGAGTGTCCAAGCTTGGCATAGCCCGGTCTGAGAGAGTGCAAGTATTTAGTAGATTGCAGCTTGGCTGATTGCCGTTGCAGCTCTTGACCCGCTTCAACTTGACGGTATTTCTCATGAGCTTGGTTTACACGGGTGTCTGTCTGGGTGAGTCGCTTTAACGCTCGATAGCCCTTGCGAGTAGAGGATAATGTCTGCTCTTGTTCGTCTGCTAGGTCTGCTAGGGCTTGTGCCTCAGCGCTGTCAAAGCATCGCGCCTGATCTACAACGGGTGCTGTTCGATAACTCTCCCAGTTACCAGGATTGTTTGGGGTAATGCCCTTGCTTTGAAATACATCAGTTCCATTTAGATTAGAATGTTGCCCTTCTACGGGTGCGATTCTGGAACTGAGGTCTTCTCCTCTGAGAAATCCGATCATGTGTTTTGTCTCCTAAGTTGATAGTTTGATGAGGGTTACTCCACTCCCACAAATGCCGCCCAAGCCCTACAGATTTAAGTGTTGACAACCCTTGCCTTAGAAGGGCGTAATCTCTGCATAGGCGTTTAAATCAACGATAAACTTCATCCAAGAATCAGCAGTAAACGATAATTTTCTAAGGTTTAGAGATTTAGAATCTCCTTGAAAATGAATAGATACCGATGAAATTTCAGCGCCTTTAACGTTTCGAGAATAGTAAAACTCAAAGCTGATGATTGCTGAAGGATTCAGATATTTTTTTGAGGTTACTACCTCATCATCAGGGGTTGTCTGTATCAGCTCAAGAAATTGGCTCATGGTTGATTCCTCTAACAGGGTGAAAGTGATAAACCCTCAATAAATCCCTCACAGACTGAGGCCATCCAACGGGGCAAGGGTGAGCACCTGAGTTGCTCTATTTCAGCCTCAGCAATGCCTGCTCGTTTGAATTGCTCAATGACATCCTGTTTCTGTTGAGGCGTGGCTTCATGGCTCAGCTCGTAATAGCTGAGATACTCTACTGAGACTTGACTAGGGTCAATCACTAGAACGCCATCGGTTGAGTCAGCCAGCAGCTCCCCTGGGTAATGCTCTGCTTTGTGCATGGCATCTAGAAAGGTTTCGTGCTCTGAGACAACCCCGCCTGATACTGTTGCCACTTGCCAGACTTCTGGGATGGGTTCAACGCCAGGTGCTGCATTCTCTATGTCCTGAACTGCCTCAGGGAAAGGGATTTCAAGTTGAGGGATTCCGATCACGGCTCTAATTGCTGCGATCCAAGTTTTTTTGTAGGTGAGGTTGCCATAGGCTCTAACCTGATCTGGGGTCAGGTGCAATTGCTCTAGAGCAATCGCCTTGAGTCTGTAGATGGGCGTTTCATTGAGGTTTAGGGATAGAATTGATTCCATAAGCTTTTGGGGTCGCTCCCATTGGTTTTGTGTGAGCCCCTCTGATGGTTTCTTGCCAGAGATATCAGGGGGGTATTGTTTTGTCTGTGTTCGGCTATCACTAACTATCAATAGCTGTTACTTGCTATAGGTTGCTGTGGTAGCATGAAAGTCATAGTAACATAAAGTGTTAGGATGGCAACAGATGACACAAAATAAATTTGCAGTTGATTTAGGTGAGGACTTGGGCGGCAAAGTACAGCAAGCCAGAATAACTGCTTACCTTCCACACGAAGTCAAAGCAAGGCTAGAAGAACTAGCTGAAGCTGAGGACAGAACTTTAAGTAATTTCGTGTCAATCGTACTCAAGCGTTACGTTGAACAAAACAGCAAGCCCAATGAAACGGAATTGAAGGACACTAGCGGAGATCAAAAATGACTAGCTCTGAAGGGATTGAGCAACGGTTTAGGGAGATTGATCAGGAGTTGAGTCAGTTGAGGCAGAGTCAGGACAATCTTTCAGGTCAGTTGGAGCAGCTTACCCGCGTCTCATTGAACCTGGTTGAATCAATTCGTCTAGCCAACCAGCAAGCTGATAGAGACCGGACTGCATTTCAGGCTGAGATTAGGCAAATATGGCAGTACTTGTTACGAGACAGACCTAATGGCGGTTCAGGGTGAGCACCTGGTCATTCTTCATTGTTTTGTACGAAACCCTTGAGCGTTAATGCTCAAGGGTTTTGTTTTGGGTTTGTATTCTCAATAACCTTCTTTATTGCAAGTGAGGGTTGTGTGAGGGTCAAGTGAGGGTTGTAAAATTGGCTGAAACTCCCTCTCAGAAAGGATTGACGTAAATTAAAGCACTTAAGCGATGCTTATTGAGAATGGCTGAAACTCCCTTCCAGAGCGCTCAAGTGATGGTTGTGAGGCAAACTTATTGCAAGTGATGGTTGAAGTGAGGGTTAAACTCCCTCTGTGTAAGGCTAAGTGATAGAAGTGAGGGTTGAGGATACATCTTATTTTATTTTTTTCGGAATAACCTACTTATTGCAAATAAAACCTCACTTATTGCAAGTGATACCCAAGTGATACCCAAGTGATACCTCAAGTGATACCTGTAACTCCCTCTGTGTAAGGAGAAGGGATACAAGGGATACCTGAGCCGTATATCTTATTATTATTTTTTCGGGATAACCCTCTTATTGCAAATGAGAGTTCAGAGGGGTATTGATTTGAGGTGCAAGAATCTTGCACCTCAAATGCACCTCAAACACACCTCAGCTATTATTCAAATCAACGGAGAGGGGGGGATTCGAACCCCCGGTACATTTCTGTACACTCGATTTCAAGTCGAGCGCATTCGACCACTCTGCCACCTCTCCAAAGAACTTTATGATTGTTCTACCCAATCTAAAAGCTCTGATCAAACTAGAAAATCATCGCTGTCTTCAAATCTTTTCAATCAAAGCTAATATAGAATTATAACACTGCTATGGGCTCTTTAGCTAATTCGGGTCGGTGATACAACACTTCCTCGGACGCAATCTGAAAGTCTTCACCTACCCAAACAAGAGAAGCTTGAGTAACAGTTCCCGCCTCTAGCAATACCAAAGAAAAATTGCGATGTTTCTTTTGCTGAACCTCCATAATCCGAGGAACTCTAGCTGCATTCAAATACATCGTTCCTGCTGAATCAACAGATAGACATTTCCGAAGTCGGGCGTGGGTATGGCGGAGGTTGTGGTGCATATGACCAAAAGTAACCAGTGGAATAGCTTTACCCAAGGTGCGGGTGCGGGCGATCGCCTGTTCAAAATCCGGATCTCCATAGTCTCCACCAATCGGCTTCCAATCTTTGCCACAGGGGTCTTCTGGTGCAACTCCCAATCCAGATGGGCCTGTGTGGCCGACAAAAATCAGGGTATCGTAAGCGGTATTCTGGGCAGCTTCCACAATTCGATTGGTAGAGGCTTCAAGGCTGTCAATACCAAACCAATCGGTATAAAACCCTCTATCTCTCCAGGTCGGCCCTCCCCAAGTAAAGGGACGACTGCCAACAACACTCAGTCCCAACTCTTTGAAGTCCCGCTTCCCATAGCCAACGTGGGCTTCACCCACCAAGTCCAGTTGTCGTTGAACTCGGTTTTCTAGGGTGCGATCATAGGGACACTTCTCTCGGCCCCACTCTGTCATTGAGTACCAGGCATCATGATTCCCAAATACAATGGCCTTCGGGAGATCAACCGCAGCGATCGCCTCTACTACCTCTACCGCTTCATTGCCAAAATCTCCGACAAATAGGACAAGATCAACTCCTAAAGCCTTTAACGCTGATTCATCCTCGGGTTCCCACTGGTTGTGAACATCTCCAACTACTGCAATGCTGACTGTGGTTTTGACTGCGCTGCTAGTGGACTGATTGCACTTAGACTTCATCGCTACTCCCTTCCTGTCTGTTCTCTAGCATAGGCAATTCCAAGCACTTTTGGCGGTGTGTGATGAATCTTCGGGTGGGTGTGATCTAATCCCTCCACTTTTTGGTGAAATCAACTATAATTACAAGTTAAATTCTCTTGATCCAGTTGAAAGTAAGGTCATCAGCTATGTTTACGACTACAGTCCCTCTTCAAGCTTTGGTTCACAAAATGCCTGACGATCTGTTTGGTGCGATCGAGGACTTAAAGCAGGAGTTAAACGCGATCGTTCTGGCTCACTATTATCAAGATCCAGATATTCAGGATGTGGCGGACTACATCGGAGACTCGTTGGGACTGTCCCGTCAGGCTGCGGCAACGAATGCTGAGGTGATTGTTTTTGCGGGGGTTCATTTCATGGCCGAAACGGCGAAAATTCTCAATCCTGACAAACTCGTGTTGCTGCCGGACTTGAACGCAGGCTGTTCCCTGGCAGACAGTTGCCCACCCCAGGAATTTGCCCAGTTTAAAGCAGCCCATCCCAACCATCTGGTCATTTCTTATATTAACTGCACGGCTGAGATCAAGGCTCTAAGCGATATTATTTGCACCAGTTCTAACGCAGTCGAGATTGTGCGACAAGTCCCTGAAGACCAACCGATTATTTTTGCCCCCGATCGCAATTTGGGTCGGTATGTTATGGCCGAAACGGGGCGGGACTTGGTGCTTTGGGAAGGGGCCTGTATGGTGCATGAAAATTTTTCAGAGAAGAAAATTGTTCAGCTTCAGATCGAACATCCAGAGGCTGAAGTGATTGCCCATCCAGAGTGTGAGCCTCAAGTGCTGCGCCATGCGGATTATATCGGTTCAACCACGGCATTGCTCAAATACGCCCAACAGAGTTCTAGCTCTGCTTTCATCGTCGCAACGGAACCCGGCATTATTCACCAGATGCAAAAGGAAGCCAGGGACAAGGTTTTCATTCCGGCTCCGCCAATGAATAGCTGTGCCTGTAACGAATGCCCCCACATGCGGCTGAATACCTTAGAAAAGCTCTATCTGGCGATGAAACATAAAACTCCAGAAATTAACGTACCTGAAGCAACGCGACGGGCAGCCTTACGACCGATCCAACGGATGTTAGAGCTGAGCCGTTAGGGTGGAGGCCATCTTGGAGGTCAATCCCAAAGTTTACAACAGACCTTTACCAGAAACATTCACCGGGAACATTCACCGGGAACGTTCACCGGGAACGTTCACAAGAGTTGATGATATACAGCCCAGATGGCCATTGCTCGAAGATAGTGGCTAGCGCGAAACGTTCCAGCCGCTGTAATAGCTTCGGGAGTGCGGAACTGCAACCCATGGTCATAGATTTGTTGAATCACGGTTTCAGTCAGTTTCAAACCTTCCTGCTTCATTCCCATCTGGATCATGAACGCTGCCAACCCAAAATTAATCCCTGCCCAAACCTCTAGAGGATGAGTGGCTTGCGGATTAACAGGTTCTCCATCTCGTTTCACGCCGTTGGCTGCTCCAAACTGTCCGTGATAGAAGTTCAAAAAACAGGACTCATAAATGGCTTTCAAGGCAGATTGGGCACAGTCCCTTGGGACAATATCGGGCAACCCCAGGAGAGCAGCATAAAACTGACCACAGAGCTGATCGGCCATAACGACTTCAGAACCGCTCTCACTATCTAGCCGATAAAATTCCCCATTCCAGAGCAGCTCTTGATAAATAGGCTGGCTTTGTTTGAACCAGGTTTGGTAGGTTGTGATTAATTCATCTGGATTAGTCACGCCAGGGGGGAGCTGATGGTGAGCTTGGAGAACGTCCACAATTGCGATCGCCCCTGCCAATGCCGCCAGCCATAGCCCACCACAGTAGGCACTCACCCCCCGTAGTTGCCAATCGTCAAAAGTTTGATCGGGTGCGCCGCTATTTTCTGGAATCCCATCCTGATCGTGGTCAAAGGTTTTGAGATGGGCCAGGGTTTCAATCACAGCGGGCAAACACTCTTGCAAAAACTCGTAATCCGTTGACCCCGTAAAGACAAAATCTCGATACACTTGCAGGACAAAATCGCAGGGCAAATCTTTCCACAGGTTGCAATCTTGATAGCTGGTGTAGTTGGTTTTTTTCCAGGGATGTTCGTTCGGTGCGCCCAAATCATGAGGAGTCGCGCCCATCGTCTTCCGAATCCCCTGAGCTTGATTGTAACCAATGGTTCTCAGCGTTTGATCCCCTTGAGGAATCGCCTTGGCAAAAGCGAGGAGGACAGATTTATCTAGCTCCGGCCAGAGTTGTAACAAGGCGAAAGACCCGTACAATCGCACATCCAAACTTTCATACCAGCGATAATCCAAACATTCTAAGACCGCAAACTTCCCTTTCGGGCTGTCTTCGTCTGCCGCACTCCAGAGCGTTCCCCCATCTGCGAGAATATAAAGCTCATTGAACAGGGCCATTTTTAAGGCTGTCGGCCAATCTTGACGTTGTAAAACCGGATTTTGCCATGCTTCAATCTGTTCTCGCCAGGTATCGGAATGTTTCATGGCCGTTCGAACCATTGACCAAGCATTGGTGCCATTCCGACCAAAAAAGTCTGTGTAGCGCCGATAGTAACGCGCCTCTGCTTCAAACTCCGTAATCGGCAAGTCCCAAGCCAGAAAAAAGGGGATTTTGCGGGTTTTTCCCGGTCGCAGAGTCAGTTTAACGGCTACTGCAGCCCCCGTCTGCTCTCCTTCTGGAGCGGGCAGTTCTCCCCGTTCATCCAGCAAGGAACCGTCTTGGGCAAAGTGTCGCCAGATGTCTTCGCCCGTTCCCACTGGATTCCAACAGGTATGGTAGTACACTTCAACGGCAGGATTAGTAAAGGTGGCGATCGCCATTTGTCCTTCCCCTTCCTGCACCTCCTCACTGGCACTCAGGCGACTCATGAGGCAACCGATGCGGTGAAAGTTTTCCACCAGCCGATTGAAATTTCCCGTACTGTCTCCCCAGCGGGGTTGATAGTGATACACGGGACTGCCGTCGTCCCGAACTTGCACCGGAGGATTTTTGAGGGCGTTAGTGAACCAGCCCAGGGTGTTCTGCCAAGTGAGCAAAATGCTCAGGGTAATCGGCTGATCCGTTGGATTGTGAGCTACCCATTCAAACACAGCAATCGGATAACTGGTTTCTTGATAGTTCCCCGCCCAAATCGGAGAGAACTGCTCACAGCTCAACTGGGCTTGAAAGACATTCTCGTAAACAAACCAACTGCGAGGATAGAGGGCATGATAGGTACCCGTCTGTTGCTCGGTCGTTGAGGCGGGGTACCAGTTCCAAGTAGATAAACTTCGATCCTCTGGAGGTGCAGTGCAGAGAGCATAGGCTTGCCGTTTGCCTTGAGCCTCCTCAAACACACTAAACTGACATCCCGGCAGGTTCTGAAAAATGTGCTCCCCCCCGTCTAGATGCCACAGATTGAACTCTCCGCGTGGCGATCGCCCAATACATCCAGCCCCAAATCCTCCTAACGGTGCCCCATGCCAAGGGCCATCATCCAAGTTGCTCGGGTAACGGACAGTGTAAGCGTTCTCCCATCCTAGGCCAATGGGACGACTCCAAGCACAGCCAGGAATAGGGGGAGTTGTAGGTTGGTTGATCATAAGTCTAGATTGTATCGCTACCCTGTCCAAACTGGATCACAACCTAAAGTAGTCACTGAAACGGTCAGGGTAGAATACTGCGTCAGACCTGAAACTATTCCTGAAACTATTGACCTTGAAGAATCCAAGGAAGCTGTTGGTCGCCCCCGCCCAGCACAATCACCTTAGTGTTATCAGACGTAGCCAAGGCTTGTGTAGCCTCAATGGATTTCATATTGAGCACTTTATCGGTTAGACTCTCAGACAGAATTTTCTGAGCGTCAGAAGTGCCTCGAGCCTCGATTTTTTGGCGTTCTGCCTCTTTTCTGGCCCGCTCTAGCTTGAATTCCAATTCCTGGCGTTCTTTTTGATTGATGAATTTCTGCTGCTCACTTTCCTGAGCCGCCACCAACTTTGCGGCAACCGCTTTCTGAATCTGCTCTGGCAAAACAACGTTTCTCAGCAAGGCTTCTTCCACAATAAACCCCAAAGGAGCCAGCTTTTCTTCTAGGGCTTGGCGCGATCGCTGGGCGACTTCTTGGCGCTTTTCGCCATAGATATCCTTGACTTCATAGGTGGCGGTGACCTGACGAATAATGGATCGAAATCGAGAAACTACAATCTCTTGCTCATCGGTGCCAATATTTTGATAAATTTCTCCAACCTTGGCGGGATCAACTCGATATTGGAGGCTCACATCCAGATTGAGACCCAATCCCTCTTTTGAGGTGACATCAACAGTTTCTTTAATGTCTTTTAGCCGAGTTGAGAAGGTAATCATTTCGCTACCAGGGCCAATCCAGTGAACTCCAGATTCCAGGGGTTCAGGGGAGAGCTGACCCCGGTTTTCCACCAATCCCACTTCTCCCACGGGAACAACCTTGAAACCAGAAGACAGGATCGACGCGCCTATCGCTCCGGCAACGGCCAAACCAGCAACAATAAAAAATATTTGAGTCTTCTTCTGATCTTGAAACACTTCCTTAACGTTCATAAGTCTCCTAGGGTGATTGGGAAGCTGTTAGTGTCAACAAATTCTTCCACTACTCTCTAATCAGACTATGAACAGAAACTTATGAAAAGTTTAAGGTTAAAGTTTAAGGTTGCTGAACTCAGGACTGAATCTAGAAAACACAGAACAACTGAGGGGCAAACCCGGTAACGCCAGAAACGACAGGTTAGAGGGTGCCCTCGGGGTATGAGTGATAGAGCTGCAGTTGGGGCGTAAGTCTCTCCAGAAGCTGTCAAAAAAACGCTGTCCTGGAACATTAAAGTCAGTCGTTCTTTAGTAGTTCTGAGGTTCAGGAAATGTGCGTTTAAATTCTTCGATCAGTTCGTCAATCTCTTCTAAAGCTTGATTGACATCAATTCTTAAAGTTCCTAAGTTGGGCTGCTCTAGCAACTTCACTAGGGACTCTCTTTGCTTCTCAATCAATACAACCCGCTCTCGAATTAGTTTTGCATCCATCCTAAGTTTTTCCTTTACAATGCTCAACTTTTTTTAATATACAGTACATCGGAGAAACTCAATGGATTAAATTGGATTAAATTTAAATTAAATTGGATTGAATTAGATCGAATTTTGGTAGAAAGCTCGATTCAGTCACTAATTACGATGGTCTAGACGGTTTTGAAGAATTGAGCCAATCCTTTTTCAAGCTAATGCAAAAAAGGCGGACGTTTTGAGTCAGGTGTTTTGCCCTGGGACATCTGCGAAAGAAAGCGCTTCAGTGCCTGTTCACGATTTCTCATAAAAATTCCCCAGAAGCCAGGGTGAATTTCGTCCATTGTCTTCGCTAGAGCCCAGATATCAATAGCCAGAATATTGTATAGTCGCTCGTCCTCTCGCTTTAGGGAATCAAGCTGCTCAAAAATTTTGTGCTTTACATGGCTAGAGGATTGATCGGTATGGTGAGTCATAGGAACTAAGATTGTGAAACGAGGGTGACTATGATGACTATAAAGTGTGTCAGAAGTTAACTCAGTCTAGCTTTTATCCAGGATTCATCAAAATTCATCAGAGTATTGAATGGATGACCTAGGAGCTTGTCTAGACAAGTTTTGTCAGTTGAATTGATGCCAGAAAGCCCAACAAGCTTTTAAGACTATTGGTCTTGCCAGATCAGTACCAACTGACGCAGCCCACATCAAGTTTGACAAATCACTAGTTTTAGATTTTGACACAGGCTTCCTTTGATCCGTTGAATCCCCCTTTTTAGGCTTTTTTGTAACTTATTTAGGATTGCTATGTAAGATCATAGAATTAAGGTTAGATTATTTCAGACTGTATATATCTTATGTTACGCCAAACATCCCTGGCTCAATTCGGGCTAGTTTTCGGAGGACTACTGACAATTACGGGGTTTGTTGCTTACTTTGCGGGTTATCCAACGCTGAACCTAGCTGGTTTTTTCTACGGGATTCCTCTTCTGTTGGGCGGTTTAGCCTTGAAAGCATCTGAACTGAGACCTGCTCCCTACAGCCAACCAACCTCGCCAGAGGTTGAAGCTTTGCGAGACCAACAAGCAACTGAGACTCAGGCCCAAGTTCGTAAGGATGTGACTCGATATCGTTATGGTCAATCTGCCCATCTAATCGACGTTTTTGAGCGCTTTGAACTGGGCAACTTTGATGATGAACATCCGGAACTCCAGAGCATTCGAGAAGAAGCCGTGAATGGATCTTATGGCTTGGTTTTAGAGTTTGAGTCTCCGTTTGTGCCTTTGGCAGTTTGGCAGGAGAAGCAGGAAAAGATGACCCAGTTCTTTGGCCCCGATATTCGAGTGGAGTTGGCCCAGCCTACCGAGGATCAAATCGAGTTGGCCTTAGTTTCAGAGCGGTAACAAAAAACATCAGAACATGGGAATTAAGAAACCTAGATTTCCGGAATCACGGCAAGTCGGTAACGCTTTATTGGCTCTAGCGGGTGTATTGCTCGTTGCTTATATTGTTTTGCCTCGACGGTCGCCACCTCGCCTTCCCTACAGTATTTTTATTAAGCAAGTTGAAGAGGGCCAGGTTGCTGGCGTTCAACTGGGAGACAATGAAATTCGCTACCGTCTCAAAGGCAAAAAAGAGGGGGAACTTGGGCCAGTATTGGCGACAACGCCTGTGTTTGATCCTGAGCTACCCAAACGATTAGAAAAAAATGGCATCGTTTTCCAGGCGGCTCCTCCACCCAACAATACTTGGAATGTCCTGCTGAATTGGATTATTCCCCCTTTAATTTTGGTCGCAGCCTTTCAGTTTTTCATGAAACGCGATCCAGAAGGGGCTCTTTCTATTCGGAAGAGTAAAGCTAAAGTTTATGTTGAAGGGGCTTCAGATAAAATTACTTTTGCCAATATCGCTGGGGTAGAAGAAGCGAAAACAGAGTTAGCAGAAATTGTCGATTTCCTCAAAAATCCCAAGCGCTACACTGAGATTGGGGCCAGAATCCCCAAGGGAGTCTTACTGGTTGGCCCCCCCGGAACCGGAAAAACCTTGTTAGCCAAGGCTGTTGCCGGAGAAGCTGGGGTTCCGTTCTTCAGCATCTCAGCCTCAGAATTTGTTGAACTGTTTGTTGGAACAGGGGCTGCACGGGTTCGAGATCTATTTGAACAGGCCAAGATCAAAGCGCCCTGCATTATTTTTATCGATGAACTGGATGCCATTGGCAAGTCCAGAAGTAGCGGCGGGGGATTCCAAAGCGGCAGCAATGACGAACGAGAACAAACCTTAAACCAACTGCTGACGGAGATGGACGGGTTTGGGGTTGGCGACGAGACGGTGATTGTATTGGCTGCAACAAACCGTCCAGAAGCCCTGGATGCTGCTCTATTGCGTCCCGGACGATTTGATCGACAAGTATTAGTGGATCGCCCAGATCTGGCAGGTCGGAAGGCAATCCTGGATATTTATGCCCAGAAGGTCAAGCTCGGGGAAGATATTAATTTACACGCGGTCGCCACCCAAACCCCTGGATTTGCTGGGGCTGATTTAGCCAACTTGGTCAACGAAGCCGCGTTGCTCGCAGCGAGAAATCATCGCATCGCCGTTGCTCAAGCTGACTTCAAAGAAGCGATCGAACGGGTGGTGGCGGGACTCGAGAAAAAAAGCCGCGTTCTGAATGAAAAAGAAAAGAAAATTGTTGCCTATCACGAAGTCGGTCACGCCATGGTCGGTGCATTGATGCCCGGTGGCGGCAAGGTTGCTAAAATCTCTATTGTTCCTCGAGGGATGAATGCCTTGGGGTACACCCTCAAACTGCCCACGGAAGATCGGTTTTTGATGGATGAAACTGAATTTCGAGAACAAATTGCCACCTTATTGGGGGGGCGCGCTGCCGAGGAAATAGTCTTTGATTGTGTGACCAATGGCGCTTCGGACGATCTACAACGGGCCACGGATTTGGCTGAACGGATGGTTACGGCCTATGGCATGAGTCCTACCCTAGGCCCCCTAGCGTATGAAAAGAGAAATCGGAGTAGTTTTTTGGGCAGCAATGAACCCAATTCTCGCCGAGGGATGAGTGAAAAGACCGCCGAGGCTATTGATCAAGAAGTGAAAGACATCGTTGAATCAGCCCACAAAAATGCGCTAGCTATTCTAAGCCAAAACCAGGAATTACTGAGTGTGATCGCTGAGAAGTTATTAACAACAGAAGTCCTTGAAGGTGAAGAATTGCAAACGTTACTGGATCAGGTTCAGCCCGGATTGAAGTAATACCCTAGCACTCCAGTTTGAGCTGTGAACATCCTGGATCAGGAAGGGTATTATTCTGCTGAAAAATCGGATTTGGCGGGCGATCTAAAGACATTTCACAACTCATTACTATGGCTATTAATCACCATTAGAGTATTGGCAAGACAGCCTATGAAGCTACTTCCCTATGACAAATTTACAATCCGAACTTATGAATCTTTAAATGGAATTCATCAACGATTATTAGCTAGCGTTGAACCCCAAAAATCGTTTAGAAATCCCTGGTCACACAACCATGCCCCCTATGAAGGAGAACTTCTCCTGCATAGATTTCAAATCCACCGAATTATCCACCATCGCAACTCATTTCTGCCTGTTATTAAGGGGGAGCTTGAATCATTCTCCGAGCATGAAACTTTGATTCATATCACCATGAGTCTCCATCCAGTGGTTTTAGGGTTCTTAGGATTCTGGTGCTTCAATTGGTATGGAGCACTGCTACCGATGACAGTTCTAGGCTATTTGCCCTGGCAGGGAGCAATTTTATTTTTAGGACTGCCACTGTTAATGTTGGTGATTTTCTGGTGGGTTTTTTGGGCAGAAGTTCGCAAGAGTCGCCGTGACCTGACTCAAATCCTTCAGGGAAAATCCTGACTTCTACCCATGTCCTGAACGCCTGTCTTACCCAACGACTTAGTTAAACTTAGATAAACTTAGATAAAGTCCTGAGCCGTTAAACTACCAACCTCAATATTCTCTAGCAGGGCTAGATACTCTCCCGTTGCCTGAACTTGGATCAGAGTGCCGTCTGCACTCGAGAGCAGCTCAAGTTGGTCAAAGGTGAGGGTGCCCTGTAACTCAATCACATCCTCCGTATCCGCAAAATCTAAAATGCGGTCGGCTATTCCTGGATTGTTGACGCCGGTACCCAAGCCCAGAACAAAGGCATCATTCCCCCGACCTCCAGCCAAGGTGTCGCTGCCTTGCTCTCCCAGAAGGCGATCATTCCCAAAATTCCCAAATAATTGATCATTGTCCTGACCGCCGTGGAGGCGATCGCTGCCCCGATCCCCAAAGAGTACATCCTCGCCTGCACTACTCGAGATCTGATCATTGTCTTGACCGCCGATGAGCACGTCATTCCCTTCATCCCCAGAGAGACCATCTGCACCTGCCTGACCCAGAATCAAGTCATCGCCGCCTTCTCCGCTGAGGACATCATTGCCTGAGTTCCCGTAGAAGATATCTCCAGATCCAGATCCAGATCCTCTGTCATCGGCATCGGAGAAACTATAGACGACTGGTTCTGACGTTCTAAACTGTTCTCCTAGATTGTCGTTGTCACTAATGGTGATGTCCAATGCTTCAACCTCAAGCCCATCATATCGAGGGTCTAGGCTTGTGGCAATATGCGTGATCAAACTCACCTGTTGTTCTTCCTGAACAGGATCGTCTACCGCAGTGACCGTAACCGTTTGAGGGATATTCCAATTATCAGGGTCAAAGGTGAGGGCGGGCTGATCTGTCTGAATTTGGGAACCCGAATCAATTGTGATCGTAACGGGAGCCGTGGGTTCACTGGTTAGGAACAGTTTGTATACATCCTGCCCGAACCCTTCTAATACCTCCGTCTGGCGTGCGGGCTGAATTAATTTGAAACCAGGAGTTCCAGGTGGCAGAGGTTGATCGTTTTCTGTAATGGCAACCGTAAGATTGGCTCGCCTTGTCCCATCAATCCGAATCGGCGTGTCGGGATTGTAGTTGGGATCGTCACTCTGAACCGCATGATTGATGGTACTGGTGTGGGTTGCAGCTTCTATATCCTCATCATCAACTGCTGCCACCGTAACGGTTTGGGCGATGTCCCAGGTTTCAGCCGTAAACACGAGTTCTACAACCCCTTCTGTGCCATTCCCCAAATTCAACTGACTATCGGGGGAAAGCACAACCCTGACGGGAGTACTGGGTTGAGCGCTGAGTACAACCCGATAGGTATCAGTCGCCCCATCCTCACTGACTTGAGTGTTACCTGCCGTTTGGGCAATCTCCACCGCAGCCCCATCATTGTCTTCAATGGCAATATCTAAATCCGGGATCTCTAGGCCATCAAAGTTGTTATCCTCGCTGCGAACCCTGTGGGTAATCGTTCCTGTATGGTTGCTTTCAATTTGACTGTCGTTGATGGCGGCAACAGTTATCGTCTGAGGAATATCCCAGTTGACACTGTTAAAAGCAATCGAATCCAGAGATGCAAGTTGCTCATCTGGTACAAAGTCAATGGTAACCGGGGCTGTGGGTGCACTATCCAAGACCAACGTGTAGCTGGCCGTTGCTCCTGCCTCCGTTGCCGTTAAGTCAGTGGGGGTGAAAATGACTGCGGTTGCAATGTCGTTGTCAAGAATGATCGTTTGGACGGAGGGAATGCTCAGACCGGCATAGTTGGCATCGGCACTAGTGAGTTGATGGGTCACACTAGCCAAGTGTTCTCCCTCAATCTCTAGGTCGTCAACAGCGGAAACAATCACCGTTTGGGGAATGCTCCAATTGACTGGATCAAAGGTGATAGCGGCAATCGAGTTTAATTGATCCCCCGTGTCAAAGGCAATCGTGACCCCAGCAACAGGGGGTCGAGTCAGCACCAACTGATAACTTTCATTCATTCCTCCTTCAGTCAGGGGCAAGCTCACGGGAGTGACTAGAACATCGGCCTGATCATCGTCCGCAATCTCAACAGTGACATCTGGGAGGGAAAAGCCGTTGTAGACTGTGTCGGCGCTGGCTATCATATGGCGAATCACTGCCTGGTGCCTGCCTTCAATGGCCGTGTCATTTACGGCAGCAACAGTAACGGTTTGAGGAACAGCCCAATTCTCCCGATCGAAGGTGATAGCAGTAATCGGATTTAATTGATTCCCGGATGGATCTCCCGTTTCAAAGGAAATGGTGACAGGATTTTGGGGCTGAGTGGTTAACACCAAGTCGTAACTGCTGCCTACTCCAGCTTCGGCAACCGATATCCCTGTTGCCGAGCTATTCACCTCTGCGGTTTCATTATCCAGGATCTCTATGGGGATAGTGTTCTGGATGCCAAGTTCAGTGCCGTCCCCAGTTGTGGCTAAAACTAGGGCAAACGTTTCATCCGCCTCCGCAATACTATCTTCAAAAAGCGGGACTTCAATCAGAGCCACCGTTTCCTGGGCTTTGAAAGTAGCCGTTACTGGGATATTCTCAAAATCATCCCCACCTAGGGCTGTCCCGTTCTCGAACTGCACTGTAACTGTTGAAGGTTCGGCAGTGTCCCCTGTCCGCATCAGGGTAACTTGCAAAACACCCAATGGGCCATTACCCCCTTCGTTGACGCGATAGCTAGCCTCAGCAAACTCAACGGTTGGGGCAATGTCATTATCCAAGATTGTGATGTTCGCCGTGGAGGGAGTTGCCAACACCATGCCTGCTGAAGGATTCGACAGGGTTAAGGTCGCGATCTCGCTTGGTTCCCGTCGAGAATCATCAATCACGGTAAAGCTTGCGGTTCCTACGGTTTGGCCATCAGGGATCACAACTTGAGCCGCAGACAAGACGTAGTCCATCAAGGTAATTCCTGTCCCCACAACCCCCAGTTCAACGGTTTGATCCCCTTTGACTGGCGCAGAAGCCGTTGTGGTAACGGTCACAGCCGTCATGCTTACTTCTTCCCCACTGTTCGTACTCACGAAGAGGGTAACCGAGGGCAGATCAATATTTTGGTTGATCACACTGACATCGTCTGGGTCGAGATTGGCGTAATTGAGATCGTCACTCTGGGCCACACCTGTCAGAATGGCATAAGTTACATCTTCATCTACCACAGCATCCCTAACCCCAGTTACCGTAACAGTTTGGGGGATGAACCAATTGGCTGAGGTAAACTGTAAAGCTGAAACCGATAGTGCTCCTTCCGTCGGATCGCTACTACCTAAACTCAGGGAGACATTCGCCGTGGGCTGAGTGTTGAGGACAACAGTGAAGGTATCTGTTGCCCCTGATTCTGACGTAACTAGCCCATCCGTAGGACTGACCGTAATTCCAGGAACATCGTTGTCCGAATTGACCACGACAATATCTGGCAGTTCAATGCCGTTATAGCTGGGATCAAAACTGAGGGAATCCTCCGTCACAATCGTGTAAGCAACGTTGCCGTCCGCGATCGCATCGTCTACCCCCGCAACAGTTACCGTTTGAACAATATCCCAGTTCTCTGGGGTAAAAGTGACAACAGGACTTGAAAGAATGCCTTCACCCAGGTTAGTGCTGCTCAAATTCAAGATCACCTCAGACAAAGGCTCAGATTCTAGTACCAAGTTAAAGGTGGCTGTCCCCTCGGCCTCACTGGTTCTCAGTCCGGTGGTTGGGTCAATCTGAATTCCGGCCCTATCATTATCCAAGTTCATGACCTGGATATCTGCCGCATCTAAGGTGCGATACACCCTATCCTCAGTACTCACCGTAGTTACCAGAGTATATTCAAGGGGGCCATCTGCTTGAGTGTCATCCACACCGGCTACGGTTACAACTTGAGCTTCATTCCAATTGTCTGCCGTCAAGACAATAGTTGAATTTTCAGTCACGATGCCTTCTTGGAGATTAGAGCTGGCAACGGTAATTGTGACATTCCGGGTCGGTTCACTGGTCAGTAGGACTTCAAAGTAGTCTGTGCCACCAGCTTCAGTCGTGATTAAGCCATCCCTAGGATTGACGATAATTCCTGGAGTTTCATTATCTGCGTTCGTCACCTGAACATCGGCGGGATTCAGGGCGGCGTAGTTTGGGTCTGACGTAACTGGCACATCCAGAATCACCATGTATTCTTGATTATTATCGGCGATCGCATCGTCTATCCCAGTGACAACAACCGTTTGAGCCGTATTCCAGGTTTCTGGTGTGAATGTGAGATCTGAAACTGAGGCTCGACCTTCAGCGGGGTTATTACTTTGCAGGCTAATCGTCACCTCTGCGGTGGGCTCAGAGGTTAGTACCACATCAAAAGCCGCAAAGCCTCCAATTTCAGTGGTGGTCAGCCCTGCAGTGGGATTCACGTGAATTGATGCTGTGTCGTTATCGACGTTGTTCACGGACACATCAGCAGGATCGAGGGAACTGTAGCTGGGATCGGTAGTAGTCACGCGGGTTTCAATGCGATACCCCACGTTGCCATCAACACTGTTGTCATCAAGGCCCTCGATCGTGACCGTTTGAGGAACGTTCCAATTGGTCGCGTTAAAGATCAAACGAGGTGAACCCAGGATACGCCCTTCCGTGAGGTCGCTACTTTGCAAATCAATCCAGACCTCTGTGGTGGGCTGACTAGTCAAAACGACTGGAAAACTGTCTCGGTTTGTCCTGCGCCCATCTTCACGAGTATTTCGCCCTGCGGTCGGGATCACAATAGTGGCAACATCGTTGTCCGTATTCGTCAGGCTGATCTCGACTGCGGCAACGTTGGGGCTGTTAAAACTGGGGTCGCTGCTAGTAACTTCGGCTCCAACGGTCACGGTGTAAGGGACATCAGGATCAACCCCAAGATCATTGACCCCAGCCACTGTAACGGTTTGGGGGATATTCCAATCCCCCGGCGTGAAGATTAGTTCAGGAGTTGAAACGGTGCCTTCCGTGAGGTCGTTACTGTTCAGGCTGACGGAGACACTCATTGTGGGTTGGGCGGTGAGAGCAACCGTAAATGGGGCCAATCCTCCATCCTCGCGGGTAACCAGCCCGCTAATCGGCTGAACCTGAAGTCCAGCAACATCGTTATCCTGGATGGCTAACACTGCCGTTGGCGTTCCGAGGCCATAGCCCAATGCGGTTGTGAGATTGAGTTGAACCTGTTCGTTTGGGTCAATTAAACTGTCATCGAGGGGAACAACTTGTAGGGTGGCCGTAGTTGCCCCTGCTGCCAGGGTAAAACTATCCCCATCAAGGGCCGTGATATTGTCTCCAGGAACCAGGCTGAAATCTACTGGGCTTAGGGCTGTACTGCCTGTGAGGGTGTAATTTACGGTTAAGCCGCCCGATGCAGCAGAATCTAGAGACAGAGTGAACGTTCCTGGAACGCTCCCCGCCTCATTTGGCAACAACCCAGGGGCAAGACTCACAATTGGCAACGTTATAGCCTGTCCAATCAATTCCACAACGTTGGAAAACTCGGACGTATTGCCACTAATATCCGTAGCCGTCCCAATCACTTGGGTGAAATCTACACCCCCAAGACCTCCGGGGATAGGCAGTACGGCAGTAAAAGGCCCATTGCCGCTAGGATTTGTCTCCAGTTGAATCTCACCAATAAACAGGGGCTCTTCCGGGAAACCGCCTGTAAATGGATTAGCAAAAAATTGTAGGGTGTATGAACTACCAGGAATACTGTTGAGGGAGCCATTAATCCGAATCGCTTCCATCCCTAGATTAGTCGGGCCAACAATTGCAGTGTTGAGATCTGGAGTATTTTGGAGGGTATTGGCTCCGGCATCGCTATCTTGAGCATCATTCAGAGTAGCTCCATCTCCATTCAGATCGATCTCAATTGGAACGTCACTTTCAGGGGGGAAATTGTTGTAAATCCGATTGTTGTAAATCCGGTTCCCAATAGATAATAAGTCTGTGATCACAACGCCGCGACTATTTTCAGTCACGAGATTTCCAGCATTAGCACCCCCGATCAAGGTGTTACTGGCATTTGCGCCAATCAACACTCCCGCCCCAGTTTCATGGAACTGAATATTGTTATTCTGAATCAGATTATTGGTTGATTGCTCCCCGGTAATCAAAACCCCATTGCCGCCATTGCCAAAAATTAAATTTCTGGTTCCGAACGTTGTCCCACCAATTAAGTTGCCGCTGGTGTCAGAGAGGGTAATTCCGTTGTCTGCGTTGGCCAAGGGGCTACCCGTGTTACCCAAGCCTGCACCAATGATGTTGCCCTGAATCTGATTCCCACTTCCCAGGGAAGCTGAGATCCCATTGCCGCCGTTTCCAGAAATCAGGTTGCCCTGAGCCAAACTCCCTTCAAGTCTGACCCCGCCAATCTGATTATTAGAAGCTGCAAGCGCAATTCGGATGCCATCGAGCCCATTACCGCGATCGCCATTGCCAGTGATATCGGTGCCGATAAAGTTGCCCTGAACACTGTTGCGATCGCTGTTAATCACTAGCCCATCCAAGGTAAAGCGGTTAATCATCAAGCCCTGAATTGTGGTACTTCCGGCATTCAGGACTAAGCCTTCTGCAATTCCAGCGTTTGTGCCATCTAGCTCAATGATGGGGTTGCCTAGAAATCCAGGCTGGGTAGCGCCATTGATTGCAACTGGGCTGTTAAGACTCGGCAAGGGAGAAGTGGGCCGAATTGTGAAGGTTCCTGTAACTGGATCAGGGGTTGGGATGCTAAAAACAATGGTATCCAAGCCGGGTTGGCTATTCGCTTCCTCTAGGGCCGCCCTCAAGGTTGCTGTTCCTAAAGCCGTTAAAGCGGCCCCATCCCCTGGATTTGTATCCGGTTCGTCTCCAAGACTGTTAACTACCAAAGTGATCAACGTTGCAGGATAAGCTGCCTGGGCCTGGGGAGTAAAAGCCAGGGGAGAGCGAACGGTACCTATCCGAACATCCAGTTCCCAGTTGCCTCCAAGTTGGGGATTGCCAATGGGAGTACTGGAAGCCGCAAGATTGGCTCCGGTGAGTTGGTGAAGGCGATGGAGAAACGAATCCTTTAATTCTGAAGACTTCAAGGGCTCCAGCGGGTTGAGTGAAGCTCCAACTTGACAGCCATAAATTAAAATTTCTTCAACATTCCAAGCCTGTAGCTGAGAACGATAGTGTTTCAAGTTTGCTTGATTCAGTGCCGTTTGACCAAGCTGCAACATTCCGGGAGCACCGTGACACACGAGATGAATCGCCTGAATTTTAGTGAGGTCTTGAGGAGCTAGAGGGTCTAAAGCTTGAGCCAGATAAGAGTGAGCCAGATACTGAGTGATTTGTTCAACACTATCCTGTTCAGAACTCAGGATGAGTATTTCTGCTCCCGGTCGTACCCCAGCAACCAACTGAAAGAGGGATTTTAGATGCGGATCAAAAACAACTAAAGTTCGATTGTTAACTTCTAAACTAACTTCTGAAGTGACTTTTGGATTAGTCCGTGGAGTTGGCAGTCGGCGATCGCTCTGAAACCGCAGTTTTTTTTGAAAGACGTTGGACAGAACCCCATAACGATTTTCCCGGCCAATTGAGCTGTTCATTGTTAATACTTCTTTTTTTAAAGACTTTATTTTCCAAGACTTTATTGCTAAGACTGCTTTACTAAAGCTTTACAATTTAATTAATTCTCCGGAACAGCAACCCCTCATTTAAAGTTCTCTTAAAGAGTGTTTTTATCAAGTAACTTTTAGTAAATCTATCTTGTTTATATCTTAGCAAATCCTCCTGAAAATACTGCTATAAACTCTTCTTGACTTTTCTAAAAAAATCATCTCCACCTAAGTGAAGTTACAGCCATTTTTACGGGTTTAGTCTCCATTCTCGAATGCCCGCTTTCTACTTCCTGTTTTCGATCTGGCTAGCCGCCGTTATTATCTAGAACTGCAATATTCTTACCAGGGACTACCAATCAGCACAAAACCTGCCCAGTAGTAAGGATGAGAAAAGATTTCATTACTTTGCTTCGCAACTTCAGGGGTAAGTGGAACAGGTTGTGCTAAGCTCGGGCTGATTAATTGTCCTGAATCAATCCTGACATCACCCATGAGCAGGGCAATTTGAGCACTACGAAATGCTTCTGCTTTGAGTGGAGTGGTTTGGAGTCGATTGTAGAACTCTGTCATCAATCCTAGAGTTCCCACATCAGAAACATACCAAAGGCTAGCCAATACTGAAGGCACCCCAGTCTGCACTGCCAATCCTGCAAATCCTAGCTCCGAACCTTCATCTCCAATTGCGGTTCGGCAGGCGCTCAAAATTAACAAGTTTAGATCTGAATTTCCCCATTTCCACCCCAGGTTTTGGAGTTCATTAATGGTGACTTGCCCATCCCAAAATAAGATGTAATTATTATGGCGAGGATCGCCCCGTCGAAACTCACTGTGAGTTGCCAAGTGAATAATGTCATAGGGCTGAGCTGTTCGTTGTTTTTTAAAATTACTGCGGGTAAATTCTTCATTGAGAAAGTACCGTTTGTCATTCTGAGTGATCGCTGTAATTGCAGCCAGCTCCACAGGAACTGCGGGCAATTCTTGATTGTCAAACCCTGGAAATCTAGATGCTCCCATTGCCAGAACTTCAGGATTTTCAATCGGTTGATAGCGAGTATCAGTCAAGCTGAAACTGGGAATTAGACTGAGGCTATAGTTCTGAATTAAAAATTCTTCACCATCATGTAAAGCCGCTAGAGGCAATCCTCGCAATCGTCGATCCATTGCGAACATTATGGTATCAATTTCTTTGGCTTGAAGTTCAGCTTTTAGGGGAGCAATGATCCACTGATAGAGTTGCTCTGCAAAGGGTCGAAAGGCCATGGAATTGAGTTCGCGGGGAGCCGTTACCGCCGTCAGAAATTGGTTGGCCGTTGCAATCAGGTTTTCGCGGCTACCAATGGGAACCGTTTGGCGGATTGCCCCTTTTGCCGTAACCATAATGAGTTCTAGATGCTCTGCTTGAACCAGGGCATACACCACTGCAACGTTTTTACCCGTAGCTTGGGCAATGTCACCTAAAGTGATCTGAACGGTTTCCAAACTGGCCTCACCGGCCAAGGGATTAACACCCAGATAGATCCCATACTCCTGGTTGAAAAACTTGTCAATTTGAGGCACTAGATCCTCAACGCTTTTAGTGGCTAAGTCCGCAGTTAGTTCTGCCCGAGCGAGTTCAATCACTTGTTCGCGAGGATTAACAGTATCGAGTAAAATTCCTAATGACTCTGTAGCAGCGGAGTTAGAACTCGAATTACTCCGCTGAACAATTTGCTCTGTTTCAGTAGCAGTAGCCAGGTCTCGTTCTTCCTCAGAACTCAACGGAGGGATGTCAGAAGGGTTATCAGGAAGAACTGGCGCGGGCCTAGGAATTCCAGGTGTGGGCGTTGGACTGGGAATTCCAGGTGTAGGCGTTGGAGTTGGAGTTGGAGTTGGAGTTGGCTCTTCGCCCCTCGGAATTGGACTAGGCGGGAACGTTGGAGTTGGGGTTGGGTTAGGCGTTGGTGTAGGTTCAGGAGTTGGGGTTGGGTTCGGCGTGGGTTCAGGGGTAGGCGTTGGGTTCGGCGTGGGTTCAGGGGTAGGCGTTGGTGTAGGTTCAGGAGTAGGTGTTGGGTTTGGAGTAGGCGTGGGTTCAGGAGTAGGTTCAGGAGTTGGGGTTGGGTTCGGCGTAGGTTCAGGGGTAGGTGTGGGTTCAGGAGTAGGCGTTGGATCAGGCTTTGAATCCGGGGGAATCGTTTCAATACTGATGTTCCCTTCAACGAAGATGCCCGTTGCAGGCACTGGAACTTCCAGGAAAGGGGTAATAGTTGCAGACCCGCTGGTAATTGCTCCCGCCGTGCCATTGATAAAAGAGTCCCCAATTCTAAAGGGAGTGTCAATTCCGCCCCCTTGTTGAATGGTGATAGAGCCACCGCTGGTGGGCGTAGCTGCTGAAGAAATACTGGCGTTGAGGCCATTTGGAGCGGTAAACGTACCATTCACCCGGAGAAAATTGTCCGTTGAAATGAAGATGTTTCCTCCGGCAGAGTTAATCGTCCGACCAACAGTGATCGTGTTTAGGGCATCTAAGGTTACGACTCCCCCTTGGGATTCAATTTGGTTGAGTTGAATGCCGTTGTCTGATTGTAAAATCACGGGCCCCCCTGCGGTTTGGATGGAGCCGACCGCAATTTCACCCCCGGATCGAGGCAGTTCAATAAAGATATTGCCTTCGGCGGAGTTGCCTAAGTTAGAAGTATTTGTTGCTGCTCCAGACCGCAGAATCACGGAGGGACTTGTGGCTAGGATAAACTCATCTGTGCCTGGAACTGGATTTGCAATTGCAATGTCAGGACTGGTAATGGTAATGTCGCCGCCCCGAATTGATCCGCCCGCCTGAATTTTGAGGGAGGCTCCTTCGTAACTGTTGAATACGACATTGCCCTGGGCTGTAATAATCGGGTCGAATAAACTGACAAAGTTGCCCCCAGCCCCCGTGGGACTCAGAATGCTAAAGTTACCCCCGGTTGCAAAGTGGCTGTCTCCGGAAATCAGGCCGGGACTGATCAACGTAATGTCTCCAACGGCTTGAAATGGGGTGAATCCAGTGTTCAGAGCCAAAATATCAATATTCTGTTCACCGCCTAGGGTGAGGGAACCCCCCACTAGGGCGGAGAAGGGCCGTAGCACACTGTCTCGAACCTGTAGGGTTTCCCCAGCAAACAAGTTTAAATCTCCAGTGGTTGAGAGCGATCGCTCCACCAAAATCAGATCATGAGCGGCTCTGAGAGTTGCCGTTCTGGCAAAAATCGCAGCTTGTAGTCCCAGGGACTGGGGGGCGATCGCCACATCTCCCTGATTGATCCCCCGACCAGTTGCAGTTAAAACCACATTGCCAGCCCTATCTAAGGTGACCCCAGTTGCGCCGATTGTCCTTGATCTGGTCAGTAGTTCAGGTAGGGTCAGGGGACTAATGTTTCCTGACCTGCCAACAGTTCCAGAGGTAAAGGCATGAACCGTCGGATCAATTTCCAGGCTTAACAGGGAGCCATCAGCTTGAATCCGCACCAAACTTTCTCCTGGAACGGCCTGCACCGTTAAACTTCCACCTGGAGCTTCTAGGGTTCCGGTGTTGAGCACAGTTCCCGCTAACAGCGTTAAATTCTGGCCGGGAACAACGGCAAGTTGCCCAAAATTAATCAAACTTCCTGGCGTTGCAGCATCAAACCGGAATTGCTGGGGATCTCCCACCAAAGTTGCCCAGTCATTCTGGCCGACTGCGTTGAACCAACGATCAGTTCCAAACCCAACTCCGTTCGCAGTTGTAGCGGTAAAAGCGGCAGGAATATCTAAGCGAGCATTGGGGCCAAAAATGATTCCGCCTGGGTTGATCAAGAATAAATTTGATTGGCCTCCGGATATCTGAATCAAGCCATTGATAAATGAAACGTTGTTACCATTGATGCGTCCCAGAATATTTTGAATTTCAGGGTTAGAGAGAAAGTTCGCGACCTGACCTGCATCCAAGCCAAACTGTTCAAAGCTATGAAACAGATTCTGACCGGAACGAGTACCGCCCTCAATATTGAATCGCTGACCATCCGGCGAGGTTACAGTCGTTCCAGTCCCATCAGGAGAGGGTTGAATGGGCTGTGCAGTTCCTGGTCTACAGGACAAAATTCTGCAGGATAAAATTAGCATTAACATCCACAAGAGCTGTCGGTAAGCCTTATGGGTTTGGCTTTCTAGCCTCATCTGTAACCCCTCTAAAAAACGGATTGCCGGAAATAGAATCGCAATGGAACAATTGCAAACTGTCAGGATTCAGAACGATGAATCCAAAGTCGATCTAGACGCTTGAGCGGATTCAAGCCACAATAAATCCGCTCTTTCATCTATCATATCCTTGAAAAAAAATTACTGGAGTTTAACCAGACATTCCAGTAGTCCCCTCTTAAACAGAAGGACTGCCGTAAGACCCAACGAGGGATTAGATTGATTTGAACTAGGCTCTAAAAGCAGGAATCGAATGGGTTTTAGATGGCTTTGAGGGAAGACTAACTTTGGGTTGCAGTCTCTGGCCTTGCACTGTCAGAACTTCAGTGGGTGCATTAACCAAGGCAGCCAATTAATCGATGATAATCTTTCATGCCGAATACCTGATTACCATCTTTGAATAGATATACTGTTTGTTTTAAACAACTACATCTGATATGGATTGCATCAACTAATCTTAATCTTAAAAACTAAGATTTTACCCATTGACCTTAACTTAATTCATTTAATTCGGCAAGTTTAGATTTTTAGATAAACAGGCTTAGATGACTTTATGAAATCTCAAATGATTTCTGAGAAGGGGATGGTGGTGGAGTTGCCCCCTGCTTGGGAACAAAGCCCCAAACCCCCCTCCAAGATCTCTCAGGGTTGATTTGGGATCGCTATAACCGCTATAGATTGTTGTTTTGTTGGGCACGAATGGCTTGCCGGAGATTGCCCCGATGCTGCTCTAGGAGTTGTTGGGCAGATTGACGGTCTAATCCTGTCCAATGGGATAGCAAGGCCAGTTTCACAGATTGTCCACTACGATTGAGTAACTCTTCAGCCTCTTTTTGAGAAATGCCCGTCAGATCCATTAAGATTCGCAGGGCGCGATCGCGCAACTTGTTGTTGGTAATTGCTACGTCCACCATCCGGTTGCCATAAACCTTTCCCAACTTCACCATCACTCCGGTAGACAGGGTGTTCAGGGCCATTTTTGTAACGGTTCCAGCCTTGAGTCGGGTTGAACCTGCCAAAATCTCTGGCCCAACAATTAGCCGAATATCCACGTCTGTAAAACTGGGTACCTGTTCAACGGGAACACAGGCAATAAAAATCGTCTTAGCTCCCCGCTGTTGGGCAGCGGCGAGGGCTCCATGAACAAAGGGTGTCGTTCCTCCGGCTGTAATCCCAACCACAACATCCAAGGCATTAATTTGGCGATCAATGATGGCTTGTTTGCCATCTTCTGGCCGATCTTCCAAGTCTTCAGAGCTTCGAACCAGGGCCGCTGCTCCGCCCGCAATAATTCCCTGTACCAATTCTGGGGGTGTGCAAAAAGTGGGTGGACATTCTGCCGCATCCAAAACCCCCAGTCGTCCACTGGTTCCAGCTCCCACGTAAAACAACCGTCCCCCCTGTCGCAGAGCCACACTAATCAGGTCAATGGCTTGAGCGAGGGATTCACGGGCGCGGGCGATCGCCAACAGGGTTTGGACATCCTCTCGATTGAATAAATCGACTAGATCCAGAGCGCTGAGCTGGTCTAGGTTCTGGCTACTCGTATTTGTCTGCTCAGTTAACAGATGTCCTCGAGTGTCCCACTGTTGTTCGGTCATCATAATAATCCTTCTAGTCGCCGACGGATTCTATCGAGTTCATCAGACGCAGAGTCAGCTTCATTTGATTGAGGCTGATCAGGCTGAGATGAGGCTGGAGTGTCAGATTCAGATTGCCAATCTGTCTGATCAACATTGTTTTCAGGGGGGATTTCTAGCTCTCCCGTCGCAACCAGTCGGCACTCATAGCCGACGCTGCGACAGAATTCTTTGATCTCCGCCTCCTCAATCAGTTCGACATTGGGGGCCGGGAAATCTTGAGCCTCCAACAACACGCTGAACCGAGTGGCATCATCTTCAGCTTCAAACATCAACACAGTATTGCGATCGCCCTGCTGAATCGTATGAATCCCCTCGTTTTCTGTTCCGGCATTGAACAGTAGCACATAAACTCGCATGGCCTTCCATCGGATGATAACAATGATTTGCTTCTATTTTACTGCTCGATTGTCCTGATTGTTTTTACTGATTGTTTCCCACGATTCCTGTGAAATAGAGCTGTAATTTGTGACATTGCCATTCAAAACGGAGTGGTTTGGAATTATAAACACTCCGTTTTTGGGGGTAAGAACTCCAGTCATAAAAGAGATTTTTCCCTAAATTCTCCAACTGTATCTCCAATTTGAATATCGTCTCCAAGCTGAAACACACGATCGTAAATGACGAGCCTTTGGTAAATAATATGCTCAAATTGACTTTGCCTAGATGTCAAGGGAACAGGCTACTAGTGTTGATCAACCTCAAGCAGAAAGAGACGTTATCCCCAATGTCTCTTTCTGCTTTTTGTGTATACTTGATAAACGAGTCAACTCCTGATCTGATGCTGTTGGAAGTAAACCCTAAATGCTGGACTTAACCAAGCTTGCTCAACAAATGCAGGGCATGAGTCAACACATGACCCGTGAAGTTGAGGCCAGTCGTAAACGCTTAGAACTGGCTCAAGTCTTGCTAGAGCAAGCAAAACCTCAGCAACTGCAGCTCATTGAACAGCGAGGGCAATTTCGCGATCGCCTATTGTTTCACCCTGCGATTCCCGTTGAGCCATTAAACCGCTGTCCGATCATCACCGCGCCCCCGTTAACCCATACTGCCTTTGCCACCGATGGGTCTCAAATTGCCCCTAGCGCCCATGAAATTGCTTACTGTTACTTGCTGAATGTCGGTCGAGTCGTGTTGCACTATCACCAAGGTCGCCATCCCCTGCTCGATAGCGTGCCAGAAATTTTTTACCGTCCAGAGGATCTCTACATTTCTCGGCAGTGGGGCATTCGCACCGAAGAATGGATGGGCTATCGCCGTGCCGTTTCAGAGGCAACTGTCCTCGCTGAAGTTGGGGATGAGTTACTCACTGCCCAGCCAATCCAGCCCTCAACGGTTCCTACAGTTTCTCTACCTACAGTCCCTATCGTTCCTACGGTAGGCATGGTGGACGGTTCCCTTACCTATTGGTTTCTAGAGGCGCTGCCGACAGAAGCACGAGATCTGATCCTTACCCCAATTTTGGCGGCTTGGGAACGGTTGAGATTGGCGGGGATTCCTTTAGTTGGCTATGTCAGTGCTTCCCGTAGTAGCGAAAGTGCGGCATTCTTGCGATTACAAGCCTGCCCCTATCCAACGCCGGACTGTCTGGAACACTGTGCGGGAACGGGGTTAATGGAGGAGAGTGGCTTGGCCAGAAAAGCGCCTTGTCAAGCCTTTGAACCGTTGCGGGATACTGCCCTCTGGGCGGCTCAACTGCAACCCGGACAACGTAGTCCGTTGTGGCGATCGCAGGCGCGAATCTTGGATCTCTACCAGCATCATCAAGTCTATTTCTGTTACGTTAATGTTGGAACAGAAGTCGCCCGCGTTGAAGTTCCAGCTTGGGTAGCAGAAAACTTAGATCAGCTAGAACTAGCTCTAGGCATTGTCTTGTCCCAGGTGCAGAAGGGATACGGCTACCCAGTAGTCCTAGCTGAAGCCCACAACCAAGCCGTTGTCCGGGGGGGCGATCGCACCCGGTTTTTTGCCCTGTTGGAGCAGCAGATGATCAAAGCGGGCCTGAAAAATGTCGGAACTTCCTACAAAGAAATTCGGAAACGCGGTAGTATTGCCTAATCTGAAATTAGAGGTTGAAGTGCCTGCAATTCCTCTAGAACTGATTATTCTCCTCGCAGCCCTACTAATTTCTTGGCTAGTTTTTACCTGGCTTGTAAAAGTTCTGAAAGCCAGTATTAACACAGCGCTTTCAATTGCGGCAATTGTTCTGGTTTTGCAGCTTTTGTTTGGGATTGGCCCCCAAGAATTGTTTCAGCAGCTCACGACTCTCCCAGAAAAATTGGGGGAATTGTGGCAACCAGAATGAAGTCTTAAACGCCGTCATCCAGCCATCACACTGAGAAACGGAGAGCGACAACATGAACAGGCGAATTAAAGTGTTGCAATATACTTGGCGCAACCGCTCTCTGGGCGGCTCTTTCTCTGATTGGATACTGAACTGCTTTTCCCCAAAGTGTGGCTGGCTCGCCCAACACGTGATCGCCCAGGTGACTCAAGATTCGCAATTCTGGCAGTTCCACCTCAAAAATTCAGATGGAATTTTATATTACAGTCGAGAGTTGCCGCTACAGTCTCTCTACCAAACGATTACAGAACAATCCTATCTCTGGCAGTGGCATTACTACCAAATTCCACAAACCCGAGTGACGGCTGAGGATGTGGTATTTGACTGTGGGACAGCGGAAGGCATTTTTAGTTTTCTGGTGCGATCGCACGCCAAACACATTTACAGTTTTGAGCCCTTGCCCGACTATCTCCCGGCTCTAGCCAAAACCTTTGAACAGGATGCCAACGTTAGCATCATCCCCCAAGCCCTCGGCAATAGCATTGGCATCGCTTATCTACACTCTGCAGGGGTTTGTTCGAAGATTTCCGAACAGGATACGGGTTTGGCGATCGCGATGAATACGATTGATCATTTCTGTGCCACTCAGCCAACTGTCATAAACTATTTGAAGGCTGACCTGGAAGGCTATGAACTGAACCTCTTGGCCGGGGCAAAGGAGGCGATTTGGCAGTTTCGCCCAAAAATCGCCATCACAACCTACCATCAAGGCTCCCATGCCCAAGAGATCCGCCAGCTTTTGCAGAGTATTCATCCTCGTTACAATATTCTGGTCAAGGGCATCGAAGAACGGCAAGGGGCCCCGGTAATGCTTCATGCCTGGTAAGGTCAATGATCAGGCAATGGGTTCAAGTCAAATCAGGTTAAAGTTGTTTTCACCTCACTGAACCTGAATATTCACCGGAGTGGTAACAGGGTAATCTTGTCCAATGACGAGCACTCGATATAAACCCGCTTTTGGCAAAACTGCTGAAACGTGTTGATCTTTAAATCCAAGCAGTTGACCCGTAGGAGATTCAATTGCCAGGGGGATTTCATAGGCTTTGATGGTCAACGTTTGATTATAGAAACCCTGGATGATTAAAGGCTGAATTTGATGTTGATTGAGGCTGATTTCTAAAGAAACTTCTGATTGATTAGACTGTAAAGGAATCGTCAGATTTTCTTTATAAAAATATTCTAAAAGTCTCCAGTCATCCAAGTCTTTAAATGAAAGATTTGCGGGATAACTTTTGCTGAATTTGACCTGGATTGCCGTCGATTGTTCTTGCTGCATGGGACTGAACAACGCTCGATAAATCCCAGTTTCAGGGAGTCGCCCCTGCCACTGATCCAAACAAAAGTAGGCTAGCTTTTGACCGGATGGACTCCACAGTTCAATTTCAACCGTGCTATGGCTGGCATCGATTACTAAATTTTCTCCCCGGCGACCATCAAAGATATATAAAGTGGGTTGACTGAGGGTCTGATGAATTTCACCGGATTTTGGCACAGGCTTAATGGGATGGTTCATAAAGCTTGAGGGTGATTTTAACAGAGAGTATTGCATGGGAAAGTTAGGGAAAGCAGGATCTTATTACAAACTACAGTTCTAGATCAGTATTTTCCGCAAGGGTTTAATGGGTTTTCCCTGGGATTTCCAGCTAGAAAAATAGACGGTTTAATGAGTGTCACACTTAGTTTTAAAGGCGTTTAAAATCGAATGAAACTTGATTTAATGAGTTGAACTTAAACTGAATCATTGAGCCTTCAATTCATCACTAATTTAAATCAAATTAGAAAAATTAAACGAGCGAACCTAGAAAAATTACGGAGAAAAAAGGAGTTTTAATTATGGTTTTAGTTGCAGAGAGTGAATTGGGATTTTGGATTGGTGATAACACCTCTGAATCGATTAATCTGTTTTCTGGGCAGTTAAGCGGGTATCCTCAAGGCGTTTTAGCCATGGGTGGCAATGATACCGTTCAGGGAGTTGGAGATGCAGAGCTAATTATCGGCAACCAGGGAAACGACAATCTGCTGGGCGGCTCTGGCAACGATACCCTGTTTGGCGGCAAGGATAATGATGTATTAGAGGGTCAAGATGGCAATGATGGCTTGTTTGGCAACTTAGGACAGGATACTGTTACCGGAGGGGCGGGGAATGACAACCTATTCGGAGGTCGTGACAACGATGCCCTGATTGGCGATGGAGGGAACGATACAATCTCCGGAGATTTAGGGGCAGATACTTTAACGGGAGGCGCTGGCGCTGATTGGTTCAGTGTGAGCAATGATGGCCAAGGGGCCGACTTGATCACTGACTTTCAAGACGGCACGGATTTAATTCAAGTTCCTAACCTGGTAACGGCGGTTCAAGTCGAAACCAACGCTCTCAACCAAGCTGTGATCACGGTTACAGCAACAGGGGAGGTTCTAGCCACTTTGGACGGTATTCAGGCGGAGGCAATTAACAGGAGTGATTTTGTGGGCGGTCAAGTGACCGTGACCGCTGCAACATCGGGCGGAACCGATTCTTCCCCCGACGCTGTCTTCATTAATCGAGTTTTAGAATTGACCAACGACTACCGGGCGCAAAATGCTGTGTCCCCCCTCACCCTCAATGCTCAACTGATCAACGCTGCTGAAACACACAGCGAGAACATGGCAGTCCAGGATTTCTTTAGCCATACAGGGGCCGATGGATCAAGCGTCGGCGATCGCGCTCAAGCCGCCGGTTACAGTTCCTCTTTCTTGGGGGAAAATATTGCCGCCGGGTATTCAACCCCTGAATCCGTAGTTGCAGGCTGGATTAACAGTTCTGGACATCGGGCCAATATTCTCAACGCCAACTTTACCGAACTCGGTGTCGGCTATGCCTACCTGGACAATGACTTGGGAACTGTGAATTACAACTCCTACTGGACTCAAGTCTTTGGGGCGGTGTAGATTAGTTCAGTTCTCTAACTTGCAGAGGGGCGAGGTGACCTCGCCCTTGCCCCTTGACCTCAGGTAAGTCAACCGACAGGGATACCGAATGATTTAACCTCTGAGATTGAGAAGTAGGGCAGGTTTTGTTTTGCCAATCGCACTTAGAGAGCTGTTCTTGTTGCCAGGACAACGGGATTTCTAGTAAGTCTCTAGAACCTGTTACTCCTTGGCCAAAGAAGAGTATCAGAGCAATGCAATTAAGAGTAATGTGGGCAATCCGCCACTTTTTATTCTTATAAATGTCTGGCACAATAGCCAAGGAAAGCAGCATTAATAACGCAGCAGCAACCCCGTAATAGTAATGGGAGACTTGCCACTCATACCCTCTCCGAAAAACTCCCTCCTGACAACCCAGAATCACGATCCCCATTCCTGTCAACGTGGCGAATACTCCCCGCCAAATTGGCTGATTGGCTTTGGCTTTGTAGAGGAAGAAGAGAGAGGCTAGGGTTGCTAGAAATAGCAAAACAGTAAAGATTGCCTGAGATGTTTTTTCAGGAGTGAGTTCTTTAAATACGCCTTTAAAATAAATAGAGTAAGCTAGGGCAATCAAGGTCACCCCCACCACGGAACCGGTGAGCCAGCGCCCTAATTTGACGTGTTCCTGTCCAACCACAGGAGGAATTTTACTTTTGCTCCCTGCTTCGGAGGTTTGTAAACGCCGCTGACGAGTTTGCCATGCAAAGTTAACTACGATTCCAATAATTGGGAATACAACCCCAACAGCAAGGGCTGGATGAATGAGAGCCATTACATCAATAAAGTTCATACCCAGTTCTCCAAAATGTTCTCAATAAGTTCATTCTAAAAGTTCACTTCTAAAAATTCACTTCTAAAAGTTCATTCTAAAAGTTCATTGTAGAAAACTCAGTCCGGCAACAGATGATTTTTTGCTGAGAGAATGGTGAAAACTTGCTGCCCTGCAAACAACCTCCAGGATAGCGCTGAACGCTAGGGGCTTTTTAAGCTTGATGTCTATTGTGTGGGTTGATTGAGTAGGTCTAAGCGCTTTTGAGTTGGATTTTGCTGCTCCACTCAAGTGCGCTCAAAGCGGTTGTGAGTTTTGTCACTTAATTCAACTAGCCAAAACAATATTTCAGGGCAAGAACATTTCAGGGCAAGAAGGAATGGGAAAATGTCACAATAGCATTACTAAAATTATGACTGAACTCTCAATTCAAAATCGTTAAGTTAAATTGCAAATGAGTTCTACTGCTACACCTCAGTTCATCCCTTTAGATTTTGCTGCCTTGGGAACAATTGTCGGGCCTGAACATGTTTTGCCTTGGAACCAGATGGCCAGCCCTCAACAAGACCGCTTTGCCCAGGCGATCGCTCCAGGAACTCCTTTAGACGGTGTTGTTCTTCCCGAAACCCAGGAACAGCTTGCATCAGTAGTTGGCCATGCTCATCAGCATCAACTGAGCATTTTACCCTACGGCAATGGGAGTAAATTGCATTGGGGGGGGTTAGTTCAGAAGGCAACATTGGCCGTTGGAACAGCACGATTGAACCGTTTGATTGAACACGCGGTGGGCGATTTAACCGTGACGGCGGAAGTGGGAATGAAATTTGCCGAGTTACAGCAGAGGCTAGCAACGGCCCATCAATTCCTCGCCCTTGACCCAGCCTATCCGGATCAAGCTACCCTTGGCGGGATTGTAGCAACAGGAGATACAGGGTCTTTGCGACAACGGTATCGGGGAGTACGAGATATGATTTTGGGCATTACTTTCGTGCGGGCGGATGGCCAAATCACAAAGGCTGGAGGTCGAGTCGTCAAGAATGTGGCGGGCTATGACCTGATGAAGCTACTCACGGGCTCCTACGGCACCCTAGGAATCATCAGCCAGGTTACTTTTCGGGTTTATCCCCTCCCTGAAACTTCGGGCACAGTTGTTTTAACGGGAGCACCAGAATCCATTGCTCAAGCCACGCAAACCCTATTAGGTTCTGCCCTAACCCCCGTTGCGGTGGACTTGCTCTCGTCCCAAATTGTGCAGCAATTACAGTTAGGTACGGGCCTTGGATTAATCGTTCGGTTTCAAGGCTTGGTAGAGAGCGTGCGACAGCAATCGGATCGGGTGTTAGATGTGGGGGAAAAGTTGGGTTTAAACCGGAACTTGCCGGAACAGGAAGCAGAGTTATGGCAACAATTACCGCAACAAATTTGGCAACCTGGCAATTCCCAACCGATCATCTCCCAATCTATTATTTGCAAAATCGGAGTATTACCCACGGCAGCCGTGTCAACTCTGGTTCAAGCTCAAACTCCTGGCTGGATTCACGCTGGAGTCGGATTAGGAATTCTGCAATTTGACCCGGATATTCCCCTGGCAACCTTGCTAGAACTGCGGCGTTGGTGTCAAGCTAAAGGAGGGTTTTTATCAATTTTGCAGGCTCCCATTGAGGTTAAGCAACAGCTAGATGTTTGGGGATATGGGGGTAATGCCCTGGATTTAATGCGCCACATGAAACAACAATTTGACCCCCAAAATCTGCTGAGTCCCCAGCGTTTTGTTGGCAAGATCTAATCAGTTTTATTACCCCTAACTCAACAATACAAACTTCAATACAAACTTCAATGCAAACTTCAGAAACGCCAGTTCAAGATCCAACCCGTATTCCAGCTAAAGCCAGCCACTTTTTGTCTCAAAACCCTCATTTACAGTCTGAAGAATTCTTGCCTCAATTTGATGCCAACAACCCACCTGATCCTAAATTAATTAGTACCTGTGTTCACTGTGGATTCTGTCTCTCAACCTGCCCGAGTTATCGAGTGATTGGCAAGGAAACCGACTCTCCCAGAGGACGGATTTACTTAATGGATGCGATTAATCAAGGGGATGCACCTTTAGCAGAAGTCGTTAGTCAACATTTTGATACCTGCTTAGGGTGTCTGGCCTGTGTTACCACCTGTCCTTCCGGAGTTCAGTACGACAAACTGATTGCAGCAACTCGTCCCCAGGTCGAACGAAATGTCCCTCGGGATTTGGGCGATCGCCTAATTCGCACATTGATTTTCACCCTATTTCCCTATCCCAATCGGTTACGAATTCTATTATTTCCCCTGTTTTTATATCAGAAATTAGGGGTTAAAGCCCTCGTTCAAGCGACAGGTTTGCTACCCAAAATTTCACCGAGATTGGCTGCCATGGAGTCAATCTTGCCAGAGATTAATGCTAGCTTTTTCCAGGACAATTTTCCTGTAGTCATTCCAGCTCAAGGGGAAAAGCGGTATCGGGTTGGGGTGATTTTAGGCTGTGTTCAACGGTTGTTTTTCTCTCCCGTGAATGAAGCTACAGTTCGGGTATTAACTGCGAATGGCTGTGAAGTTGTCATTCCTAAAAGCCAAGGCTGTTGTGCGGCCCTGCCAGAACACCAAGGACAAACGGCCCAAGCTCACACCTTAGCCAAACAAATGATCGATAGTTTTGCCGGAACAAATGTCGATGCAGTAATTATCAATGCGGCGGGTTGTGGCCACACCTTGAAAGAGTATGGCCAGATGCTTAAAGATGACTCGGACTATCGAGAAAAAGCCCAAGCCTTTGCAACAAAAGTGAAGGATGTTCAGGAATTTTTATCTGAAATTGGACTCACAACCCAACTTTTTCCATTGGTTGATCGACCCTCATTAACGTTAGTTTATCAAGATGCCTGCCACCTGTTACACGGACAGAAAATTAGTCTACAACCTCGACAGTTACTCCAGCAAATTCCAGGGGTGCAATTGCGGGAACCGGTGGATGCTGCCTTGTGTTGTGGGAGTGCTGGGGTTTATAACTTGTTGCAACCAGAAATTGCCGAGGAATTGGGCCAACAAAAAGTTGAGAATTTATTAAACACGGGTGCAGAGTTGATTACCTCTTCTAATCCGGGCTGTTCTCTCCAGATCAAAAAACATTTACAATTGCAAGGCAAAGCCGTAATGCTGATGCATCCCATGGAGTTGCTAGACTGTTCAATCCGAGGAGAAAAGTTGCCATGTTGACTCAAAAAGCCCAAGAATTAATTCCAAAAGCCAGAATTGTTAGCTTTGCCAACTGGCAGGGAATTTACCCAACCGAAATTATTGCTCAGTTCCAAAGCGCCGACGACGCAGGACGCTATCTCACGGATGCAGATTTGGCGGCCTTGGGTCAGGGACTCGCAACGGTTCCTAGTCTTCAGGAGGTTACTAGTCCTGCCCAACTTGAGTTGGCTGGCCAACTGCGAGATTTGGCTGAAGAAATTGTGACAGAAGCCCGAGAACAGGTTTTGACAGCATACCCCGGCATTACTGAGCCAGGGGGCGATCTTTATCCTGAATTCCGAACCCAGGCTTGCTGGCGAGACTTTTGGCATTTTCTGCGTTGCGTCACCTACGGAATTGCTAGCGGGCAAGTTCAGTACACTAGTCAGGAAGGGTTGCAGAACATGGAGTTGCTGTACCAAGAGTTGGCGGTTCCCCTGCCTGCGATGGTGACGGGTTTGGAGGGCTTGAAAGCTGCGAGTTTAAAGCGCATTAATCCGGAACAAGCCGAGATGATTAGTCCTTACTTTGATCACCTGATTGCTCAACTGCGTCAATTTAATTCGGCATCTTAATTCGGTATCTTGATCTGGCTTTCTGTTTGGATCTGGCTTGTTTGCACCTCAGTATCCTGGTCAAACCCCCTTTCGGATATTTTTTATTTTAATTTCTAATCCATGATGTCAATTCTTGAGCAATTGCGATCGCGCTTTGAACAGGCTTTAGCCGCTGCCTTTGGGGAAGCCGTTGCAGGTACGGATGTGATGTTGGTTCCAGCAAGTAACCCTAAGTTTGGGGACTATCAATGTAATGTGGCCATGTCTTTGACCAAACCCTTAAAGGATAATCCCAGGGCGATCGCCACCCGCATTCTTGAACAATTAGACATTAGTCATATTTGTCAGGAACCAGAAATTGCAGGGCCTGGGTTTATTAACCTGAAACTCAAGCCAGACTATCTAGAAGCTCAACTCAATCAAAGGTTTGGGGATGAACGGTTGGGGATTGCTAAAATCAATTCTCCTGAGAACGTTATTGTTGATTTTTCCAGCCCGAATATTGCCAAAGAAATGCATGTAGGGCACTTGCGATCAACGATTATTGGAGACTGTATTGCCCGCATTTTAGAATTTCAAGGTCATGATGTCCTTCGACTGAATCACGTTGGGGATTGGGGTACTCAATTTGGCATGTTAATTACCTATTTGCGGGAAGTCTATCCCGATGCCTTAATCACTGCAGATGCTCTGGATCTTGGGGATTTAGTGGCTTTTTATCGTCAGGCCAAAGTTCGGTTTGATGAGGATGAAACCTTTAAAGCAACAGCTCGAACTGAGGTGGTTCGTCTCCAAGCTGGCGCAGAAGACAGTCGGCGGGCGTGGCAACTACTCTGCGAACAATCCCGCCGGGAATTTCAGGTGATCTACAATTTATTAGATATTCAGTTAACCGAACGGGGAGAGTCTTTTTATAACCCCTTTTTATCACAGGTTGTTGATGATTTAAAACAGACAGGGTTACTGGTTGAAAATGACGGAGCCCAATGTATTTTTCTAGATGGATTTACCAATAAAGAAGGAGAACCGTTACCCTTAATTGTGCAGAAATCCAACGGGGGCTACAACTATGCCACAACGGATTTAGCCGCCGTTCGCTATCGAATTAATTGCGATCAAGCGGTCAGAATCATTTATGTCACCGATGCCGGACAAGCCAATCATTTCACCCAAGTTTGGCAGGTGGCGCAAAAAGCGGGTTGGATTCCAGAAACGGTGCAACTCATTCATGTTTCTTTTGGATTAGTCCTAGGGGACGATGGCAAGAGGCTGAAAACTCGTTCAGGGGAAGCGGTACGATTGCGGGAGTTGTTGGATGAAGCTGTTAATACCGCCCGAACTGATTTGGAAAATCGTCTGGTGGCAGAAAACCGTTCTGAACCGGCGGAATTTATCGAACATGTTGCTCAAACTGTCGGCATTAGCGCGGTAAAGTACGCTGACTTAAGCCAAAACCGCACCAGCAACTATGTGTTTAACTTTGATAAAATGCTGTCTTTGCAAGGGAACACTGCGCCTTATCTGTTGTATGCCTATGTCCGAATTCAAGGGATTAGCCGCAAAGGGGAAATTGATTTTACCCAGATGGGCACTGAAGCCAAGATTCACCTGCAGGAAGAGGCTGAGTTTACCCTCGCCAGATCCCTCTTGCAATTTGATGAAGTGATTGATGCGATCGCCACCGAACTCTTGCCCAACCGCCTCTGTCAGTACTTGTTTGAACTGAGTCAAAAATTCAACCAATTCTATGATCAGTGCCCGGTATTGAAAGCCGAGGAACCTCAGCGCACATCTCGCTTGGGATTGTGTGACTTAACTGCGAGAACCCTGAAGTTGGGGCTTTCTTTGTTGGGTATTTCCGTCTTAGAGCGGATGTAATTTCCCCCAATATCCAGCTAAAATCTAGACTGTTATAGTGTGGATAGATCTTAAAATAAAGCCTTTAAGGAGTCATAACTCTATGTCTGAAAATCAAGTTCAGGATAGTGCCAACGCACCGGAAAGCGTTAGTAGTGTTACTAAAACAGTAGAACAGCCTGTGGTCACTTCAGGAAGCTCTTCCAATCCTGTTGCCGATATCAAGTCTGGGGTTGGTTCCTTTCTTAACAGTTGGAAGCTGAAGCTTGGGCTTGTGGTGGCGGCGATCGCTGGGATGGCTCTGCTCTCTTACCTCTGGCCCCACATTATTGCCACTCAAGGGCTGAAAGGCTGGGCTAAGCAGTCCGAGGCCAAGCCCCTGACCTGTATGATGCAAGACACTAACGATGACGGGTATGTGAGCTGTAGCGCTATTTTAGATGAGCAGATTGTCTCGCTCCAGTGCAGTTCGAGTTTGCTGAACATGGGCTGTCGGGTTAACTACGGATCGGTTGCTCCTCCGGCAATCAAAATCAAGAAGAAGGCTATGATTTAAGGCTCCGTTATTGGCCCAGCAGGATCTTCGTTTGGGGCGTTGATTGTAACAGAATCGTTGTTGGCAACGCCTCTACTTTGTTGATAAATCTGAAGCAAGTCTTGGGCAGATCTAACTTGACCTTGCTGCTGCCAGAACTGGGCTAGACTTATCGCTGCTCTTGATTCCAGGGATTTTGCACCTTGATGGCGAGCTATTTCTAGGGCTTTTTGGAAATAGAATTCAGGGGTCATTGAGGTTGGAGCAGAAATGATACTTTCAGGGACAACACTTTTAGAAGTAGGGCTTGCAGAAGTAGGGCTTGCAGAAGCAGCACCGTCAGGAATAGGGCTGAGAGGATCAGCTTTTTTCTCTAATGCTTGAAGTAAAGTGCCCTTTAACCGATACAGCTCTGCTTCCCAGAACCGTTCATAGGTATTCTCAACGGCTTGTAACGCCTCCTCCAGAACTGCCAATCCGGCTGTAACCTGTCCTGCTCTGGCATAGGCTTGGGCCAAGAGTCCCAGAAAATAGGTTTGGGAGATTCTAGCCCCTGTGGCTCGATGATCAGCGATCCCTTGACGCAATTGGGCAATTCCAGCCTCGATACTGGGTGTACTTGACCCCATCTGTGCGGCCACCAGCAAAGGGGAGTGCTGTGAATCCTGGTGTAGGCCATCCGGAGCATTAACAACCTTTGACCACCCTTGCATGATTGTTCCCAACGCCAGCCAAAAATTAAACTGTTGTTCTTGGGCTAAGGCGATCGCTCGTTCGGCCTCTTGTTGTAGTTCAACCTGATCTTGACGAAACTCGTGGAACACCGCCCCCATAGAAACCGCTAAACAAGTGCTGTAGGGATGAGAACGTTCATGGGCGAGGGCGATCGCCGTTTTGCTGTAGCGTAGAGCAATATCCGGCAGACCCAACAACCAAGAACTCCAAGAGAGAAAAGTATAGCTAGACACACCAACATCCTGACCTGTAAAGCAGGTGCGACAATCCAGGGAAAACCTATCCTGTAGCTTGATGGCCTCTAACCAATGTTCCTGAGCGGCCTGCAACCGTCCGACATAAAGTAACGCGAGTCCCAGATTAAAGTGAGCCTCCATTTCCATCGTTGGATCGTTGAAGCGGCGAGCTAACCCCATCAACCGACTGCCAATCTCTAAAGCGGTTTGATGCTCGGCGCGGGCGATGTGGTAACCGAACAGTCCCCACAACACCCCAAAGAGTTGAGGGGTGCTACCGAGCTGTTGACAAAGTTCCTGACTCCGGCGAAACACCTGTTCTACTTCAGGGGCAGCATATCCCTTAATCGTTATTAATGCCTTGCCTAACAGGATTTGGAGGTTGAGTTCTGGCTGTATCCATTCAGGAGATTGCAGCAGCGGGCCTAAGGAGGTTAATCCTGATTTGAGATGTACAATCGCCTCCTCATTAGCAGATTTTTCAAAGGCCAACTGTCCCGCCTGTTGCCAGTAGGGGACGGCTTGTTCGGGTAATCCGGCCCGATCGTAGTGGTAAGCTAAAAGTTCAGGTTCCCGTTGCACAATCTCAGGAAACACCCCCTCAAGCACATTGGCAATCCGGTGATGATACTGTTGGCGGGTGCTTTTCAACAGAGAATCGTAGGCGGCATCCTGAATCAAAACGCTGCGAAAAATGTAGGAGGCGACAGGCAACTCCCCCGTCATAAACAGCAGGCGCGTTTCCACCAGTCGATCGAGTCCCTGAATAATCGTGGATTCATCCAGCCTTTCGTTAAACTCTCCCTGAAGTTCTAGTGCCTGGAGGGTGATCGCCCTGATCAGCTCGTAGCTAAATTCTCGGCCAATGGTTGACCCCAATTGTGCCACTTCTTTGGCAGTTCCCAGATGATCGAGCCGCTCCATCAGCATTCCTTGCAAGGTGTCGGGAATCATCAGGCTCGGGGGGAAGGGAGCCGTGAGTTCATAGGCCGTTTCCGTTTCTTGTAGCCAGCCAGACTCTATAACCATCTTGGTCATTTCTTCTACGAACAGGGGAACTCCGTCACTCTTGTCAATCAGTAACCGCTGTACCGCATCAGGCAGGGATTTGCCATGGGTGACTCCTTGAATCATCCGTTCCATTTGCTGGGCTGGGAAATGATTCAGAATTATGGGGGTGAAATTGGTTAAATTTGACCAATCAAAGCGAAGCCCTGGACGACTGGTATAAATTCGTAAAATCGGGTAGCGGGCATCGTCTTCCATCTCAATCAGCTTTTCAATCAACTCCAGGGTAGAAGGGTCAATCCATTGCATGTCTTCTACAACCACTAACAACGGCTGCTGGCTGGCAACCTGTTGAATTAAGGTGAGCAAAACCTTTAACAACTTCTGTTTCTGGGCTAAAGGGGATAGGTTCAACGCGGGATAGCGCTCATCCAGCGGGATCGAGAGCAGTTGAGCCAACAGAGGAACCCCTGCTTCCAGGGGAATATTCGTTTGATGGAGAAACTGTTCTACCTTTTCGAGTTGCGTTTGGGCAGAATCCTGGCGTTCCAGGTGCAAAATCTCCGTCCGAAACATTTCTGCAATGGGATAAAACGGTGTGTTTTGGTGATAAGAGGAACAGTGAACTTCCCGCAATGCGTAAGAATCTGTAGCGATCGCCTGTCGAAACTCCTGCACCAGGCGAGATTTCCCGATGCCAGCCTCTCCAATCAGCAAAACAACTTCTTCCTGTCCCGATTTTGCCCGTTCCCACAGGGTTTTGAGTTGCTCTAATTCTGCTTCTCGACCCACATAGGGTGTCCAATGACTAGCGGCAACTTTCATCCGTTTACAGTATCCGGCTTCTTGCAGCGCTTGATACAGTTCTACGGGTTGGGAAACCCCTTTGAGAGAATGCTCTCCCAAGGACTGAAACTCAAAAATATCCTGTACCATCCGATGGGTGGTAGGACTCAGAACCACCGTATTGGGCTGGGCCAAGCCTTGCAATCGCGCCGCAATATTAGGGGTTTGACCGATGGCAAGCTGTTCCCGTTTGTTGCCAGCGCCGACTTCTCCTACCACAACCAACCCAGTATGAATCCCCAACCGCACCGAGAGATCAAGGGTGTGGCTTTGAACAGAGGCCAATTTACAGCTAAATTTTAAGTTGCGAATGCTGTCAATAATGCCTAAAGCTGCTCGCACTGACCGTTGAGCGTCATCCTCGTGGGCGATTGGATACCCAAAATAGATTAAAATTCCGTCTCCTAGATACTGGGCAATATATCCCCCAAACTTCATCACAGCTTCAGCACAAGTTTCTTGGTAGGTTTGGATCAGTTCTCGCAATTCTTCTGGGTCAAGTTGTTCTGACAAGGTTGTTGATCCCACTAGGTCACAAAACATCACGGTTAACTGACGACGTTCTGCGGGTCTAGGATGACTCCGACTGGAAACAGTTACTGCCAATTTCTGAGTCAGGGAGATACCACATTCGATACAAAACTGAGCTTGGGGTAGGTTTTCCCACTGGCACTGGGGGCAAACCTGTTGTAGTCTCAGGCCACAGGACATACAAAACTTTGCCCCTTGAGGGTTTAGCACGCTGCAGCTTAAACATTGAACTTGTAGAGGAATAGATTGGTCGGGTCTGGGGATTGAAGACATGGGCACATCCCTGATTCTTGAAGGGCATAGTAAGATAATTACTATTATGAATAAATCTTTACAACATTGTGACGCATGGGTCTTGATCAGGACTACAACGAGCAGTGCCTTGGCAAGTTGAAATGGGCAATCGAGCAACTTCAAGTTGAAGTCGATGACACTAGACTATCAGAGATTACAGATTTGATCGTGCAAACGATGACTGGGCCTTGGCGGTATTTTCATACTCCAGAGCACATCTTTGAAGTGGGGGGTACAGAGGATGCAATTGAAGTGTTGGCGGCCCTATTTCATGATGTCGTTTATGTTCAGGTTGATCAGAGTGTTAATTTTAATTTGACTTATTATATTGCCCCCTTTATTTGGCAGGTCGGCGAACGTTTGGTGATTCGAGAACATGAGGAGTTGGTGCATGATCCTCTGTTTGAAATGGTCAAGGAAATCTTTAAGTTTGAACTGGGGAAAACGCTTTCCCCTCTGAATGGGCAAAATGAATTTTTAAGTGCATTAGTTGCTGTTAAAGTCCTAGAACCGTTATGTTCCTATGAATTGTTAATCCAAATTGCGGCTTGCATTGAGGCAACCATCCCATTCCGCATGGAAAATGAAGTGGGACTAAGCAATAGTGATATTTTGTACCAACGGTTGAAGTCTGTGCGAGAACGATTTAACCTCAAGTTGACTGATACTGAACTAGTTGAAACAGTCAATCGCTCGGTTCGATTATCAAACCGAGATGTGGGAAGCTTTGGTCATCACAATCCAGCCCGATTTTTAGATAATACCTGGAATTTGCTGCCGGAGACCAATCATCATTTAAAAAACTCTAGTGCTTATACGATTAATCAATATCGGACAGCCCTGCAAAAAATGGAAGCTTTCATGAATTTTGTGAAGCCTGAATCGATCTTTCATCATTTTCAAGGCTATCCCAAGGATGAAGTTTTTCAACAGTTAACAGAGCAAGCCAGAAAAAACATTGAGGTTGGCAAACTCTACCTGGGCAGTAAATTATTTACGATTGCGTTTTTAGAGGGATTGTCATTGCGGTTTGGCCGAGTCATTCCAGTTTCAACATTGATGGGAGAAATGCCTTCTGAAAACTTTGCAACAATTTCTTTGGTTGATTTCCTGCCAATCATTTCTCAGCCCTATCAACCCCAGAATGAATTAGAAGAACAAGTTCTCCGACTCTTGGAAGAAGGGCGAACTCAAAGTTCTTCCTATGATATTAAGAATTCTCCCCTGGCAACCTATATGGTGAAGTGCCTGGGATTTGATGAAATTCGTCATCAGCGCGATCGCGCCCAAGAATTCTTTAAGGGAGTCATGTCTCCAGAAGAGTTTTTGGCAGGATGTAGCCCAGAGGTAAAACGCACAGTCACCGACGGAATCGTACAGTTATTTGATAGTCGTAAAGCAGCACTCTGCCAACTTTAGCGGCCTAACCCAAAGCTGAACTCAGGAATGAAACGGAATGGCAATCAGGGGGAATAGAGTCAGCAATAATCCCTGCCAAACCCAAACAGGATTATGAGAGCAGGAAATCGGTTCACTGAGTAAGGCATCAATTCGTTCAGTCAAGCGATTCGGTGAGGTGGGGCAGCTAAACGCAGCACAAGAATCCTGTTCTGTAAGCATCACAGGATGACGCACCATCAGCAGCAAGGTTTCTGCTAGCACTAATCGATCAACGTGTTGGGCAGCCCGTTGATCCGCTCGCATTTCGCGCAATAACAGTAACTCTTGCCAAAGGAATTCAGTCTGAGGCAACCAAAACGTCAAATGACGACACCACCCTAGCCAGAAAAACCAAAAGGTGTCGCGATAATGGGCATGGGCTTGTTCATGAACCAGTACAGCCCGCTGTTGGTCTGAATTGAGCTGTTGTAGCAGTCCCTGGGTGATGACTAGTTCAGGTTGCCAAAACCCGATTTGAGCGCAAAATAGCATAGGACTGTCCAGCAACCGGGCACAACAACCCTGCCAAGTGACTTGTGGGTATTGACGGGTTCGCTGGGTCATCCGCCAGCCTTGTACACTAAGGGTTGAGTTAAGGATCACAGCCCACCCCAAGAACCCCCAGGCGAGTCCATAGCCCATCCAACCAGCCCCATGACCTAACATTTCTCCCTGAGGCCCCATACAGAGAATCGCGATCGCCGTAGTCAGCAACAACAGCGGAGGAATCGTCAGGCGAGTCAAGGCTTGCCTCCACCGCCTTGTCCAGAGCGTTTGGGGAGTTTTCCAGAACAGTCTCAGACCCATTGCCCAACCCAACGCGACTAAAATCATGAACAAGTGCATTCTACTTCTCCCGTTCCTGTTGAGCCTGACGAATGGCCCGTAATCGCTCGGCGATCGCCTCCAATTGCTCCACACTCGCCCTGTCTAGACTGTCTGCAAAGGCCGCCACAATATCGGGATTGCTCACCGCCAGAAATTGATTCAGTTGCTCGTAGGATTGCAAGAGCTGCGCTTCTTGCTGAGACACCAACGGCTGCCAGATAAAGGCTCGCTGTCCTGGGTCACAAATCACCCATCCCTTTTCGGCCAAACGGTTGAGGACGGTATTCACGGAGGGATAAGACAGTTCTCGATTGGGATCAGTCAGAATCTGGTCATGAATTTGCTTTCCCGTTGCAGAACCCAGTTTCCAAAGAATAGTCAGAATTTCTTGCTCTAGGGGGCCAAGGGAAAGTTTGGGCGGACGATGATTCGGAAGAGGAGCCATGTTTATAGAAGTGAAACGTTGAGAACTATGGTTGAGAACTATAGCGATCCTGAGTCAATCATGAAAAAAATCTAGAGAGGGGTTTGGGGACTGCGTCCTCAAAAAGGGGCAACGCCCCTTCACCCCCTGTTCACAAATCATTGGTGATTGCTATATAAGGGTGTGAACTGTGAAAGTTGAGAATTGTAAAAGTTTGACAACTCGTCATTTGACAATAGTTAGGATTTTGGCGAGAGTAGCTCTAGTAGCAATTCTTATGACGTGCAAACCTCCCATCGTTTTAGGGGTTGGATAGCAGGTCAAGAACTATTGGATATCTTTGATATGAGGCTTTGGCTTCATCCTGTTTTTGGCTGGGAATTGTTTTGACGACTGAGTTTCAACTACTGAAGTAGCTTTAACAGCTTACACCATTAGTTTTGAATTTTTTTGTATTTTAAAGAGGAGAACTATTTTGGAGAAATCACCGAAGAAGTCACTGAAAAAATCGTTGTTTGCAATTTTTCTAGGCATGGTTCTATGGCTGTGTGCCGTGCAGATTCCTGTTCTAGCTGAGGGCAATCCAGAAACCGGAGCCAAGGTTTTTGCTGCAAACTGTGCAGCCTGCCATGCAGGGGGTGGGAATATTGTGATAGCCAATAAAACCTTGAAGAAAGCTGCTCTGACACAATACCAAATGGACAACCTTGGGGCGATCGCGACTCAGGTTACTAATGGTAAAAATGCCATGCCGAAATTTGCCGGTCGTCTCAATGCTCAACAAATTGAAGATGTTGCTGCCTATGTTTTAAGCAAGGCCGAAAAGGGCTGGTAGATGTTAGTTGTTTAAAAGATGGGGAGGAACCTAGGTTTAGATTCCTCTTCTTTACTTGTAGAGTTGTGGGATGAAGGTGTGAAATTTATGAAGCGTTTTTATCCAACATTTTTTTATCCAGTAACTTATCCAGTAACTTATTCAGTAATTTACCTAGCCATTCTACACTTCAGCCTAACCTTATTTTTCTGGTTGACAGGTGCTTTTGTCCCGCTAAATTTCCCAGCTTTTGCTCAAGGGAATCTACCTGAAATCAACCTTTCTCAAGAAATCTTGTTAGACCAAGGGATAAAATCCATTACGTCCCAGGATTATTCTCAGGCATTAGAGCGTCTGAATCAAGTGATTCAGCAAAATCCCACCTGGGTGGAGGCTTATGGGCATCGTTGTTGGGTTTGGATTCAGCTAGAGCAGTATTCTGAGGCTGCCTCTGATTGTGCTCAGGCCGTTCAGTTAGCCTCTAATCGCAGTTCAGACTATCTGAATTTGGGGCTGGCTCACTATCGACAGGGAAATTTTGCTGAGGCGATCGCTGCTAATAATCAGGCCATTCAGCTTCAACCAGACTCCATTGAAGCATACTACAATCGCGGCTTGGCCTATTTTGAACTCAAGGCATATTCTGAAGCAGTCGCTGACTATGACCAAGCTCTTGACCAAAGGCGTTACTTGACCCAATCTGAGGAAGCGGAGATTTATATTGATCGGGGAGTTGCCAAGCTGATGCTGAAGCAAATGAGCAACGCCATGGCAGATTTATCTCAGGCAATTCAACTTGATGGGAGTAGTTCCAGAGCTTATTATAACCATGGCTGCCTCTGCCGTCAGATGAAAAACAATCAGATTGCAGTTCAGGACTTTGATATTGCCTTACAACTGAATCCTCACCATGCTCAAGCCTACTTCAATCGAGCCCTCCTGCGTTATGAACAGGGACTCTATGCTGGAGCGATGGCTGATCTGCGATCAGCTTCACACTGCTTTCAACAGCAGGGAAACCAAGCCGCCTGTGAACATGCCCTAAAACTGATCCAGCGAGTCCAACAAGAACTTTTGGCCTCTAGTTCCCTGACTTTTGGTTAGGTGTATTGGTCATGTAAAACACTCAGGTGCTTGCTACCAATAAGCCACGGAAGAGACTTTCAGACAGGGAGTACAGCATTCCTTTTTACATTTTATATGACTCGCTCTTTCTGGCTGTTAACCACAAAAAGCCCCCTTTGTTAAGGGGGCGAGGGAATGGAATTAAACGTTTACAAAAACTCTATTGAGCTTCCGTAAAGTCAGCGTCAATCACATCGTCAGACCCACCTCCTGGAGCTGAACTGCCACCATCGCTACCGTCATCATCTCCAGTCGGAGCTGAAGAGCCACCTGCTTGTTGGTACAGGTTGCTAGTAACGGTGTAGAGCGCTTGCTGAAGTTCTTCTGTGAGGGACTTGATCTGGTCGTCGTCGTCCTTGCTCACGGCTTCCCGTAACTGCTTGATCAGGTCTTCGAGCTTGGTTTTATCTGCTGCAGGAACCTTATCCCCTAGCTCAGTTATTTGCTTTTCAGCCTGATACGACAAGGAGTCTGCCTGGTTCTTGCGGTCGATTTTTTCTCGACGTTCTTTGTCTGCTGACGCATTTTGTTCTGCTTCTCGAACCATCCGCTCCACCTCTGAGTCAGGTAGGGTAGAGGCTCCGGTAATGCTAATGGACTGTTCCTTGCCGGTGCCCCTGTCCTTCGCGGCAACGTTCAGGATTCCGTTCGCATCAATATCAAACGTGACTTCGATTTGAGGAATGCCTCGAGGAGCGGGAGGAATGCCATCAAGCCGGAAAGTTCCCAAGCTCTTGTTGTCATTAGACATTTCCCGTTCCCCTTGGAGAACATGAATCTCAACATTCGTCTGACCATCCACAGCCGTGGAGAACACTTCAGACTTCTTGGTGGGAATTGTGGTATTGCGAGGAATGATCTTGGTCATGACTCCACCCAAGGTTTCTACCCCAAGGGAGAGGGAAGTCACGTCAAGCAACAAGATTCCGCCAGCACCTGGATCACCCGCCAGAACCCCTGCTTGAATTGCTGCGCCCATGGCAACTACTTCATCCGGGTTTACGGTTTGGTTCGGCTCTTTGCCCAAGACCCGTTTGACGAGTTCTTGAATCGCTGGAATCCGAGTTGATCCCCCAACGAGAACGACTTCATCAATGGCAGCCTTGTCTAACTTGGCATCCCGCAGGGAATTTTCAACTGGAACTCGGCAGCGATCAATCAAATCTCCACAGAGTTCCTCAAACTTCGCCCGAGTTAAAGTGGTGTCAAGATGCTTCGGCCCATCTTGAGTGGCAGTGATGAAGGGCAGGTTGATCTCAGTTTGAGTCAGGCTGGATAATTCCTTCTTGGCTTTTTCTGCGGCTTCTGTTAAGCGTTGCAGGGCTTGCTTGTCACCTCTCAGGTCAATCCCTTCCGCTTTTCTAAATTCCTCAGCCAGGTAATCTACGATCTTTTTATCGAAGTCGTCCCCGCCTAAGTGAGTGTCTCCAGAAGTTGACAAGACCTCGAACACGCCGTCGCCGACTTCCAGAATGGAAACGTCAAACGTTCCTCCCCCCAAGTCAAAGACCAAGATGGTTTCGTTGGCTTTCTTGTCTAAACCATAGGCCAAAGAGGCAGCAGTAGGTTCGTTAATGATCCGCTTTACTTCTAAACCGGCGATCCGACCTGCATCTTTGGTGGCTTGACGTTGGGAGTCGTTAAAGTAGGCCGGAACGGTAATAACGGCTTCAGTGATTGATTCTCCTAGATACTTACTCGCATCCTCAACCAACTGACGCAACACTTGGGCCGCAATTTCCTCTGGCGCAAACTGCTTGCTGCGAGCTGGACAGTCTACTTTGACGTTCCCGTTGCTGTCCTGTACGACCTTGTAGGAAACTTCTTTCATCTCGTTTCCAACTTCGTTGTACTTGCGACCGATGAACCGTTTCACAGAGTAAAACGTGTTGTCTGGGTTCATCACCGCTTGACGCTTAGCAATTTGTCCAACGAGTTGTTCCCCGTTCTTGGCGTAGGCGACAACGGAAGGAGTCGTTCTTAAACCATCTGCACTGGCAATTACGGTCGGTTTTCCCCCTTCCATCACAGCGACGCAAGAGTTTGTAGTGCCTAAATCAATTCCAACTATCTTTCCCATAGGGATGCTCTGCTCCTAGTACGACAAAAGTTTAATATGGCTCTGCCCAATTGGTTCGGGACGCTGAGGACTGCAAACCAAACCTGGCAGTTTTTTTGGGTGGTAAGTCCAGTTTGAATACAGTCTTTAAGATAAATTTCCCTGCCTATATACTGGGGGCGGTTAGTTCACTTGTTGAAGGCGGGTTTACCGAACCTTTAGGGACGGTTGAACATTCAACCCGATTTGGCTTAACTGTTATTCATAACCGTTGTTCACATTTACTACTGTAAGCGGGGCGATCGCGCTTTACATTGGGGCAAACCGTAGGTTCAAGGTGGGATTTGCCGTCTTCGTTCTACGAGACCTGTTTGATGGGAAATCTTTGACGGGAAATCTTTGATAGGAAATGTTTGATCAGAAATCTTTGATCAGAAATGTCTAACGGGAAATATTAAATTAAAATGTTAGTCTTCACCCAACGTTTAGCACTTTCTACCCCGGCAACAATCGACTTGACTCTAGCCCTGACTGCCGACCAACGCATTCGTACCCGTCAAAAGCTTGATCTGCCGGATCATCAATCTGTTCATCTGCGATTGCCTAGAGGAATGATCCTGAATGAAGGCGATTTACTCCAATCTGAAACCCAGGATAAAATTGCTCAAATTACCGCAAAACCCGAACCAGTGATTACAGTAACAGCAAACCATCCAGTTGATTTAATCCGAGCGGCTTATCACCTTGGAAATCGTCATGTTGGGCTAGAAGTAACGGAGTCCTATCTACGATTTTCTCCAGATTCAGTTTTACAATCGATGCTAATTCAGCTAGGGTTAGAACTCAAAGCAGACGTTGCACCGTTCAACCCAGAACGAGGCGCTTACGGGCATCAAAATCAACCTCCTCATCATTAGCTAGATGTGAATTTGTGAATTCAATTTTAAGGTTACTTCAGCTTGCCAGTCCAGCTTTACCCCTTGGAGCCTACAGTTATTCCGAGGGACTAGAAACCCTGGTGGAAAAAGCGATCATTCAAACCGAACATGATTTAGAATCCTGGTTAATTCAAGCCTTAACCCATGGGACAATTCGGCTAGATGCGGCTGTAATGTTAAGGGCTTTTCGGTGTTACAGCAACCAGAGTTATCATAACCAGAATCCTTCCCAATTAGTTGACTGGAACTCCTGGTTGAGTGCAGCCTGGGAAACAGCCGAACTGCGGCAACAAAGTTGGCAAATGGGAGGGAGTTTAATGCGATTACTTTTAGAATTAGACTCAATTAATACTGCTCAAGAATTAGACTCGAATGTTCCCAGTTTAAAAACCTATTTAACAGCTACTGGTAAGCCGTATAACCATGCAATTGTCTTTGGGGTTGCTGTTGCTGACTGGCAAATTGATCAACAGCATGGATTGCTGGGATACTTACAAAGTTGGGTGAGTAATTTGATCGGTGCGGGGGTTAAACTGATTCCCCTTGGACAAACTTCTGGGCAAAAGATCTTGTTGAAACTTCAGCCTGTAATTCTCAATTCTGCCGAACAAATTCTCAGGTTAGAAGACTCGGATTTAGTCAGTTGTAGTTGGGGCTTGGGACTCGCAAGCATGGCTCATGAAACACAATATTCTCGACTATTTCGCAGTTAGTTCAGCCGGTTAATTCTTCAGTACATTTGTGGGGAAATTAGAAACAATGACAGCATTTCGAGTGGGAGTTGCAGGGCCTGTGGGTTCGGGAAAAACAGCGTTGGTTGATGCCCTCTGTAAAGCCATGCGGGAATCTTATCAAATTGCTGTAGTGACCAATGATATTTACACCCAAGAAGATGCTCAGTTTTTAGTTCGCTCTCAAGCATTAGATCAGGAAAGAATTCTTGGGGTAGAAACGGGCGGATGTCCCCATACTGCTATTCGAGAAGATGCGTCAATTAATCTATCAGCAATCGAAGAATTAGAAGCAAAGTTTCAGAACTTAGAGGTTTTATTTGTTGAGAGTGGAGGTGACAATTTAGCAGCAACTTTCAGCCCTGAATTGGTGGATTTAACGATTTATGTAATCGATGTCGCGGCGGGAGATAAAATTCCCCGTAAAGGAGGGCCAGGAATTACCAAATCAGATTTATTAGTGATTAATAAAATTGATCTCGCTCCCTTTGTTGGGGCAGATCTAAATGTCATGGCACAAGATACTCAAAAGATGCGTGGTCAAAAACCTTTTGTTTTTACCAATCTCAAGACAAAGCAAGGGTTTGACAAAGTTCAACAGTTTATTCAAGATCATATCGTTTAATCATCTCCAGTTTAATCACCTATAGTTTAATCACCTAGCGATGGAACCTCAAAATTCAGCCCAGGATTCAGCTCAATATTTAGCTCAGTCAAAGGGTTGGCAGGGAAGCCTTCACCTGAAATATGCAAATCAGGGAAACGGCACAAAATTAATTGAGGTTTACAGTCAGGCTCCGCTCAAAGTTCAGCGATCTTTCTATCCAGAAGGAGTAGAAATTTGTCATAATCTTATCCTCCATACTGCAGGGGGAATAGTTGGGGGCGATCGCCTTTCTCAAAGGATTCATCTACAACCCAATACCAAGGTCTTAATCACTACGGCTGCAGCCAGTAAAGTTTATCGAAGTAACGGTTATTCAGCAGAACAAATCATTCAGATTCAGGTTGATGAAAATGCCTGTTGTGAATTCTTTCCCCGTGAAACGATTGTTTTTGATGGTGCAATTTATAATCAGAAGTTACGGGTTGAATTGGGGCTAAATGCCAGTTTTTTGACCTGGGAGATTAACCGTTTTGGACGTTCGGCCCGAGGAGAACAATTCTTACAAGGGGATTGGCGATCCTGTACAGAAGTCTGGCAAAATGGACAACCGCTTTGGCTGGATCGGCAGTGGTTGCCGGGGAACAAAGTCTTAATTAACAGTCCCTATGGTTTGGCGGGACAGCCGATTGTAGGAACATTTTGCTGGGTTGGACAACAGGTTTCGAGCGAGATGTTGCAGCGGATCAGAACCCTCTGGGATGCTCAGAATTCTCCGGGGGAAATCGGCATGACTCAACTAATTTCAGGGTTTTTGTGCCGATATCGCGGGAATTCGACTCAAGACGTGATAAACTTGTTTACTAAAATTTGGCAGGTTTTACGCCTAAACCGCTTGGGACAAGTCGCAGTTTTGCCCAGGGTTTGGCGGGTTTAAAATTACAATTTCAGTATTATTAAGGTCATGCAATTATCTCCCCAAGAGAAAGATAAGTTACTGATTTTTACCGCAGCTCTACTAGCAGAACGGCGCAAGGAAAAAGGCTTAAAGTTAAATTATCCAGAGTCCATTGCCTACATTTCATCAGCACTTTTAGAAGGGGCGAGGGAAGGGCGAACCGTTGCTGAATTAATGAGTTATGGTAAAACTTTGCTCAAGCGGGAAGAAGTCATGGAAGGGGTTGCCGAAATGGTTGCCGAGGTTCAAGTCGAGGCCACGTTTCCAGATGGAACAAAGTTAGTTACCGTTCATAGTCCAATTGTCTGAGATAAAAAGTTCAAAAACTTATGATTCCTGGAGAATTGATCATTCAACCCGGTGAAATTGAACTCAATGCGGGTCGTCCAACTCTGATTGTTCAAGTTGCCAACACAGGCGATCGCCCAATTCAGATCGGTTCCCATTTTCATTTTTATGAGGTGAATCCGGCTTTACAGTTTGATCGGGAATCCACCCTGGGAATGCGGTTAAATATTCCAGCGGGAACTGCTATTCGATTTGAACCAGGGGATGAAAAAACCGTTGAGTTAGTTACAATAGCTGGTAGTCGAGAGGTCTACGGCTTTAATGGATTAGTGAATGGATTAATTAATAAAATAATCGCCTAGAGATTACTTGAATATGAACTTAATTCTCTACAGTAAACCGGGTTGTCATCTCTGCGAAGGATTGCAAGAAAAACTAGAACAGATTCAGGCCAATGTCAACGCTAATTGCTCCTTTGAACTAGAAATTCGAGATATCACCACCAACGAGGCTTGGTTTCAAAAATATCAGTATGAAGTCCCGGTTCTCTCTCAACGAACTGCGGATCAGGCCGAACGACTCTTGCCCCGTCCTTCTCCTCGCCTAACGGTTCTGCAATTGGAGTCTTTCTTACAAAAGTACAAATAAAGTGCAATCAGCAATGATTGATGAGCAGGGGGCATTGGCCCTCTCCTTGGGAGCGAAATTCTCAAACCCCTCTCTGGAATCTCTCATGATTGACTGAGGATCGCTGTATGATCCTAAATTGGAATGATTCAATTGGAATGATTCAATTGGAATGATTCAATTGGAAAAATCAGCCCGATATGCCCGTCAGGAGTTTTTGTGAATGCAGCTAAGCGAGTTACTCAAAACGGTTTCAACTCTACCCCCCTTAAATTCTCATCCGGCTTTTGATGCGGAAGTCAGCGGATTGTCAACCAATTCCCATGCCTGCAAACCTGGAGATTTATTTATTGGAATGCCTGGAACTCGGGTTGATGGTGGGGATTTCTGGCCGAGTGCGATCGCCGCTGGGGCTGTTGCAGCTTTAATCTCTCCCGCTGCCTTTGAAAAAACTCCGCCGACCCCCGATGCGAATGGGAGAGTTCCCTGCGTTATTCCCCTGGCAGGCATGACTCAAGCCTGTGTCGAAGTTGCCGCGTCATTCTACGACTATCCAGCCCAAAAGCTCCAGTTGATTGGGGTCACTGGAACCAATGGCAAAACTACGACGACTCATTTAATCGAGTTTTTGCTCACCCAAGCCCAGAAACCAACGGCCTTGTTAGGAACGTTGTACACCCGCTGGCCGGGTTTTCAAAAGACTGCGACCTACACCACTCCCTTTGCTGTCGATCTGCAACAACAGTTGGCAGAAGCGGTAGCCGCTGGCTGTAGCTATAGCGTGATGGAAGTTAGTTCCCATGCCTTGCATCAACAGCGGGTGTTGGGCTGTCCCTTTCAAGTGACAGTGTTCACCAATCTAACTCAGGATCATTTGGACTACCATTTGACTATGGAGGACTACTTTGGAGCCAAGGCACTCCTGTTTAATCATCCCTATCTTCAGGGTCGAGCTGTGGTGAACCAGGATGATTCCTATGGCAGACGCTTATTAGAACACTTGGGCGATCGCGCCTGGAGCTACAGCATCACAGAAAACACCGCAGATTTGTGGGCAGATCAACTCACCTATCAACCGACTGGGGTTCAGGGTATGCTCCGTACTCCGGCTGGAGAAGCAGAATTTTTCCTGCCCTTAGTGGGTCGATACAACCTGTCTAATTTGTTAGGGGCGATCGGGGCTGGATTGGCCCTAGGCTTAAATCTGTCTGAGATGGTGAATTCCTTGCCTGAATTTGTCGGGGTGCCAGGGCGAATGGAGCGGGTACAAGTCAGCCCTGACCAAGACATTAGCGTCATTGTTGACTATGCCCATACCCCCGATAGTTTGGAGAATTTACTCAAGGCATCTCGGCCCTTTATTCCGGGCAAACTGATCTGCGTGTTTGGCTGTGGCGGCGATCGCGATCGCGGCAAACGACCCCAAATGGGAAAAATTGCGGCTGAACTTGCCGATATTGCTGTTTTAACTTCTGACAATCCTCGCACCGAAGATCCAAATCGAATCTTAGAAGATGTGTTGGCTGGCATTCCCCTAGGACTGAAGCCTGTGGTGATTTGCGATCGCGCCCAGGCGATTCATCAAGCCATCCGTGAGGCTCAACCCGGAGATGGAGTGTTAATTGCCGGAAAAGGCCATGAAGACTATCAAATTCTTGGCACAGAAAAAGTCCATTTTGATGATCGGGAACAGGCTCGTGATGCCCTGAATGCAAGGCTGAACCCTTAACCCTGAACCGTTAACGCGCCAAACTGTTAGCGCTGCCAGTCTTGCCCCAGGCGGATGGTTAAGTCAGACCCGATTTCTCCAGTTGAGGCCGCTTCCAAACTGCCAAATCCCAGGAGCTTTTGCAGTTTGGTGGCCTGGGTCAAGTCTCCAGTCTGAACAATAATCCGGGTTCGGAGTTCTTGATCCGGCCAGCGCTCCGCCAAATAAACGTTGTAAAACCCCTGATCCGCTAACTGACTAACCAAGCGATCGCCCGCTTCAGGGTTCCCCGATGCATTCTGGATCGCAATCTTTAAGTCTAGAGGGAGTTCAGAGGGTTGGTTGTTCTTCTCTTCCTCTGAACCTGAACTTGAAGCCTCCTCATCCTCAGGTGCAGCATTCTCCTCGCTGCTCAGGTTAGACGGGTTAGATACGTTAGATAAGTTAAAGTACTGGCTCAACACCCGATCTCGACCTGACTCATCCATCACCCAATAGCTGCTCAAGGCTTCTTCCGGCCCACTACTGCGCCCCGGTAACATCACCATTTGAAATTGATCGGACTTTAAATTCAAGCCAAAGTTGGCCAGGGTCAGTATTTCTTCAAAGCTGAGATTGGTGTCAATGTACTTTTCCATCACCCGAATCATTTTGGGCAATTGGGGCAAAACGGTTGGACGTTGAAGCCGTTCTCGAATGGCTTGCAACAGAGCTTGTTGTCGCTGAATTCGGCCAATGTCTCCATAGGCATCGCTGCGGAACCGGACAAATTGATCGGCTTGTTCACCATTGAGGGTTTGCCAACCTGGAGAGAGTTCGATTTTGAACTGTTGAGTCTTGTCAGTATAGGACATAGGATAAGGCACGAGCACTTCTACCCCACCCAGCAAATCGACTAACTCTTGAAATGCTCCCCGACTCACCCGCACATACCGATCCACTTTCAGAGGAGTCAGTAAGCGTTCAATGGTCTGAGTTGCGAGTTGGGTTCCGCCCCAATAGTTGGCCTCATTGATTTTCCCCACACCCGCTTCTGGAAATTCTACCTGGGTATCCCTCGGAATCGAGAGTAGCCCAAAGGATTGGTTCTCTGGATCAAAGCGCACCACCAACACGGTATCACTGCGACCACTAAACATCTCCTCAGACCCCGGACTGGCTTCTGGAACTCGGTCAATGCCCATGACCAAGATATTCACTGGACGAGAGAGTTTATACTGAAACCGATCTCGCCAGAACTCATTCAAAACCTTGGAGGCAGTTGCAGAAGCTCCTTGAGGCGATCGCGACAGCGCCGTTAGTGCACCCAATCCAGCGGCTAGGGCTCCGATACCAATGAAGATTGAACTCAGAATCAGCCAAGTGGGAGGCCGCGATCGCCATCGGAGAGGGGAAGGAGAAGTCATAGAAAACTCAAGGATTGATGGATGAGTGATGGGAACGGTTAGGACACCTTTTTCGAGCTAAATGTAAGACTGACTTTAGCTGGAGTTACTGACAATCGACAATGGACAACTTAAGATTAAGTTGTTTGACATCTGTTGCGACATCTTGGAATCTCAAAACGCATGATACCTGTTATTCTCGCGGGTGGCAAAGGAGAGCGATTTTGGCCTCTCAGCCGGAAACATAGACCCAAGCAATTTCTGAGTTTAGATGGCAGTGGTAATAGTTTACTTCAGTCAACCGCTCAGCGATTGTTACCTCTAACCTCGGGTTGGGAGGGATTATGGGTTGTGACTTCGACGATGCTAGCTTCTGGAGTCCAACAACAACTGCCTGAACTCCCTCAGCAAAACATCCTGGCAGAACCTGAAGGTCGGGACACGGCTCCAGCCGTTGCTTGGACAACCATTGAGGCCGCACGACGGTATGGTGAAGAAGCAATTGTTGGGTTTTTTCCAGCCGATCATTGGATTGGGCAACCGGAAATTTTTCACAGCACGTTAAAGGCAGCGACAGAACTTGCGAAAACCCAGGATGTCATCGTCACTCTGGGAGTCAAACCTGCCTATCCAGCAACGGGCTATGGCTACATTGAACAGGGAGATGAAATTGGCCTCTTCAATGGGATTCCGGCCTATCGGGTGGCTCGCTTTACTGAAAAACCTGATCAGGAAACCGCAGAACAATTCCTTGCGACGGGGCGCTTTAGTTGGAATGGTGGAATTTTTGTCTTCCGAGTGGGAGTGATGTTGCAGGAGTTTAGAACTTATGTGCCTGAACTGGTAGCGGCTTTAGAACAAGATGGCGCAAAGGCTTATGCTCAGCTATCAAAGATTAGTTTAGACTATGCCGTGATGGAAAAAACCCAGAAGGCTTGTGTTTTTCCGATTGATTTTGATTGGGATGATCTGGGTGATTGGAATGCTCTAGAGCGTCTATCCAAAGAACAAAAACCCAATGTAGAATTGGCGAACCATGTTGGCTTGGAAACCACAGGTTCAATTTTTTATAGCAATAATTCTGATGATTTAATTGTGACAATTGGGATTGAGGATTTGTTAGTGGTACGGGATGGAAATGTTACGTTAATTGCTACGAAAGATCGCACTCAAGACATTAAAAAAGTGCTGAAACAATTGGCAGAAGATCCTGAACTGAAGAAGTTGTTGTAACAGGATATTAAATTGATAGCTTGGAGGGTTATCTAGCAATTTTCCTGTGAGTGCCGCAAGTTCGATCCCCTACATCTCTCTTAATATCTCTTAATAAGAGAGATTGAAGTTTCAGAGGTATTCCATACCTCTCTGTAAACTTCTCTATTTTGATGAAGAAACGTAAACTTAGCAGTCTCTTGCCAACTTCTTGACATTTATTTTTTATTCTCCTGACAACGAAACACCACAGGCAATGACCTGAAGTTTCGAGCTTAACATTTCAAGTCTAAGGTTTAAGGAGATCAACCCATGGCGACAACACTGCCCAATTTTAACGAAGCCACCTTTGAAGCTGGGGAGCCCATCGACAACCCCTATTTTCCCTTAACTCCCGGAACAGTCTATACCTACGAAGGAGAGCCGGAACCAGAAGAAGGCGGCGAAGCGATCGAGGAAACTATCCGGTTTGTCACCACATTTCAAACAGAAAATATTGCGGGCGTTCCAGCAACCGTGGTGCGAGAAACGTCTTGGACAGATTTTCTTCAGGAGGACACAAACGATTGGTTCGCCCAAGATACCGATGGCAATGTCTGGTACTTGGGTGAGTCAACAACCGCCTTTGAGTATGACGACGCAGGTTATTTCATCGGTACCAACAACGACGGTGCTTGGGAAGCCCAAGTCAACGGTGCTTCACCGGGCTATATTCTGCAAGCCAATCCTCAAGTTGGCGATAACTACTATCAGGAGTTTGCCCCCAATGATGAAGCCTTAGATCAGGCGGAGGTGATCAGTATCGATCAAACCTTGGAAACTGAGTTCGGAGACTTGGACAACGTTCTCCAAACCCTTGAATCTACCGAACTCACACCTAGGGTATCTGATTTTAAGTATTATGCACCGGACATTGGTTTGGTTTTAGTCGAGGAACTCAATGAAAACCTTGAACCAGAGTTTATCCTAGAACTAGAATCCATCACCTCTGTAAGTTCAGAAGCCCTGAGCAGCGGACGCGGAACCCCAGAAAATGACGTGCTTGATGGCGACAATCGAGCAAACATACTCAATGGTCGCCAGGGAGATGATTTGTTGCAAGGCTTTGGGGGCAAAGATGAGTTAATCGGTCAAAAAGGCAACGATTTCTTGATAGGGGGGGATGGACTAGATACTTTAGACGGTGGCAAAGGACAGGATATCCTGATTGGCGGCAAGGGTGTAGATCTTTTAGAGGGGGGCAAAGGCGAAGATCAGTTTGTGTTTCGGGCTTTGGAGGACAAAGGCGATCAGATTGAAGATTTTACCCGTCAGGATGTGATTGTTCTCGTTGAAATCTTTGATGGATCGAACTACGGCAGTTCTAACCCATTCAATGACTACTTACAAATTAAGCAAGTAGGCTCCAATACGGTAATTCGGATTGATCCGGACGGGGATGCCGGGTCTAGTCCGTTTCAGATATTAGCAACCTTGCAGAACACAAGCGCTAATCTGTTGAGTAACAGCAACTTTGTGATCTAACGTTGACCATTCCTTCGACTTTAGTTTTGCTAAAGTCGGGGGATTCTTTCAGCTTAAATCAGGAGGTGAGACACCTTGAGAATCCTATTAGTAGAAGATGATGATCGGATTGCTCGGCCCTTAGCAGAAGACTTGAGACATCAACATTATGTCGTTGAAATTGCATCAGATGGAATTCAAGGTTGGGAATATACCCAAGCCATTGAATACAATTTAATTCTTTTGGATTTAATGTTACCCCGTTTGGATGGAATTAGCCTTTGCAAACGCTTGCGGGCCTGTGAATATTCTGGTTTCATTCTGATGCTGACTGCTAAAGATACGACAACGGACAAAGTGGTAGGGCTAGATGCAGGTGCTGATGATTATCTGATCAAACCATTTGAATTGGAAGAGCTAGATGCGCGAATCCGGGCGTTGCTGCGCCGTCCCCCTGAGATCCAACATCCTGTCATCCAGCAAGGAGAACTGATGCTCGATCCTGTGCGCCATGCCGTGACCTATAGTGGGAACCGACTAGACTTAACCCCCAAAGAATATTTAATCCTGGAATACCTGTTACAAAACTCAAGTCAGGTTTTTACCCGCACCATGCTACTCAACAAGCTCTGGGAAATTGACTGCGACTCTGGTGAAAATACCATTAAAACTCACATTACCAATCTCCGCCGAAAATTGAAGGATGCTGGCTGTAAAGATCGGTTAATTGAGACGGTCTACGGTGTTGGCTACCGTCTGCAAACTAGTTAAGGAATTTTAGAGGACTACCTCCCGTGTTCCAGAAAATCCGTTATCGGTTGTTACTATCCTATCTTGCTGTACTCATGGTCGTTTTGGGAGTGTTTGCGATCGCCGTTCGTAGCTTATTTGCCAACAGCTTACGCCAGGAATTGGCAGAGCGGGTCGCAGTTTTAGCGGAGGCTGCCAGCGGTGAACTTGATCTGGAAAGTGAGACATTAGCGGTAGATGGGGTTGATTTATCCCTGAATTCAAATCAAGCAGTCCAGTGGTTTGATCCTCAGGGAAAGTTGATTGAACAGCGGGGCAATGACCCTCTGACCTTACCCTTTGATGCTGAACAAACGGTTCAAACTCAGACATCACCGTATCGAGCCCAAAGTATGACGGTACCGGCAATCGAAGAAGAGAGAAATAACGAGTTAATTGGCTATGTCCGGGCGAGTGAATCTTTTGCAGGAATCGATGAAACACTGCAACGCTTGGATTGGGGCTTGGGCAGTGGCGTTGCCCTGGCATTGATCCTGAGTGGGATAGGTGGAATTTGGCTAACCCATCAGGCAATGCAACCCATTGAAAAAAGCTTTCAACGCCTGCAACAGTTTACAGCCGATGCGTCCCACGAACTTCGCAACCCTCTAATGGCGATTAAAAGTAACGCTGCCGTTGCCCTCAAATATGCTGAAGGGATCAGGGAGTTGGATGCGGAGAAATTTCAGGCGATCACTAGTGCAACCACTCAAATGACCGCCCTGACCGAGGATTTATTACTGTTGGCTCGAACCGATCAAGCGCCACCGCAAAAGCAAGACCCCGTCAATCTTACAGCCCTGTTAAAGGAACTGGTGCAACTCTATCGGGCTGAAGCTGAAATCAGACAGATTCATCTCGCTGCACAGATTCGGCCCCATCTGGAGATCGTCGGGGATCGGGTGCAACTAACCCGTCTATTTGCTAACCTGATTAGCAATGCCTTGCGCTATACCCTAGATCAGGGTTCGATTGAGATCCAAACCGATCAGCAGGATAGCCAAATTCTGGTTGATGTTCAGGATACGGGAGTTGGGATGACCTCTGATCAAATAGAGCATATTTTTGACCGATTCTGGCGGGCAGATCGCTCCCGTGTTTATGGTTCGGGGTTTGGATTGGGATTGGCGATCGCGCAAAATATTGCCCAAAATCATGGCGGATCGATTATGGTGACAAGCCAACTCGGGGTAGGAAGTTGTTTTACAGTGCAACTTCCGATGAATGCCAACCGAGAGTTAAAGTCAGCCTAAAATCCCCCCTATAATTCCCTCTATAATTCCCTGGCTAAAGTTGCCTTTGTGAATCCCTTGGTTCTAGAAGCTGAATAATAGTTGGTCACCCCTGTAGCCAGAGTCAGCCAAATTTAGCTGACTTTAGGCAAAACAATCAGGGCACAGCAACGCTGCACCCTGAAAAAAATCTTAAGCTATCCGTTGCACCAGGATCTAGAACCAGATTAAGTCAACTAATCCTTAAGGAGCTAGGGCGTTGCCGCGCAACAAACTCGCCAGGGTTTTGGCCGTCACTTTCATCTGCACTAAAGGATTCATCGGAACAACGGTTTTATACAGATAGCTGTCAAAAGTCATCTTTTGGACATCCAGATCAGAACACATTTCTACAAACGCTTCGCGGGTTGCATCAGTCCGATAAAACACCCGTTGGAGAATGTCCAACACCAAATAGGTTATGCCGTACTGCTTATCCCAACGCTTGATGTAGCGCTTGAGGTCGTCTTCTGTCGGAATCTTAACCCCGTCATTGGAGGCTTCTACAATGGTTTCAGCACACATCCGTCCGGATTTGGCCGCGAAGTAAATTCCTTCTCCAGAGGATTTGGTAACAGTTCCAGCCGCATCACCGACAAGGGCAACTCGACCCACAACGCGACGGGGACGGGGATGTTCAGGAATGGGGTGAGCTTCAACCTTAATAATTTGGCCGCCCTCAATTCGATGGGCTGCCCGAGCCCGAATTCCCGCTTGTAACTGTTTGATCATGGCCTGATTGACTTTCATGGTTCCAGTTCCGACGGCAACGTGGTCATACTTGGGGAATACCCAGGCATAGAAGTCCGGGGAAACATCGTTGCCAACGTACATTTCCGCCCGATCTTCGTAGTAGGCCATTTTGTCGGCAGGAATCCGAATTCGCTCTTGGAAGGCGATCGCGTAGTTGTAGTCCCCAGCATCAATTGCCTTGGCGACGCGGGAGTTTGCGCCATCCGCCCCAATCACTAAGTCTACTTTCAGAGTTTTTGGAGCCCCTACACCCTCGGTGCCTTCGGAATGATCGTTGTAGTGCAGGGTGTAAGGCTGGTTGCTCTGGGTTGGTAGCTCCAACTTGTGAACGGTGCCGTTAATTAATTTGGCTCCCAGGGCAGCAGCCCGATCCCGCATGAATCCGTCGAGCACTTCCCGGCGGCACATGCCAATATATTCATCTTCGTTAATTAGATTGATGTCTACTTCCCGATTTGAGGGGGAAATCATTTTCATCTTCCGGACTCGGCGATCAATGATTTCGGGGGGAAGATCAAACTCGCTCACCATGCAGAGGGGAATCGCTCCACCACAAGGCTTGGCATTATCAAGTTTGCGTTCAAACAAATAGGTTTCAATTCCAGCTTTAACTAATGTTTCGGCAGCGGAGGAACCCGCAGGCCCAGAACCAACAACAGCAACCCGTAGCGTCACAGGTTTTCTCCTTTTTATTTGATTGTTATCAGGAGTGATGGTAACACGGACAGGGTTATCAGCGGTTTTCATCCCCTCGGTTTGTGATGGTTTGAAATACTGCTTAACAGACTGTAATGAACTGGGTTGCCAGGGGATCGACTCAATTTTAGGTTGAACTTAGGTCATGTTTAGGTTGAGTTTGATCTAACTTCAACGTGGACATGAAGAGAGTTAGCGTTGATCTTTCTCTAAAATGAAGTTATCATTTGAGCCTTTCAATTCTCCAACCCAGAGCCCCCAAACCCCCAACATTGGGGGCTTTGAACTCCAACCAATTTCCAGTCCCCCCCAGAATTGGGGGGCTAGGGGGGCCTAACCAAGAGCCCCCAAACCCCCAATATTGGGCAGGGCTGATTCATTGTAGGCAAGGAAAAACCTGTTCCCACTGATTCGCAAGCGCTCGCTTGGCAGAGGCCATGGAACTGAAGCCCAACTTGCGCGCCACATTGATAAATATATTCCGCACCACTGACCAGTTCGCT
>JBOFUV010000012.1:0-16659 GCA_051652765.1 Microcoleaceae cyanobacterium | reverse complement strand
AGAATACTTTGTTTGAGGATGGAGAGGGTGCAAACACCTTCCGAGCTTTCGAGCCGACTCAAGCAGAGGAGACCTATTCGATGGTGACTGCAAACCGATTCTGGTCACAGATTTTCGGGATTGCATTTTCCAACAAGCGGTGGTTGCACTTCTTCATGTTGTTTGTCCCTGTGACCGGCTTGTGGATGTCTTCCATTGGTGTGGTGGGTTTAGCGCTGAACCTACGGGCCTATGACTTTGTGTCACAGGAATTGCGGGCAGCGGAAGACCCTGAATTTGAAACCTTCTATACGAAGAACATTTTGTTGAACGAGGGGATTCGCGCGTGGATGGCACCTGCGGATCAGCCTCATGAAAGTTTTGTATTCCCTGAAGAAGTTTTACCTCGCGGTAACGCTTTGTAAGGAAATTTGAACTGGTCTTTTTGATCGTGTCTTTTTGATTGTGTCTTTTATTGCCTCTGCTAAATAGCAGAGGCTTTTTTTTAGTGAGTTTAATACAGATTGAATTTTGGGGGATGGCCATCCCGGTTGTCTAAGTCAGGTAGGATGCTTGACCTACAAAAGAGTCAGTTGATGCTAAACGAAATTAGCAGCCGTTAGGTCACTAACTTGTAGGTTACTAACAACAGCTAAGAGTTCATTCGTCTCCGCAAACTGAATCAAAACGTTATTTCCACCCTGAGAAAGTTCGAGTTGTTCAAAAGCTAAGCCTTCTGACAATAGAAAGACATCTTCAGTTACAACAAAATCTCGAACGGAATCCCGGCCCGCACCAACCGCAAGAACAAACTGGTCAGCGCCTTCTCCGCCAAACAGACGATCAATTCCTAAACCTCCATCTATCAAGTCGTCTCCCGCATCACCAAAGAGTTGATCGTTACCCTCTTCGCCAAAAAGTTGATCGTTTCCACCTTTGCCGCCAAGGCTATCATTACCTGCGCCGCCAAACAATGTATCATTTCCACCATTTGGACTGGAGGAACGCAGGTTTTCATCACCGCGCAGGAGATCATTTCCATCATTGCCTTCGACCAGGTCATTTCCTAAACCCCCTGCAACCGTATCGTTGCCATCGCCTCCTTGCAAGGTTTCATTCTCATCTGTTCCGACAACTTCATCGTTGCCACTCCGATCATCTGCAATAAACACTCGAATCCGAGCGACTTGATAGTCTGGGGCTGTAAAATCGGCGTTGACAAAGCGAGGATCATTCAAAATATCACCCTCGGGAATGAACCCATTGGCTAACTGAACCACACCATTTTCATCTACTCCCGTGTTCGGGGTTTGTTGACCAAAAAATGCGGTGTTTGCCGGAACTTCATCATTCACTTCTGTTCCTGCATCTAAAACATTGCTGCCTGCAACAATGAATTCAACTCCGATAAAGTTCCCATTCTCATCCACAATTTCAAACGCCTTTTCGTTGCCATTGGCAATGAAAAAATCGTTGCTGGGAATGAGCATCGCTGCGTAGTTGAAATACTGGCTCTGGGGGTCACTCAAATCCAGTTCAACCATAAACGTAGCCACTTCCCCGGCATCAATGGGGCCGGGAGTGCCCGCAGTTCCGAGGATAGTCCCCTGAACTGAACCGAACCCAGACAAGTCAAACTCTTGAGAAATTAGAGCGGTTGCTCCATCTTCCGCCACGCTTTCCAAACCAGGAGATGCAGGTCGTCCCCGATCATAGGTATCAAAGTTGCCGTCATGGAAACCAAACCAAACGGGAGTTACCAGTGTTCCATTCGCAGGCGCAAGGTTCTCGACGCTAATCGTGACTTGTTGAGTTGCCATAGTTGAGTTGTCCTGAGTGAATAGGTTGATTGCCGCAAACAAAGATGCAGAGTGCCATGCAAGAGAATGCAAAAATTGCAATCAACCTATTTAAGCTACGCAACCCTGAATTGTGGCTGAGAACTAACTGATGGTTTAATTGGAAACTGCTGAGGATTGGATGAGTAGTTGAGAATTTCAAACATTATTCAGGGTATTTCTGTAGGTCAAATCAATACAATCATAACTAACTTTTCCATCTGAATTAACCTCATAAACGGCATGAACTATGCGTTCAAAATGATTGTTAGATTGGGACAAACTCTGAGCTTTAAAACCTCGAGACTCAAAATGTTTATAAGTGGAATTAGAGAGCAGCAAAAACTGCTGTACCAAGCCAAATTTTCGTGCTACTTTTAGATCTTGATCAACTAAAACTTCAAAATTCAAAGATTGCTGGTTTAAAACTTTTACTAAGTGCTTGGAAGGCTTAGAAGAAATGATTGCAGGTTTCACATCTGCAGCCAGAACTTTAGGGAGTGACCGCTGTAATTTCCATAATTCTAAGCTGTCATAGGGACACCATTGACCTCGATCAAATAAGAGCAGTAAAGAACTCTGGGCCAAGAGAGTTTGAATATTAATCTGTTGTCCTTGCAAGTTGGTCAGGGTGAATTGAGGAATAAAATCACCTGCTTTGAGCGGGTTTATCTTGTTTGAGCCCTCAGTTACTTTAGTGTAGAAATTGCAAAAATCCCGATTGTCAGATGCACCTTTTGTTAGATTCAGCATAATTTATAAATTTAGTCATTAAACTCAGTTGATAAACTAGCGGAGTAGCCGCATAGCTTTGACTTGATGGGTGGCAGAGATTGGTTTAGAATCTTTGAATTGATCAATCAGTAAATGGAGTGGGAAAATAGACCAAAGAATCACAATAATAGGCAGGCCAAACACAATTGTAGCAATCAAATAATCAACCCAATCCATTGAATTTTGAGCTGGTCTATGCATAATTGAAAACTCCAAATAAAAGGGGAGAGAGAATCTCCCCGTCAACATTCCGCGTTGGAGAACAAACCATTGAGCCTACAAGAGTAAGAATTGCGCCTTGCGTTTCTTATTCTGTAATTAGTACAGAAGCTAATGAGTTTTGGATTTAAATGGTTAAAACAGAGACTTAAAAACAGAGACTTCAACCAAGCTGCCAGTAAAGATACTCACCTTGTCTGCAAACTGCAAACTTTAGCCCAGTGGTCAACCCTTGGTCTCTGCGGCACGGACTGTAATGTGAGGCTGTAGAAAGTCAAAACGGGCAAATAGCACTCGCCATTTGCACAGGTTCAACTCGGTGCGTTCTGTTGCCTTTAGTCCCGATGGTCAAACCTTAGCTAGCAGTGGCGATGACAACACCATTTGCCTTTGGGATTGCAACACGGGAAGGGAACCTGTCTGTGAGGGGCAGTGGAATACTATTGAAATAATATGATTAAAATGAAAGAAAAATATTTTTGGAAAAATTCTTGAAACCTTCTATGGAAACTCCAGAATCTGCTATCACTCAATCTTATATTCAGGAAGATGTTCAAGAAATTCTACAAATTGCCTTTGCCAAACGGGAGGGAGAGGAAGAACTCAGCCGCGTTCAACTGATGGAAATTGCCATAGAGCTTGGTCTTTCACCTCAAGACATAGAGATTGCTGAACAAGAGTGGAAAGTTCGTAAGCAAGAACTCCAGGAAAGAGAGATTTTTAATACGGATCGTCGTCACAAACTTAAGCAGAGCTTGGCGAAATACGGTATTTTTGGCACATTTCTCCTGCTCCTGAACCTTGTGACGACCCATGGCTTAGCCTCCGCCCTCTCGATTTTGTTGTTTTGGGGGTTGTTTCTCAGTTTACGGGCTTGGCAAACTTACCAAACGGAAGGGGCTGCCTACCAGAACGCCTTAAGACGATGGCGGACAAAGCAACAGATGGGCCAGTCTTTGGAGGCAGCGGCTGAGCATGTAATCAAAAAGTGGCAAACTTAAGGTTCAGGCTTACAGAATCTTTAGAACAATCCTTAGAACAGACTCCTTAGAACAGAATCCTCAGAACAAATTTTAGATATGTTGGCTAAACGAATCTTGCCGTGTTTGGATGTAAAAGCGGGTCGCGTTGTCAAAGGCATTAACTTTGTTGATCTCAAGGATGCAGGCGATCCCGTTGAACTCGCCACGATTTATAACGACGCTGGGGCAGACGAGTTGGTATTTCTGGATATTACCGCCACTCACGAGGATCGAAACATCATGATTGATGTGGTGTATCGCACTGCTGAACAGGTTTTTATTCCCTTAACCGTTGGGGGTGGCATCCAAACCTTAGAAACTATTAAAAGTTTGTTAAGGGCCGGGGCCGATAAAGTCAGCATTAATTCCGCTGCCGTTCGGAATCCGGGGTTTGTCAATCAAGCCAGCGATCACTTCGGGGCTCAGTGCATTGTGGTTGCGATCGATGCCCGTTGCCGTCTAGATTCTAACAATCCAGGTTGGGATGTTTACGTTCGGGGCGGGCGAGAGAATACGGCAAAAGATGCGATCGCTTGGGCTGTTGAGGTTGCTGAGCGGGGAGCTGGAGAGCTGCTGGTGACAAGTATGGATGCCGATGGCACCCAGGCAGGATATAACTTGGAGTTAACCCGGAAGATTGCTGAAGCTGTTGAGATTCCAGTCATCGCTTCTGGAGGAGCAGGCAACTGTGCTCACATCTACGAAGCCCTGACCCAGGGAAAAGCCGAAGCTGCACTCCTAGCTTCACTATTGCACTATGGTCAACTGAGTGTCTCAGAGATTAAAAATTACTTAACACAGCATCAAGTCCTCGTTCGTCATCCTTACGAGAACTAAACTCAAACTCTAAAGTCAGGATTACGATTAAGAAAGTTAATGAAATCCTTGCTAGAATAGAGGAGATGTTACGAAACGTAACTCATGCTGATCTCGGTTCTCATTATTGATATAGCTCTCGTAGCTTGGTCATTGCACTTGATGCAACAGGCCGTTAAGTATCGCGAATTCTCCTTTATGTTGGCGGGAATTCTAGTGGCCGTTTCTGCTGCAGCGATGATGCTAGTTTATTTTTTGATGGGATCTTGCATCGCCCACTTCAACTAGGGGTCTAGTGCTAACACTGCCTTTCTATATTTTTACTCGATCTATACAGAGAGGTGTTCAGAAACATTAGGTTAGCCATTTAGAAACCTTAAGAAATTGTTAAGTTATGTTTGAGTATTTTTAAGGTATTTTTCCAAATACTTTAAAAGTATTTGAAAAGTATTTGAAAAGTATTTTGAAGTGTGAGTCATTGTTTTTCCTGTTGACGTTAAAATCTAGCTAGTCCAAACTCAACTTCAGGCAAATTGGATAGCTTCTGGAAAAATTATGATATTCGCTTAGAACCCTGGGGAATCGACTATGATACCCCAGTTCGATTTTCAGTCGGTGAAACCCAGTCTGATGTTGCCATTGAACTAGAGGTCGAACAGGCGGCCTGGGAACCCTGTTCTGCCCCGAACCCGATCGCTCTTCCTGACCGATTATTGTTTATCGATGGTCGGCGGCGTTTGGATGCTCGGTTTATGGGACGGAGTGGCAATAATCTGATTATGGGCGCTTTTGGAACGGTTGCGGTTGGCGGCGTTCTGGTCGATCGGGTACAGAATCAAGCAATATGTTTGGAGCCCATTGTCCGGCGGGTGATTGCGACCGGGGGAAACTGCTTGCCGCCAAAAGCCCAAATTGCTGCTCCTTCAGGGGGTTTGGGAGAATTGTGTTACGACTTGACCCTCACTGATCCTGCTAACGATCCCCAAACCCCTCTGAATCTGATTCAGGAGGCAATGCTGACCGAGGAAAGTCGCTATGCCAGTCAGTTCGCAGAAGAACCAAATTTAATGGTGATCCGGGATGGCCCTTTGTTGTATCAGCCTTACCGTTCTCCCGATCTGGCGGTTGGGTATGTGAAGACCATGGGGCGAGCGTATTTGCAAGGGGACAAGGCCGAAATTCTCTGGCAACTCCAGTCTGGGGAACGCACCCCGATTTTTGCCCTCGGGGAGTCTGGTAGTCCCAAACGTCGTTGGAGTTGGTATCTCCGCTCGGGGAAAGCCAGTTTGAACCCTCAAGCTCTGGGGTATCACGGGTTGCATGGTATCGTTCGGTTGGATCTATACGGTAATGTTGGACTGGATCAAGCCATAGAAATTGCCAACCAAATGTGCGTGTTAATTCCAGAGTATGCTTCAATTCCCAGTCGTGACCCCCGCGCCCCTCAGAACCTAACTCCGGTAGGAGCCTTGGAACGGGAATTGGCTCGGTTCATGGGGAATCAAACCTTGGTTTCTCGGCGGTTGCAGAATTTTTTGTTGCATGAAGGAGTTTTGGTGTGATTGGTTATATTCTGGGAACCCAACCGGCAACCCCGTTAGAATTTTGGGTGGCGGTCGATGCGGGCCAAACCCTGCGATTAGACGATGTTGTCAAGGTTGTGACTCAACGACCGGACACCGGAGCCAGAATTGAATTCTACGGCATTGTCGATCGGGTACAAACCCAATATGAAGGAGCCCAGTTCGACAGCGATACGTTCTTGGCCCAGCAGGGCCAATTGCCGATCAACACGTCTTACACGGCCCATGTGCGGGTGACCCGGATTGAACCGGAGGAGGAGTTGTTACCGCCCTTTCCCGGAACTCCGGTGGAACTGGCGTTGGGTAGTCAATTGGAACAGGCATTGTACTTTGACAGCATGGACAAACCGATTCCGGCGGGGCTGATGACCAATGGCTCTCCGGCATCGGTTAATTTCTCTTTCATCAACGGGGAAAAAGGCGCACACATCAATATTTCCGGTTTGTCTGGGGTGGCAACGAAGACCTCTTATATGCTGTTTTTGCTCCATTCCATATTCAATTCCAAGACTCTGGGCACGGCCAAGGCCAATACAAAAGCCCTGATCTTCAATGTTAAAGGGGAAGATTTATTCTTCATTGATCAACTGAATAAAAAAGCCTCAGACGTTTCCTCAACCTATCAAAAACTCAATCTTCCAGCAATTCCGTTTCAGAATGTCAGCTTTCGAGCGACCCCAAAACCCGGTGTGCCCCAGATCGAAGTGAATCTAGATCAGCGGGCTGAAGGGGTAACGCCCTATCTCTGGAGTATTCGAGAGGTGTGTCGCGATCGCCTATTTAGTTTCCTGTTCACCGGGGAAGATTTAGAACGCGGGAATTTGCCCTATTTAATCTCCAATGTGGAAGAACGATTGGCTCAACTAGCAGAGGAAAACGACCGAGATGACAAAAAATTGGGTCAACCCCTGTCGGGTTTACACGTTGATTCCTACGGGGAAGATCGCAAAGAATTTATTGAAAGTTTCAGCGATCTGATTCGGTTCCTGGAAGATAAATTAATCACAGAAGAGGAACCCCGATGGCTGAGTAAAAACGCTCCAGCAACAGCTAATGCCCTGATTCGGCGGTTGTTTGGGATTCGGGCCGAAGTAGAACATTTGATTCGAGGGGATTTAGCCCCGGACGAAATTGCGACCTTTCGACTTGATCCCTTGACGGAGTCAGCCCAGATCATTGTGGCAGACATTCATCGGCTTGGAGAACGGGCCCAGAAGTTTGTGGTGGGGACAATTTTGCAACGGCTGTTCACCCAAAAGGAACGTCAAGGCCGAGAACCGATTGTGATGGTTACCCTAGATGAGTTGAATAAGTACGCCCCTCGCGAAGGCCGCAGCCCGATCAAATCCTTGTTAACCGATATTGCTGAACGGGGTCGGTCGTTAGGCATTATTTTGATTGGCGCACAACAAACTGCTTCCGAGGTAGAACGGCGGGTAGTTGGACAGGCGGCAGTACGAGTTGTGGGTCGGTTAGATTCGGCGGAGGCCACAAGACCTGAATATAACTTTTTAACCGCTTCTGCTAAAGATCGGGTGTTGTTTTTGAAGTCAGGGTCATTATTTATTCAGCAACCGGAAGTTCCCGCCCCACTTTTGATCCGCTTTCCTTTTCCTGCCTATGCAACTCGCAAAGAAGAAGTGCAAAAAACAGAGGAGGATCAGGCAAAATTAAAGGCAAAAATTAAGCGGTTAGGCTAAATGTTTTTAGGGGTTGTAAGCATTTCTTTGCTGAGAGTATAGCGGTATACTGATTTCTAAAAATTGAGTTTAAAAACTCATGACAAAATGTTCATGAGTAACCTTATAATGCTCGTGTTACGAATTATTACAAGTGCTTTTTCTTTTATGAAGCCAATGTTAATTTTCCTGATATAAGAATTTAAAGCAATTCAATTTTTTTGCATCTGTTCTTGATTGTTGGTTTTCTCAAGGTTGAGCCAGTTTCGTTGGCTCTCTCTAGGGGTTGCATCAGTGATGTACAAGTTCAGTCAGAAATATTGTGTGGTAAGAGGAAAAAGTTTTTTAAGGCCAGCATCAATTAATATCTAGAGGTAAAGTTAAGGAGTTTTTATCCCTAGTGTAGTCAGTCAGACTATAGTCAGTCAGAACTCAGTATAAAATTGGCGTAGTGATCTAGACTGTGGATTAAGCACTTATATCATCAATCCTAGGGGCATAGATTAAAGGTTTATCTTGCTGATCATACATCTCAACTCAGCAGCCGTTATTCTTATTCGTTATCAGTATCCTTATCCTTTTAAAGTCCGATTCAAGTCTGACCAACCCAAGAATGATTGAGTCCTGGAGTCAACGTATGAATAATTCTGAAATGTCCTCATTTCAATGGTGGATTGAAGTTCAAACGACTATTCCATTTTGTATTTATTTTTTTGGCCCATTTGTGAGTTCAAGCGAGGCTAAAGTTTACCAAAGTGGGTATATTGAAGATTTACTTCAGGAACGAGCAAAGGGAATCAAAGTTGATGTCAAACAATGTCAACCCAAGGCGTTAACTATATTTGAAGAGTGATCGAAAGTTCAATTAAAGCCAAAGCATGATTGCAGGATATTGGTTCACGGCTTTGCACTGAAAACAGTTCCCGATGCTCCAATCCTGGTTGAGTAACAAGGTCACTATTTTGTAGGTCTAACCCAGTCAAGATTGACCAATCAACGGTACAGTTTGTTAAGCGTACCGTTGATTGGTAAAACCCACTTATGGATGTAAGAGCTGCTGTTGCTTGGGAAGCCGGAAAACCCCTGAGTCTGGAAACCGTTCAATTGTCAGGGCCAGAGGCAGGAGAAGTGTTGGTCGAAATTAAAGCAACGGGAGTGTGTCACACGGATGCTTATACTCTTTCTGGAGCTGATCCCGAGGGACTATTCCCAGCGATTTTTGGCCATGAAGGAGCTGGAATTGTGGTTGAAGTTGGCCCAGGGGTCAAAAGTGTAAAACCCGGTGATCATGTGATTCTGCTCTACATTCCCGAATGTCGCCAGTGTGACTATTGTCTCAGCTTTAAAACCAATCTTTGCCAAGCCATTCGTTCAACACAAGGGCAAGGGCTAATGCCGGATGGTAGTAGTCGATTCTCTGCAAAGGGTCAAATGATTCATCACTACATGGGCACTTCTACCTTTGCAAACTATACTGTTTTACCAGAAATTTCGGTCGCAAAAATTCGGGAGGATGCTCCTTTTGATAAGGTTTGCTATGTCGGCTGCGGAGTGACAACAGGGATTGGTGCAGTGATCAATACCGCAAAAGTTGAACCCGGATCGAACGTTGTTGTTTTTGGCTTGGGGGGTGTCGGCTTGAATGTGATTCAAGGCGCAAGAATGGTGGGAGCGAATAAGATTATTGGGGTTGATCTGAACTCGAGTAAACGAGAAATTGCTGAAAAATTTGGCATGACTCACTTTGTTAATCCTAAAGAAATTGCCGGAGATTTAGTTCCCTATTTAGTTGATTTAACCGAGGGAGGAGCGGACTATAGTTTTGAATGTATTGGGAATGTCAATGTCATGCGCCAAGCCTTAGAATGTTGCCACAAAGGATGGGGGGTGAGTGTGATTATTGGAGTTGCTCCAGCGGATGCAGAAATCAAGACTCGCCCCTTTCAACTGGTAACCGGTCGGGTATGGAAAGGGAGTGCTTTTGGGGGGGCGAAGGGTCGAACAGATGTGCCTAAAATTGTGGATTGGTACATGGATGGGAAGATTAATATTGATGATTTAATTACTCATGTCATGCCCATTGAGCGGATCAATGAAGCCTTTGATTTGATGCACCACGGAGAATCAATCCGCACAGTTTTAACGTTTAATTGATTGTTTAATCAGAGATATTCCCTTTAGGAATTGAGGCAATCAACTGCCGAGTATAGTCAGTTTGAGGATGATGGTAAACATCCTCCGCTGGGCCGATTTCTTCAATCTTGCCTTTATTCATTACCATAATGCGATCGCTCATGAACTTCACTACCCCTAAATCATGGGAAATAAAGATGTAAGTCAAGCCAAACTCTGTTTGTAACTCCCTCAATAGGTTCAGGACTTGAGCTTGAACCGAAACATCCAGGGCGGACACCGATTCATCACAGATCACAAATTTAGGATTCAAGGCTAAAGCCCGAGCAATACAGACCCGCTGCCGCTGCCCACCCGAAAACTCATGGGGGTAACGACTGATGAACTCAGGCTTCAAACCCACGCGTTCCAGCAAGTAAGCGGTGCGATCTTGCCGTTCTCGACCCGTTTTCCCAACATTGTGAATGACCATTGGTTCCAGAATGGCCTCTCCCACGGTGATGCGGGGATCAAGGGAACTGAAGGGATCTTGAAAAATAATCTGCATGTCTCGGCGCAACCCTCGCATTCTACGGGCATATTTCCGTTGAAGTTGATGATTTTTGAAGACATTAGCCATTGAAAGGCTCAAGTGTGGAGCCGTAATGTTTTCTCCTTCAAAAATGACCTGACCACCCAAGGGAGGAATTAACTGCAATAAGGCTCTAGACAGGGTGCTCTTGCCACAGCCTGATTCCCCCACAAGCCCCAAGGTTTCCCCCGGATAAACGGCAAAGGAAACGTCATTGACCGCCATAAACAGTTGCCGAGTTTTCCCAAATACTCCTGGAACTCTGAACCCAACTCGGAGGTTGTGAACGGACAGTAATGGCTCCGATTCTGACCCATTTTTTGACAGGTTTGAACCTATTGTGGCGATCGCCGTTGAACTCGGTACTGTTAGAAGCGTTGACGCTTCAGCAATCACGCCGGGTTTTTCTTGAATCTCGAAGTCCCCGGTTGCAGTGATTACAACCTCCATATAGTCAGAAACGGTAGGGAGGCGTTTGACGTTCAAGTCTGGGGCGGGTCGGCACGCAAGTAATCCCTTGGTATATGGGTGTTGGGGACGCAGGAAAATCTGTTTCAAATCCCCTAACTCCACAATTTTGCCCCGATACATGACCGCCACGGTGTCTGCAACCTCAGCAATCACCCCCAGATCATGGGTAATAAAGATCATCGCCATCCCTCGGCGATCGCAGAGTTCTTGTAACAGGTCTAGAATCGTCGCTTGAACGGTAACGTCTAAAGCAGTGGTGGGTTCATCTGCGATCAACAGGGTGGGATTGCAGGAAATCGCGATCGCAATCATCACCCGTTGTAGTTGCCCTCCAGAAAGTTCATGGGGATAGCGGTTCAGGATTTCCTGTTTCCGGGCATTGACTTGAGCTTGGATGGCGCGTCTGGCCTCCTGAGACAGTTCGGGGTTGGTACCGTCCTTGACCCCAGGATGATGGTGGTGATAGTCCTGAGTCACCAACATTTCTAGATCCCTATCACTGGGTAACAGCTTAACTTCTTGTAAGAGAGATGCCGCTCTCCAAAGGGCTTGTTGAGGTAAAATCTGCTGGTGTTGCCGAATCGCCTCCGTGAGTTGGAAGCCAATGGTATAAACCGGGTTCAAAGAACTCATTGGTTCCTGAAAAATCATAGCAACTTGCCCCCCTCGATAAGCTTGCTTCTCTTGTTCCGAGAGTTGAAGCAGATTCACAAAACCTATCAATTGATCGAGTGGATCTGGGGCAGATGGATTGGCATGACTCAACCGAAACAGAATTTCTCCTCTGACTTGAGCATTTGCGGGAAAGAGTAATCCCATAATGGCAAGAGCGGTCACCGATTTTCCCGAACCAGACTCGCCAACAATCCCTAACGTTCGTCCCCGCCGCACCTGAAATGAGATGTCGTTTATTGCTTTAATTCTGTTTTCATCAGTTTGAAATTGAACCTGAAGATTCTTAACGTCTAGAACAAGATCACGCATAGCACAGACAAACCAGAGCAATGAAGGAATTTATGAATTGATCCATTCTAGAAGAATAAAAACTTAAGTAACATCCCCTGAGCAACTTAAAACAGACTTGGGCCAACTGATGAATGAGGTCAAATATCTGTCTAGCTCAGGACTCAGGCACTTTTTCCAATCTCTAATCAAAGCTTAGGTGTGGCTTTCCACAGATATACTACGTATCATCAGCTACAAAAAAGTACCCATTCTTCTAGTCAACCCCTATGTATGATTACTATAGTTATTTCTTTTGCCCAGATCAAGGGATCGAAGGCATCTAAAGCCTGCATAGCAACGATTCTAGCCATTTCACTAATCAATCGAACTCAAATCAGTCAATTTTAATGTAACGGAATATTACAGTATTGCTGTCTTGACAGGATGCTGTCTTGACATTCTCAGACCGGATCATTATCTTAAAGTACATACCCGGGTACACAAGTTCACTGTCCTATGCAAAGTAAGCAAAAGGTAACGTTATACCTCTCCCCTCAGCTGCACCGCAAACTTAAGATCAAAGCCGCAGTTGAATCGGAGCCGATGTCTGTGATTGCCGAGAGGGCCATTACGTTCTATCTCAGTAACCCTGAGGTTGTTGATGAGCTAGAAGCCGTTAGTGGTCAGACTCACCGGGTGTATTCATGCCCTGAATGTACGAGTTCTGTTGTGATGAAGGAGGGAGAGTTAGCTTCCCTGAGCGTTCAGCCCAATGTTCTTATGGAGGATGAGCTTGAGTTGCAGCCTGCACGGCCTGATGTTACCCCAACTTGTCCTGGGGAAGAGAGCCTAGTTCCTTGTCGGTAAAGCCTTGTCGGTAGAGGTTGTTGGAACTTAGAGTGCTTTCTGTCTTCTGGGTAACCTTCTCGGATGTTGTATTGTCTCAATGTTGTATCGTCTCTAACCTGATCGAGGATTATGCACGAAGAACTTAGTATCTTAATAGAGTCTCAGTATCCTCTGATCTACCTCATTACGTCTGAGGAAGAGCGATCTGAGCAAACCATTGCTAGGATTGCTCAAGTAGAGCGTCAACGAGAAGTCTACATTTGGACATTGACTCGGGGTTTGGTGAAGTGCGATCAGCCTCGAACCGCAGTTCAGTCTAACACGGTATCTCCTCAGGCGGCCATTGAGTGGGTCATTCGGCATCGGGAGCCAAATGGCGGGGGTAGCATCTACGTTTTCAAGGATTTGCATCCGTTCAAAGATTCTCCAGAGGTCACTCGGTGTCTTCGGGATGCTGTGGCAAGCTTTAGAGGGACTAGCAAGGCCATTATTCTAATGTCTCCTGTTCATGCCATCCCGATTGAGTTGGAGAAGGAAGTTGTTGTGCTTGATTTTCCGCTGCCGACTATGGAAGAGTTGGGGCAGGTACTCTCAACTCAACTTGAAAAGGCCCGGACGCGGAAGGTTACAACTGAGGCCCGTGAGAAGTTGTTGAAAGCAGCTCTGGGCTTAACTCGGGACGAAGCAGAAAAGGTTTATCGCAAGTCCTATGTCACTCGGAAGCAGCTCACTGAATCTGAAGTTGACATTGTCTTGACGGAGAAGAAGCAACTGATTCGGCGGAATGGGATTCTGGAATACATTGAGGTTGATGAAACCATTGATTCCGTTGGTGGTTTGGAGGAGTTGAAGAGATGGCTCAGGCAGCGCTCAAATGCATTCACCGAGCGAGCCAGGGAGTATGGTCTACCTCAACCCAAGGGGATGTTAATTTTAGGAGTTCCTGGATGCGGTAAGTCATTGATTGCAAAGACTACGTCACGGCTGTGGGGTTTGCCTTTGCTGCGACTGGACATGGGCCGAGTTTATGATGGCTCTACAGTGGGCCGCTCAGAAGCAAACTTACGGAACGCTCTCAAGACGGCTGAATCTATCTCTCCTGTAGTTCTTTTTATCGATGAACTAGATAAGTCTTTTGCTGGAGGGGCGGGTTCTGCAGATTCTGATGGTGGAACGTCCAGTCGGATCTTTGGCTCTTTTTTGACTTGGATGCAGGAGAAAACTTCCCCTGTGTTTGTGATGGCAACTGCTAACCGAGTTGAACGCCTCCCTGGAGAGTTTTTGAGAAAGGGGCGGTTTGATGAGCTTTTCTTTGTAGACTTGCCCACGAAGGAAGAGCGTCAAGATATTTTTGGAATTCATTTATCGAAGCGTCGTTCAGAGATTGCCCGCTTCGATTTGGATCAACTTTCTACTGTATCAGAGGGGTTCTCTGGGGCAGAGATCGAGCAAGCTGTCATTGCTGCTATGTATGAAGCTTTTGCTCAAGATCGAGAGTTTACGCAGCTAGATATTATTGCCGCGATTAAATCGACGCAACCGCTGTCAAAGACGATGAGCGAGCAAATCGCAGCCCTACGAGATTGGGCACGTCAGCGAGCGCGGCCAGCTGCATCTTCAGTTGCTGAGTATCAGCGATTGGAGTTCTAAAAGCTTTCTCCTGGTCCAAACAGGAGGCAAGGCTAGCAACCTTCCTATTGCTAGCAGTTTCTCAAAACAGTCGCTACTTTTTTTGCAGAGTCATTGCAATTCAGTAGCACCTTTAGTCCAAACCGTTGTTTCGTTTTCTGTCCTAGGAGGATACCCAAATGTCTCATTTTAGCACATTACGCACTAAGATCACCGATGCTGAAACTCTGAAGGCATCTCTACGCGACCTTGGCATCTCTGCCAAGACCAATGCTGATGTTCGTGGCTACAACGGTCAGCGCGTTCGGGCTGATTTGGTTGCAGTTTTGGATGGCGAGTATGATCTAGGTTGGTCTCGCAATAGTGATGGCACCTTCGATCTGATCGCTGACCTTTGGGGTGTTGCGAAGAAGCACAACCAGACTGAGTTGATCAACGCTATCAACCAAAAGTATGCCGTGAACAAGACTCTGTCTGAAGTTAAGCAGCGTGGTTTACAGAATGCCAACGTCAAGTTGATCGTTCAGTAATTTCTTTTGAGCGTTTTAAAGCTTGCGGGTTAGCCACTGTAACGGGGCTAGCCCGTTTTTTGTGAGTTGTTCCCACAGGACTAATATCATGACCCCAGAACCCACCAACGACTCCTACAATCCTCATTCGTTGTCGCAGATGCGGACAGAACTGGCGTGGGAGGGTAAGCATGATGAATACGGCAACCACTGTGAGGGGGATATTGCGGGCTGTGTGACGCCGCTACAGCAGGTTTATCAACGTCTCAACACAACATCTGAACAAATTGCTAGTTTTTGTGAAAAATGGCGACTGACCGAATTCGCTTTATTTGGTTCTGTGTTGCGGGAAGATTTCCGGCTGAATGGAGAGCAGCCTAGTGATGTGGATGTGCTGTTTACTGACGAAGAAGATGCACGTAAGAATTTAATCCTGCAAGTTCGGATGAAATTTGAACTTGAAGATTTATTACGGCGAAAGGTGGATATGGTTAGTAAGACAGCCATTCTTGCTGATCCCAACTATATTCGTCGCCAGCATATATTGGAGTCTGCCAGGGTTATTTATAATGTTGCCACAAAGGCCGAGAGATAAAATGATTTACCTGACCTGATGACTTTTCTCAACTCATTGGAAGAATGACTCCCACGACCCCAGAACCCACCAACGATCCCTACAACCCTCACCTGTTGTCGCAACTCCAGACAGAGTTGGTGTGGGAGGGCAAGTATGATGAATACGGCAACCACTACGAGGTGGAGGATATTACGGACTGTGTGATGCAGACAGACAAAATCTATCAACGTCTCAACACAACCGTTGAAGAAATTATTGCATTTTGTGAAAGGTGGAACTTGGCTGAATTCGCACTATTTGGGTCGATTCTTCGGGATGACTTTCGCATTAATGGCGCTGACCCTAGTGATATTGATATTCTCTTTAGCTATGGTTTTGGTGCAAACAAGAGTTTATTACGACGAGCGAGAATGAAAATTGAGTTGGAAGAACTATTGGGGCGTGATGTTGATGTAGTAATGAAGGCTGAAGTATTAAATAGTCATAACTCGATTAGAAAGAAGCATATATTAGACTCGGCGCGAATTATTTATGTCAAGAGATAGAGAAACAATTGAAGATATGATTCTGGCAGGAGAAAGTATTATGCTTTCAATGGATCGAGTTAGCTTTCAAGAACTGTCAACAAATCAAGAAAAGCAAGCTGCAATTCTTTACTTTATTATCATTCTGGGAGAAGCAACAAAGCGGCTATCAAAGAATTTTAGAACTGCTCATCCAGCGGTTGATTGGCAGAGTATTGCAGGAATGCGAGATGTTCTTGTCCATCAATACGATCGCATCGATATTGAAACTGTGTGGGATGTCGTCCAAACTGACCTGCCACCCCTCCTAGAATCACTTAGGTTGTTACTAGGAGAGACCCTATGACCCCAGAACCCACCAACGACCCCTACAATCCTCACCTGTTGTCGCAACTCCGGACAGAGTTGGTGTGGGAGGGCAAGTATGATGAATACGGCGATCGCCGGGAGGTGGATATTGCGGGCTATGTGATGCCAATACAACAGGTTTATCAACGACTGAACATAACTCCAGAAAAATTGGCGGCTTTTTGTGAAAAAT
>JBOFUV010000011.1:0-26546 GCA_051652765.1 Microcoleaceae cyanobacterium | reverse complement strand
GCCGTTGAGTCATACAAGCTCCAACCAGCAATCCGCCATTACTTCCCCCTGAAATTGCCAATTTCTGAGGGGATGTGTAGCGCTGCTCAATTAACCATTCTGCGGCTGCGATAAAATCATCAAACACATTTTGTTTCTGCAGTTTTGTTCCCGCTTGATGCCAATCCTCTCCATACTCACCTCCTCCGCGCAGGTTGGGAATCGCATACACTCCCCCCATCTCCAACCAAACAATTCGACCAATGGAAAAACTAGGGGTCAAAGATATGCCGAACCCGCCGTATCCATACAGAATCGTGGGGTTATTTCCATCTAGATCTAGACCTTTTTTGTAAGTAATAAACATGGGCACTCGAGTGCCATCTTTGCTAGAGTAAAAGACCTGTTGGGTTTCGTATTCAGTGGGTATAAAATCAACACAAGGTTGACGATAAAGCGAGCTTTCCCCCGTCACCATGTTGTAGCGATAGATGGTGGTTGGTGTTGTAAAACTGGTGTAAGCATAAAATGTCTCAGTGTCAGTGCGTTTGCCACCGAACCCCCCCGCCGATCCAATTCCAGGCAATTCTACCTCCCGGACAAAGTGACCTTCAAGGGTAAAAAGTTTGATCTGGGTGCGAGCATCTTTCAAATAGGAAGCAACAAACTGGTGGTTGAGAACGTCAATTCCTTCTAGGGTTTCTTCAGCTTCAGGAATGATTTCTGTGCGTTCTCCTGTTTCAATATTGATGCGAATGACTTTACCCTTAGGAGCATTTAAATCCGTTTGAAACCAGAACCAAGGCCCCTCCCGATCAATAAAACTATATTGGGCTTCAAACTCCTGAATTAACTCAATGACAGGGGAATTTGGCTGGGTTAAGTCTTTGTAAAAAATCAAGTTTTTAGGATCTGTCCCCCGCCAAACGGAGATGATTAACATTTCACCATCTTCCGTAATTCCCCCACTAAACCCCCACTCTTTTTGATCGGGGCGTTCGTAGATCAATGAGTCTTCTGACTGAGGCGTTCCCAACTGATGATAAAACAATTTTTGATAGTAGTTTGCGTCCTCAAATTGAGTTTGTTCTTGAGGTTCATCATAGCGACTATAAAAAAAACCGTTGTGGTCATGAGTCCAGGAAGCACCCGAGAATTTAATCCACTTTAAGTGATCATCCAAGTCGGTTTTGGTACTGATATCCCGAACCTTCCAGTCTTGCCAATCGGAACCCGAACTAGACAACCCATAGGCCAAAAGATTTCCATCTTCACTAATAGAAATTCCTGACAAGGCAACGGTGCCATCTTCAGACAAAGTATTGGGATCAAGTAATACTTCGGGTTCAGCTTCTAGGGTTTCTAAAACATAGAGAACACTCTGATTTTGTAAACCATTGTTCTTAAAGTAAAAATACCGTTGGGTCGCAGCGTTTTGCAGTCGGTCGCCCTGCTTGAACGGAATACTGTACTTTTCAAAATCCCAAAGTTGGGTTAGGCGTTGCTTTAGGGGTTCCCGAATTGGAATGTCCTGAAGATAAGCAAACGTGACTTGGTTCTGAGCTGCAATCCAAGCCTGGGTCTCCTCAGCGTTACTAGCCTCCAGCCAACGATAGGAGTCTAAAACACGAGTGCCGTAGTAGTCATCGGCCTGTTCTTCTTGTCGTGTGAGGGGATAGGTCAGAGGCCCATTGTCAAACATTCACTTCGCTCCAAAATAATAGGTTTAGTTCAAACAGCATTCAGCCTAACGCTTTGAGGCAAAACTCTCCGTCTTGCCCTGTCCCTCGGATACAGGAAGAGGTCGATTGTAAGGCATCGGAATATACTGAACCGTTGGTCGGCCTCCCATGGACTGAGGATACAAATCCATTAAGTAATAGATCGCCTTGGGCAAACCCGGAATCGCAGGTAGTCCCAACAGTGCTGCTTCTTCCACCGTAATTGGACAATCATGAGTAATGCGACCCGTCGTCAACGCTTCAATCACCCCATCCACCTTGTCGCTGGAAATTTTTTGTTCAGGAATACTATCTTGTAACAGGGTTCTGACGAATTTTTGCACTTGGCTAATCGCTTTACGAGAGATATCCGCCATAATCAAGGTCTGGTCATCAATTTCTCCAATTGGCTTGTCTTCGATCACCTTGAGAATACTGGCGGCTGGAAAATTCCCAAGTTGGGGATCAACAGGCCCCAGAACCGCATTTTCATCCATCACAATCTCGTCTGCTGCCAGAGCCAGCATTGTCCCGCCACTCATGGCATAGTGAGGCACAAACACAGTGACTTTGGCTTGATGCCGAATTAAAGCACGGGCAATCTGTTCCGTTGCCAGAACTAGCCCTCCGGGAGTGTGAAGAATTAAATCAATCGGAACATCGGGCGGTGTGAGACGAATGGCCCGAAGCACCTGTTCAGAATCTTCGATACTAATATAACGAGACAACGGAATCCCAAACAAGTTGATAGATTCTTGCCGATGGATCAAAAGAATCACCCGACTTTGGCGTTGCTGCTCAAACTCCTGAATCGCCTTCACTCGACGGGTCTCAACAGTCCGTTTCTGCAGAATGGGTTGAATTGAGGTGATCAGCAGAAAAACCCAGAAGAGATCAAACAAGCTGAACGTCATGGTTATTTCTTCTCTCAAGCGGTTGTAACTTATTCTGGCATCAAATGAATCCTTTCCGGCATCTTGTGAAAAAGAATCGATTCGCTGGAATTTGTGACAGTTTTGTGACTATCACATGGGGAGATCAGAACTGGCTTTACCCTCTGCTATCGTTGTAAACATAACACCCATAACACCCCCTATGCACCGCTCTCAAACGAGATGCGGTGTTTTTTGTTGCTGTTTAACGGTTGGCTGTATTCGTGACAATTTTGTGACACTTTCACAAGTTGCACACACTATCGCTTGTCAGTGGGTCAATTTCTGCTATTCTTGCATATGTAACACCCATAACACCCCCTATGCACCGCTCTCGAACGAGATGCGGTGTTTTTTGTTGCTGTTTAACGGCTGAATGGCTAAAGTCTAGTCAGGAGAGAATTTAAATCTTCAAGTTTAAGTCTTCAGGTTTAAGTCTTCAGGTTTAAGTCTTCAGGTTTAAATCTTCAGGTTTAAGTCTTTAAAATTCAGATTCAGGTCTAGATGTCGTTTCCTAAGATTAGATCAGTTCTAGGTAATGCCGAACAGTTTTGGCATGTCCCTTTTCAAATCCGTAGTCCAATCCTTTACTTGGGTCTACTTACGGGCTTGATGTTGCTTGGGGCCTGTAGCCATGAGCGAGATAAACCCAAGGAAAGCCAGGGTACTCAAACCCCCTCTGAAGGGAATACGGTCACAATTTTAGGGGCAATTACAGGAGAACAACAGCAGAAGCTAGAAGCAGCGTTGACTCCGTTTGTTGAATCCACCGGAATTGAAGTCATCTATCAAGGAACAGAAGCGTTTACGACCCTATTGCCCGTGAGGGTAGAGGAAGGTCATAAGCCAGATATTGTGATTTTTCCCCAACCCGGACTGATTGCCGAATTTGCCCGTAGAGGGTTATTGGTTCCACTCGATCGCTTTATTGATAGCTCTCAACTCACTCAAGCTTATGATCCGGAATGGATCAAATTGGGGAGTGTGAACGGGGAAGTCTATGGAATTTGGTATCGCGTTTCAGTGAAGAGCTTAGTTTGGTATAGCCCGAAAGCATTTCAGACCGCAGGGTATCAAGTTCCAAAAACTTGGGAAGAACTGGAAGCTCTCTCAGAACGAATTGTGACCGATGGTCGTGTTCCCTGGTGTTTAGGGATTGAAAGTGGAGATGCGACCGGATGGGTGGGCACAGACTGGATTGAAGATATTCTCCTGCGTACCTCTGGCCCAGAAGTTTACGATCAGTGGGTTAAGGGAGAGATTCCTTTCACAAGTCCTCCAATTCAACAAGCCTTTGAACAATTTGGTCGGATTGTCCTCGATCCTAAATTCGTAGTCGGGGGAACCATTGGTGTGATCAATACCTCCTTTAGCGACTCTCCAAACGGACTGTTTTCTGACCCACCCAGTTGTTATCTCCATCGTCAGGCTAGTTTTATTACTAACTTTTTTCCTAAGGGAGTAATCTTGGGTCAGGATATTGATCTTTTCCCTCTGCCCCCAATTCAGCCAGAGTTTGGGACACCGCTGTTAGTCGGAGGTGACTTCATTGCAATGTTCAATGATACTCCTGCTGCCCGTAAGTTAATCCAGTACATGACTACTGTTACCCCCCATGAAACTTGGGCAAGACTGGGAGGCTATCTCTCCCCGCATAAACAGGTCAAGCTGACTACTTACCCCGATCCGGTGAGCAGAACGCAAGCTGAACTTTTGCGGAATGCGGATATCGTTCGGTTTGATGCTTCAGATATGATGCCCGGAACGGTAGGAACTGGAAGCTTCTGGTTTGGAGTAGTAGACTATGTTGAAGGGGGAGACCTCAAGACAATCCTCACGGGTATTGACCAGAGCTGGCCTGCAGCCGGACAGCCCACTTCAGAACAGCAACTAAGAGTTTCTGACTTTTAATCAATTCACTAATAAATCGACTCAGTAGGTGGAATCAATCAATTTGAATATCAAGCCTTTGCCTAACCCCCGGCGATCGCCATCCCCCTGACCAAGGGAGACTACAGGGGGTCTTCTACTGAATCATGCCTACTGACTTAACAAATGCATTTGACAAGATGTTAAATGCCAAATCCTTAGGCAGGAGCGCAGTACCTTGTTCCAATCCATCGAAATTACTGTGGCAGACTAGTAGTGCGATAGTTGCATCTGCTTCAAAGGACTTTAGATTTTGATAGACTCTCCTGACACAGCTTCTAAACAACAATTGAGCCAACAATTTCAACAACGATTTAGTCTACCGATCTTGTTTCTGATCGGATTATGTTTCTGGTCAAGTATCACGACGTTACTCCCAACCTTGCCCCTTTACATCCAGGCAATTGGAGGCACCAAACAACAGATTGGCTGGGTCATGGGGGCATTTGCCATCGGTCTTTTGCCCTCCCGCCTTGGATTAGGGCCTCTCGCAGATATCAAAGGCCGCAAACTCGTGCTGATAATTGGCACACTTGTGGCAGCGATCGCTCCGATTGGTTACTTGTTTGTCCACTCTATTCCCCCTCTGTTTGCGGTTCGCGCGTTTCACGGAATTAGTGTTGCTGCTTTCACAATTGGGTTTAGTGCATTGGTAGCAGACTTGGCCCCCGTCCATCGGCGGGGAGAAATCATTGGATACATGGGTTTAGTCGTGCCAATTGGTATGGCTGTCGGCCCAGCAATTGGCGGATTTATTCAAGAAGCAGCAGGGTATCCCCCCCTGTTTCTCACGAGTGCTGCCTTCGGACTCTTGGCATTTCTAGGGGTTTCACAAGTTTGGGAACCTCCGCAAAACGTCAAGATTCTGGATCAACCTTCCACTCAACCCTCAACCTTTCGCCTAAACCTCCAACAAATTAGCAAAGAGTATTTGCAACTGCTCTGGAGTCTACCCCTCCGAGCCCCAACCTTTGTCATGTTCAGCATCGGCCTGATTTTTGGGACAATCGTCACGTTTCTGCCGCTGTATATTCAAGAGTCAGGACTGAACTTGAATGCTGGATTGTTCTACTCGGCGGCGGCGATCGCTAGTTTTAGTTCACGATTTTTTGTGGGTCGAGCTTCAGATCGCCATGGCCGAGGGTTGTTCATTACCCTGGGTTTAATCTGTTACCTCATAGCAATGTTCGTCCTCGGAATAGCTCAGGATAAAGCAGATTTGCTCTTTGCGGCTGTACTAGAAGGAACAGGAGCTGGAATTGTTGTCCCCACTATGTTGGCCCTAATTGCAGACCGCTGTCCTCCCCATGAGCGCGGTAAGTTTTTCTCACTCTGTATTGGTGGGTTTGACTTGGGAATTGCTCTGGCTGGCCCCATATTTGCCTTAGTGGCTGAACAGATGGGCTACCGCAACATGTACATAATCAATGCAGGACTTGCATTCCTAGCCATTGCTGTGTTTGTGCTGCAGTCGAGCAAGACGGTTAGACTCTCATTCAAGTTCGCACTCGGTCAAGCTGACGACATATATCGTCTAGACAGCTAAAGCCATTCATTTGTAAAACGGGCTAGGAGGGATTCGAACCCCCGACACCGTGGTCCGTAGCCACGTGCTCTAGTCCACTGAGCTACAAGCCCTTGAATCTCTACAAACCTATCCAACTCAAACGTTAAGTTGCTGAAGTTTAGAGTCAAGCTTTTTATTGCCTAAGTTACCACTATAGCATATTTCAACTGAATGACAAATTTTTCGGCAACCGATCCTCCATCTTTAACCCATCTGAATGCTCAAGGAGAGGCTCAAATGGTGGATGTCTCCGAAAAGGCCAGTACTCGACGACAGGCGATCGCCGTCGGTCAAGTTCGGATGTCAATGGCAACCTTTGTGGCCATTGAGGCGGGAAATGCCCCCAAGGGAGATGTATTAGGAACAGCCAAACTGGCTGGCATCATGGCTGCCAAGCAAACCGCCCACTTAATTCCTCTGTGTCATCCCTTACCTTTGAGCAAAGTGAACGTGCAACTCACCCCCGATCCGCAGTTGCCGGGATATCAAATTCAGGCTGAGGTCGTCACCAAAGCGGAGACGGGCGTGGAAATGGAAGCCCTGACCGCCGTTTCCGTAGCCGCGTTAACCTTGTATGACATGGCCAAAGCCTTGGAAAAGTCAATTCAGATCGAATCCATTCGTCTCCTGCAAAAAACAGGGGGAAAATCAGGAGATTATCACGGGGAACCCTTTGAGTCCCTAGAGAAATAATTTAGAGAAATAAAAATTAGGCACTGAAAGTTTCAACACCCTTTAGAATAAAAGCGGAGTGGCTCAGGAGTAAAAGCATATGCCCCCACGTTGGCCTCGTCAGCCTGATCGAAAAGATCATGCCTATCGCAAGCTAGATGACCGCATGACTTTTGCAGTTCATGTTGCTCTGTTTGCTGCCTGTAACTCAGGGATCTGGTTTTTTCAGCAAGTTAATCGGGCCTCTTGGCCGTGGGCTGTTTGGGTTACGGGAATTTGGGCAGGGGTTCTTTTGGCCCATGGAATCTACATTTTTGCGATCGCAAATTATGCTCCTGTGGCCCCAAATCAGCAGAATCAATCTTGACCGTTAATCTTGAAAGTTACTTTTGAAAGTTACTTTTGAAAGTTACTTTTGAAAGTTACTTTTGAAAGTTAATCTTGAGAACTCTTATTTAGGTTTTTTATGAGCATTACACCTGAAATTGAAAAGCTTGCAGATGAAATTGGCAAACATACTTACATAGACGTTTCAAAATGGCGGCTTTATCTCTCCGATGCGAACTTGCAGATGTCAGTCGCTGAACAGGTTTATCCTTTGCTTGAGGCGGGTAGCCCGGAAGAAAGCCAAATTCAGAAGGTACTTCAGGGAATAGGTGTCAAGCTTGGGGGCGGAAAACTCACTGTTCCTCTGAGTGACCTTGTTCCTGCGGCTAGCTTTGGTGATCTGATGAACTGCTTAGAAGAATTTCAGAAGGATATGTAACTGGGAAAGAAGTTAATGAACCAAGTTGCCCTGACTGCGATTGGGTTTTGGGGGTGCTTCAATATCCTGGGAACGGTTGTTGCTCAGTTTCGGCCTGATCGGCCCACCTTTTTTGAGGAAGGAGAACGGCAATTTGAGCAGGAAGTAGATCGCCTCAATCGTCAATCCTCCGATCCTCAACCTGTGCTCACAATCGATGATGACTTGAACGGCGAGCAACTCCTTCAGCTTTCTGAGGATGTGGCTATTTCAACGGTTCAACTCCAATGGCAAAAGCGGGAGAATGCCGCTTTTGAGATTCCCTTAGGAACAATTGAGCTTCAAATCCTTGCAACGATTGACCCGGATCAGCCTTTGTTTCGCCTAGGGATTGCCTACTCTCGGCCTTTAACACCAGAACAAATCCGTGACCCTCAAGTATTACTTGATCAAGTGCGGGATGCTTTTCAGGCTAATGTGGGTTTAGAGCAGGTGAGCGATCGCCCCATTACCCTTGAAAACAATCCCGGCTTGGCGTTAAGCTTTGCGGGAGCAAGTCAGCGGCTAGAATGCAGGCTGTATTTAGTGAATCGACGAATCTACATCTTGGCGGTTGATCAACTGGGAACCGAAGAACAGACTCGTCAAGTCACTGAGGACTTTTTCAACTCGCTGCGACTATTGTCTCCAGAACAAAAGCTTTAAGGGGGGTTCCTATGGAAAAACGTGAGCAACCTGATCCAGATCAAACTTCCCTTGAACTCTCTCAGGAAAATCAACCGGCTGAACCTGTTAGCCCTGAGTCGATTGCCAAATTTCAGCGGGCTGCACTTTTGGGTAACTGGAGTGATGCCAAGGCATTGTTTGAGAAGATTCTGCCAACGGATCAAATCGCTCAGAAAGTAATCCAGTGGTTCAGCGTCGATGAGCATCAAATTGCTCAGATTCTGGCTACGGTTCGGGCAGAACTTCCTACCACAGAGGCCCTCTTAATTGGCAAGCCCCAAGCCGGAAAAAGCTCAATTGTGCGGGGTTTAACGGGGGTATCCGCAGAGATTATTGGTCAAGGGTTCCGGCCCCACACTCAGAATACGGGACGCTACGCCTATCCCTCCGAGGATCTGCCCCTGTTAATCTTCACGGATACGGTAGGGCTAGGGGATATCAACCGGAACACCCAGACGATTATTGATGAGCTTCTCGGCGAACTTCAGCAAGACAGCGATCGCGCTAGGATTTTGATTCTCACGATCAAGATTAACGATTTTGCCACCGACACTCTGCGTCAGGTTGCCCAAGATCTGCGGCGGCAATATCCAACAGTCCCCTGTTTATTAGCGGTTACTTGTCTGCATGAACTCTATCCCGCCGAGGCCACCGATCATCCGCCCTACCCACCCAACTTTGAGGACATTAACCGCGCCTTTGCCTCAATTCAAGCGACCTTCAAAGGATTCTATGACAGCGCTGTGATAGTGGACTTTACCCTGGAAGAAGATGGCTATACTCCAGTGTTTTATGGCCTGGAAACCTTTCGAGATTCCCTGGGCAACTTGCTGCCGGAGGCTGAAGCCCGAACGATTTATGCGTTACTCGACCAAACTGCTGGAGAAACCCTAGGTAACCTGTATCGAGATGTGGGGCGGCGCTATATTTTGGCCTTTTCTCTGATTGCCGCAACTCTAGCCGCTGTGCCCCTGCCCTTTGCAACTATGCCGGTACTGACCGCCCTACAAGTTTCAATGGTGGGATTGCTGGGGAATCTGTACGGCCAGACTTTGACCCCATCCCAGGCAGGAGGATTAGTCAGTGCGATCGCTGGAGGATTTCTGGCCCAAGCGATTGGTCGGGAGTTGGTTAAGTTTATCCCTGGATTTGGAAGTGTGATTGCCGCGTCTTGGGCTGCGGCCTATACTGGGGCATTAGGGGAAGGGGCCTGTGTCTATTTCGGAGATTTAATGGGGGGCAAAAAACCCGATCCGCAGAGAATTCAAGCAGTGATGAAAGAGTCTTTTGAGTCAGCTAAAGAACGATTTAAAAGCATTCGGAATAAACCTTCTTAAATTAACTGTAGCTGTTTTTGTTTGGATTTGATCCAGAGAATTTCCCCAAATCTCCCTACTCTAATGAGAAGCCGCTGCACATCTAGAAAAAGGGAGGCTTGAGTGGCAGAGCTGTTCCTCACTGACTTCAGAACTGATTTGAAAACCGATTTGAAAACTGCTGTAGGTATACTCAGTAAGCAAGATTATTTTAGAATAAAAAACGGTTGAAACTTGAACCATGATAGAAATACCTGAATCCAGAATTGATGCCCTAATTGATGCCCTACAACAACAGGCAGATGATTGTCTAACTCAGGGAAAGTATCAAGATGCAATTACTCTGCTGACTCAGGTATTGGCAATAAACCCCCAGTTAGCCCATGCCCACTTCAAATTAGGGGAAGCATTTTTAGCAGAAAAGCAATTTCAAAATGCTAGATTAGCCTATCAACAATCGATTCAACTAAATCCCAATGTCTTTATTTATTACGTTGGCTGGGGTCGAGCATTAGCAGGATTAACACAGTGGAATCAAGCCATTCAAGCTTATCAAATAGCGATTGCATTAAATCCCGATTTTTCTTGGTCTTATACCCATTTAGGGCTGGCATTACTAGAACAGTCCAGATATTCAGAAGCTATTGCTATCTACCGTCAAGATATTCAGTTAAATCCCAACTTTTATTGGTCACATTTTCATCTGGGAGAAGCCTTATTAAAATTGGGAGAACGGGAGGAGGCGATTGCCGTTTATCGTCAAGCGATCGCCCTAAATCCCGATCATTCAGAAGCTCAAATACGGCTCAAAGCGTTAGTGTCTTCTAACCAATTAAACGGGGATTACTGGCTGCAACGTCAGGACTGGGATGCGGCTATTAAAGCTTATCAACAAACCCTTGAAGTTCAAGCAGATTATTCCTGGGCTTACTATGGATTGGGCTGTGCTTTACAAAAAAAGCAGCAGTGGCAAGAGGCGATTAATGCTTACCAAAATGCAATTGAAATTAACCCAGATTTTTCCAGATCACATTCTAATTTGGGCTACTGTTTATTTCAACAAGGACAAATTACTGAAGCCATTAAATACTACAATCAAGCCCTAGAAATTAATTCTGATGTACCAGAAACTCACTTGAGACTCGGTGATGTTTGCCTGATTCAAGGCTCGAATAATGATGCAGTGAATCATTATTTGAAAGCAATCCAACTGTATCCCACTGATTCAATTGCTTATCTAAAACTTAGACACCTCAAAACCTATAAATTGGTTCAGTTTCAACCCGATCAAATTGCAACCTTAATTGCCTTTTATCAAAAAATCATTCAGGATGATCCGGGGTGTATTGAGAGCTATGTAAACTTGGGAGATTTATTGACAGCAGCAGGGAAATTGCAGGAAGCAATTAACATTTATCAACAGGGAAATTTTCAGAAACTTAGCCAATCTCATCCTGAATTTGTTCGACAATATTGGGACGCTTCTATTTCTGAAAAGTCCAACTTTACAACATCCAACTTTACAACATCCAACCTGATAACGTCCAACGTTATAGAACCTAACTTCATAAAACCTAACTTTATTATTATTGGAGCCCAGAAATCTGGAACAACATCTCTATATGAATACTTGTGTCAGCATCCTCAAGTTTTACCTCCTTTACAAAAAGAAATCGACTTTTTTGTTTGGCAGACAAATCACGGATTGGACTGGTATCTAGCTCATTTCCCCCCCATTCTTCCTTCTCAGCCTTTGATCACAGGAGAAGCAAGCCCGAGCTATATGCTTGATTTAAAAGTTGCTCAACAGCTCAAAAATTTCTTTCCGGAAATTAAATTAATTGTGCTCCTGAGAAATCCAATTGACAGAGCTTTTTCTCAATATCAAGACCACAAACGATGGATTAATCCTGAACCTCGTTCTTTGGAAAAAGCCATTGAAGATGAAATAAAAATTCTTCAGACAATCACAGATGTTACTTTAGCTGGAGAAAAATTTTGGGGTACTCAATATGGGTATTTACTCCGAGGAATGTATGTTTATTTTCTAGAAAAATGGATGTCAATTTTGCCAAGAGAGCAGTTTTTAATCCTTCAAAGTAAAGCCTTGTACACGGAACCTGAGCAAACGATGAATGGTGTGTTTGAGTTCTTGAATTTACCTGCTTATTCGTTATCAAACTATTCTAAGTACACAACTGGTTCCTATCAGCCTTTATCCGAAACTCTGCAGCAAACCCTATCTGATTTCTTTAGACCTCACAACCAGAAATTAGAAATATTTTTAAATGAGACCTTACCTTGGGACTAATCAATGTTCTGATCCAAAGTCAGTTTGAACAAGTTGGCTTGAATAAGTTAGTTTAAAATGTAACAGATCAACTGTTCCTAGACCCTTCTTACCCAAAAAAAGCTGATACACAAGCCGATAAATTGGCCATTGAGTATACTGGAAATCCCCAGAGATTTGAGATTACTAACAACGTCATGACCTTGGAGAATTTTAATCCTAAACAATATCTATAAAAGTTCTGTTTTAACAAGCCCTACTGTACAGTTTCAGAACAGTTCTGGCCATGACAAAACATACCCCTAATTTGCTCGAACTCCTCCATCAAGTGCTTCTTGCTCTGTGTCAAAGATTTCAAAGACAGAGTCCATCATGGTCACTTCAAACACTAACTTGGCTTCTGGATGAACATTACAAATTCTAAAACTGCCCTTGACTTTATCGGCATCTCGCATTCCCGCAACCAAGGAAGTTAGGCCGGAGCTATCAATAAAATTGACTTGGCCCAGGTTGACAACTACATGGCGACTGAGCTTAGAAATACATTCTTGCAACTTCAGCCGAAACTGCCATGCCGTTGTGATGTCCAAACGACCCGAAGGAATTAAAACAATAACCTTTGTGCCATCTTTGGTTGTGTGTTCCTTTTGATCGATATGAATCACTGACCTTTTCCTCAGAATTGTTGATCTATTTCTAGCTACTTTACCTCATCAATAGTTTAGCGGATATACATTAGGAGGAAATAGCCCAATTGGCCCAATCCTGAGGCTTGAGAAAGACTTCATAAAGTTCTGCCTCTGGCGTTCCAAGCTCGGGCTGATACCCATACTCCCATCTTACCAAAGGGGGTAAAGACATGAGGATTGATTCAGTGCGGCCATTCGTTTGTAATCCAAAAATAGTCCCGCGATCATAGACGAGATTAAATTCAACATAGCGGCCCCGACGGTAGAGCTGGAAATTTCGCTCGCGATCGCCATAGGCTATCCCTCGTCGTCGCTCTACAATTGGCTCATAAGCAGGCAAAAATGCCTGTCCACACCCCTGAACAAAGCCAAATAAATCTTCCCAATGTCTGGCTTCCAAAGTCCCAACCTGCTGGTTGTACTGCCCTGCAGCACCGTTAGGGTTCGAGCCTCGATAGAGTTCTCCTTGACCGTCTTGATAGTCAAAGAAGATCCCACCAATCCCTCGAGACTCTTGACGGTGCTTCAGATAAAAATATTCATCACACCAATTTTTGAACACAGGATAGTATGCCGAATGATGGCGATCACAAGCCCCCTGCAAAGTTTGATGAAAGTGCACCGCATCTTCCGCAAACGGATAATAAGGCGTTAGGTCAGCTCCACCGCCAAACCACCACACAGGCCCTGCTTCAAAGTAGCGGTAGTTCAAGTGAACCGTAGGAATGTAGGGACTACGGGGATGTAGCACCATAGAGGTGCCTGTGGCGTAGAATCCATGTCCTTCTGCTTCTGGACGATGGGCCAAAATACTGGGTGGGAGTTCTTTACCCCAAACCTCTGAAAAGTTCACGCCTCCCTGTTCAAACACCTCTCCATCCCGTAGTACCCGAGAGCGACCTCCGCCCCCTTCCGGGCGTTCCCAGGAATCTTCCTGAAATAGGCTCCCCCCGTCAAGCTGTTCCAAGGCCGTGCAAATCTCATCCTGAATCTGCTGCATGAACTGACTCACCCTCGTTTGGGAGTCACTAGGAGGTGACGATGAAGCAGCGATTTTTTCAGAAATTTGAGACATTACCATGTGCCTGATCCTAATTCTTTAAGGGGTTGATTCAATTAAAATTGATCTTAAGGGTTTAAGAATGGACTTAAACTTTTACAAATTGGACTTATCATCGAACTTTGGTGGAACAGAGTCAAGAGAAAAGTTTAAAACGTAGGATTTTCGCAATAACTTTGTAAACATTTCTTTATAAACAGCTTGTAAACACTTCTTTGTAAGCACCACTTGTAAACATCCTCTCGCTGAAGCACCCTCAAGGGTAGTAATCCCCAATGATTGATGAAAGCTCGTAGCAAGGTACAGGTTAGTACCGATCTGGAGAGACCTAACACCTTCAAACAATGCTCCCACAACGGGTTGAGTTTCACCTCGAACTGCTCTACAGAATCACAAGTTGCCCGACCCAACCGACAAACGGGCCTAGACCAAACCCCTGCTCCTTTCATCCCATAGCTTCCTTTAAGGCATTTTGAGTCATGGCGGCGATCGCCTGATCCGTGGCTTTGGGCAAGTGATAATAGCGTCCTCCCGCAGTCTGGGCCAATTCTTTGGCAAACCCTGTGGAAATGAACTTGCTTTCCGTATCAATCATCAACAACTTAATTCCCAGGCCGCGAATTTTGGCCGCAATTTCCAACAGTTCCCCTTTAATGTCAGGCTTTTCTCCCTCTAGAATGGGTTCTCCCAGCGATCGCGCTAAGGGAATATTGCCGCGTCCATCGGTAATCGCGACGACAACCACTTGCCCAATATCACCCGATTGACGGGCATTAACCCCCACCCGAACAGCTTGGGTCAAGCCATGGGCTAGGGGAGATCCGCCGCCGCAAGGCATTCGTTCCAACCGTCGTCGGGCAGCAGTAATAGAACGGGTGGGCGGCAACAACACCTCAGCCTGTTCCCCTCGGAAGGGAATCAAGGCAACCTGATCTCGACTTTGGTAGGCTTCGGTCAGCAACTGGAGGACAGCACCTTTGGCCGATTGCATTCGATTCAGTGCCATTGACCCCGACGCATCCACCACAAAGACGACTAACGCGCCTGATTTGCGAGCCAGTCGCTTGGAACGAATATCCCCCTGTTCGACAATCACTCGCCGTTCTGGATGACGCAGCCGTCTTGCCTTTTGGTAGGGAGCAGCAGCTCTCAGGGTGGCATCAACGGCAATCCGTTTTACCTTACCCTTGGGCAACATGGGCTTGACGTAGCGACCTCGGTCTTCCGAAAAAATCAGGGTACGACTGCCAGACTTGCCCTGACGGTTGGCCATCTGGGCAAAGTAGAGGACGCTTTCATCTAGAATCACGCCCTCTGGATCAAAAATGAACTCCTCAGGAATACTGGTTTGCTCTTCCTCTGGGGGTTCTGGAGTCTCCTCGTCTTCTGGCTCCTCGGGTTCCTGTTCGGATTGCTCTTGGGGAGGGGGCGGTGGGGGCGGTTGCTGATCTTCGGGGGGTTCGACAAAAACAGCCCGAGGCACAATTACCAATTCCACTGCTCGCCGCAGATCATCAGCATTGACTTCGGTGCGACCTTCTAGGGCGGCAGAGGCTTTTGCCACTCGCACTGCAAATAGCTCGGCCCGATGTCCTTGCACTCGACCTCGAATGGCCTCTTCAACCAGATAGAGAATTTGTTCGGGCTGAATCGTTACATCCTTTAACCATTCCCGCGCCAGCAAAATTTGCGTCTTTAAATTGTCAATTTCTTCGGTGTAGTGTTGCAAAAAGGCTGCGGGAGATTGAGCATAGGTTAACACTTGATCAACGACGGCCACCCGCTGATCTAGACTCAAAATTCCATCGGCAGATAGGGCGATCGCCACCCGATCCAGTAAATGACTTCGCAATGGCCCTTCTTCTGGGTTGTAAGTCGCAATAAATAAGGGGCAACAAGGGTGAGAAATACTCATCCCTTCCCGTTCAATTTGATTGCGGCCTTCCGTCAGAACGGTTAGCAATAGATTAGTGATGTTGTCATCCAGCAGGTTAATTTCATCAATATACAACATTCCTCGATGGGCAGTGGCCAATAGACCGGGCTGGAAAACCGTTACTCCTTGCTTGATGGACTGCTCCACATCGACGGAACCCAGGAGCCGATCCTCTGTCACTCCCAAGGGAATCTGAACAAAAGGAGCTAGAACAACTTCCGTTGGCAGATTTGCAGGGTTCTCCTCTGGGTTTAAGTTGGCAATGGAACCCTTGATCACTTCAATCGGAGGTAACAAAGAGTGCAAAGCCCTAGCCATCACTGACTTTGCAGTTCCTCGCCGACCCGCAATGACAACCCCGCCCAATTCTGGATCAACAGCCGCAAGTAGTAACGCCAATTTGATTGCTTCCTGACCGATCACGGCGGTCAGGGGAAAGGTTGCTGAAGCGGCAATCGGGGAAGCAATCATAGTTTTATGCAGTAAACCTTAAGTTATACATGCTAAGCAATAGACACGGAATTTAATTGTACCAGAAAGTAAAGTCGTACTTTAAGAGAAGAAGCCGGATGAAAAACTGTCCCGGTCATTTTGTTAGCGCAGAGGAGTGTCAAGGCTCAATCAATCTGAGTTCTCAAACCTGAGAGCTTGAAAGCCCTGTAAAATTCTGCTTCAACTGCGATCGGAGCCTGGTCAGAGGGAGCCATCAACCGGAAGTGTCTGGCGCAAAAATGGCCCTTGATCTAGACACTTTAAGTTCTGGAAAAATCCTTGGAAAAAGTGTTGACGATTCATATTTCTAAATATTAGAATTAAGGAAAGAAAAGCAGGAAAAAAGACAGCCAAATCTAGCAGAATTACGAGATTTTCCGGAAACACTTTTTAAGTGAATGAAGGAAAGAGTATTGCTAGAACGGAAAGCTTAGACTGCTAGGGCAAGGTTTGCAGAAAGTTGCTTCAGAGGGTTTACTTTGAGTGCATGTTAAAAGTTCTGCTTGTCAGTCCGGAGTCTAGTTCCGTAGGCAGCGAGAAAAGGCTGAAGCGTCAATTTTCTAACTCAACATTAGATAGATTGTCAGTTCAATTTTCTTGGTTGGTAAAAGCCTGACTTAATTTACCTATCTTTGAACCTATTTGGTTTGCCATGACACCCAAAATACCCCTGTCGCTGATTGCGCTTCCGGGCGGAATGGATTGGTTTCCATTTTTGTGCCTGAAGTCCAGTGATATGGTACTGATTCCGGTTTTCGGAATCATGGGGTTGGTGTTGTTTGGGTCAGTGGTTTATACCTTTCTGACAACTTTAATGCTAACTCCATCTTTACCAACACTGGTTGATTCAACCCTAACGTCCTATCGATTTTTTAGAAACTATTTGGAGGTGATGAATTTAATTGGAAAAACCATGAATCCGATTGTTGTTTAGATTCTGAATCTATGAATATTCAAAAATGAAAGGTTAGTTGTCATTAATAGCAACTAGCCTTTCACTCGTTTTAGAGACTACAGCAATCCTAAATCAATCACAAAAAATTAGATCATTACTATCATCGTTACATTGAAACCCTCTGGAACCTTGTGAATCAGGCAGATTGTCTGACTTAGCCCACCGGAATGACTGTCCTGCAGGATTCTAGGATTTAATCTTCAGCCATACAACTTCGATAAGATATATTACCTTTTTTACTTCTTCTTCTAAAGAATTCTTAACCTAATATTCACTCTATTTTAAGGGTCAGAGTTTTAAAACTTCACCTTTTAAGATTCGACGCAGCAGAATTTATACGTTAAAATGCGAGGTATAGTAACACGTTATTTATTCAAAATTTAATGGGTCGAATTTGACTGGTTAGGCTTGACTCAGGTTTTTAGAAAACATCCTGTTCAGAGCTTGAGGCTCCGGAAACAAGAGTTAGGGCAGAGCCGTCTTTTGAGGAGTACATAACTTTCAAGTCGTAAGCTGAAGATATCCTTTTCACAAGGAAGCTACCGATGAAACATAACTTTTTTTCTCCCAAACCTAAAGCAAGCAATCGTGGCTTGCAAGAGAAACAGCCTCGGCCTCTAATTTTAGCGTTTTTATTGACTGGAGCTATAGCCACTCAAGCCTATCCCGGCAGTCTGAACATTCTTTTAAGCTCTGATTTTAAATCCGATTTAAAATCGGATTTTAAGTTGGATTTAAAATCGAATGTTAAATCCGAGGTCATCCCCCTAACGCCGATGATCGCGGGAATCACTCAAGTAGATCAGTTATTCTCTGAAAGAGCCCAAAAGTCACCGTCAAAAGAAGGTGTTCTTTTCACTTTGATTCAATACTCTGCTCAAACGTCTCAACTATTTCATAACAGTGTTCATAACAGTTACTTGCCTGCTCAGGTTGGACAGACCCGCCGCCAAACTTCGGGACAGTACTTTGCCCAAGCCTCGAGTCAGTTGCCTGCCCCGGTAGCTGAGGCAGTACTAGAAGATGTTGTGCGTCGATCTGGGCTAGCCGCAACTGACTTAAACATTGTTGAGGCAAAACCCCAAATGTGGCCGAATGGCTGTCTAGGTCTAGCTGAGCCCGATGTCTTGTGTACAATGGCGATTGTACCCGGATGGCAGGTCACGGTTATAGGTGGAAACAAACGCTGGATTTACCGTACCAATCAAAGAGGGTCTGTTGTAAAGTTGGATGAACCTGCTAGCAAGCTGAACGCCAATCCGATTAACTTTGAAGAAAGAGATCCTGAAGAATTTTTGAGTTATTTTTGATCCTGAACGTCTTGATTGTTCAAACTCAGGCTGGGTTTGTCAAGGTCTGAGACGGTTCCGCTCAATCGCTGCTGGGGGATGCCGATTTGAATGCCAGCTTGATCAAAGGCGATTTTGAGGCGACGGCGCAACTCACGGGCCACTAACCAATGTTTGAGCGGTTGGGTTCGAATCCAGATCCGAATCCCAATGCCTTCATGGGAGAGGCGATCAATTCCCAAAATTTCCTTGGGGTTCAGGATAGAGGGGCCCCAATCAGGATCTTGAGCCATTTGATCGGCGACCTGCTCAACAATCCTCAGGGCTTGATCAATATCTGTCTCGTAGGCCACATCAATTCTGAAGTCTGCCCGTGACCAGGTTCGTGTCCAATTTTCGACTTTTACAACGGTGCTATTAGGAATAGTCACTAAGCGGCCATCATCAGTTCGGAGTTGGGTAATTCGCAGGTTCAAATTTTCAACCAAGCCCGCCGTATTCCCAATGGCAATATAGTCCCCAATCGCAAACTGATCTTCTAACAAAATCAGAAAGCCATTGACGAAATCTTTGACTAAACTTTGAGATGCAAAGGAAGCTGCTAAGGCAACTAACGCACCAAATGCAAGCACAGATGCTGGAGTCACGTTCAGGAGTTGCAATGCCCAAAGCAATGCCACTGAATAAATGGAGGCAGTCTTTAGCCCTTTCAACACCCGAGTCGTGGTCGAGATCCGCTGAGATCGGCGCTGTAAATTTTCCAGAGTACTAATTTCATTTGTTTCCCAGGCTTTAGCAAACCGATCCAGTGCTAGGTTGAGCAACCGACTGAACAGCCCAGCCACAAACCAGGTAATCAGCAACAAAATCGGGGTTGTGGCAAACCTCTGGGCAAATTGTCGAGTTTGAGGAAACCGATATAAACAGGCAGAAACTCCCGCAATCCAGGTAAATACCAACGTCCAAAACACAAACCACCGCAGAAAAATCACCAGTTGAATCCGCCGTTCAAGGGTAAATTCTTGTTGCAAAAGGAAGATCACTTCTAATCTACGATGTTCATGGGAATGAGATTTAGTTAAAGACTCTGCCATTAACGAGGCTGTCTGCTGAGACTTATATTGTCTTTCTAAAACCACTCTACGCCATCCCAAAAACTTCCATAGACTGAGTAATAAAAATGTAGTGAACGCACTACTCAGCAGGATTCCAATAACAGTCTTTAACTCCTGTTTAAACACTTCCGGTTGGCGGTTTTTCAAGGCTCGTGTCAGTTCCGTTTGCAGAATTTGTTGCCAACGTTTAGCTAAAACCTCCTTGGTCACGGAGTAGTATTGAGCATCGGTATCGGTAACGGTCAACAATGTTAATGGAGCAGCGGAGTATTGATCCCTCGCCAGCAGTACAGGTTGTCCATTGATCACTTCAATTAATACCTGAGTAGTTTTCGGATCAAAAGCCGTTACATAGGTTTGGGAATCACTACGTTCCTGATATTTGTCGGCAGTGATCAAGCGGTTCAAATTGGCCTCAATCTGTCCAGCCCGAATTTCAACCGGAATCAGATCTCCAGGATTTCCGCGTTCAAACACAGCCGGAGAAGCAATTTTGAACAATGCCCGACCCTCCAAATATACGGTTGTTACTTCTAACAGTCCCACTCGCTCCACGCCACTGGGCGTTAAGTTGCTGCTCGTGGAGGGCAAGGTTGGGAGTTGGGCAATGGGAACTGGAATGGTAGCCGTTTCAGAGGTTGTCCAAAAATTCACCGTTGTGTAGTTGGGTTCTTGACCCAAAACCCACAGCCCCGGATTAACTAACCACAACAGATGGCAAAGTACAAAAGACAGAAAACCAATGATTGGCCACATTGGCAGTAACCAGAAATAAAAAGAACATTTGAGTGGTCGGAATTCCACTACTAAAAACAATTACACCTTACGACATCAGAATGAATCTTAGGGGGTTGAACATGATCTTTGAGTACTGGGCCAGAGCTAACTGAACCCTTACCGCAAAGGCCACCAAGCAACTTTATCTCGAGTTGCGCCATAGACCGACTTTAGCTCTTCAGGATGAGTAACCTGAACTAAATCCCCATGGATCTCAGATGATTTACTGGCTTGGAGAAGGCCCACCTGAATCATCCCTTTCAACACTTGTTCAACAGTGCGATGGTTCAATTGGCAGGCACGAGCGATGATATCAATCGGCAAATCAAACACAAATGTTCCATCCGCTTGGGGTTGGTTCCCTAAGGTGCGTTCTTGATAAATCAACGCCCTAAATAATGCAGCAACCGCTTGGGGAGGATAGGTACTGCAATTGAGCAGGTGATATTGAAACTTTTCCTGGAGTTCAAATAGAAGTCCATATCGCTCTCGAAAAAGTTCACTCGTTTCATAGAGCTTTTGGACAACTGCCAAGGGAATCTTAACGACATCTGTTGTTTTATGAGCCTCTACTAAACTAGGAAAGGCACGCACGACCTTGCCATATTCAAAGGCCAGATTTTGCATTCCAAAGCATCCCCCTGGATAGGTGATAGCAATAATTCGATCCAAAGGCGTACTTCGCATCACGACAGGCCCTCCTTCGACAAGGGCATAGAGGTATTCCAAAGAAATACTGGGCCTGAAAGCGGTATAGATGGGACGATTGGAATAAAATTTTTCCCGCAGCAATTGTTCGGGTTGCAAATCAGGAATCAGACAAGTTTCATCTAAGCCTCTGAACAGAAAATTATGCTGTACTAACAACTTTACCGGGTCAATACTTTCAGGTGACCAAGCTTGATTTTCAACAGGTTTGGCTCGTTTAGCCATGTCACTCTTGTGGATAGATTCTAGGTAAATTTAGTTAGCAAACTATTAAACCAATAGCCCCTTTTATTCTGACACAAGTTGATTTGCCCTTGACATAATCTCAAAAAAAAACTCACTTGAATCTCAAATGCTGTGTGTTACATCCAGAATCAATTCAGATTTAATTTCTCCAAACTTTCAGGAAACTTTCAGGAAACTTTCAGGAGTTCGTGACTGCTCAAAATCACCTTAGCAGAATCACCTCAGCGAACGATTCCCTCGAAGCTTTTCAATGTGTTGGATCGCTTCTCGGTAAGCATCTTCCCGTCCCAGTTGGAGGTACAATCCTGCGGCTGTTTCAAAGTCGGCGATCGCCTGTGCAAACTGGTTTAACCCTGCATAGACGAGACCTCGATTGTAGTAAGCATCGGCGTAGCCCGGATTCAATTTGATCGCCTCAGTATAGTCTTCGATCGGATTGGGACTGCGAGTAGGTTCATTCATCGCCAACAACGTGCGAGCGATTCCTCGGTTGAAATACACTTCGGGAAGACTAGGGTCTAGGGCGATCGCCTGATTAAACTGGGCGATCGCCTCCCAGGCATCCCCTTGATCCAAAAAAGTCAACCCTTGGAAGTAAAACCCTTGAGCGTCAGTTGGAGTTTCCAGGGAAACAGGACTAACCAAAATAGGAGTCTTGTCAATCTTGAGGGAGTCGAGGCTAAGTTTCGCCTTTGAGAGTTGGTTGGTGAATAAATTAATCGGAATCGCCGCATTAAATCCCGTTTTAATCGGGGCTACATCCCCCGAACTGGTTTGAGCAAAACCAAACTCTCCCTGGCCATGGAGACCTACCAATCGACCTTCCACATTAAACACCGGGCCACCGCTCATGCCACTCCAGGTGACGGCTTGGTAGCGTAGGTTATAGCCTTCTGGACGACTCTTGGGACGGCTGGTTACCAATCCAGGGGAAAGTTCTGGCTCCCGTTCAACTCCGGTTAACCCCCCTGTTGCGGGATAGCCGTAGACATAAATCTGTGCGCCGATGACAGCCTGTTCTGAATCCCCCAGGGTTGCAACGGGATAGTCTTGCTCACTTTCAAACTGAACAACGGCCAGATCGGGTTCAGTGTTGTCTGTTTGAAGCCGGAGCACTTGGGTGGCTTGATAACTCTCCCCCTCAGACGTGCGAATACTGTAAACCGTATTCGGATCTTCAACAACATGATTGACGGTCAACACCGTATAGGTTCTACCAACTTTAGCAATAATTACCCCAGAACCATCCCCGAGGAGACTATTGACTTGAACAGTAATCGGGGCTGCAATCTCGGCAACTTGTTGAGCGGTTTTTGCCCAGGCTTGACTGTGAGCGTTCATCACCAATGCTGCCACGGTGATAGTCCCAGCTAGCACTTGAGTGCAGTGATTCATCCGAGAAACACCAAACCCCATTCTAAACTCCTGCGCGACTAAACCTGAGGAACCTTGAGTCTTTTAATAGACCTTAAGTCCTTGATAACACAAGACGCGGTGTAATCAGACTTTGTTCATGGTTGTTTAGAACTTTCTGAGTGAGAGAACGTAGGCGATCGCCCAAAATCGGATTAATTCCGAAGCTGTTAGCGGCGGGTGAACTCAATTGTTAGGCTGCTCAAGCTGTCTATGGGAACGTAGCGGAAGGCTATCGATTCGTGTTTAAGATTCAGATAATGTAAGGCCAAGGGATCGGTAGGACAGTGCTTTGAAGTTCGGCGTTGCTAATTTTAGGGATGAATTCGGTAGGAGCATTACAACCAGCAACCCAGCGGCATAACGGTTCACGTGAGCGTTTGCTAACTAGTTGGCTGATTCTAAAAGCTTGCCGAGGGCTTCAACTGATTGGCTCCAGCCGCTTTCCATGCCGCTTGCGACCATACCGTCACGGTCTGCTTGGCTCATCGCGGTGCTGTGTGTACGAATCTCAGTCGTATGTTCGTCAATCGCTACAAACTCGGCTTTTTCTAGCATGACATGTCCACGTTCCGGCATACCCAAGAATTCAAACGTCTGCACAATCCGTTTGTTTTTAGCGACTTCGTGAAAACAGCCAGTAAACTCATACTCGTTACCGTCTTCTGATTGTTCAGCAACGTGCCAGCTCCCGCCGTCTTTACAATCAAAGTGATACACTTTCATCAGATTGCCGCGACACCACCAGCTCGTAAAGAGTTCCTCTTTGGTATACGCTTCGAATACTTTTTCTAACGGAGCGTTGATGGTGACGATACTTAGGATGTTTTGTGAATTTTCTGGGACTGTTACTTTTAGATGTGCCATGCAGTTATGTTCCTAGTGGTTACTTTTTTTCTAAAATTTTTTCCAAAGCATCAAAGCGAGCACTCTATACTTTTTCATCAAATTTATGAGAGCTTCTCCTAAAAATATTTTTACTATAGCATCACATCTTTCTCAGTCTATACGGCGCATTATTCCTCATATTTTGTATGCCTTGCTGAGTTTTCTGATTGTCTTTGGGCTGCATATTCAACCTCAAGCCATTGGATTTGAATTTTTAAGCCTTAAGTCTTCAAACTTTCAATCTCAAACCATCAACTTGAAGTCTCAAGCTATTAATAGTTTCTCTGAAATTACGACTGCTCCCAGTTTAATTGCTGAGACCCCAAAGTCTAACATTGACTTTGAGCAACGGGGTCAAACCCTCTACCAAGTCGGTAATTTTGAGGAAGCAGCGAGGGTGTGGCAAGACTTGGCAAACCATGAATCAGATCCACTCCGACGGGCAGTTTCTCTCGGTAATCTTTCCCTCTGTTGGCAACAGTTGGGCGCATGGAACAAGGCAACTCAGGCGATCGCGGACAGCTTAGAATTACTGAGTTCTCTAGATCAAGATCACATGGAGGTTTCAAACGTCCTTGCTCAAGCGTTAACCATTCGCGGGAACTTGCAGTTTGCGTTGGGTGAATCTGCTGAGGCATTAGCCGCTTGGCAAGCATCAGAAACTCACTACAGAACTCTGAATCAACCCGATGACATTGCTCAAAGTTTAGTGAATCAAGCCCAAGCATTACAGGGGTTAGGGTTATATCCTCGGGCTGAACAAACCCTAGTTGAAGCCGAGAAATTACTGCGATCAAGACCAGATTCACTGCTAAAAGTTACTCAATTTCATCATCTTGGAAATGTTCTGCGGGTGTTGGGCAAGTTGGGTAATGTAGATGATCTTGATCCATTTTCTTGTCAGATTTTAGACACTGCTCACCAGTTGAATCAGGATTCTTCTAATCTATCTGCAGGATTAGCTTTGCATCAAGCTTTAGACATTGCTCAGCGCTTAAAATCTGTTGTAACTGTTCAAGAAACTCAATTGAGTTTGGCAACTCTTGTCCAGGGAATCTATCAGCGTGAACAGGAGTTGGGGAACGTGGAAACGGCTCAGAAATTGGCTCTGACTGCCTTGACTTGCTATCAACAGGCTGCAAGTTCTACTAATGTATCGAGTCAAATTCGAGCAAGATTAAATACCTTGAGTTTCTTACTAGACCTTGCAGCAACCTGGGATCAACACAAAAGCCCAGAACTTGCTAGCCAAGTTCAAGCCAAAATTAGTTCACAAATGGCCAACTGGCCTGAACTTGAAGCGGCAATTTCCACACTTCCCCCTGGTCGAACGGCAATTTATGCGAGGTTGGATCTGGCTCAAAGTCTATTGAAGTTATCCAGGTCGGAACCTGCCCTGATGCAAGATACAGAGCGCATCCTAACCACTGCCTGGGAGCAAGCAAACCGGTTGGGCGATCGCCGAACTCAGTCCTACGGTTTGGGATATTTGGGAGAACTGTTTGAACAGCGCCAAGCTTGGCCACGGGCTAGGCTCTACACGGAAGAGGCGTTACTCTTGGCGCAATCGATTCAGGCGGATGAGGTTACCTATCAATGGCAGTGGCAATTGGGGCGGATTCTGCGCCATCAGGAACCTGCAAATCTGTCGGGGGCGATCGCAGCCTACAATCAAGCTGTTCAAACCTTGCAATCCTTGCGGCGGGATTTGGTGGCGGTGAGTCAGGATGTCCAGTTTGACTTTCGCGATCGGGTTGAACCGGTTTATCGAGAGTTCGTGGATCTGTTGTTACAACCTGAAACTCCCTCTCAAGAGCATCTAAAACGAGCACGGCAAGTGATTGAAGGGTTGCAATTGGCGGAGTTGGATAACTTTTTTCGGGATGCTTGTTTAGAGGCAAAACCGCAATTGATTGACGAAATTGATCCCGAAGCCGTTGTAATTTATGGAATTATCTTGGATGACCGTCTGGAAGTGATTGCGAGTTTGCCCGATGCTCAACTGGTTCACTACCGAACGACTCTGTCAAAACTAGAATTAACTAAAGTCCTCAGACAACTGAGAATTCAACTGCAAAAACCCTACGCTTATCAAGAAATTCAGCAATTGTCCCAACAGGTTTATCGCTGGTTAATTCAGCCCGTTGAATCCCAGTTTACAGGAGATGAAACCCTGGTATTCGTGTTAGATGGGGAACTGCGAAATATTCCGATGGCTGCCCTTTATGACGGGAAAAACTATTTAATTGAAAAACATCCTATCGCCATTGAACCGGGCTTACAACTGGTTGATCCCAAGTTAATGTCTCGACCTCTAAAGATTCTAAGTGCGGGTTTGGTCGATCCGCCTCCAGCTTTTCAGGCACAATTTTCAACCTTGCCTAACGTTCCTGAAGAACTACGGAAAATTCAAACTATAGGCGTTGAAACTAAACAGTTATTGAATGAAGCATTTAGTCTTCCCGCTTTAACCGCCCAAATTAATTCAGCCCCCTTTCAAATTGTTCATTTGGCAACTCATGGTCAGTTCAGTTCCCAGGCCGAAAAGACGTTTATTCTAGCTTCAGATGGCCCAATTAATATTATCCAATTGGACACTCTTTTTCGCAGTCGGGAACAAAACCAAACCCAAGCGATTGACCTCTTGGTTCTGAGTGCTTGCGAAACTGCTCCCGGAGATAATCGCGCAGTTCTGGGACTAGCGGGCATGGCGGTTCGGGCAGGGGCGAGGAGTACGATTGCTTCCCTGTGGAGCTTGAACGATGCCTCAGCCGTTGAATTTGTGGGTCATTTCTATGAACACTTGGTCAAAGGTGCCTCTAGAGCCGAAGCTCTGCGTCAGGCTCAGTTGGCGTTTTTGCAGGATCGGGATCGTTATGATGCTCCCATTTATTGGGCAGCCTACGTTCTGGTGGGAAATTGGCGTTAGAGAGGGTCAGGACTTACGCACTTGCCCCCTAAATCCCCCAAGGTTGATACTGCTGGCGAACTTAATCTTGGTTTACAGGAGTAAAGTTGTGGGAGCAAGGGAAGCGAAATGAGAACATCGTGTGGCGGAAAAAGGAACTCCATGTAACCAATGGACTAAACGAACAATATTC
>JBOFUV010000010.1:0-15123 GCA_051652765.1 Microcoleaceae cyanobacterium | reverse complement strand
AATTCAGGAACTGACCTGCTTTGAGTTTCAGTGCGTTATCTACCACTTCAAACCGAGCATCGCTAACACTGTAGGTAAAGCTGGTATCATCCACATCCGTAACAGTTAAGTTGCCGATGATTGCTTCGACTGCGTTTTCGTTAACGGTGTTGTTGCTGAGGGCGATGGCTGTGGGTACTTCATTAACGTTGTTGACAGTAACAGTGAATTCTTGAGTGGTACTCAAATCACCTGAATCAGTTGCCGTAACAGTTACTAGAACACTAGGTTCAGTTTCGTAATTTAGGAACTGACCTGCTTTGAGTTTCAGCGCGTTATCTACCACTTCAAACCGGGCATCGCTCACACTGTAGGTAAAGCTGGTGTCATCCACATCAGTAACAGTTAAGTTGCCGATGATTGCTTCGACTGCGTTTTCGTCAACGGTGTTGTTGCTGAGAGCGATGGCTGTGGGTGCTTCATTAACGTTGTTGACAGTAACAGTGAATTCTTGAGTGGTACTCAAAGAACCTGAATCAGTTGCCGTAACAGTTACTAGAACACTAGGTTCAGTTTCGTAATTTAGGAACTGACCTGCTTTGAGTTTCAGCGCGTTATCTACCACTTCAAACCGGGCATCGCTAACACTGTAGGTAAAGCTGGTGTCATCCACATCAGTAACAGTTAAGTTGCCGATGACAGCTTCGACTGCGTTTTCGTTAACGGTGTTGTTGCTGAGGGCGATGGCTGTGGGAGCCTGGTTTTGATCGGGCTGCAATACCAACTCAATGTAATCGAAGCGAGCCAGTTCATCTGCGTTTCTACTGCCTTGAAGCCCAATTGTATCTCCTGGAGCAAGCGTAACCAACTGGGTTAAGGTACGAGTCGTTTGGGTATTTGCTGCAGGGCGACTTCCTGGCAACGCTGCATCAAATTGCCAGGTCTCAACCGGATTGCCATTCAGGGTGAACGCTGCATCGGAAACCCCATCATTTTCATCAAAGTAGCTAATGGTGACCTCGTATACTCCAGCATCTCCAGTAAACGTGGTCGTTGCAGTTCGCGACTCACCTTCGGCAACGAGATTATCATTTAGGCCAATATACTGGCCAGCCGATGCAAAAGCTCCAGTCGCCACCCTGTAACCTGTTGACAAGGCCAGACTCTCTGCTTCGATGCGAATTGGCAGACTGGGTTCAGGAGTGGGGGTAGGAGTTGGAACTGGAGTTGGGGTCGGGGTTGGGTCAGGTGTTGGTGTTGGCGTTGGCATTCCATCCGAGGTGATTACCCGCAACGGATCCATGGCTGACGTATTCTTGAAAGTTACCGTCAATGTATTCCCATTAATCTCAACAACATCCAAACCATTGTCTGTCATGTCCAGGGTGCCACGAGGAGAAATAGGTCTGGCTGTATAGGGAACAAACCAACTATTGCTGGGATTGATCAGAGATGGATCTCCCATGACCCCAACAATCGGTGCATCAAAGGTGAGAGTTGCTGTGACTTCAATCGTATTTCCCTGACCTATGGGCCGATTCAGATAGACATAATGACTGTCAACGGTAATGCCTGCTGGGAGTGTGTTTAAATTAGTCAGATTGTCCCAATCATTGACGAAGCTAATTTCGATATCTTCTGACAGTAAGACATTTTGACTTTCCTCAAAAAATTGTAAGACATTAGCTCTAGGGGCACGATGTTCTGAATAAGTCGGGGCAGGTTGTGTTGCCTCATTCCACCAAAAATTTCCCAGAGAGGCAAGCTGCTGAATATCTCCAGAAAAACTCAGAACCGCATTTTCGAGCTGAGTCCAGGTTCCATCGAGTAAAACAGTAGCAGCGTCATTTTCGGCTTGCAGGACTTGAAGTTGCCCGCTACTGGGAGTAACACCCCGAACTAGAGCTGAGAAGTACTCGCCTTCATCTCCCTGGGAGTCTACTGAGTTAATCTGAGCATCTACAAAGTGACCAATTTCTTCGAGCAAGACTTCAGCAACAACTTGAGGAGTATTAATGTTCTGGAGCAGATATTCTTGAGACAGATAAATCGTGTTCGTCGAGGCTGCATAAGCTCCCGCCCCGCCATTAATTTCTTGGGCCGAGCGAATGTCAATCGTTGGTAACTGACTGAAGTCTCCACTGGCCCAAGCCTGCCGCAGTTGCTCTACTATTGCAGGGTTATCGCTATCCCTAAAGACAGTGCTAATGAGGGTGGAAAATGCTAGTTCATCACTAGCAGTTGTGGTTAACAATTCTTGGGAAATTTGCTGGATATCTCCCAGAACACCATTGATATTTTCAGAGTTAAAAGACATCTCAGATCCTTAGGATTAACTGTTAAATTCAGAACATTTCATTACAACCAGCCTATTAGGCCAAAAAATGTACCCAACCTTAGGTAAAGCAAAGGTAAAGGCTCTTAGGGAGTTGTACTTTTATATCTGGCTCAAACTTTACAACACTGACGATGTTGGTCTGTAGGTTGTCCAGTATTTGATAAATAATAATCATCATGGGTAGAATTACATAATCTCAATCAAACTCTAGAAGAGTTCCCATGTTTAGATGCCCTTCGCTTCTAGTTTAACTCTGACACCTGTTAAGAACACAGGGTTTAATGTAAAACTTGGTCGAGTTCATGTAAGATTCTTGTAAAGATTTTGCAAGAGACATATTCTATCCTTCCCTAAAATCCTTCTTATATGTACAACTTTTTCTCCAAGAAAGTCAGAATATCCTAAATCTCCATAGGACGCTTGTAAGTCCTCCATGCTCTCCCTGGAAACTGATTTGACCTAGTTTTGACAAGAGGCTTCCACACAACCTAATTCAGCAACTTAGCAGTCTCAAAAAAAGTGGGTTTGCCATCCAGATCACCTTAGGACAAGTACGATAATAATTAAAGGATATTTGAACAGGGGTCGGCTGTGATTTTAAGCACTTACCGATTCCCTTAAATCCCGATCCCCCTAAATTATTTTGCTGCCGACAATGGGAGAAAAATGAATTCTAAAGCTGACACTGCACTAACCCTATGCAGACCTATATAAAACTCACTCTTCCTTGAAAAAGAGATGAATCATACAATCATTTCACACAATATTGTTCTTGACTGTACTAGCCTAGCTAAAGTTACAAATGAATGCCAACTACCACTTCAGTTTGAAATGGGCTACAGTTAAATAAGCCAACACCCTGCAACCTTCTTGGACATTTTGAACATGGAATCGCAATCTTTATAGGGTGTCATTTAGGTGTTATTGATAGGATTTTTGCACCGAAGTTTGGGATGGCCAGGGAGCGATTGGCTTTTTCGAAGTCTGTAACCTGATAGATCACCTTATAGAACTGTGTAAGCGATGGCTTTTTTTCGTTTCCAGGACTTTTTTACTCGCAATCAACTTCGGTTTATTAGTTTTCTCCTAGTCTTCAGCTTGACTTTGATTGTAGCTCTTGTGATGTATCGCCCTTGGAGCAGAGACAATTATGGCCAGCCTGAACCCACAGTATTGGCCCAGTCTTCCCGCCCTACTCTGGCTCTGGGAGTGAATTTGAGTGGGATTGCCAACCACTCAACTCAGATGCCCTTTATTGATGTCTTCAAATCTGCTCGTCCCTGGATTACTCAGTGCAATCGGCGAACTGACCCAGGATGTACGGGCAAGTGGGACACCAAGGAATCGGATCAACTCAATCTGGATGCATCAGGTTGGGTCAAGGCGTTGCCTGCTCCAGAAGATGCCCCAGAATTTACTCGAGTAACCACTGTTCTGAATCGCGGGACAGATCCCTATCCAGGGGGGTCATATGTCGTTCTCTATGACGGAGAGGGCACGATTATTTATGGCATGGACGCGGAAAAGAATTCAGCCCAGTCTGCTCCTGGTCGAGATGTCCTAAATGTGACTCCTTCCCGCAAAGGAATGCAGCTAACCATTACCGCAACCGATCCCCAACGCAACGGCAATTACCTCCGTAATATTCGCGTGATGTCGGCCCAGTATGAACAGACCTATCAGCAAGAGCGTTTTAATCCTGAGTTTCTAACTAAAACAAAGCCGTTTAAAGCCCTCAGGTTTATGGACTGGATGGCAACCAACCACTCTCCTCAAAAAGAATGGCGCGATCGCCCCAAGGTTGAAGATGCATCCTACGGCTATGACAAGGGCGTGCCCTTGGAAGTGATGGCCAGCCTCGCCAATCAACTTCAAGCTGATCCCTGGTTCAATATGCCCCATCAGGCAACCGATGAATACATCAAGAACTTTGCCCAGATGGCAAAAGATCTAGTAGACCCCCGCTTAACGATTTATGTTGAATATTCCAATGAAGTCTGGAATCCCATTTTCAAGCAACATCAATGGCTAGCCCAGAATCACCCCTTAGGACAGCAGGCCCTCCATCAAGCCTACGGCGTTCGTTCGGCTCAGATGTGTGATGCCTGGAAGGAAGCCTTTGGCCAGGAGAGCCAGCGAGTTAAGTGTGTGATGGCCACCCATACGGGCAATCGCTGGGTCGCTGATCAAGTCTTAAATTGTGAACAGTGGGAAAAAGCGCCCTGTTATCAACATGGAATTGATGCCCTCGCAATTACGGCCTATTTTAGTGGTCGTTTAGGAGAATTAGAACATGAAAAAACGGTTGAATCCTGGTTAACCGATCCGAGTGTAGACGAGTTCAAACTTGCATTCAAGCAACTCAAAGACAACAGTGTTTTGAAGGACAAAGATGATTCGACAGCCAGTCTGGTTGAACGCTTTGATCACTATGCTAAAGTAGCTCAAGCCAAGGGACTAGAGCTATTAATTTACGAAGGAGGAAGTCATGTTGTTGGCAAGAAGCAGGTCAAAAACAATGAGAAATTGACTCAGTTTTTTATCGAACTCCATCGCCAACCTGAATTTTATGATCGTTACATGGAAATGCTCAATGCCTGGAAAGATTCTAGTGGAACTCGAACTTTATTTATGCACTTTTCAGATATTGGGCGATATAGTAAATGGGGTAGTTGGGGTGCTTTAGAACATGTTAGTCAAGCAAGTTCTTCGAGGTATGATGCTCTGATGGATTTTATCAAACAAAATCCTTAACCTACTGAATCTTCAAACTTGAGGAGTGGAGAGATGGCAAAAATTGGGCTGGTTGCAATTGGTCGGAATGAGGGCGAACGCCTGCGGCGCTGCCTGAATTCTGTCGTGGGTCAAGTGGACTGTGTGGTCTATGTTGACTCGGCTTCTACGGATGGCAGTGTTGGGGTGGCGCGATCGCTTGGCGTTGAAAGTGTTGAGCTTGATCCTGCTAAACCCTTTGGTGCAGCTCGGGCTCGAAACGAAGGCTTTGACCGATTAATTGAAATCGTCCCGGAAATTGAATATGTCCAATTTGTAGATGGGGACTGTGAACTGAGAGCAGATTGGATTCAACGGGGGATGCAAGAACTAGATACCCACCCTGAATGTGCAGTTGTTTCTGGGCGACGGCGAGAGCGCTTTCCTGAAGCCTCTGTCTATAATCGTTTGGCGGATATTGAATGGGATACTCCCCTGGGAGAAGTGAAATACTGTCATGGAGACGCAATGATGCGGGTTGCTGCCTTCAAACACGTTGGCGGTTTTAACCCCAGCTTGATTGGGGGAGAAGAACCAGAACTCTGCGTGCGATTGCGCCAAGCTGACTGGAAAATTCTTCGAGTCGATGCTGAGATGACTTGGCATGATGCGGACATTCACCGCTTTAGCCAATGGTGGAAACGCAATATTCGGACGGGGCACTCCTATGCAGAGGGAGCTTGGCTCCATGGACGTAGCCCGGATCAACATTGGGTTAAGGAAAGTCGCAGTATTTGGTTCTGGGGACTCACTCCGCCAATTCTAGCCTTAGGGCTGGCGTGGTCAACTCAGGGTTGGAGTTTGCTCGTACTTCTAATTTATCCCCTGATGATTTTACGGATTTACCTGCGCTTCAAAATGCAAGGATTGACATCCAAAGATGCTTTACTATATGCCTGGTCTTGCGTAGTGGGTAAGTTTCCTCTATTTCAAGGACAGTTCAAGTTTCACTGGAATCGATTCAGAGGAAAAAAGACCAAACTTGTAGAGTACAAGGAGATTACTCCCCTCAGTGCAGACGGTTAGTTCGGGTGCAGTTTTAGGTGCGCTGACGCGCCGTTCAGGCCAAACTGAATTGAGAACCGCTGTAACTCAGATGTCTGACTATTAATACAACTGCCACACAAGTGAATTTACTAGTCTGACAGTTGCGATTAACGTTTCGTGGGTTCATTCAATCCTCAGACTCAAAGCATAATACCAATAGGCCCATCTATCTCACCTAGCTCATCATCATAAATGTTTGCAGCATAGTAATCCTGCCCAAAGTCATCAGAAACGATTCGCTGTCCACCTGCATCCACAGTCTGAACATAGTCATATTCACTGCCGATCCCATTAAACCCTGAGGGACTGCCGACACTGAAGTAGTAAGGAACAGCAGTATTAACATTGACTAAGTTTTCGATGGCAAAGTCTGCAATGTACCGCTCGACGTATGTCTGACCCAGGAGCGCTTCGCTAGGAGCTGGCTGTTCACTCCTGATGAAGTACGCTCCATTTGTGCCTCTTTCATTGAACCCTGAGAACGGATCGTACAAGCTTCCTACCGTAAAGGTTCCAGGCTCGGCATAGGTATAACCCGAATAACCTTCGTTACTGGTTCCCGTCCCTCCATCGTAAAGGTAAACGAAGTTGTACTGAGTGACCGGAATTGGCGGTGGTGGCGGCGGTTCCGGATTCTCGATGCTCGCCAAGTAAAGGATATATTCTCCCAAACCCTGAACACTCACAAAGGGATAATCCAACCCGGTATTGGTGACGCTATCGTTTTCATCGTCTCCGTCATTGATAACAGGATTAGCTGAGATGATCATCGCGTCCCTGAATTCATCAAACGTCAGACGACGACCCAACTCCTGAACGGCCAGTTGCTGAGCGAGAACGGCAATTCCAGCGATGTGGGGAGCAGCCTGACTGGTTCCTGATTGGTCAACTGTGCCTCCATTGGCGTTTGCCCCGGTAATCAAACCCCCCGGTGCAAAGATGTCAGTTAAATTTGGATCGCGCTGGGAGAAACTGATAATTCGATAAGCATCTGTAGAAAAGTCCGTTGAGTGCTCAAAAAGGATTGGCAACGGTATTGGTGCTCCAAATATTGCAGGATTAGGTATATACGTATTAACATCCTCATCCCAGGTTGCACTCACTGCTAAAGCACTGGGGTCAGCGGCAGGGTAAGCAACACCCAGAGCACTATTATTCTTACCGAAGTCGTTTCCAGCGGCAGCGACAACAATTACGTTCTTCAGCCTTAGGAGCAAAAGTTCATCCGACAGATAACCGTTAACTGGTTCTGCATAGTTAGCGGAACCCAGGGACATATTGACGCTAGCAATATTGTATTCATCGGCATGGCGTGCAACCCACTGCATGGCTTGTTCAATGGCATAATTTACGTTTACATCGCTGTTGGGATCATCAGGGAATACTTTCAAATGGATGATATTTGCGCCGGGAGCCATGCCAGTCTCGAATTCATCCTGGGAGGCAACAATACTAGAAACGTTAGAGCCGTGGTTATCAACGTCGCTAGCATCAGTGTCATTATCGGCAAAGTCGTGGCTGAAGACGATCCGGTCGGCAACGCCATTACCATCGGTATCTGACCCGAAGAACGGATGATCTAGGTCAATGCCAGTATCAAGGATCACGGTCGAAAAGCCCCGGCCATCAATTCCCGCAAACTGGGGATCATTGCGGAATCCCTGGAAAAAGGTGCCACCGTTATCGATATAGGGTTCAAGGTGAATTAATTGGGAAGATTCAGCGGTGAACAGCTCGACTACTCCATCTGGAGCATCAGTGGTAATTCCTGGCAGGTTAGAAGTCAGCGTGATGTTGAGGGCATAGTTTGTAGTTTCTAGGTCATAGGATTTCACCTGAACAACATAAGTGCCAAATTCCAAGGGTTGCGTGATCAATTCATCGGCGCTTTCAGCCCCCTCCGAACTTTGAATCACGTTGCCCGCGCTGTCCAGGAGGAACAGATCGGCATCATGGCTCAGCCCAGTTAAAGAAAGAATCAGGTTGCTACTGGCTCCCACCGAAATATCGTAGAAGTCATCGGGATCAGATTCCCCCACCTGCTCCTTGTAAGTCAAGGTACCGGAACTGCCTGCGATCGCCAAGGCTTCTGCAACTGTATTACCTGGATCTTCCAATACAGGACGTTCTGTACCCGTTCCAATGGCGGGGGGCGGCGTTGGCACGGGGGGATCAATCACCACAATCGGCGCATCCCGAATCACTTCGGGATCAGGCAGTTCGGGGGGAGGAGTCGGTTCTGGAGGATCAACGGGGGGAGTGTCTGGGGGGTCAACTGGAGGTCTTTGGGTTGACAAGGTATAGGTTACGGTTGCTACTTCAGACACTAGGTCAGAAGTATCTACAACTCGTAGTTTCACCGTGTAGTCCCCGTCAGTTAATCGACCTTCCTGAAGGAATTCCAGATCGCCGCGAGCCAAGATAAAGTTGCCCGCACTGTTGAAAGTGGGAAAGACCGTGGTGAAGTCGCCGCCATTCAGACTAACTTCCAGATGATCAATGCCAACGTTATCGCTGAAACTGCCAATTACCCTTGGATCGGAGGTGATCAGATCCTTGCCGTTTCCGCCGGTATCGTTCGCTAGCCTCGCGTCAAGGACTGGGGGTTCAAAATCTACACTGTCTGGAACGTCTGGTTCCTCTGGTTCCTCCGTTGGGGGTTCATCAGGAGAATCTGCAGGAGGCAAAGCCGAACGTTCAAACAAGAAGCTGTCTTCAGTCACGGTCTCCTGGTCAACGCCTTGCAGAACGACAAAAATTTCAGCGGTTGTTTGATCTTGAATGACGGTGTTTTCTCCGTTCGTCAAAATCTCCAGATCGGCGAAGGTCAACCCTGCTGTGAGTTGAATCGCATCCTCCCCAACAGCGAAGTCAAGGATTAAATCAGCCTGGGAAAGGCTCGATCCTCCGGTTCCAGGGGCAACCACAAAGGTATCTGCTCCTGAACCTCCAGTGAGTTGATCAGCTCCTTGATCCCCGTGAATCGTATCGTTACCGTCATCGCCAGAGATCTCGTCATCGCCCTGACCCCCAAGAATTAAGTCATTGGCTTGGCCACCGAAAAGGAAGTCATCGGCCTGAGATCCATAGAGAACATCGGCATCAGTATTGCCGTAGAGGAAATCTGCTGCTGCCCCTCCAACAATATTATCCGCGCCCTGGCCTCCAAATATTGTGTCTGCTGCTGGGGTGCCAACTAGCAGGTTGGAACTTTCATTCCCAAATATTGCATTGTCTAACAAAGATGTCATGCGTTTTTATCCCTGGTGATTGGCTTTTTCTTGTAGTGATACCGTTTTGTGTTGAATATACAATTCATCAAACCCCTCCCAACCTCCCCTTAGCAAAACGACTTCACTAAACCGAGCTTTGGCATCTTCGAGCTTCCAATCGGGATAGCGATGGAGTGGGGATGGCTTGGCCGGAATGGAAGTCATCAGTGGTACCTGACTAGTGCTAGTCTGATTGTAGATGAGTGACAATCGGGGCGATCGTCAGCTTCGCTGTCTAGATTTCTAGGGCGATTTTATAGGTTTACGCTTTGGCGAGTCTTGTTTCTCGGCTAGGATGCGCTCTAGCAATACCGCTGCGGGTTCATCGTTGGGGTCTTGGGGCACTAGCTCCCCCCGGAAGGCTTTGGCTAGGGTGGCTTGCTCAAGGCGATCGCCGAATAACATAAAATGACTTACCAAAGCGTCTCCACTTCATATTGCTCAAACAAGCTATCTTCGGATACCAACGTTAACGATTCAGATTTGGCTTGGGAAATCAACAATCGATCGAATGGATCTCGGTGATGGAAGGGTAGAGTTTGTAACACGAATAAATGCGGGAGATGAATTGGTAAAACTTCAATGCCACTGGGAAGGATAAAATTGGTTGCGATCTGTTCGAGTGGTATTCCAAGTTCGAGTTTGCCCAGGCTAGTTTTAATGGTTATTTCCCATAGGCTAGCAATACTGAGATACAAACGATTGCTTTCATCTTCTATTGCTTGTCTGGCAGTTTGGCTAAGATTTTGATTGCCGTCTATCAACCAAATGAAGATATGCGTATCTAACAATAACTTCATCACATATACTCGGCAAAGTCATGGAGTGGGGCATTAAAATCTTCGGCGATTTTTATTTTGCCCTGCATACAACCAAACAAGTTTTTACGGCTGAATTTTTTATCTGCAAATAGGTTCGGCTGTTGTTGCCAACGGTTGACCAGATAGGAGACGAGTTGTAACTGCTCTTTGGGATCGAGTTGAGCGACTTCTGCTAAGACTTTTTCTAGGAGAGGACTCATCCTGTACCTCGACTTTGTGACTGCTTCGATTTTACCGCTTTGCCCTTGGGCTGTGTCTACCGTTCGGCCCGAATCCGCTCTAGCAATACCGCTGCGGGTTCATCGTTGGGGTCTTGGGGTACAAGCTCACCCCGGAAGGCTTTGGCGAGGGTGGCTTGCTCTAATCGGTCAAGCAGTTTGCTGGCTTTTTGATATTCCTGCTCGATCAAATCAATGGCTTTGAACAGCTTTTCACCTCGCCGGATGATCTCATCTCGCTCATCTTCAGAAGGAAGCTTCAACTTAATAGATTTTAGACTTGCTTGTGTCAGATTCCTCATAGATAGCTGGTTTCCACTAGCAAGCTGCTCTATTTGAGATCGACCATTCTTAGAACGCAACCATAATAAGAGCCATTGCTTATAATTTTCTCGAACTAGAACCCTAAGAACCTTATCGGAGAGATACACAGGGTGTGTGACACGCTCTACAATTACACATGCTCCAACTAATTCAATGGCACGAGAAATAAGGAAATCTCCAACTCTAATTCGAGTTGATTCAGGTATTAGCTGATTAGGAGGAAGTGTTTTACTTTTCTCATCATCAAATGTTCCCCATGTAACAGCACTAATCTTTACAAGACCAAATTCATGAGGTAGGGGTGGACGCTCTTCGCACTTAACATTTATACCGGCTTCTATGCCATCGATCAGTTCTCCAACTGTTGCTCTTTTCCAATCATGACTCCTAGGGCGATCGCGGTTGAGCTTCCACCCCATTGGCAAATCACTCATACAGTTGTTTCCTTTTGCGGCGATCGCCTGATCGTTCTTCATGGGTTTCCTCCCTGAGCATTATAAATATTCAATAATTCCTGTAAAGGAGCCTTCAAGCCAGGAATTTCGACCGAAACAACCAACCATAAAATTTGGCTATCGATATCGAAATATTGATGTACCACACGATTACGAATCCCGCGAATTGCTTGCCAGGGAATCGTGTCGGGTAGCGTTACTTCAACCTTGGCAATTTGATTGGCAGCTTCACCCAAAATTGCAACTAAAGACATCGCTGGATAGAACGCTTTGACATCAGTACAAAATTCTTCGTAATTCAAGCCAGCCGTGACGATCGCCAACTTGTCGATACAGTCGATCATGTCTGCCAATAATAACGCCAGCGATCGCCTAGACATAGTGCATCTCATCGCCAATAAACTCCCAAACTCTGGGACGAACAGCTTTTTTACTGAGCAAATCCACTTTGTTTTGCAACTTTTCCTCTAAAAAATCCCCCAACATCACTAGCTCTAGCCCCAACGGGCGATCGTAGTCAAACAGAATATCAATATCACTATCCGCTTGAGACTCACCCCGCGCTACCGAGCCAAATATGGCCAACTCAGTAATACCCCATCGTTCATATAGATAAGGTTTGAGAGCCTGCAAAATCGGGACAACCTGATCTAATACGGGTGCAACACATTCGTTATTAATATTCATACATCAATCACCTCTGATAACACGCGATCGCAAATCCGCAGCTTGAGACCATTGCGATCGCCCCGCTTAGACATAAACCAGACTCCTGGCAATGCTTTCAGCCACCGACCGATTCCGGATCGTTGCGATTCCGGCTGGGGTTAAAACATCCACTTTTCGGCCCAAACAAGCTTCCAGATAGTCACATAAATCGACAAATCTTAAGCCGATCGGTTGATCAAACTCAATGACTAGATCAACATCACTAGTGGCGGTTGCTGTCTCGGTAGCAAATGAACCAAACAGACCAATTCTTTTAACGTAAAATTGCTCCCTTAAATAATCCAACTGTTGCCGTAAACAATCAACAATTGCTTCTTGAGTTGTATTCATAAATAAATCACCTCAGCCAAAACTCTTTCCCTATGAGTAAACGTCTCAATCTCTGCCGAAGCTGCCCGTAAATAATTGGCGTTCATTGGGCAATCGCGGTTGAGCTTCCACCCCATTGGCAAATCACTCATGCAGTTATCTCCTTTTGCGGCGATCGCCTGACCGTTCTTCATGGGTTTGTCTCCTCTTGAGCAGCCATTTGTCCAATCACCGTCTTCAGCAACGGCAAAGAATCTTGCAGCGTTGCCCATACCACATCGGTATCGATTTCCCAGTATTGATGCACGAAAATATCTCGCGTTCCTGCGACAGATTTCCAAGGAATCTGTGGATAAAGGTTGCGTTGATCATCAGGAATTTGCTTCACAGCTTCCCCAATATTTTCTAGCAGCTTGACAACCGCCAAAACTTTCTCTTTATTTGTGACAAAAGCGGCGAAATCAACACCTGAGGTAAAAGACTCAATATCAGCGATCGCCTCTAAAATATCTTGTAAAAACTCTAAGAGACTACGTTTCGTCACAGATAAATCACCTCCGCCAAAACTCTTTCCTTAATTCTTGACTTCAAACCATTTCGTGTCACCACATCAACCTTAATGGAAAACAACTCACTCAAATAATCTCTTAACTCAATTAATTGCCATAAACTGGGAGCATTCTCATACTCAACTAAAATATCAATATCACTATCATCCGTTTGTTCCCCTCTGGCATAAGACCCAAAAATCCCTAGCCGGGTAATTTGATAATTTGCCAACAACGACGATTTTTGCTGGGCTAACATCTGCAAAACTTCAGATTGGGTTTTCATGGCTCATCTCCTGAGTAAACGTCTCCATCTTTGCCAGATCTGCCCGTAAATGCTTGGCGATCATCGGGCGATCGCGGTTTGGCTCCCACCCCATTGGCAAATCACTCATGCAGTTGTCTCCTTTTGCGGCGATCGCCTGATCGTTCTTCTCAATTAACAGCTTGAGCAACATCCAGCGATCCGCCGTGGGCAGATCCAATACTTGCTGTTTTAATTCTTGTAATGTCATAGGTCTAATTTCTAGAAATCATTAAGGCGACTTTATCCCGATTGCAAATTATCCTCTGATAATGGCTGGGTAAGTTCCACCTCTTCATAGATCAACGCCAATGGACACTGAAAATCCAGGCTCACCAATTCTAAAATCGGATTTTCCACATCCGCTGCATCCTCTGGGTAAGCGGTGAGTTCCCATCTACCCGCGCTGGTTCTGCGATAGCAGTCCACCCCCACCTTCTCAGCATCAATCAACACATACTCTTGCAGCATCGGGATGCGGCGGTAAAACTTAAACTTATCCCCCCGGTCAAACCCAGCGGTACTCGGTGACAACACCTCAATAATCAACTTGGGATATTGGATGGCATCCGTTGCCCGTCGGTCACGCTCGTCACAGCTCACCCCCAAATCAGGATAAAAATACGGCCCGCTGGCCGCAATTCTGACCTTCGCATCAGACATACGCACCTTACACCCTGATCCTCGTAAGGTCGTTCTAAGAGCACTCGTCAAATTCACGGCAATGTCATTGTGGGGAAGTGTCCCGCCCGTCATGGCGTAAACTTCGCCATTGATATATTCATGCTTCAGCGGTTGCTCGGCTTCCCAGGCGAGATACTCGGCAACGGTCATCAATGAGGGCTGGACTTGAGCAATCATGATTTATCTCCCTTTTGGGTGAACTCACCCATCATTATCTCAATTTCTCGCAATGCATTGCCCAAATGGGTGGCGATCGCCGCTGCAATCTCCTCCGGCTCCGTTAGTTCATCCTCTGGGTCATTGCTAGTGTCGCGCAACCAGGCAATATCCAGATTGTCATTGCGATCGGCAATCTGCTCACGGCTAAAGCAACGAAACCGCCCTTCCTCGCCCTGATCGGTGCGCTGGGCTTTCCCCAAGGGGTCATCCCCAAACGCCGCTTCAAACTCGGCAAAATCCGCCACGGTCAGCAGCCCGGTTTTGCCAAAGCTGTTCATGTTTGCCCGCAGGTCATACACCCAAACCGCTTTAGTGTTGCCGCGATCCGAGTGACCTCGTGTAAAAAACAGCACATTGGTTTTCACACCCTGCGCGTAAAAAATCCCCGTCGGCAAGCGCAAAATGGTGTGTAGATCGCACAATTCCATCAGTTGCTGTCTTAGCTTCCGCCCCGTATTGTCCTCAAACAGCACATTATCCGGCAGCACCACCGCCGCCCTGCCGCCCGGTTTCAGGGCACGGTAAATATGCTCGACAAACGCCAACTGCTTGTTAGAGGTTTCTGCCGTTACAGAAAAATCCGCTCTCGTGGGTCGTCCGCCGCCCTTCTTCGTCCCAAATGGCGGATTCGTCAGAATCACATCTGCTTTACCCAGCGTCTCCCCATCGGGTGACAGGCTATCCCCACAGTTCACCGTACTCTCAATGCCATGCAACATCAAATTCATCAGGCACAGCCGATGCGTATCGGGCACTAGCTCCAACCCTCGATACGCCTCATGGCGCTGGAAATTCCCCTGATCCGAGCTCAGGGTATAGAGATCATCCGTCTGCTTCTTAACATACTGATCCGCCGCCACTAGAAAACCGCCCGTCCCCGCTGCTGGGTCTTGGATCGCCTCACCCGCCGCCAACAGCTTCAGAATTAATCCAGTAATGCTATTGCAGGTCGGGTGCAGTGATTTGTTAGCTTGACTTGGGCGAGCTGACTGTCTCTTAACTCAGCAAAACGACCAGCGCAGATGATGCAAACCCTCTCTCAACATAGTCAGTCGCCCTTCGGTTCAACTCCACAGGGAAGCTGTGGTGCGCTGGCAAGATAAC
>JBOFUV010000009.1:0-9237 GCA_051652765.1 Microcoleaceae cyanobacterium | reverse complement strand
ACAGATCTGCCCAGGTTACTGTTTCTGCATCGCCAACTAAAAAAGCTTGTCGGTCTGCATTGGGTGCGATCATTGCCAGATGAACCGCATGAACCAAATTGTCAATGTAGATACTGTTGCAGATGCCTTTTCCGCTGTTAACCAGGTATGCTGTGCCCAATCGTAATGAGTTGGCAAACCCGACAACCCAACTTGATCCAGGCCCTACAACAATTCCGGGTCTCAGGATGACAATCTCAGTCGATCCTTGAGTACGGAGTCGGAGTAATTCCCGCTCTGCCCGGACTTTGGCATTGTTGTAGGCGAGGAACTGGCGATCGCCCACGGAACTGGTTTCATCCGTATTCGGTTTCGGGGCCTGTCCATGTACCGATGCAGTGCTGAGGTAAACAAAACGTTGCACCTTGGCGTTCTCAGCGGCTTTGTAGGCAGCAACAGCGCTCTGTTGAATGAACCACGGACTACCCGCAACACAATGAATGACAAGGTCGCAACCTGTTAATGCCTTCTGGAGGGCAGCAGAGTCTAAAGCATCTGCAACTGAACTCTTCAAATTCAGATTCAACAGATGGGAAAGGCTCGATGTATCCCGAACAATCGGTTGCACCTCTGCTATTTTATCAAGCGCAAAAACTTCAGTTACTCGACTACCAATCAACCCGCTTGCACCAATAATTCCTACTTTTAACATTGTTATGAAAACTCCTTAAAAATTATCTTAAACCCGAAAAGCTCTATATAGCGATCAGTAACTAGATGTGAGAAAAACTAGAGCGGGGTTTGGGGACTGCGCCCCCAAGAAGGGGCAACGCCTCCTTCACCCCCCGTTCACAAATCATTTGTGATTGCTATAGTAAAACTTTTTATCAACAATCAGTATTAGTGTGCTCGTTGTTGTTTTCTATAAAGCAAAGTTACTATTATCCACAGTAGAATTACTTTTAAAATCTCAGAACACAATGTTGCCCAGATTGCTCCCTTCCAGGAATACTGAGGAATCAGGATGAAATTTAAGCTAACATTCAGTGCCGCAGTGCTAACCTGAACAATACTACGGGATCTTTGAAAACCAGCTCCCGTTAGCGAATCTGCTGCCATGTACTGCACACCAATGAGAAAGGGAACAGGGGACAACCAGCGCAAGGTTGAAACTGCATCGACATATTCCTCACCTAGGATAGAGGGGACAAACGGAGCTAGGATGAAAAGACCAAGGCCCGCAATCATTCCATAGGCTGCAACACCGGGCAGTAAACGTTTTGCAAAAGACAAACTGCCTTTGATACCTGATATTCCATGCTCAAAAAATCGCGCATAGGTTGCCCCTAGCATTGCAAAAATTGGAATGGAACCTACATCAATCAGGCGATAAGCTGCTGCATATATCCCTGCGGCTTCTGCTGTTGAGAGACTGACCAACATGGTTTTATCGATATTGGCATTGATCGTACTTGCAGATTCGCTGATTGCAAAATACAATCCCTGGTCTAGCTTGGAGGTAAGTCCTACAGAGGAAAACTTGGGTCTTCCTAAGAGTTTACAAACAAGTAAGATTGAGCTAAATGAGGCAATGAGGGTGCTAAAACAATACAAATATGACCAAACAATAATATTAGGATCTGGAAAGAATCTTGTTAAAATGATTGCAGCTACAAATTTACTGAAAGATAAAAAAACCTGTACCTGAGCAGCTCTTTTGATCAAGTTCATAGCCATGAAAGCTCTTGCAGCCAGATTAAAAGTCAGCGTTACTCCCAAAACATCAGCAATGAGAATCAAAAGAATTACAATTAATGGAACATTTCTTAACAGGAAAAGCTTTGCAATAAATAAGAGTAAAAAAATTATAGTAACGCTTGCAACTGAAACTATGATCAGGGCTTTTCCCCAAGATTCTCTGAAAGATGAACGATCTCTTGAGACGGATTGAATTAAAAGATCTCCGCTACCTAAAGTTGCAAAAGGAACCATAATCGAAGCTAATGCACTAGTCCCGGAAAAAATCCCGAAGCCTTCTGTCCCTAGAGAACGAGCAACTAGAATAAAATATGTGGCTTGTATAAAGATGTTAATGAATTTGCTTAAAAACAACCATAACGTATCACGAACTAATGCCTTTTGAGAAACTTGAGTAATTTTACCTTTTAAACTTTTAAATAAGTTCATAAATAAATTCATCAATAAATTTTATAAAATCATGACTCGATTTTTTGATAGACATCTACTCTTTAGAGGAATTGGTCTAGGGGCCTGTCAAACTTGATGTGGGTTTGTGTTGGTTTGCGTAAAACTTATAAGACCCAACAAACTTTTGAGAATGTTAGATTTCACTTCATCCCGGCCACACAGAAGTAGGCTACTACCCCAAGCTACAAAATTTGTTTAGATAAACGACTACCCTCTATAGTTTCCTGAAGTTGAGTCGCTGTCTGATTAATTAAAGGCATCTGAATAGACGAAATTGCGACTGAAGTGTACAGAACCCAAAAGAAGTTGTTTTGCCCTAGTAAGCCCCCTTCAGATAGATTAGACATGAAAATATAAGTTAAATAAGTAAGAGGCCAAAGTCCATCCAAGCCAGAACTTGTCCGCGCCAGATATAAAGATTGGCACAAAAGGACTCCAAATCCAATTGTATAAATTAATAATCCCAGGAAGCCGAGATCTAAGAGAAGATCTAACATACCATTATGGGAATAGGGCACATCCCAACGAGCTGCTCGGATGACATATTCAGATGGGCCATCTAAACCGTTCCAGAATGCTTTAAAGCCATAGCCTAACCAAGGACGTTTTTCAATCATCTCTCCTACCCACATCCAGAGATCTGCACGGCCTGTTAAAGAGGGATCTTTTCCGATTGCATTAAATAGTGCTGCTGAGTTTTCAGTGTAAAAAAAGTATGAGCCGATGCCAACTGTTACGATCATTAGAAATAGCGGAATCATCATCAGATATCTCAAACGAAATGTTCTATACGTTGATAGAGCAAATAACAGGACTGTAGTGTTAATGATACTAGTAGTTGACTTTGCCATCGGCAAAAGTACTAAAACCAGGCCAAAAAGTATTCGTGAAATCCATTTCTTGGAAGGGGTAATATCTGCAGACATTAAAAATATGACTGCTCCTAGAACCAAGGAACGACCAAAAATGTTTTTGTGCGTAAAGATACCCCGAACTGCGCCAGCATGAACTCCGTGTTCAACTCCATACCGAGGCAGTGCCACAATGAAAAGAATACTAAATATCAGAATGAGTCCATAAGCATAAGCTAAAAGCTTAATTTGCTCCTTGGGTGAATAACGAGTGCCGAAGTAGAACCCAAATAATGTTGTTCCAACTAAACCAATACAACTTCTCAATGTTTCTGATGGGTTAACTGACCAAGTAGTAGAAATGATTGTGAGTAAAACCATTGGCCAGATGACTTTATCTCTACTGATAAAGTAAATAGATTTCTTCCATCTGAGGCACAAAAAAAATACGGAGCCAAGATAAGTTAATAAGTAAATAAAAACATTGGCGCTTAGATTAATAGAGGAGAAGCTAAAACCGTCTCCTTCACTTGCCCCTCCCGATAGAATCAGAGGAAGCCAATCTGCAATGTAGTGAATGAGTGATAAAACAACGAAAGTTAATTCGACACGCTTTAAAAGTCTTTCCATCCCAGCAGGTACACATCTAGATATAGCGATCCTAAATCAATCCTGAGAAAACCATAAAGGGGTTTGGAGACTTCGTTACCAATCATTCAGCACTGCTATAGCTAACTAGATAGTTCATCAATCAATCATCCAACCTTACTAGGCAGTTTTCTAGAATCATGATGCTTCTTGAGTTTTCCACTCGGAAAATAACGCTTGGCATGATAGAAGTACTTCGCTGATTCATTTTTGTCAATTGCGTTCACGACCAACCCCAACACCCGCTGTCCCGATCGCTCCAACATTTCCTTTGCGGCTTTCCCGCTGTTCCGATCCAATACCCTGGGGCGAGCCACCAGTAAAATCCCACTGGCCATCTGGCTCAACGTTAAGGCATCCGCTGCCAAGATCAGCGGCGGGGTGTCGATAATCACAAAGTCATACTCCTCTGAAAAATTCCGAACTAGGGAGGTCATCCGCTTGGAATCTAGCAAGGCCAAGGGATTGGGTGGCGTGACTCCGGCAGGCAGAATATCGAGATAGTCAATACTTTGACAAACTGCGGTTCCAAGCTCCCCTTGACCAACGAGGATGTCGCTCAAGCCCACCGCATTGGTCAATCCCCAAATGTGATGCTGACAGGGTTGACGCATATCTGCGTCCACCAACAAGACTCGATGTCCCAACTGGGCAATGGTGGCTGCCAAATTTGCTGAGACTGTCGATTTTCCTTCTCGAGGCACTGAACTCGTGACAACAATTACTTTAATGCGCTTATCCGAACTGAGAAACTTTAAATTTGCCTGCAACATCCGGTAGATTTCGCTGATGAAGGAGTCTGAGACTTCTACAATGGGGACTTCTGAATTCAGGTGATCTCTGCCAAAATAAGCAAAGAATCCTTGTTTTTCAGAGGACGGAATAACTCCTAATAAGGTCTGGCCAAATAAATTTTTAGTGCCTTCTACAGTTCTCAAGCCTTTATCCCCCATTTCCAGGAGCAAAACAGCCGTTGTGGCAGCGATCGCCCCTAACATTGTCCCTAGAGCCAATACTTTGGTTTTAGCAGTGCTCCCCTGTTTAGGCACAGTTGCGGCTTCAAGAATTCGAGCATTATTGGTGCTTTTATTTTCAGCAACTTGGACTTCTTCTAAGTTTTTCAGCAGGGTTTCATAGGTGAGTTGAGCGACTTGAACTTTGCGTTCCAGTTCTTGCTGCTGTTGTTCGAGTTTGGGGAGGACTTGCGATCGCGCTTCGTAGGTTTGACGCGAGGCATACAGAGAGTCCAACTGACGAGTTAAATCCAGTTGTCTGCTTTCATTCTGAATAAACTGTTCAATCTGATTATTCTTCTGATCTCGAATTCGAAGAAGTCCTTCCTGAATCTGGGCTCCTGCCCCTAAAGTTTGTTCAATTTGCTGCTGTAATAGGGTGTTGAGGGAGTCTTGCTTCCGCTTTAAACTAATAATTCGGGGGTTTTTGTCTTTAAACCGTCTGCGCTCATTTACCAGTTCAGCTTCAACTTTTTCGAGTTCTGCCAGGGTGCCTACTACAATAGTGGATTGGCTTAAGGTATTAATGGCGATCGCATCCTCTAGACTCAAACCGACTTGACTTCGTAGGGAATTGGCTAAAGCATTCACTCCACTCAACTCAGATTCTAAAGTTGTAATTCGACGATTTAATTCTGCCTGTTCTGAAACGGCTGTCGTAAACTCTTGGTCTAAATCCAAAACCTGATTGGCTTCTTTAAAGTCTCGCAAGGCTTGTTCAGCCTGAAAGACTTGTTGTTGGATCGGAGGTAATTGCTGAGTGATAAACTGCCGTGCTTCTGTGGCTTCAGCTTGATTCAATTTAACACTACTGCGGATGTAGACTGCCATCAACGCATTGATCACCGCAGCAACTTCTTGTGGATCTTGACCCGTATAGGCTAGAGAAACAATGTCTGTTCCCCCAATAATCTTAACTTCAAGGCCATTTTTTAGATCTTGAGGCGATCGCAGTTCTCCCTCTGAATTCGTTAACTTTAATTGACTAATCACTTGCTCTAACAAATGATTAGAATTCATAATTTCAATCTGAGTACTGAGGGGCGTTTGATCCGCGAGTAGCGCTTTTAATTCTCCTAAATCTTTGCCAATTCCTGCTAAGGAAGAAGTTCTATCAACTTTAAATAACAATTTTCCAGTGGCAGCATAGGTTGGTTTCAGGTATTTTGTAGCATAGGCTGACAGACCAACCATCAATAAAAAAATAGTCATAATACTCAGCCAGTGGCGCTTGAGTGTTTGGAGATATTGTCCAATATTTAAATCAATTGATTCCCGATCTTCCATAGAGATTCCCTTGTCATAAAATTCTGGATGATTTTGCTCACTTATCTCCAAAAGTTAATCACGTTTAGTAAAGCGGCAATTCCAATCAATCCCCCAAAAGGCTTTAAGGTTTCCTCTAGAGAATCACTAAATTCCGCCCGCCCTGATCTATTTACAATGATGACATCATCCCGTTGTAAGATTGGGTTGATTTCTGGATCAATTCCGGTAGCTAAGTTTACCTGAATTTGGCTCCGGGAGACTGTCCCATTTGAGTTCAATCGAATCAGCTCCACTGCCTGACGATTGGCCCGTCGTTCATCGAATCCTCCCGCCGCTAGAATGGCTTGATTCAAAGTTGTATCTAGAGGCACTTCAACAACCCCCGGACGGATTACTTCCCCAACAACGTTTACCGGGATGGTGTTTGGAGAAAAGCTGGCGTTCGCTAGGGCCGAAATCTCTGCCGGATCAATTGCCTGGGCTTGAGGCACCATAATCGAGTCTCCAGGCTGTAAGGCAGCATCTTGAGTAATATCTCCGGCCTGCAAGAGTTGCCATAAATCTAAAGCAATTACCTCAACTTGCCCGTCATTGGTCAGGCGGCGCAACTCAATTTGACGAATATTCGCTAGGGGAGTAATCCCTCCAGCCACTTTAATTGCTTCTGTCACCGTCGGTCGCTGTTGCCGTTCTCCAGCAACGTCTCCAACTTTATGAGTCCCTGGATTTAACACCTCACCAACAATCGCAACTGAAAAGGGTGCAGTCTGTTCTGCAGCAAAACTAGCTGATGTGAGCTGTCGGGTTGCAATGAGATCAAGTTCGACGGCCCTGGGCACAAAGATAGTATCTCCATCTCGCAGGATCACATCTTGCTGAATATCTCCCTGCTCCAGCAAAGCCTTTAAGTCCACGGGGATCACCTGCTCAACAGGGTTCGTTCGGCGAATCAGAATATTACTAATATCTGCAATCTGCGTAACTCCCCCAGCCTGTTGCAACAGTTGAGTCACCTTGTAAAATTGGAACTGCCGCGTTTGAGAATTGGGAACGAGCAGAGGAACCACATAACTGCCTGGACGGGTAACCTCTCCGGCAACAACCACAGAGAGAGGACGGGGCGACAACAAACTAACCGTTGTAATTGGTTGCTGAACGTAGGGAATATACTTTTCGGAAATTAAGTTAGTCAGTTGAGTCATGGTCAGTCCACTGACACTAAATCGGCCAATCAAGGGTAAGCTCAATGTTCCATCATTGAGGATCAGGTACTCTCCACTATATTCAGGAACATCTAGAATATCGATCCGCAGCAGATCTCCTGGCCCAAGGGTATAAGCACTGGTAGCGGGCGGTAAATTGGCTAGGGCTGAAGATTGTGCAGGAACCAAAGTACGGGGCTGAATCTGAGCATCTGCAATACCTGCCCATCCCAAGTAAATCAGAGCAGCAATCTGAATTCTGAAGTGTTTACCACAATGTTTACCACTAGCCAACTGGAGAGGCTGAGCAAAACAACGCATAGGTGATAGAAAACTGGAGACAAATGATTAAAAGACCTATCAAAAATGCTAGAGGTAGGATACTAACAACTCCCACACTCATCTCGCTCGAACGTTCAATCAGAAAACAACATCAAAGAACAGCAGCCCTCAGAGCGATTCAGCTCACCTCAGCAAAAACATCTGGCCCGTCCTAAGCTGCTGGCTTGCGACTTTCCACATACCGTTCATCAATCCCTGCAAAGAGGGCTCCTGAAGTTTCTGCGATGACACTCACTAGCCGATAAGATGCTACGACACTCAACAAAACCCCAGGAGAGAAGTGCTGCTGCAAAAGAGCCAAGGTCGTTGCTTCAAAAACACCTAGACCTCCGGGTGCACCGGGAACTAACAATCCTAAAAGCCAAGCCAAACTATAAGCACTAACCACAAGGGGAACTTGTTGAGGGGTAAAGGGGGCAAGGGCTAACATTGTCAGCAGAAACCCGATCCCACGAAGACTAACAAATCCAATCTCACCCAGAAACGGTCTGATCGGGTATCGTTCAAGCTTGCAACGACATGAATTCCAGTCAGAATTACCCTCAATACTGGCATCAACTTTAGACTTCTTAAACTTCAGCGTGCTCAACTTCTGAACAACAGGATTCAAAACGCGGGGATGGACTAAGATCAGAACGACCGAAAGACTTAAAAGCTGTAATCCCCAGTAACTCCGCTGAACACTGACTAAGGCAATCATCAACGCCGCCGATGCCATTAAAATCGGCTCCAACAGAACACTCAAGACCGCAGTCTTCAGAGAAACACCAACTTTGTTGATTGCGTTAATTCGACCATAAAAATGCCAAACATTTCCTGGCAAATACTTGGCAAGATTGGTCTTGAGATAAACTTGCATTCCCCAACGCTGCTCAATGGGCTGCTTGAACTCCTGCAAAATCAGAAGCCAAACCCACCCTGACCAGAGATGTGCGCTGAGTGTAACACTCAGGGCCAAAGCAAGACAGCCCCACCCTGTTCTGGTAATTTGAACTTCCGAAAACTCTTTCCAGTTCACCCTAAGGGTATGAGCCAAGAAGAAAAGCGTCAGTCCGATGACAAGCCATCGTAAGTAAGGCTTTAGATAAGACAGAAGTTGCTTCATTGGTTGTCCTTTAGAGATGGGCTTTAATCTTTCTCAAGGGAAAACTGATCTTTCCAGCGAGCTAATCTAAACTTGCAGGGATGAGTCTAAAACTCATTGCTCCTAATTATCAGGCGGCTGACTCAATTGACCGTTTTCCTCTGGATTGATAGCTAGCTACGACTCTTCCTGCACCTCTGAACTGCTTCAGATACCTTTGGCTCACTTCGTCACCCTGACTCGATAAAACGTCAATTCCCACCCTGCCACGACCTTGATCCTTGCCGGAACTATGAATATACTGACCCTCTCCAACATATAGCCCAACATGGCTGGCCCGTTGAGCTGTGCCGAAAAATACAAGGTCTCCCAGCTTTAAACAGGATAACATGACATTCCTGAAATCGAGAGTAACTAATCGTACAAAAGCTTCCTGTTGGTAAGCGTCACGGGGCAGCCAGATATCAGCCGAAACAAAAGCTGATTGTACCAGCCCAGAACAGTCATAATCCGGCCCAATAGTCCCTCCCCACAAATATTGATTTGGAACGTCCATTGCCTGATATACAAAAGCAACTGCCTGGGCAACTTTTGCTTGGACTTCTTCCTCAGTCAAAACTGCAGAGCAGTAGGGCGCTGCA
>JBOFUV010000008.1:0-73642 GCA_051652765.1 Microcoleaceae cyanobacterium | reverse complement strand
TTGCAGTGTTTTCGACTTGAGTGGCGATGCCCATTTTGCCATTTGTACCGTAGGCTTCACCTTGATTCATCCGGAAACCGATATTAGCAGCATCAGCAGCGTTAGCAACCCCGAAAGTAGAGAGAGCAGACAAAGCAATGAGGGAGAGGGTTTGTTGTGCGTTTTTCATGGTTTTCCTTGGGGTGTTCAACACTCTCAATATCCCATTGCTTCACCTTTGCAGACTTCACCCAACTCGGTGATTAACGGTAATCCCAAGGGGGATTGAATTCTCATTCAACTGGCTCATTCCCATTGACTAGCCTGAGGATTCAATCGCCCTAACCTTAAAAACTTGAATTTTTCCCGGTTGTTGCATTTATCCTTTGAATACATAGGTGCAATTTACTATCAGGGACGATGATGCCAATTCAGGGAGTATTCGAAGACTTGTGTGCTGCGGCTCTGGCCTTACAGTACTATGCTCAATATCCGGAGGAATTGACCCCTCAACAATTAAAACTTTTGGAAGAAAGGTCAACCGGGGTGATCAAAGACATTAAACAGTATCTTCAGGAGATCAAGACTCTCGAGCTAGAACCTCAAATAATTGAGCTACTTTAGCCAGGTTTTTAACCCCTGGAGACGTTTCCACCCCGCTGGACAGATCAATCCCATCGGGATGCACCCACCTGAGGGCGGAGGAAATATTTTCAGGAGTTAAACCACCTGCCAAAAACCAGGAACAACCGGGATGAAAACTTGGCAAATCTTGCCAGTTAAGGGTTTTACCCGTACCACCAAATTGTTGAGGATGATAAGCATCCAACAACACTGTGTCGATATAGCCCAGATAGGATTGGGCCCGCTCTAGATCCGCTAGAGACTGGACTCGAATGGCCTTGATCAGTTCTACTGGGGTTGAGTTTGACGGTGCTTGAGGCAAGACTTGACGCAGGGAATTGCAGAATTCTACGGTTTCATCCCCATGAAGTTGAACCCCTGTGAGTCTGCCAATCGCAACTGTTTGAACAATCTGTGGGAGCGATGTATTGACGAAAACTCCAATACAATCAATGGGTGCAGGCAATTGGCTGACAATCTCTTGAATGTGTTTTGGAGAAATGTAACGAGGAGAACTGGGAACACAAATAAATCCAAGAGCCGTTGCCCCGAGTTGGGCGATCGCTTGGGCCTGTTCAAGTTGAGTGATGCCACAAATTTTAACTCGCATAACTTGGCCTGGATCAACAGACAATTTAGGTTCTAAATCCTATCATTAATCCCAGTTTAAATTCAATCCCAGTTTAAATTCAATCCTAAAAAATCTTCTAAATCCTGATTGTGAGACTTGAAATAAGTCGTTAATTGGTTACGGACTGAATCTGGCATAGATTGATAAAATCCTTGGTTGTATTGAGGATATTCACTTAAATCATAATCAGGCAATCCTAAGAATTCAAACACCTGTTTTAAAACAACCTGAGGTTTGCTATAAAAGTCATCACTTTTCAAGATTAAAAACTGTTCTTTGGGGAAAACAGCCCTCCACTGCTTTAAAAATACAACGTAAATTCCTCTCCATAAGTACTTCGAAGAAAGATTCCAATAGTTGTCATCATCTACAGCAGACTTCGGATATAACCCTAACATTTCAATTTCAGCATCCATTGCCGCTTCTAAAGCAGTCTGCTCCCAACCCAATCTAACCCAGTGATAATATTGGGAGACGGCACGGTCCACTGGATTTCTTAAGAGCAGAATCAACTTCATCTCAGGGAAAGTTTCAGAGATTCGAGCAGCAACAGTAGCATCCTCAAAATAATTAGGGCTGGCTTCCCCAGACATAAAAAGTCTCTGATCCGTTTTCAGTTTAGGGAAGTGAGATAAATACCACTCCATCCCTCTTTTATAGTGATGATTCCAAAAATAAATTTCTTTTTTAATCGCTGGAGCAACTTGGGGATGTTCACTCAGGTAACGATATAAAGAGGTTGTCCCCCCTTTCTGAACCCCAATAATGATAAACCGAGGAGTCAAGTTTTGAGTATCATCCCAATAGTTTTTAACCATTTCGCTATCTAGTTGTTCAAACTTTTTATAGCTTGACCGCTGATAACAGGCGATCGCCTGTTGTAGCTTTCCTTGACGAGTCAAAACATCTCCCAAATTCAACTCGACCATAGAAGAGTTCGGATACGTTTCTAGAGCAGCTTGATAAAGATCAACAGCCTCTTGCAACCGATGATTTTGTGCTAATAGACTCCATAAGTTCCAGTAAGACCACTGGAAAAAAGGTTGCAGCTTTATAGCAATCAAATAATAGTTAATGGCTTGCTCAATTTGTCCCTGTTGTACCAAAATTTGAGCGATCTTATGACAAACTATAAATGAATCGGGTTGAATCTCAAAACTCTTTTGATACGCTAGAACTGCCTCTTGCCACTGCTGAACCTTGGCCAGAATACTCCCCAATCTTTGATAGGTGACTGCCAACGTTGGGTTAAGTTCTAGTGCCTTTTGATAGCTCGAAATTGCCTGATTCCACTGCTCAAGTTGAGTGAATGCTTCTCCTAAGTTATGGTAGGTTTCAGACAAATTCGGTTCGATTTGAATGGCTCGCTGATAGCACTCGATTGCTTGGAGCACGTTCCGCTGCTGTAACAAAGTATTCCCCAACGTTACATAGTCACTCGCAGTTTTTTGAATATCTACTTTTTGAATCTCTACTTTTTGAATCTCTACCATCGCAATTGATCATCCTGAGGAATTTGACTAAGATGCTGAGAAATTTCTTCAGGAGTTAGAGCAGGCGATCGCTTCTGAATAATCAACTGATAACCTTGATAGACAACTTCAACTTCAGCTTCAACTAACTTTAAAAAAGAATCAATTCCAGCCTTTGCAGTTTGTTCTGGATCGTCCTCTAAAACATCATAATCATCAAAAACAATTAATCCTCCAACTTTTGCTAGAGGCCAAGACTGCAAAGTATCTCGAAGAGCAACAGACGCTAGATGGCAACCATCAATATAAACTAAATCGTAACTCCCTGCATCAAGAGTTTTCAGAATATCCTGAGAATAACCAATCAGTTTAGTGACTTTATGAGCTGCTCCTGTCTTGGCAATATTAGGATCGAATTCAGGTTTAAAATAAGGATCAATACAGGTAATCCGAGCAGTAGGATGAGTTAAAATATGATCGAGAAACCAACAAGTAGACATCCCTTGAAAACTACCAATCTCTAAAACACTGATTTCAGATTGGTTCGCTAAGCTATTGAAAGACTCTCGCCAGATCGGCATATTTGCACTGAACCAATCTCGCGTAAATTGGTACTGCCTAACTTGACTCAGATGCCAACCTCGTAGTGCTAAAGAAGTTTGATGATAGGAAATTGCTTCTGTTTCCCGACCTTGCTCACTCAAAATATTTCCAAGCACTTTATAGGCATCTGAACAATTGGGATTTTGCTGGATTTCAGTGTAGTACTTAGCTAAGTTTTGCTTAAATTCCTGCTGCTGTTGCAGGACATTATGCAGTTGGGTCTGAATTTCCAAGCAGTCAGGCTGAGCGTCTAAGGCAAGCTGATGAAATAAGATTGCTCCCTCAAATTGATGACACTTAGCTAATGCTTGACCTAAGTGAAGATAAAACTTGAAGCTTCGGGTCGAAAATTCGTTCAAGTTTGACTGAAAAACATGACGGTAACTTTCAATCAATTGTTGAATATTAGCCTGAGTTTGCTGTCTCAGTGCATAGCCCAAGTTACGATAAATTGTATTTAAAACTCCGGGCTGAAATCGATTGGGCTTAATATAAATTGCTTGAATGTAAGCTAAGACTGCATCTTCAAATTGCTCTTTCTGAACAAATGCGTCCCCTAAATTACTGTACGACCAAGCCGAGTTAATGTTAATCTCAATTGCTTTTTGACAGGCAATAATCGCCTCATCCCATTGTTGTTGATGAATTAGTGCTTTTCCTAAATGTTGATACGCCCAAACGGACTTTGGACTCGACTCCAGTAGTTTTTGATAACAATGAATCGCCTTATCCCACCGTTGCAATTTAAACCAAGCGTCTCCTAATTTCTGATATCCTATTGCACTATCGGGGTTGAGTTGAAGGAATTTCTGATAGGAAAGAATAGCCCGTTCCCACTGACCTTGTTGAGCTAAAGCTGACCCCAAACCAAGGTGTGATCCTGCAACATTGGCTTTAAGTTGGATTGCTTGTTGATACGCTATTGCGGCTTCTTGCCACTGATTGAGATGACTAAACACTTCCCCAAGCCGAAAATAGACATGAGACAAGCTAGGAGAGAGTCGGAGGGCCGCTTGATAAGTAGAAAGTGCATCGTCCCAAAACTTTTGGTGTGCATACAAATTGCCCAAATTGACATAAGCTGCAGCAAAATCGGGTTGGATTTCTAACGCTTTTTGATAAGCTTTTAGAGCATCTTGATAATTACCATCCAGTTGTGCAATAAGTCCCAACATTTGGTAAGCTTCTGCACTCTCAGAATACTGAGTCAAAAACTTGTGACAGAGAGCAGTTGCTTCATGAAACTGTCTCTGCGTCAGACAAGCTTGCACTTGTTGATGAAGTAGTTTAACAGACTCCTTCCAGCTAATCTTTGATTCCACGGAGAGAGCAACCTCAAATTGGTTCACATTGAATTCGCAAACTGATCACTAACTTAGAATATCCTAGCACAAAGAGATCATGAGAAGATTGCTAGAGAATATCCGTCAATTGAATAATTTGGATCAGAGCGCTCAAGTCGACTCTAAAGTCTTGTTGATTAGCTGATACTTGATTTAAACTAATTACAACTTCACCGAATAGATGATAATAATCAAGTTGACACAAACTACTGAGATGCCAATAACAAGGGTTAACCCAAACCGGGCTCAAAATCTCAATAATTTTGGTTCCAGGCTCGCAAAAAACAATATTAGTCAGCCCAGAACCATGGGCTGCAATGACCACCTTTGCAGTTTTCATCCAGGCAACTTGTGCTTTCTGGGAGAGCAATTCCAACTGAATTGATTGGAAACCATATCCTTGGAGGAAATCAATGACTTCTCCTTCGTTAATTAATTTTCGATAGGATGCCTGCTGGCGACTGATATAAATTCGCCTAGAGTTACAATCAGATACTTCTAAGGCAAGAGGTAAAAATACTTTTCTTAAAAATTTAATTGCCCATTGAGGAGGTTTAATACATTGCCTAGAAGAATAAAAAGGTACAACTAATTCAGAAGCCTGAATATGAGGAATATAGCGACTCTCAATAATCTTTTTCTTGGGAATATTCAAAAGTTCTAAAGACTCTTGCTCATAAGGATAATAAAGCTGATTGACAACAAACCAATCAATTGTATTTAAGTCATAGCCCATCTGACTCAACAGATGAATTCGAGGAATAACATCCAAAATCCAGTGATAGTAAACTAGACCAAATTGCACAGACAAAAAAGCGACTCTTCCTTGAATATTCCGAGGTTTAGTTAAAGTCTCTGAAGAAAGTATGACCTCTGCACAACCTGTAGAAAGCTCGGTTATTATTCGATTATTTGAGGTTAGTATTGAAATATTCAAAGAATCTGCCCATACTCTTCCTTGAGGAATATTAACCACTAATGCTTCTGCACAACGAGCTTCTCGTTGTTGAAAGAGAGAATGTTCCTGACCTAATTTAGGTTTGACTGAAGCGAGATAAATCGTGGCACCGGAATAAATTTGAGTGTAGCTTAGAGTAGGTTCCAAGGCTAGTGTTGTTTGCCAGTCTTGAGGAAGTTGGAAGTATTGCTTTAGCCATGCTTGAGGTAAGCAAATTTCAGTTTGACATCTTGAACTCCCCTGAATGTTTCCTTGAGCTTCTAAAACTTTTCCAAGTTGGATGAATACACCATATTCATCTGGTTTGAGATGCAATGATTGAACTAAATAAAAAATTGCATCTTCCCATTTTTGTTGATTAACTAATGCTGTTCCTGCCGCAAGATAATACCAACTATGAGGTTGAATTTCGATGGCTTCTTGATATGCTATGGTGGCTGCTTCAAAATCACCAACCTGCTGAAAAACATTGCCAAGGTTTTGATAAAACCAATCCTGAGTCGAATCCAAATCAATGGCCTGACAATAGCTGAAAATTGCATCATTCCATCGTTTTAATTTAGCCCATGTATTTCCTAGTTCATAATAATACCAACAATGAGTTGAATTGAGCTTAACTGCATTTTGATATGCTACAAGTGCATTGTTCCAATCTTGAGCTTGACTAAAAATATAACCCAGGCTGTAATAAGCCTCATGAGAATTGGGTTCTAACTGAATCGCATTTTGAAATGCATCAACTGCTGTATCCCACTGTTCTAAATGGATGAAAGCATGACCCAAATTATACAGTGTTTCACTACAAGGTTGAAGACGATTGGCAATTCTATAAGCCAGAATTGCATCTGACCACTGTTGTTGTTGGAAATAATAATTTCCCAGGTCAGTATAAACTTCAGCAGAATCGGGTTGGATTTCTAGAGCTTTCTCATACCACTGAAAAGCCGCTTTAAACTCTGATTTACGCTGAAAGGTAATTCCTAGAGCCCTAAGTATCTGAACACAGTTTAAGTCCTGTTTAAAAGCTTGATAACAGCTCTCTAATGCTTCCTCTGACTTGTCTTGATCTAAATATTGATTTATTTGCTGATATATCTTGCTCTTAAAAAATTCTGAGTCTGAACCTAAATTCATGCCAAGATCATTTTAACTTACTAGTCAACTGAGTTTTCAAAGAATCTCAGCAAATTGCATAATTTGGAGAAGATTCTTAATTTCAACGTAGATATCTTTTCGAGAATCATATTCTGAAAGGTGATCGCCCATAGATTGGCAAAGCAGTTGATAGTATTTTATTTGACAAACATTGCTCAGCAACCAATAACAATCTAGAGTCCAACTTGAAGCCAGAAACTCAATCAGTTTGGTGCCAGACTCACAAAATACTAGATTAGTCAAACCCCCTCCATGAAGAGCAACAACAATTTTAGCATTTGCTAAGCAACAAATTTGTTGCTGAACTGTCATAGATTCTAGAATGACTTTCTTGAATCCAAATGCCTCTAAGAAGTTGACAACTTCATCTTCATTAGCTACTCGCCTTCTTGAAGCTTGGCTTCGACTAATATAGATTCTTTCAACTTTTTGTAACTCTGAGCATGATACTTTTAATAAAAGTTTCTCTCTCAAAAACTGATAAGACCAATTTGGAATCTTAAAACTTTTAAGTGGGCTAGGAACAATCAGAGTATCTGCTTGAATGTGAGCAGTAACTCGGCTTTCTAGAACTTTATTAAGTGATATACCTAGCAAAGTCAAAGTTTCTTTTTCATGATTTTGACGGGCACTATTAACAATAAATTTGTCGATATTTTCTAGTCCAACCGCTTCTTCAATTAATGCAAAGCGTGCAACAATATCAAACATCCAATGATAATATGCTGAACCCCACTTGACGGACAAAAATGCAACTGTACCCTCTAGTTTTAGAGGTAAAGGCAAATGGTTCGCCGTCGCAATAACCATCGCTGCTCCTGATGAGATATCAGTAATAAGTTTATGGTCAGAGGTAAATACGGCACTTGCAAATTCACTGCCCCAAGCTCTTCCCTCTGGGATGAAGGATAAAAATGCTTCTTGAGTTTGAATTAAAGGTCTTCTAAAGATAGCATGAAATTGCTCAGGTACAAAGGTTTCAGGTGGAGAGAGTTTGATCTGGCTAGAAGGATAAAGTGATACTTTTTGAATGCTAATTTTAGCTATTTCATCAGTAGAACAGTTATCACTTGAGTCAAAAAAGTCATTCACAACTTTTTGAGAAAATTCTTGATGAATACTACAAAGAATAGCATCTTGTTTTCGACCTTCTGAATTTAAAACATCAGCGATTTTTCCATAAATATCATAGGCATCTGGGTTAAGCTGAAGACTTTTAATAAAACTTTTAATGGCTAGTTTGGATTTGCCTTGGAGTGCCTGAATTTTACCCTTGGCTAAGTAATATGAAAAGTTTTTAGAGGTTAGTGTTAATTCTAAAACCTTCTTGTATTCTAAAATTGCTTCAGTGGATTGACCCAGCTTCTCAAGAACTTCTCCTAGCCTATGATAAGACCAATCACTAGTTGGATTAAGAGCAATTGCTTTATTGTATACCTGACTCGCACTCTGCCAATCAATAGTACATATTAGGGCTTCTCCTTGCAAATAGGGATACCACCAACAGTCAGGTCGTAACTCAGCAGCTTGATGATAAATTTGAGCTGCTTCTTGCCATCTGCCCAACTTTAGCAATGTGCCTCCTAAGCTAGAATAAAATTCTTCTAAACAGGGATTCAGCTCTAAACCCTGTCGATAAGCTGAAATTTCTTCTTCCCATTTTTGCAGGTGATTGAATGCCTTACCGAGATGAAGATAGATCTTATCAAAACTTGGATTAAGTCTAATCATTTGATGACAGACAGGAATAACATCTTCCCATCTTTTCAAGCTCAATAAAGCTTCCGATAAGTGTAGATAAGACCAGAAAAAATCAGGATTTAGCTCAACAGACTTTTGAAATGCTAAAGTGGCTTTCTCCCATTTTTCCAAGCCTGCTAAGCTTTTTCCTAAACCGTTATAAAACCAGGAAAAATTGGGACTGAGCTCTATACCTGCTTGGTAAACAGTAATCGCTTCATTCCATCGCTCTAGTTGGCTTAAAACTTTACCTAATTTATTGTAGATAGAGAATTCTCTTGAATTTATCTGTATTGCTTTCTGGTAACATAGAACTGCTTGATCTAAGTTCTCTATTTCCTGAAAAATGCTGCCTAAATTCACATAATTTTGCTCATTTTGAGGTTGAATCTGTGTTGCAACTTGATAGATCATAATTGCTTCTTCCCACTGTTTTTGCTGTTGATAAAGAGATCCCAGCTTTACGTAAGCTTCAGCAAAATCTGGCCATAACTCTAGCGAAGCTAAGTAATAGAATTTTGCGCGATCAAATTCTCCTTTACATTGAAAAGCTTCTCCAAGCAGTCGGAATGTTATTGGTTGCTTAAATTCTTCTAGTAAAAGTTTTTCGCAAATTGCGATCGCCTCATCTATTTTCCCCTGTTGTAAGTATTGTGCTACTTTTTGCTGTAGTTGGTTCATAGGTTGTTTAAGTTAAGTTATTTAAAACTCCCAATTGAATTTGCGCTCCGTGAATTCTTCTAATTCTTGAATGCAGGGAAAAAAATAGTAGTACAATTTCTGTCGAATAGAGATTTCAGCAGTAGGATAAGTCCTGGAGTTATACTTTTTATAATTCAAGAGTTTAACCAAAGGCAAATTTAAAAAGTTGCAAACTTCTCTTAGAACTCCTTCAGGATTTTCATAAAAGTCTTCACTTTTCAGGATTAGAATTTGCTCCTCTGAAAAAATAGACCGCCATTTTTTGATAAATTCAATGTAAACGCCCCGAGCAACATAGTTATTGGGTTGGTTCCAAACCTGATGATTTGACTGCTGCAACTGTTCAATTGCCAAATCCATGGCCTGATCTAAAGGTCGCCATTCCCAGTTTAAATCGATCCATTGATGGTAATGAGAAATAGCTCGCTCTACGGGGTTTCTTAACAGAATAATCAGTTTTGTATCTGGGAAAACGTTAAACAGGCGTTCTGGGACTTCCCAATCGTCAAAGTAACTGGGTGTTGCTTCCCCGGTTAAAACTGTTTCATGGGTAGGAATTGGGGGAAAATGAGCTAGATACCAAGTCAAGCCCCGATTAAATTTGCTGCCCCAGAATTCAATTTCCTTGATTAGAGAGGGCATAATCTGAGGGTGTTGAGCGAGATAATAATAGAGTGATGTTGTTCCCCCTTTCTGAGTTCCAAGAATAATAAAGTCAGGGTGATGGACTGGCTTTAAGTTTTCTAAAGATTCCATCCAGTCTGGATGAAACTGTTGAATTTTATAGTAGTTTGCCGCTTGATAATAGGCAATTGATTCCTCAACTTTTCCTTGCTGGGATAGTAATTCTCCTAAATTAACATGACACCAAATAGAGCTTGGATTAATTTCAATTGCATCACAATAGATCTGAACTAATTCTTCTAACTGGTTGCGTTGAATTAACTTTTCTCCTAAACCCTGATATAACCAAAATGGGTTCTCTGGTTTAAATTTGATGGAGTTTAAATAGGCCATAATTGCTTCATCCCAGTTTTGTTGTTGACTAAGAAGATTTCCAAGCTGGTATTGAAGCTGAAAGGAATCTGGATTTTGATGAATATTTTGACGCGCAGTTGCGATTTTTTTTTCAAGGTTTTGATAGATTGACAAGCTTTGCTGGAGCTGTTGAGACAAGGCTTGAAGATTGGGGCTAAATTTCAAAGCAAGATTATAAAAAATAATAGCTCCGGCCAAATAATTTTCTCTCGCGAGTTCTTGAGCAAGCTGAATATAAATTTCTAAGTCTTCGGCTAAAAAACAAGGTCGAGAACACAGTCGAGTCTGAATCTTTAACTGATCTCCCTCCTGAACTTGCTCGGCTTGACAATAACTTTGCAGAACTTTCTCCAAGCTTTGTTGTTGAACTTGTGTCTGGATTAATTCTCCTAGATAATTTATAATTCCAGGAAGATTAGGTTGAATTTTATAGGCTTGAATATGATAAAAAACAGCATCTAAATACTGTTGTTGATGACCCAAACTAATTGCCAGGTTGTAGTAAGACCAACAAAAATCGGGATCAAGTTGAATTGCTTGATGATAAGCAAGAATCGCATCATCCCAATTCCAAATTTTAGATAAGGCATTTCCAAGATTATGATGTGACCAGAAAAAATCAGAATTCACCTCGATTGCTTGATGGTATGCCCGAATCGCCCCTTGCCAACTTTCTTGTTGAGACAAAGCATCTCCTAATTGATGATAAGCCCAAGAAAAATTAGGATTTAGTGCTATCGCTTCTTGATAAGAAATAACTGCTTGATCCAGCTTGTCTTCAGCTAAATACTGATTACCCAACTCATAGGATTGGATAGCTTGTAGTTCGAGACTTTGACAAGTATTATGAAGGTCAGCAGAAGGTTCAGGCATTTAAATTAACAGATTTAAATCTGACGTTTAGATATCTTTAGTCAGCATATGCATTAAGTAGGTTAGGGCAAAGGCGATAAGAACAAATCCGATTAAGAATCCAGCTAGAAACTTGGAAATTGAGCTGGCAAATATAATTAGATTAATATCTAATATAAGGAATCGCTACAAAAGCAGAAAATAGAACGACTTTTTTAGAGTCCACTTAATTTCTCGCTTAAGATGCTTAAACTGTTGTCCTTCTAGATTTCTAAGAGTAGGAAGCTTATGTGACATGGGTTATGCTCTTAATTCATTTTCTAATGATCTAAATTAACGTATTATACAAAATAATAGGATATGAACAAGAGTAAACTAATGACATCTATGACAGGGTGTCCCTGTGTGAGTGTGATTATTCCTGCTTATAATGGCGATCACTTTGTTGCTCAAGCAATTACAAGTGTTCTGCAGCAAGATTATTGTGATTATGAAATTATTGTAGTGGATGACGGCTCAACTGACGAGACGGCTCGGATTGTACAGTCGTTCGGCAGCAAAGTTCGCTACATTCAACAGGAAAATCAAGGTGTTGCAGTCGCACGAAACCGAGGAATTGAGGCGGCAAAGGGTCAATTGATTGCCTTGTTGGATCAGGACGATATTTTTCTACCGAGTAAGCTTACAGAACAAGTTAGATGCTTTACTAACAATCCCGAGGTCGGACTTGTGAATAGTGGCTGGCGATTAATTAACCTTCAGGGAGAGAAAATTTCAGAGATTGAGCCCTGGCATCATTTACCAGAACTGAACTTGGCCACCTGGGTAATTCATACGCCAATCCTGCCTGGGGCAATGATGTTTCACAAAGATTGGTGGGAAAAGGTTGGGGGGTTTGATCCCCAATTTCATGGGGTTGATGATGTTGATTTTGTTTGGCGTTTAGTCTTAGCTGGATGTCAATCGAAGTGGCTACCTCAGGCAACGGTTGGGTATCGTCAGCATGAACAGGCAGTTTCATCCTACAGTGCGGTCAGTCGAGCCAGAATGTTCATTACGGCTCAAGATCACCTGTTTAACCAACCCAACTTACCCGAGTCAGTTCGGCAACTCGAAACCTCTGCCCGTTATGAAGGGCTGACTTGGATGGCTTGGCATCTCTATCACACCGATCATTTTGTTGAAATGGCGGTGTATTTAGAACAATCTCTATCTTTTACCTCAAAGTCAAAACCTCTAACCATCACAGATTGGGTGAAGCGATTTATGGGATATTGTCAATCCTATGGCTATTCCCTGAACACTCGACGTCTTCGAAATTCATCAGAATGGCAAGATTTAATCACTAGAATTTTGCCCAAACAAAAGCCCAGAGTGAGTGTAATTATTCCAGCTTACAACAGTGATCGATTTATTGAAAAAGCAGTCTACAGTGTCTTAGAGCAAAACTATGAAAAGTATGAAGTGATTGTCATTGATGATGGCTCAACGGATAACATTGATGCAGTTCTCCAGCCGTACTTGGATGTGATTCAGTCTGTTTATCAACATAATCAAGGCGCTGCGATCGCGCGTAATCAGGGTTGTCAATTAGCTCAAGGAGAATTCCTGGCATTTCTAGATAGCGATGATTTTTTTCTACCCGATAAACTCACTGAACAAGTTGCTATTTTTGACTCAAATCCTGACATTGATCTGGTACAAACAGGGTGGTTTATTGTCGATTCAAGCGAACAACCTCTCGCGATGTTAACCCCATGGGAGACCATTCCTGAACTCAATCTAGCGGCCTGGGTATTGCACAAATGTGTACGTCCCAGTGCTATGATGATTCGACGAGATTGGTGGGAGAAAGTGGGTGGTTTTGACCATCGTTATCCCCCAACAGAAGACTTGGATTTTGTATTGCGTCTAGGGTTAATGGGCTGTCGAGCTGTTTGGCTGGAGAAAGTCTATGCCTGTTACCGTCAGCATGATAGTAACTTGATGTCCGGAGGGGAACGGGTGATTAAAAATACAGAAAAAATCATGAATGAGTTTTTTGATCGGCCTGATCTTCCTGCTGAAATTCAAAAACTTCAACCGAAAGAACGCTATCAACGATGGGTTTGGTTGGCTTGGAGAATGTATCGTGATCGCTATCCAAAACTGATGTTGGACTGCTTAGAAAAATCCCTAGTGTGTAGTCCCTATACTCGCACTGAAACCCTTTCTCATTGGATTGAAGCATTTGGCAGAATCTCCGCAGAATATGGTGAACTATTTCAGATTCAAGAGCTAATAAAAACCCCTGAATGGCAGCAAGTACTTGATTTGTTATGGAGGCAACCTGCAGCAGTTGCTTCTCCTTCTGATTCAACGACTAAACAGAGTATTTCCAGTCAAAAAAGTCTCCGAATTGCCTTGATGAACACGGATGATCCCGGCATTGGAGGTCTGGCTCAATATGATCATTTGATCCTCTGTGAATTAGCCAAAAAAGGACATCAGGTTACAGCAATTCGACCGCGCCATTCTAGTCCCTTAGTAGAGCAGGAAAAAGCACTGGGAATCCAACAGTTCTGGTTGGATTATAGTACCAGTCAGGATCTCTCCAGAATTCTGAGAAATACAAAAGATGCTGAAGCATTGTACGCTGAAATTCAGCCTGATTTTTTAATCTTTAGTGATGGTTGGCCTTTCTCTCATTTTGCGGCCAAACAAGTTGCGATTCAACAACAAATTCCTTACATGATTGCCCTCGGATTAGCTACTCCTGATCATGTTAATTTTTCGATGGGAGATGGGATTTCCTATACTGAAGGGGTTCTTTACCAATATGGTTTGGCAAGGGCTGTAAACGTTGCCGCCAAGGAACATTTGGAGATTCTACATCGACAGTTTAAACTCCCTGAAACCCAGGGAAATGTCATTTATTATGGACGTTCCGAACGGTATTTTGCACCACCCAATCTTGAAACTCGGCAACGGCTACGGCAAGAATTTAATATTCCTGAAGAGGGCATTCTCTGTTTCACCTCAGCCCGTTTAGCCCCGATTAAAGGGCATCACTATCAGCTAGATGCGATCGCTCAATTGCAGACAACTTCAGCCCGGTCAAAGCTGTATTTTGTTTGGGCAGGAACAGGGCAAGGCAGCGACCTCAACTTAGAACCGGAACTCAAAGAAAAAGCCCAAAAATTAGGGTTAAGCGATCGCCTGATTTTCCTAGGACAGCGCTGGGATATTCCGGATTGGCTGGATGCAAGTGATATTTTTATCCTCACTTCTCTGGCGGAAGCAGCCCCTTCCTTTGCTGTAATGGAAGCCATGGCTAAAGGTCTTCCTGTGGTTGCCTCGGCTGCGGGGGGAATTCCAGAGGGATTGGGGGAAACCGGGAAACTGTTGCCCGATCCCAATGTTGATCCAGCAGGTACTGTGCGGGAACTGGTCGCAACGTTACAAGTTTGGGCTGAAGACTCCAATTTAAGGCAAAAAATTGGTCAAGCCTGTCAGCAACGGGCTGAACAATTGTTTAAAGAAGACCGAATGTTACGGGAAACTTTAGCCGTCATTCAGCAAGCGATTGACCTTGAAACCCATTCTGAATTTTCCCAACTCTCCCTTGTTCAGACTAAGATTAACCATCTGAATCAACGCCTTAATTACTCATCTCTCGTTTGGAATGGGTGGTCAGCTTATCGCCGGGGAAATCATCCAGAAATGGTGCAGTTTCTCCAAGACGCTTTACAATCCTCACCCTTTGAATTTGCCAGTGAAATAGTTGTAGATTGGATCAATGATTTTGTCCGACTTTCTCTAGAAAAAGGTAATACATTTGAAGGGGGTGAATTGAGTCAGTTGCCAGAGTGGAAACAGTTAATTGAAAGTACCCTGAGTGTTTTCTAGATTAGATACACAATACAGCGGTTTTTAGTTTTTAAATCAGTGAGGGAGATCTCAGCTATTCAGATCCCCTTGAGCCTAGGCTATTCTTTACGCAGAAATATTCAGATTGTAAAATAGAGTTGAAGCAATAGATTTGGAGCCAGAAACTCTCTGCAAGATTGGGTCAGCTTGCACCACTAACTGGAGGGCACACAACTGGCTATTAAGACTAGTCCTACTCGGGAATCAACGATTTTTGCATCAAGGATAGCTTGAAGGGAAAAGCTAGGCGGCGACATGGTGTCTTGCTCCTCTGACTATAGGATTTGGTATCATTGTTCTCTGAGGATCTACACTAATTAGGACGCAGGCAAGATGTCTCTGTTACAATCTAAGGCCGTTTAGCTAGACTTGATATTAGACTCATTAACCTGTTAAGATTACGTCTTATGTTTAACCTAAAATTTAATCCCATTGCTTCAGGAACTATTTACGTTTTAGATCGCTATTCAGGTCAATCAAGCAAGCTGTACTACCTGGATTTAGAGACCGGAAAACCGACCTTTGTTGGGGAGGTTGTTCCTGAAGTTTTTGACATTGAGTTTGCAGACGATAAACTGTATGGGATTGCCCACAGAGTTGGGGGTCAAACCATGCAACTCCTTAGAATTGATCCAGCGACAGCTCGGGCAACTGTGATCGGAGATACGAGATTTTACACGGTGGGTTTGGCCTATAATTCTGTGCGTAAAACACTCTATGCTTCAACGGCTAAAGAGTTGATTTCAATTAATCCAATTACAGGGGTAGGAACTCCTGTTATGACTATTGCAGATTCGGCTTATAACTGTGGTGAGCTTACCTTTAGTTCCACCGGAAAAGCTTACATCACCTTAATTGGAAATGATCAGAAGAAACTATTAGCAACCTGCAATTTGAGCACAGGCAAAGTGACTCGGATTGGAGAGATTAGCTATCCAAATCTCACTTGCATGAAGTTCTATAGAGACATGTTGTACGGAGTGACGGGGGAATATCTAGGGCTAAGCCGCAACGGGCAACTCATCCAAATCGACCTAAATACAGGCGCAGGAGCCTTAGTGCGCGAGACTGAAACTGCTCACTGTTGGGCAGGAATGACCATCTATGAACCTGTAAGTTTTTCTATGTTACCGCCTCAGGTATCCGTTTCTATTGTCTCTTTACCTGCAGACTCAGAAGTACTGACGTTTGATAGTTTTCCCCGTAATCCTGAACGGGACATTGTTTGTGTTGCACCAGTTCGTACAATTGTTCGTCGGGAAGAAGAGGTTATTTTGACCCGGAAAATTAGAAAAATTGAGGAGATTGATGCCAGTCCTGCTTGCCCGATCAACACCGCCCAACTGCCATCCTTAAGCTTACCCGAACCCGAAAGTAAGGCGCTCTAATATTTCGTCTATCTAACTTTGGATGGTCATCAACCTGCTAAACTATTAAAAATATTTAGGATGGCTTCGACGGATCTGCTAAATCCTAGCTCGCGAAACTTATTGGAAAAAGATTGAGTCTATTCAGGGGGTGAATTTAGAGAAGTTGCAACAGAAGTCAAACAGAAAAAACTTTATGACTCATCAGTTTATTCTCAATCGATACATTTATTCTCGGAATACTTATTCTTGGAATATTTATCCTTGGAACATATACTCTCAGAACATCTGCACTCGGATTTCAGCCTATGTTCTGATTCTTTTAATCTATTTTTTTTGCAGCAGCGCAATTGCTCAAGAAAAGTCTTCAAACAATGAAGAACTGCCTCAAGAACAGCAGCTTTTAGATGAGTTTTCTCCCAATCCCTTAAACAGCACTGAACCCGATCCATTACTGCCCAACCCTCCAGCAGTAGGTAAAGTTCTAAGCCCGAGTCAACAAGAAGAATTGGTTCTAGTTTTAGACCAATTGAATGTAGAAGCCACAGCAACCTTAGTGAGTGGAAATCCAATTCAGGCATTCACCTTGTGGACACGGGAGTTACGTTTGCGCCGCTATTTAGGATTGATTCCAGAAATCAATGCTTTGCGTCGTGTTGGGACAATTGCATGGAGCAATAATCAGGGAATTTATCTCAAGTTCATCACAGAACGTCTCGATAAAATCTTTCAAAAAGTTCAACCTGAGGCCGTAGAAAACATAGAAACTCTGCAAAGTTTAGGGCTTGCCTTCAAGGATATTCGAGCGAAAGAATTGGCTATTCAAACCTATCAGACCTTACGAGAAAGTGCCCGTCAACAAGAAGATATCCTAGCCGAAGAACAAGCCTTAAATCAAGTTGCTGAGGTTTACTTAAGCTGGCTAGACTATCCCAAGTCGGCTGTCATCTATGAAGAATTATTAGAAACTCAGCAAGAAATTCAGTCCTTAAGAAATGAAGGTATGTTACCTTCTCTTCCTTCAGTCTTACCAGATGGATCAGACTCTACAAACCCAAACTTGCAGGCCGACCAGCCGAGTCAAATCAAGTCTCTAAAAAACTTGGCTTTTGTCTATGAACAATTGCAACAGCCGTTACAAGCCATTGCTGCTAAGGAAAAACTAGTTGGGTATCATCTGAGTCAACAAAATCCTCAGCCAATTCCAGATCTAAAACTATCTATTGGTCAAGATTATGAACAGTTAGGTCAGTTTCAACAGGCTGGACAAAACTATCAGGAAGCCTACAGTTTAGCAACAACAATTCAACAATTTGCCAATGCCAGTGAAGCGTTGGAGCGATTAGCAAAGCTCTATCGTGCCCAAGATCAGAATCAAACAGCCCTAGAACTCTATCAAGCTCAATTGTTAATCTATCAACAGTCTTATAATGTTTATGGGATGATGAGTAGCTATGGTAATATAGGTCAGATTTATTTTGAGCAAAAAGCCTTTCAGCGGGCTCTAGAGTCCTTTAATAAAGGGTTGGAATTGGCCAGACAATTGAAGCATGGAGAAGACTACTTCCTACAGAAAATTGAAATGGTGAATCGTCAGATTCTTTAGAAAGTTTAGAGATAAAGTTCAGAAGTAAAGTTTAGAAGCAAAGTTTAGAAATACAATCAGAGAATCTGTGTTTTTTAGTATTGTTATTCCAACTTATAATCGTCTACCCATTTTAGAGAAGTGCTTACGAGCATTAGAATATCAACTACCAGAAGAAGAATCGTTCACAGATTATGAGGTTGTCCTAGTCGATGATGGCTCTACAGATGGAACTATTGAATGGTTAGAAAATCATCGACTTGAGTTCTCTCATGTTCGCTACTTTTGTCAAGTTCATCAGGGGCCTGCAGCAGCCCGAAATTTAGGGATTGAACAGGCAAATGGGGACACAATTATTTTTATTGACAGTGACTTGGTCGTCACACAAACCTTTCTCCAAAGCCATGCAAAAACTTTGACTCAAGCCCAGAAAATTTCAGAGAAAGTTTTTACTTACGGGCGGGTGATCAACACTTGCAACTTTGAAAATCCCACTTCTGAACCTTATAAACCAACAGATTTTTCAGCAGCCTATTTCGCAACAGGAAATGTAGCAATCGCCCGCCATTGGCTAGTTGAAGCAGGTTTATTCGACCTTCAATTTCAACAATATGGTTGGGAAGATTTGGAATTGGGTGTGCGGCTAAAAAAGTTAGGGCTAAAGTTAGTACAGTGTCCAAAAGCGGCAGGTTATCATTGGCATCCTGCTTTTTCTCTCAAGCAACTTCCCCAACTCATTGATCGAGAAATTCAGCGGGGACGAATGGGGGTTGTATTCTACCAGAAGCATCCAACCTTGGAAGTACGGATGATGATTCAGATGACTATCCTGCACAAGATTCTCTGGGGAACCTTGTCCGTTGGTGGGATGTTAAATGAGCATACAATGTCAGGGTTTTTACAGTGGTTGATTGATCAGGGAAAACCTCAACTCGCACTAGAAATTGCTCGGGTTTTTCTCAACTGGTACAACGTTCAAGCGGTATACAATGCCTATTTTGAGAATCGCGCCAGTTTTAGAGTCAATCCTAAAGATGACCCTTAAGTAGAGCCAATGTATTGAAGATAAAGTGCAAGCCAAACCTTTTCAGACATTCTAGCTGCACCGCAAACTATCAGATGGCTTTTCAAAAAAAGATGTAAAGATTACGAAGAAGAGATGTCTTCCTGACTTAATTGACGTTCAACTGTATCAATTGCCGCATTGAGTCCAGCCAATCTGGTTTCAAGATCATCTCGCATCCATTTAAGAAACTTTAATTTGCGTTGTTGAGACGCTTTGCGAGATTCAGGTTCCCAATCCCAACATGACTTGCCAAACGATAGAAACATGTTTGCTCTCCATTGATTTCACAACTATTGTTATACATTTTTCAGAGACTTGCAATGATAGCCATAAAGGATCAGGAATTCTCATTGTAAAAGGTGGGATCTTTGAAACTCTTCTGACAAAGCGCTGGAATCCAGTAGATTCGTTCCATCATAAGGATTGCTAATAAAGAATAAATCCTCAAAAAAGGTTAAGGCTAGATTATGCATAAATTATGCTCACATTGCTTTTGAAATTAACTTTACATAGGGATGGTAGAATTCTAAGCAAGCTGGAATAGGCAAGATTGAAAGATCATCGTTAATTTCAAATTGTTGTTATATTTCAGTTGTTTTATCTGTATTTTTTTACAGGTATTGCTATCTCAAAGATGAGAAAAATCAACGATTAACAGGGTTTCCACTGGAGGCTTTATGCTAGAAAAATTGTTCAATGCTAATCCAATAATAGAGAATCAATTTGGCACAATTCGCCCTCGCAAGGGCGTTATTATTGGTGCAGGCCAGGTCGGGATGGCCTGTGCTTACTCTCTACTTATTCAAGATTGTTTTGATGAGTTGATTTTGCAAGATATTGCTACGGACAAGGTTGAAGGTGAGGTCATGGATTTAGCTCATGGCATTCCTTTTATTTCACCAACTAAAGTCAAGGCCGGAACGGTAGCAGATGCGGGTCAAGGTGCTGATATTGTAATTATTACTGCTGGGGCAAGTCAGAGAGAGGGAGAAACTCGCTTAGATTTAGTTCAGCGTAATGTCAAGATTTTCAAAGGTTTAATTGGGGATGTCGCGAAGCACTGTCCAAATAGTATTTTGCTCATTGTTAGCAATCCTGTGGACATTATGACTTATGTCAGTCTGAAGCTTTCTGGCTTTCCAATTTCAAGGGTTTTGGGTTCAGGAACTGTACTAGATACAGCTCGTTTTCGGACACTCTTAGCAGAAAAATTAAACATTGATTCTCGTAGCGTTCATGCCTCTGTGATTGGCGAACATGGCGATAGTGAGGTGCCTGTGTGGAGCAGGGTCAACGTTGCTGGGACGAAAATCTGTGATGGCGATTGGGAAGGAAGTCCCCCATGCAGCTCGGCTGAGCTCACTGAGATATTTGAACATGTCAAAAATGCAGCCTATGAAATTATTCAAAGAAAGGGTTACACTTCGTATGCAGTTGGTTTGGCAGTTACAGATATTGTTAAAGCAATTCTGCGAAATCAAAACCGGATTTTAACGGTGAGTAGTCTAGTTCAAGGTATTTATGACTTACCGGAGATTTGCATTAGCATACCTGCAATTGTGAACCGTCAAGGAGTCAGCAAAACTGTCAACTTCTCCTTAAGTGAAACGGAGGAAGTTTTATTGCGAAAATCTGGCCAAACTTTGTATGAAGTGATTCGTCAACTCGAACTTTAGGCTTGATATTCAAAGGGCTTGATATTCAAACTCAAAGTTCAAGCAACGCCGGTTAAGTCTATAAGCCTTCCAACTCTAAGCTCTGTAATTTAAACCTTACAACAGTTGAAACCTATGGAACTCCTAAGTCATCGTACCAAAATTGTCGCGACCATTGGCCCAGCAAGTCATGATCCTGAAATCTTGAAACAAATGATTCAGGCTGGGATGAATGTTGCTCGGCTCAATTTTTCCCATGGTAGTTATGAAGATCATGCTGGGACAATTCAGCTCCTCCGTCAGGTTTCTGCAGAACTCAATACTCCCGTGACGCTATTACAAGATTTGCAAGGGCCAAAAATTCGCGTGGGTCAACTACCGAATGGTTCTATGGAATTGGTTCCGGGAGAATTCATCACGTTTGTACCGATGGATGAATACAATGGCCAACCGGATACAGCCTCCATTGACTACCCCCATCTGGCTGAGGAGGCCGAACCAGGTGCACAAATTTTGCTAGACGATGGTTTGCTTGAACTCCGGATTGAAGAGATTTCAGGCACTTCCGTAAAGTGCAAAATCATTGAGGGAGGAACTCTCAAGAGTCGCAAGGGAGTGAACTTGCCCAGCTTAATCCTGCAACTCCCTGCCATGACTGACAAGGACAAGCAGGACTTAGAATTTGGCTTGGCTCAAGGCGTTGATTGGGTTTCCCTGAGCTTTGTGCGTCAGGCTGAAGATGTCAGAGGGTTGAGGGAGTTTATGGCCCAGCATGGGGCGGAGAAAACTCCAGTGATGGCCAAAATTGAGAAGCCTCAAGCGATCGCAAATCTGCAAGCTATTATCGATGAATGTGATGGTCTGATGGTGGCCCGAGGAGATCTCGGAGTGGAACTAAGTCCCGAAAAGGTTCCCTTGCTCCAAAAGCAAATTATTAGGCTCTGTAATCAAAAAGGGATTCCAGTCATCACAGCTACCCAGATGTTGGAAAGCATGATTCACAATCCTCGTCCGACCCGGGCTGAGGCATCTGATGTCGCCAATGCAATTTTGGATGGAACTGATGCTGTGATGTTGTCTGGGGAATCTGCTGTTGGAGATTATCCTGTGAAAGCAGTAGAGATGTTAGCCCGAATTGCAGCAGACGTGGAGAAAGAAGCAAAATTTGTCAATTATCCTCCTGCAAACAGTGATGAAACTCATGCTTTGAGCGAAGCCCTGAACACAATTGACAAAATTTTGGACTTGAAGTGTATCGTTGCCTTTACTGGCAGTGGTTACACCGCAGAACTGGCAGCAGCAGAACGTCCCCGTGCTCCAGTCATTGCCCTCACTCCCGAGGTCAGATCCTATCACCGGCTAAACCTTGCCTGGGGAGTTAAACCGATCTTACTAGACCATGAGGTCACCTCTTTTGAAGATTTAGTAAATCAAGCAGAAAGCGTGCTCCTCTCACGAAAATTCGTTGAAGCGGGGGACAAAATTCTAATCGTTGCTGGGATTCCCACACAGCATTCCCGAGGAACAAATTTCATCAAGATTCATCAGCTTGAAGCTTAATTTAGTCTGACCTTGCTGAGTGAGGGATTGATTCCTTTACTCAGCAGCGCCCAATATCAGCAACTAGCTATATTGAACCAGCAAATTCAAAATGTAGAGAACTCAAAATGTAGAGAACTCAAAATGTAAAGATATGATTACTGACTTGATGTAGCTACACTCTACTTTTCTATCTCCTCAGGCTGCGCCTGACGAATGCTTTCTAGCACCAATCCGGCCCCAAGACCCATTACTGCACCAACTACGGCATACTGCCTAGGAGTTGTAGATTGGCTATATCCTAGATCCACCTTGCGAGTAATATCACTACAACACTGATATCTCTCCTGATGGATTTTAGAAACCGCTAGGCCAGAAATCGAACCCAGCATTGCCATTACAACTCCTGAAAATACGACCAATCTCATGTTCATTTTTTTGATCCCTGAGAAACAATCTCTGTTTTGGTTGTAGCAAATAGGAGCAGAGGCAGTCAGTATTCTTAAAGAATTTTAAGAAAGTTCAATCCGCTGATTGCCTACAGAGTTTCAACTCGGTAAAACCGAGAATAAATTATCGGTTCTACTGAGAACCCGCAAGTCTTCTTCATCCAGCTTAACAGCAGTCCCGTTTCGAATCAGTTCAATAAAATCTTCGTTGGGAACCATAATGCATAAAGCATAAAGACGAGTTGAACCAATGTTTTCAAGGCTATGAATTCCCTGGGGAGGAACTAAAATACTGTCTCCAGTTTGAAGCTTAACGGCCTTGCCATCGCAGACTGCGATCGCCTCTCCCTTCAGAATAAAAAACATCTCAACTGCAACCCGGTGCTGATGAAACGGAACGGTTGCCCCAGCCTCAAAGATTTCAACGCAAACGGTTAAAGAGGCATTTGCAGCAGTGGGATCGAATACAATCGCAAGTCGATTGCGATCGTCGGGATTAATCTGATACGCTTGATAATCCCGCAGAGATTTAACAACGGGAACCATGCAGCAATCACTCATCTTCATCTTCCGTGCTTCCTAAAGCTATTATGAGTTGAGATATGTTGGCTCAGACTGGAAAGTACTTCTACGGATATATCAACCCGAATATCTTAACCCGAATATCTTAACCCGAAATAATTTGTGAAATGAGGTAAAGATGCGTTGCCTCTCCTTGAGGGCAAAGTCCCCAAACTCCTCTTTAACTTTATGCGTAACTGATTACAAAACTACACTGATCACAAAACTGTTCTAGGACTGCGACAAGAATAATTTAACAAGAACTATTCACAGCATAGCAGCTACCTTCGAGTACAAGAGATTTGTAAAGTAATATTTAGTATCTAGAAAGATTTAATATTTAAAAACATTAAATCTCTAGAAAAATTTAATGTTTGGGGTTGATGATCTCCGACTACAACTTTCCTTTCAATAAATAGGTTGTCATTTCTCCTTTTCCCTTAATTTCAATCACGCCTCGACGCTCAAAGAGATATTGCTCTTTCAGAGATTTGTAAATCTCATCAGTCACTTGAATTTCATCGGCAATTCCATGGGATTCCATCCGACTAGCAATATTTACTGTATTGCCCCAAAGATCATAAGTAAACTTTCTAATCCCAATCACTCCAGCAATCACTGGGCCTACCGCAATCCCAATTCGCATTTGGAAATTTTGCTTTGCTTCAAGATTAAACTGATGCAATACTTGCTTCATATCTAACGCCATATCAGCGATCGCCTCTATATAATCTTCTCGAGGAATAGGCAGTCCTGAAACGACCATGTAGGCATCCCCAATTGTTTTAATTTTTTCCAAGCCATGGTGTTCTGCCAAACAATCAAACTGAGAAAAAATCTGGTTCAAAAGTTCTACTAAATCTTCTGGAGAAATCTTCCCAGACAGTTCCGTGAACCCCACAATATCTCCAAATAAAACTCCGACGTGGGAGAAGCTATCTGCAATCGTTGTCGGCTTCTGTTTTAATCGTTGAGCAATGGGATAAGGCAAAATATTAAGTAGCAACCCTTCAGAACGCTCTTGCTCCACTTTGAGTTGCCGAAAAGCATCCTCTAAGGTTAGACGGGAATTAAATTGAGCAGAGGCAAGATGATCATATAAAAAAACAGAGAGGTTGCTAATCAAACAAATCCAAAAAAAGTAGAGTATAGCAAACTCTTCTGTCACCCATGTTGCTGGTAGATAGACTGGAAATTTGAGAAAAAATTTACACCATAGCGAGTACAAAAAAACACTAATTTGAGCAATCAAATGTAATCGCCAGCGAACAGGAATTAATGTAGCTTGAGCGAAAAACATCAGTGGCCATTCAATAATTGAAAAGGTATAAACCTGATCTAAAGTAGCCTGGATTTGAGGACTAAACGTCACAAGCCAAGAGAGGAAGAGAAATATACGTCCTGGATGTTGTTTTCCAAAGGAAGATTGCAACAAGTTCAGACCTAGGAAAAAGCCAAGTTCTATGCCAACCTGAATCAGCAACCAGGTTGGTCTAAATCTATCGGGGCGAACAATGAAGTAGCTCAGTTGAAGTGAGATAAAGGTGAAGTAACATAGGATTGCTAGCCTAAACCCCAATTTCAGCCGATGATGCATGAAGCGACGTCGCCACGCATCATAGTTACCTGCCTCAGGAAAATTTGGAGTTTGAAGCATCCCTTGGAGTGTTGTGAGGATAGATATCCATCGCCCCCGTCTTTTTGGGAGTTTTTGCATGATTGCTAACCTAACCTGTACTCTAAAAGTAGGATGGTTTGCATATCCCGTCAATTTTGTTAGATTTCCTTGGTCAGATCCCCCGTATGTAGTTTCATCGTAGTTTCATTGTAACTTTATTGTGATTTTCAGTACCAATCCTCGTCAACTCGCGTTTCTCACGCTGCAAGACATCTATCGGCGGGAGCTTTTTGCTGACGTTTCATTGGATAGAAATTTATCTCAAACAAATTTAAGTAACGTTGACCGAAGACTAGCAACAGAACTGGTTTATGGCTGTGTTCGACGAAGGCGATCGCTCGATGCTTTGATTAATCAACTTGCCCAGAAAACTGCTGCTCAACAATCCCCAGACTTACGAATTATTCTGCATCTTGGATTGTATCAATTAGGCTATTTGACGCAAATTCCTGCTGCTGCCGCAGTTAATTCGACAGTTGAATTGGCAAAAGAAAACAAGCTGGCTGGACTGAGTGGATTTGTGAATGGAATTTTACGGCAATATCTCCGAAAGTTTCCTCAAACAGAAGCAGACTCTCAAAAGAGTCATCCGTTTTTTCCGGCCTTTCAATGGCCAGAAGATTTAGTCGAGAAGTTGGGTATTTTACACAGCTTTCCAAATTGGATCATTCAGTTATGGTTAGATCAACTGGGTCTAGTTGAAACAGAAAAACTTTGCCAATGGTTTAATCAATCTCCAACGATTGACCTCCGTATTAATCCCTTAAAAACCACCTTAGAGGAAGTAGAAGCAGCCTTCCAATCTGGGGAGATTCTAACTCAAAGAATCCCTAATTTTCCCTATACTTTAAGATTGATTGGGAGGGTGGGAGCGATCCAAAAGTTACCTGGTTATACTCAAGGTTGGTGGACAGTTCAAGATAGCAGTGCTCAGTTGGTAAGCTATCTCTTAGATCCAAAACCAGGAGAACTAATCATCGATGCCTGCGCTGCTCCTGGGGGAAAAACTACTCACATCGCAGAACTAATGCAAGATCAAGGGATAATTCTTGCCTTTGATAAGGCTGAGTCTAGATTAAGAAAATTGAAGCAAAATCTAGAACGACTCCAGCTACAATCTATTCAGATTGAAACAGCAGATATTCTCAATGTTCATTCAGAACACCCCACAGCAGATCGAGTCTTATTAGATGCTCCTTGTTCTGGCTTGGGGACACTCCATCGTCGAGCAGATGCTCGCTGGAGACATACTCCAAAGAATATCTTAGATCTGGCTGAACTGCAAACTAAACTGTTAGACAAAGTTGCAAGTTGGGTAAAACCTGGAGGTTATTTAGTCTATGCAACCTGTACTTTACATACAGCAGAAAATGAAACGGTCATTCAGTCTTTTCTTCATCAAAACCCTCAGTGGGATATTGAGATTCCCAGCCTTGAAACTTCCGATTTAATCACTTCAGAAGGTTGGATTAAAGTTTGGCCCCATCGCCAAAACATGGACGGCTTCTTTATGGTTAAACTTAAAAAAAGATGTCTTAATTCTCAAACTTAAACTCAAGGCTATTAAAGTAAATTTCCAGAAGTAATCCTTACCAGTAATCTTTAGAGTTAGTTATAGCGATCTGATTTGGAGTATGAACACAAAATTTAGAATCAACTATTTAGCATCTATTGTTTGAAACTAATCACTAAAATGCATCTTATTCTTTGTCACACAACTGTTGATTTTGATGCTTTGGGAGCTGCTGTTGGACTCAGTCGAATCTATTCGGGCAGCCGAATTGTCTTAGCTGGAGGGTGTCATCCTCCAGTCCGAGATTTTCTAGCCCTACATCGGGATGAATTTCCCATGATTGAACGCCGCTCAGTCAATCCAGAACAAATTCATCGGCTAACCATTGTCGATACTCAAGCTCGTGATCGCCTCGGAAAAACAGCAGAGTGGTTAGATCTTCCCCAGGTCTCTCAGATTGAAATTTGGGATCATCATCCCAGCAGCCAATCTAACATTGCAGCCAGCCAAACTTATATTGAACCTATAGGTGCAACAACAACCTTAGTCGCGGAAAAACTTCAGGAATTCAACCACTTGAACCCTGCAACCCAACTCAGTTTAACTGCCGCAGAAGCTATAGTTATGGCACTAGGAATTCATGTGGATACAGGTTCTTTAACGTTTGATCACACCACGGTTCGAGATGTTCTTGCTTTGGCTTGGTTAATGCAGCAGGGAGCAAATCCATCCGTTATTTCGGAATATATAGAACCCGGTTTGTCTCCTCAATTACAAGAGTTATTAATGACTGGGTTTAACCAACTTAATAAGCAAGTCATTCGAGGATTTACCATTGGTTGGATTTTACTAGAAACAGAGCAGTATATTCCTGGACTTTCTAATATGGTTTCCGAGCTTCTCGACCTGACTGAAAGTGATGCAATTTTCGTCGGCAACACTTATAAAATCAAAGGTCAAAGAGGAGATAGATTGACGGTTATTGGGCGATCGCGTATCAAGAAAACGGATTTAAATCAAATCTTAAAACCCTGGGGTGGAGGAGGCCATGAAAAAGCGGCATCAGTAGTTTTAAAAGAGGTTAATCCGGTTAAAATTCTACTTCAGTTCGTTGAAGAATTAATTGCCCAAATTCCCCATCCGCCCACAGCAAAGGAATTAATGTCTTCTCCAGTGAGAACTATTCGTCCCCAAACAACCATTGAAGCAACTCACCGGATTTTACTGCGCTATGGTCATTCGGGGTTATCTGTTGTTAATCAACAGGATCAACTAGTTGGAATTATTTCGAGACGAGATATTGATATTGCCCTGCATCATGGCTTCAGTCATGCCCCAGTCAAAGGCTATATGACCCCACAGTTAAAAACTATTTCACCGGAAACAACCTTGCCTGAAATTGAGGCACTAATGGTGACCTATGATATTGGTCGTTTACCCGTTTTAGAACAAGGAAATCTAGTTGGAATCGTCACCAGAACTGATGTTTTGCGCTGGCTACATCAACAACAAACTGCTCAAACTTTAGGAGGGTTTAAAGGATGTCTTCCAGGGGTAACTTGCAATTCAGTTCAGGAACTGTTTCAGAACCATTTGGTGACTCCTCTGTTAGAACTGATGGATCGACTAACACAGCTTGCCCAGGAAAAGGGATGGCAGTTATATTTGGTCGGCGGAGGAGTACGGGACTTGTTATTAGCCAGTGCAGAGGAAAATTTATTACTGACTGACCTTGATTTAGTCGTGGATAGTTATTACGAAGCTTCAAACCCAGTCCAAGTTCATCCCTGTCAAACTCCTGAGGCGGCAACTACTTCTAATAGCCAAATCCAAGAAAAATTGAATGCTGAAGCTAAAATATCGCACGAAATCTCTCCATCTGTGGCATTAGCAAAAGCATTACAGCGAGATTATCCTGAGGCACGTTTAGAAATTCACGGTCAATTTCAAACTGTAGCATTGTTGTGGCATAATGACCCGATTTTCCAATCTCTTTGGATTGATATTGCTACAGCGCGCACTGAATTTTATCCCTATCCGGCTGCCAATCCCGAAGTTGAAGCCAGTTCAATTCGTCAAGATCTGTATCGTAGAGACTTCACTATTAATGCCTTGGCTTTGAGATTAACTTCTCCTAATACTGGAGAATTGCTTGATTTTTTCGGTGGAGTCGCAGACTTGAAAAATCGACAGATTCGAGTCCTTCATGCCAATAGTTTCATTGAAGACCCGACCCGAATCTATCGAGCAGTTCGGTTTGCTGTACGATTAGGATTTGAGTTAGAAGCTCAGACCAAAAACTATATTCACTATGCAATTGACAGTAGAATTTATGAACAGGCTAAAGTTAGGAAATATTTAAATGGTTCTAGCACTAAGGTTCAACGGACTCCGGCCCTAGGAACACGCCTCAAAAGTGAACTCAGATATATTCTACAAGCTCCCTACTGGAAATTAGCTCTACAACTTTTAGGAGACCTTAAAGCATTACAATGTATTCATGTCACCCTCGAATTAACCCATAAACTTTGGCAGCAGATTCGCTTAATTGATTGTTATTTACAACAGTTTGATTCGGAAAAAACCTTAGCCCATTGGCAAATTAGACTAGAAGGGTTAATTGTATATTTGCTTCCAGAGTACCGTCGAGAAGTTGTAGAAAATCTTCAACTTCCCCTTGATGCCAGTAAACGACTAGATACTTTTGAAGCCGTAAAAACAACAGTGCTGGAATCATTACCCAACTGTAAACTTCCTAGTGAAATTGCTCAATCTCTGGAGTCCTACGACTTACCCACATTAATTTTGATTGCCGCTCAAGGTTCTCCCAAAACTCGCCACCAAATTCGGCAGTATCTAACCCATTGGTGGAGAATTAAGCCTTCTTTAAATGGAGATGATTTAAAGCAAATGGGTTACCAACCCGGTCGTCAGTTCAAGCAAATGTTAGAAGATTTACTCAAGGCAACTCTAGACGGAGTTGTAGATGATCGCGCTTCGGCAGTCGCCTATATTCAGAAGCATTACCCATTATAAGATTGCAATAAATCTAATATAATTTCAGGAACTTTCTCATCAATCATTGTGCTACGAATAGTGAGAGTTTTCAAATATCTCTAATGTTTTATTTGTTTCTCTTGTAGCTCTTGAACTTTTGCCTGAATATCTGTGGCTAGTTTGAGGGCTTCGTTGAGTAACCGTCCATGTTCAGTGGCGCGATCGCTGATTTGCAAGGCTGCTAAAGTATTTAAATTAGTCACAAACAAATCCTGATGCTCGGCTAAAAAACGACGATTTTTTCTCAAAATACACTCGGTTCTCAAGGCTCGAACCAAATCCTCTCGGAGAATTCTCAAGGCATTCAAGACCTCTAATCGATGATTTAACTGAGGTTGAGTCTCACCAACTGTAGCAATTTCATCGTAAATATCGACTGCTTTGACCATGGCATTGTAACGGTCAACATCCTCAAAAATGTGGATTAAATTTTGATGGGTCAATGTTGTGAGTATCTTATAAGCATCATCAACAATTAACCCTATCCCAAGCACTAGATGAATTAAAAGGTTCAACCTAGAATAGCTTGGGAAAATAAATGAAAGAATTCCATAACTTAAAAAAGTTAATCCTCCTGCGATCAGGGTTTTACTCACTTCCCAAGTCAGTTTTTTCCGAGTTACGGGACGATAGAAATGCTGTGGACTGAAGCCACTCAGATGGCGCAGTTCTCCTGGAGTAATTTCTAATCCTTCTAAATCAACCTGCATGAACCTGTAATTTTGATCAGATTAAGGGCAAGGTCACCTCACCCCTACGCAAAGATTTGAAGTGCTCAAAAACCTATCAAGAACAGGTTGTGAGTCAGCGTTTAAGCCTTGCTTTGGTGCTGAGTCGCCATTGGAGCTATGGTACCTCGATCAGAGGCAGTTGATTTTGCTTTCCGGTATGCCCATTCTGGGGTTACAGGTAGGGGTTTCTTCGCCTCAACATAATCCTGGTTGATCTGCACCAATTCATTCAATTCTTCTTGGATGCTGCGAGGTTCTAATTGACATCTGAGAATAAAGGCATCATATCGATCGGCCAATTGTTCGTATACTCGAGAGGCAACTCTGTTCTCTCCGGCCTTTTCACTGGGATTAAGAAACGTTAACAGTGGTGCTAAACCCGCAACAATTACTGAGAATAAAATGCTGAGCAATTTCAAGGACGTATCTCCACTATTCAGCTCAGAGATGGCTTGAACACTGGCGATCGCCGCGAATATTGTGCTAGGAATGCCGATATACAAATTAGTATTCGACCAGCGAACTGAAATGTAAATATGGGCCCAGCTCATAATGCGACATAGATTTCGTCGATCCTCTGCCCTTGCTAGAATGTCCTCTTTGTTGACAAAAGTATTAGGATTTTTTGGGCGGGATGGATTGCCATCCGTAATAATCGGTTCATTAACAATCGGTTCATTAACAATCGGTTCATTAACAATCGGTTCATTAACAATCGGTTCATCAACAATCGGTTCACTTTGCAAGGGGAGATCTGACGAGTCAAGGTTAGTTGCATTCATAATTCAGGTTAGAATTGAGGGCATTCATTAATGAAATGACTGATCTACTACGGCAATTTTACCTGGTACAGGCGAAGTTACCTCGCCACTACATGGAAGTTTGAGTAGCCAAGAATTCATCAAAGTGTTAAGAAATCAAGGACTGCTTTTTATCTAGAACTTTTTTTCAGGGATTTTCCTCAGAAAATCTGTCCCAGCATTATAGGCTATTCTGTTGTCATTTATACAGTTAAGGTTCTATACAGTTAAGGTTCACTCTCTATTCATAAGTTTAGTCCTCTCTTTCTGAACAGCGTTGGCGAGTATCAAAGATTAACGTTTGCAAGTTGATATTTACAAGCTGACACTTGTCAGTTGACGTATACAAGCTGACACTTGTCAGTTGACACTTACAAGCTGACATTTGCAAGTTGACATTTGTCAGTTGACGTATACAAATTCACAATTTGCAAACTGAATCAGTCTCGACGCGAACTCGACGCGAAGGATAACCCATGCTTGATCAGACTCAAGTTCCCCTGCTAGACCAGTTGAACCGCTCCGCTCAACGACCCCATGCCCCGTTTTATGCACCGGGACACAAACGCGGTCAGGGAATCTCTCAACGCTTAAAAGACTCCCTGGGTTCCCAGGTGTTCCAAGCGGACTTACCCGAACTCCCTGAACTCGATAACCTATTTGCTCCGGATGGTGTCATTCAACAGGCTCAAGAGCTTGCAGCCGAAGCCTTTGGAGCCGAGCAAACCTGGTTTCTCGTTAACGGTTCCACGGCTGGAATTGTTGCTGCAATCCTGGCAACTTGTGGAACAGCAAACAATCCAGAACATAGACCTAATCAAACTAAAATTATCGTTCCCCGGAATGCCCATCAGTCAGTAATTTCTGGATTGATTCTGTCGGGAGCGACTGCTATCTTTACCACCCCTGAGTACGATTCAGACTGGGACATGGTAGGAACTGTCACGCCTCAGACTATTGCTCAAGGGCTACAAGCCCATCCAGATGCTAAGGCTGTGCTGATTGTTTCACCAACCTATCAGGGAATTTGTAGCGATATTGCAGCGATCGCTAAAATCACTCATCAATCTAATATTCCGCTCTTGGTTGATGAAGCCCACGGGGCTCATTTTGCTTTTCATCCCAAGTTACCAACTCCGGCGTTAGTGGCAGGGGCAGATTTAACGGTTCAGTCTACTCACAAGGTTCTAGGGGCGATGACTCAATCGTCTATGTTGCATGTTCAAGGGGATCGCATTGATCGCCAACGACTCAGTCAAGCGCTGCAACTGATGCAGTCTACCAGTCCCAGTTACTTACTCCTAGCCTCCTTGGACGCGGCCCGTCACCAGATGGCAACTCAAGGTCAATATTTATTGGAGAGAACGTTACAATTAGCTCAGCAAGCAAAAGCCGGACTTCAGAAAATTTCTGGGATTGCCGTGTTTGAACAGTCACTGAGCAAACATCCTGACCATGGTCTTCCAGATTTAGGTCTTCCATACCTAGGTCTTCCATACCTAGGTCTTCCAGGTTTAGATGTTAAGACTGTTGAGGGCATTGGCCTCGATCCGACTCGTCTGACAGTTAAAGTCACCGGCCTAGGACTGAGTGGTTATGCTGCAGATGAGATCCTCCATGAACAACTCGGAGTCACGGCTGAACTGCCCAGTTTGAGTCACCTGACTTTTATGGTGAGCCTAGGCAATACGGAACAGGATATCCAACATTTGGTTCAGGGGTTTGAACAACTTGCTCAAGCTTACACTCAAGCCCCTTCTACTTCTGAGTTTTTCCGATTTGACTTCCTGATTCAGTCTGCCTTTGACCCGGTCTTCCCTCGGGCTGCTTTCTTTGCCAAATCAGAAGTGCGGTTGGTGAGTCAGGCGATCGGTTGGCTGAGTACTGAATGTGTTTGTCCTTATCCCCCTGGAATCCCAATTTTGTTACCTGGAGAACGAATTACCTCGAAAGCAGTCAACTATCTGAAACAGGTTATGGAATGTGGTGGAACGGTCACAGGCTGCGGGGATTCTACATTAAAAACCCTGCGCGTTGTAGCAGGTTCAGGAAGTTGATTAGAACCTTTATTCCTACCGATTAGACTAACGAAGTAGACCCATCCCTAACCCCCTACTTAGCTATGCCTTCTAAACTCTGGCCCTATATCACTCCCGGCATTCCAGATGAACTATTTGAACGGCTTCCCGGAATTCCCTTGAGCAAACGAGAGGTGCGGTTGTTGTTGATCTCCTGTTTGCGGCTTCAACGGGATTCTATTGTCTGGGATATTGGTGCAGGCACAGGTACGATTCCAGTAGAAACAGGATTACTCTGTCCCCAAGGTCGGATTATCGCAGTTGAACGGGATGAGGAAGTTGCCAGCCTGATCCGCAAAAATTGCGATCGCTTTGAAGTCACAAACGTTGATGTGATCGAAGGCAGCGCCCCTGAATGTCTCAAGGATTTGCCGGATGCACCCCATCGAGTCTGTCTAGAGGGGGGCAAAGCGATCAAAGCCATTTTGACCGAAGTCTGGCATCGGCTCCAGCCAGGGGGAAGGATTGTGGCGACAGCTTCCAATCTCGAAAGTCTTTACAGTATTTCTGAGGGGTTTGCGGAGTTGCACGTTCGGGGTGTTGAAGTGGTGCAATCCTCAATTAATCGTTTGGAACGGCGAGGCAGTCACCAAACCTTTGAAGCCGTAAATCCCATGTTTATTCTCAGTGGTGAGAAAATTGACTGATCGAACTAGAAGAGCTGTGCTAAAACCTGATAATCTGTCCTTGAAATTAACTGATCAAACTGTGACTCAAACTCTAAGTCAATCTACGCTTCATCAACACGTTCATCGTCAAGTTCTGCCCAATGGTTTGGTGTTGTTGGTAACAGAAAACCCAGCCGCAGATATTGTATCAGCTCGGATTTTTCTCCGGACAGGGAGCCGCTGGGAAAGTCGAGAACAAGCAGGAGTCTCCCATCTACTGGCAACTGTAATGACCAAAGGAACAGAACAGCTCTCTTCTTTAGAAATTGCAGAGCGGGTAGAATCTATTGGCGCACGACTCAGTGCAGATGCAGCCAATGACTACTTTTTGATCAGCTTGAAAACCGTCTCGGCAGATTTTGGTGAAGTTCTTAGTTTAGCAGCAGAACTATTGCGATCGCCCTCCTTTCCGGAAGCAGAAATTGAGCTGGAACGTCGCATTACCATTCAAGGCATCCGATCTCAGCAAGAACAACCCTTTTCCATTGCCTTTGAACAGTTGCGGCAAATGATGTACCAAGATCATCCTTACGCCCTATCCAGCCTGGGAACAGAAGAAACCGTTGCTCAGTTGAGTCGAGCTGACGTACAAGCCTACCACCAAACCTACTTTCGCCCAGACAACGTGATTTTGTCTATCGCAGGTCGAATTACTGTAGATTTTGCCCTAGAGAAAGTTGAACAGATTTTTGGGGATTGGCCGATTCCTGACATCGCTTTGCCAGAATTAAACCTGGCCGCTGTCATTCCGAACCCCCAAACCGTAACCCTATCTCGACCCACTCAGCAATCTGTGATTATGCTGGGTTACCTTGCCAGTTCTGTACATCATCCAGATTATCTGGCTCTCAAGCTCTTGAACACTTACCTTGGCAATGGATTATCAAGCCGTCTGTTTGTGGAATTACGGGAAAAGCGAGGGCTGGCCTATGATGTTTCCGCCTTTTATCCCACCCGTTTAGATGAATCCCAGTTTGTCGTTTATATCGGCACTGCCCCTGAGAATACGGCGATCGCCACGGAGGGTTTACGGACTGAAGTTGAACGGTTGGTGGCGGCCCCTTTGACTGAAGATGAACTCCAAGTTGCGAAAAACAAACTACTGGGCCAGTATGCCCTAGGAAAACAAACGAATGGTCAACTCGCGCAAATTTATGGCTGGTACGAAATTCTAGGGTTGGGGCTGGAATTTGATACTCAGTTTCAAGCTGACATTGCTCAGGTTACAACCGCTGAAGCCCATACCGCTGCCCAACGTTACTTTGGGATGGAGCCTTATCTCTCTTTGGTTGGCCCGAATTTGTAAATTCAGGGGGATTACTTCCCCTTGCAGTGCAGCGGCTAAGCCCTATATTCTCCGCCGTGATCTGGGAAAGTTGTCAGTTGTGGAGCATACTAACCAATCACCAACCGCCAAAATGATAGGGCAATTTTAAATAAGTTACGAATATCAATTACAGCAATACGTTACAAACATAAATTACAAAAAATAAGTTAAGAAAAATAAATTAAGAAAATAAGTTAAAAAATCAAAGCGGGTTTGGGAAATTTGTCCCAAAGCAGGGAAAACATGCCCAAATCCCACCTCATGAATGATTTGAGAGTGCCATAGAAACCTTCTACAGAAAGTCTCCATTAAAAATCATGGTAACAAACAGTGACTAGATCTAAACTAACTAGATCTAAACTAAGCCACCTGCAGCTTGAAACCTAGCCCTAGCTCGCTTAACTGAATTTTTAGCTTTGATTTTTTCCTGCTGAGTTCCGGTCTCGGATTTTGTTAAGGCAGCTTGGGCATTGGTATAAGCAGTACGAGCTGTTTCCAAATCGATATTACTACCGGGCTCTGCTCCGTTTACCAAAACCGTAACTTCATCTTCTTCAATTTCTGCAAACCCACCGAGCAATACGATTGGAACCCACTCATTCTTAGTTCGTAACCGCATTACGCCGGTATCAAGGGCAGTTAACATTGGCGCGTGACCGGCTAAGATTCCCAGTTGCCCTGTTGTGCTGGGAAGAATGACTTCATCTGCTTGGCCATCCCAAACGGTTTTGTTAGGGGAAATGACTCGAACGGTTAGTGCCATAGGTTGAAGGTTATCAATACAAAAGTTAAACAGTCGCAGTCACGACGTTTGGAACCTTGGAGGTTGACCTTTGAAGGTTGAACTTTGAAGGTTGAACTTTGGAGTTGGACGTTCTGTTCAAACTTCCAACCCCGCAGGTGCTGAGTCCTATTGCTCAGCCTTGATTTTCTCTGCTTTGGCCATCACCTGATCGATGCTGCCAACCATGTAAAATGCCTGTTCTGGAAGCCCATCTAGCTCCCCTGACAAAATCATTTTGAAGCCTTTGATGGTTTCTTCCAAGGTGACATACTGACCCGGAGATCCAGTGAAGACCTCGGCCACAAAGAAAGGTTGGGACAAGAAACGCTCAACTTTGCGGGCGCGAGCAACAATCATCCGATCCTCTTCAGACAGTTCATCCAGACCCAAAATCGCAATGATGTCTTGCAGTTCCTTGTAACGTTGAAGGGTGGACTGTACAGCCCGAGCCGTTTGGTAGTGATCATCCCCAACAACGCTGGGCTGCAACATGGTCGAGGTAGAGTCTAGGGGGTCAACCGCTGGATAAATCCCCTTAGAAGCCAAGCCACGAGACAGTACTGTGGTTGCATCCAAGTGAGCAAAGGTTGTTGCCGGAGCTGGGTCAGTCAAGTCATCCGCAGGTACATAAACCGCTTGAATCGAAGTAATCGACCCTTCAGTGGTAGAAGTAATCCGCTCTTGCAGTTGACCCATATCTGTTCCTAGGGTAGGCTGATATCCTACCGCAGAAGGCATCCGGCCTAACAGTGCAGAGACTTCAGAACCTGCTTGTACAAAACGGAAGATATTATCAATAAATAGCAATACATCTTGCTTGCTCTCATCTCGGAAATATTCTGCCATCGTCAGAGCCGAGAGACCAACCCGCATTCTAGCTCCAGGAGGCTCGTTCATCTGACCGTAGACCAGCGCAACCTTGGATTGACTCAGATCATCGGGGTTAATTACCCTGGACTCAGTCATTTCGTTGTAGAGGTCGTTTCCTTCACGAGTCCGCTCCCCTACACCAGCAAAGACTGATACTCCACCATGGGCCTTGGCAATATTATTGATCAGCTCCATGATAATGACGGTTTTGCCAACCCCTGCACCCCCAAATAGCCCAATCTTGCCGCCTCGACGGTAGGGAGCCAACAAATCAACCACCTTAATTCCAGTTTCAAACACGGAAGGCTTGGTTTCTAGCTCAGTGAAACGAGGAGCGTCACGATGAATCGGGGAAGTCTTTTCAGCATTGACCGGGCCAAAGTTGTCCACGGGTTCCCCAATCACGTTGAAGATCCGACCCAACGTTGCAGGGCCAACGGGAACGTTGATTGGAGCCCCTGTGTCCATGACTTCCATGCCTCGTACCAAGCCATCGGTACTACTCATTGCCACAGTACGAACTTGGTTATCCCCTAAGAGTTGCTGGACTTCACAAGTTAGGGACACCTTCTGACCTGCTTGATTAGTTCCAGTGATCTTGAGGGCATTGTAGATTTCGGGAAGTCTGCCTTGGGGGAATTTGGCATCTACAACAGGCCCAATAATCTGAGTAACGTAGCCTACGTTTGTTCCTTCTGCGGTGCTAACCATGATGAACGTTATATTTCCTAAAGTAACCCCCGATTGCTCGGAGCGCTTTAACAAGAACTTAAGATTTCCATACTTAAGGGTATCACTGATGGGGTCGCCTCACTCAGTTTGCTCCTTGAAATAGGAGAATCACTCCGACAACTGCGACTAAAGCCCCTAGGATTGCCCTTGAACTGACGTGATCGCCCATCCAGACGGCAATAGGCAATACAAATAGCGGACTCGTTGAACATAGGGCTTGGGCAATGCCCGCTGCCGTGAATTTAAATGCAGTTTGTTGCAGCCAGATTCCCAGATAGGTGCCCAAAAAGGTAGCCAGAGAAATAATCCCAACGACTCGCCAGGAAAGGAGCGGAGGCAGTAATCGTTGTAGGTTGGTCGGACGAGCCAGTAACCACAAGAATAGAACAACAACGCCTCCAGATAATCTCAGAAACGTACTCCACAGCGGACTAATCGCTGTTTGAGTCAAGGCATAGTGAGAGAGGATAGCCCCTATGGCCTGACAAAATTCGGCAATCAACCCATAACCCAATCCTTGAAATTGATTGGCGCTGGGTACGGTACCGATCGTGACCCGTTCTGTTACCACCCAAGCGACCCCCAACACCGTTAATAAAATGCCGCCCCATCCCATCAGGGACAATCGTTCTTGCAAAAAAATGAAGGCAAGAATTGCCGTTAACGGCGGGGCCAAGGTTTCCATCAACAAAGCCCGTCGCGGCCCCAAACAATTCAACGTAGCAAAATAAGCACTGTCGCCAATCCCAATGCCGATTAGTCCACTGAGTAAAAGTAAATTGACTGCTATACCCCCAACGGTTGGGAAGTTTTTTCCCTGGATGAGGAGGGTGAGTCCCAAGAACCCAAGAGCGATCACGCCTTTGACTAGATTCAGGCCAATCGGCGGAATCTTTTGGCCGAGCTGACTGTAAACCACTGAAGCAATTGACCAGAGAAATGCAGCCGTTAGGGCAGCAAATTCACCTCGAAAGTTTTCCAACACGGCAGAATTTGTCATTGCATTCAGGTCAAGATTGCCAGTTGAGATCTCTAAGATTCTTAACGGGGAGGGCTTAGATTTCTAAAACTAAGAAATCAGGCTTTGTTGGAACAACTATTATCAAGTTTTTGTATTTCTTGATGTGTTGGAACGGCGAAATATCGGTCAGAATTCAGCAACTGTGAGTAGCGATCGCCTTAGAACAATTCTTTCTCACCGGAGAATCTCTGGAAGTGCGGCATGGGGAATTTAAGGGAGCGCTCCATAATTCTCATTCTTGATCTATTAAAACTCTTAATTTCCAGGAGGAAGTTCTAGAGCAACGGCTCCCAACAATCCCTTCCGAAAATCATTGAGCAATTGTCTGGCGGCTCGTTCAATGTCATCTTGATACCGTTCTTGGGCCAAGTGATGAAGATAGGATTCTGCGGTCATTGAACTTGAATCAACGTGATAGCGATCGCCCAATTTTTGCTCTAGACTGAGTTGCTTAAATAGTTCCACCATTTCAACAGCAACCCTTTGATTTTCATAGGCCGCTTCTCCAATATCTTCACAAATTGCTAGTTTGAGTGCATTCTCTTGATCTGCCATTTGGGAGGGAATGACCCCTGGCGCGTCTAACAGCTCCAAGGTTTTAGAGATTCTCACCCAGCGCAGGGAACGGGTGATCCCTGCCCGTCTAGCACTGTCAACGACCCGCCGTTTGAGCAATCGATTGATCAAAGCAGATTTACCCACGTTGGGAAAGCCAATGACAACAGCCCGCACAGCACGGGGCATCATTCCCCGGCTCCGCCGCCTTTGGTTCATCTGTTCACCCGCCTGTTGTGTCGCTTGAGAAACCGCCTCAACCCCTTGACCCTGTTGGGCATTGGTAAAGTATGGCGTTTCTCCACGAATTCCAAACCAGTCTTGCCACCGTTGCTTGATGTCCGCCGGAATCATATCCATGCGATTAATCACTAAGACCTTGGCCTTGTCTCCAACCCAGTTCGGCACTTGAGGATGATAAGTCGCCAGCGGAATTCGGGCATCCCGAACTTCCAGGATGACATCTACGCGCTTGAGTTGTTCTTTCAAATCCCGTTCGGCTTTGGCAATATGACCGGGATACCATTGAATACTCATAAGAAATGACAAATGCAGAATAGGAGCTAGGAAATAGGGAATATTCCTAATTCCCGACCCCTAACTCACCCAATCATAACGAATGGCTCATCATCAATGACTATCACAATCTCGAATGACCTATGAACAGAGTGAGGACGTTGCCCCCAAGAAGAGGCAACGTCCCCAAACTCCGCTTTAATTGTTTTGTAATTGATTTAGGATTGCTACAGTCACTCATGACTCATCATCAATGACTCATCATCAACAACAAGCCGACCCTCAAGGCACTACTAGAACTGGACAAGGCGATAAATTAATAATGCGGTTGGTCACACTATCAGCAGCCCCCTCCTCCGTTAGCCCTGTTCCACGACTCCCAATCACAATCAAATCTGCTTCAATTTCATCGGCAACATCACAGATTGTAAACGCAGGCTTGCCTTCCCGTTCCATCAGTTTTGCTTGAACGCCAGCTTCAGTAAACATGGACTGAGCCTCCTGCAACAATTGACCAACCGTTTCTGGGGATGTCATGGGTTCAGAATGGGGCTCTTGGCCAGCTTCGATTTCACTTGGCTCTATTACAGCCAAGATCACTAAACTCGCCTGATAGGTTTTCACCAGGTTCAGGGCAACATCCGCTGCCTCACGGGCTTCACGACTTTGATCAACAGGGAACAAAATTGTCTTGAACATAGTGCACGTCTCCGGGACACAGACTCCGGTAAAATGTTTACGGTGAACGGTATTGATGGGATCAACGCCATCTCTTCAGTCACTAGTTCCGCCCAAATTTAGTCAGCGTTAAACCATAAGAATCATAGTGGAGGTTAGTCCAGTGGCAAAGAAAACGATAGCAAACTTATCAGCAGCAGATCTATCCGGCAAAAAGGTACTGGTACGGGCGGACTTCAACGTACCCATTGATAATGGCACTATTACAGATGATACCCGGATTCGCGCCGCCCTGCCTACGATTAACGACTTGACCTCAAAAGGCGCAAAAGTCATCCTCACCAGCCACTTTGGCCGTCCCAAAGGCCAGGTGAATGAATCCATGCGGTTGACTCCGGTCGCTGTGCGATTGTCAGAACTATTGGGTAAAACCGTTACAAAATGTGACGATTGTATTGGCGCAGACGTTGCTGCAACGGTCGCGGCTATGAGTAACGGAGACGTTGTTTTACTCGAAAACGTCCGCTTTTATGAGGGCGAGGAAGAGAATGATCCTGAATTCACCCAACAGCTTGCCTCCGTGGCTGACCTGTACGTGAATGATGCCTTTGGAACTGCTCACCGGGCCCATGCGTCTACTGAAGGGGTTACTCAATACCTCCGTCCCTCTGTCGCAGGGTACTTGATTGAGAAGGAGCTGCAATTTCTACAAGGGGCAATTGATGAACCCAAACGTCCTCTAGCTGCCATTATCGGAGGCTCCAAGGTATCCTCCAAGATTGGGGTGATCGAGGCGTTGTTGGACAAGTGTGACAAACTGCTGCTGGGCGGCGGCATGATCTTCACGTTCTACAAGGCTCGGGGTCTGAACGTTGGCAAATCCCTAGTGGAAGATGACAAAATCGAACTGGCCCGATCCCTGGAAGCAAAAGCCAAGGAAAAAGGGGTTGCCATGTTGCTCCCGACAGATGTGATCGTGGCGGATAATTTTGCCCCCGATGCCAATGCTCAAACCGTTAGCGTTGAAGCGATTCCCGACGGTTGGATGGGTCTAGATATTGGCCCTGACTCTGTGAAGGTTTTTCAAGAGGCCCTAGCGGATTGCAAAACCGTAATCTGGAACGGCCCTATGGGTGTATTTGAGATGGAAAAATTTGCTAAAGGCACAGAGGCGATCGCCCGAACCCTAGCAGAACTGACGGGAACAGGGACAGTTACCATCATTGGGGGTGGAGATTCTGTTGCTGCGGTCGAACAACTCGGCCTAGGCGAACAAATGAGCCATATTTCTACAGGGGGTGGCGCAAGTCTAGAATTACTAGAAGGCAAAGAACTTCCTGGAATCGCAGCCCTAGATGAAGCCTAACTAGAAGCCTAGCTAGAAGCCTAAGTAATACTGGCTTACAATTCAACTCCTCTTGTTTGTTACAGGAGGAGTTTAAAGAATGACATATCGTGTTTGCCGTGTATCAATTTTTTCTCTAATTCCTGTCCTTCTTCTTTTAAAAGAAAATGCTCTAATCCTTTTGGGATGATATCTAAGCTTTTAACTTGAACGAATTCACTGAGAGTTTTGTAGTACTAAAGTTTACTTAAACTAACGGATCTTGCTTGATCTTGACGCGATGGAACAGAGAATTTTGTCCCAGTGAAATCAATAACTTTCGGGTTGAATTCGTATACACTAGGGGTGAAGGGGTTCCAACGAGTATGAATTCTCACAAGTATTTCACTAAGTTGGGTGGGAGTTCTAGGTGGAGCTTTAATTACACCAGAGGCTTTGATCCCATGAGTTATGATCAGGTAAATTTTAGGGCATCTGCCCCTTGCATTGTTGATTCAGGTATTGTGGTGAATAAGCGGGATATGCAAAAACTGCTGGCCGATTTGGGTCGTGTTTGCTACTCGCATATTCAAGATGGACAAGTGCAAGCGGAGGGAAATGGCTACATCCTTGAGGTATTTTCTGACCAATATCAAGCAACCTTAGTTGCCAATCACTCTCTTTACTTGAATGTTTGTAGCTTTGATTATTTAGAGTTAAAGCAGTCCCCTGACCGAGAGACCTATTTTGATCTGATTCAAGATAGTCGGGTGCTCAGATTGATTCCTCAGTCTCATCCGCTTCAAGATCAAGGTCAAGATCAAGTGGTTCGCAACTTTAACGCAGCAGCGCTGGATGCGGTAATGGATCAGGTTTTATCTGGCAATTGGGAGACTCAGCCTGAGGATGACTGCTCATTCTAAGTTTTCCTGCCCATCCCGAATTGCTAGCTTGATGTCAAACCTTTGATGCCGAATCATTTTGAGTTCAAAGTTCAGGCTCGCTGTAGCCAAACCCAAGCGCGTGTGGGTGTGTTCTCAACCCCCCATGGGATAGTTGAAACGCCGCGATTTATGCCTGTAGGAACTTTGGCAACTGTCAAGACCCTCACCCCAGCCCAGCTTGAGGCGGCAGGAGCCCAGATGGTGCTAGCAAACACTTATCATCTGCATCTGCAGCCCGGAGAGAAAATTGTCGCTGCCGCTGGAGGATTGCACCGCTTCATGGCTTGGCCAGGGCCAATTCTCACAGATTCGGGTGGGTTTCAGGTTTTTAGCTTGAGTGAAATGCGGACGATTAACGAGGAAGGAGTTACGTTTCGCTCGCCCCATGACGGTCAGATGATTCACCTCACCCCGGAACGATCGATTCAAATTCAGAACCAGCTTGGGGCAGATGTGATCATGGCCTTTGATGAATGTCCTCCCTATCCAGCGAGTCGAGAACACGTCTTCAACGCCACGGAGCGAACCTATCGCTGGCTAGAGCGCTGCGTTGGGGCCCATCAACGCTCGGATCAAGCCCTGTTTGGAATTGTGCAGGGGGGAGTTTATCCTGATTTGCGGGCCGCCGCTGCCCAGCAATTGTCGCAGCTTGATTTACCGGGCTACGCCATTGGAGGGGTCAGCGTGGGAGAACCCGTCGAACTGATTGAAAAAATTGTTCAGGTGACTACCCCCTGGTTGCCGGAGTCTAAGCCTCGCTATTTGATGGGGGTGGGCACTCATCGGGAGATGGCCCAGGCGATCGCCGCTGGCATTGACCTGTTCGACTGTGTGATTCCAACTCGACTGGCGCGTCATGGCTCTGCCCTAATTCAAGGCAAGCGATGGAACCTCAAGAATGCTCAATTTCGAGAGGATTTTCGCCCCCTAGATGAAACTTGCCCTTGCTATACCTGCCATCACTTTAGTCGGGCTTATTTGGGCCATTTGATTCGATCCCAGGAACTGTTGGGTTACACCTTACTGAGTATTCACAACGTCACTGAGTTAATTCGGTTTACGCAGCGGATTCGAACGGCGATTTTGGGCGATCGCTTTTCTGAGGAATTTGCGGATTGGCTTGCTCCCCAGACAGACAATCCTGCCACTGATGCAACTGAAGACTTTTGATCCTATGCAGGTCAGTGAACCTATGTAGTAATTAGTAATAGTTTATGAGATGTCTGTAGTGTAGGCTAAAAGCCTGCATGGGCAAGATGCCTACTCCCCGTTCACGGTTTAAATCAGATTGCATATAACTTTTTTAACCATAAGAACTTCTTGGAATTCATGGTTTAATCAGGATTGCTTAGGATAAAATGAGGTGCTTAATGATGCTATCTCGACGACAGTTTAATCAACATTCTTTACAATTTGCCTTAGGTGTTCTATTCCCTTCAACCCTACTGCGCCTTTTTAACATTCAAGTTCCTGAGGAAAAACTACAAACATATTTTAATCATTTAGTTGATTATATTAGTACTGGAACTGATTTATTAGTTCCTACCTATTTGGGCAATCCTCAGCGACGATATTACGGCAGAGGAATTCCCCAAGGATTGAATGTTTTACAACAGTTTCCCTTAGGAACTGGAGTGACTTATGTGGGTAGTACTCGCAAAGTCTGGAGTGGGGCAGGTTGGACAGGACAACCGACGATTACCCGAGATCAAGGCAGAATCTATCTGGTTGTTGGAGCCTACGATCACCACTTAAGAAAGATTGACTTTGAAACCAATGAGGAAATTTGGCGTTATAAATTTGGAGATGTGATCAAAGGTTCCTCCAGTGTTTATATCGACGAAACAGCCAGCCCAGAAAACCAAATTGTCATTCTCCAAGGGAGCCGCACAGGACGACCCAAACAAGGAATGGCTCCGAGTTTTCGGGCAATTTCCTTTAGAACGGGGCAAGAAATTTGGAAGCTCAATATTCGGAAAATGGCATCTTACAGCCAAGATAATGACAGCACTGCTTTGGATTTAGGGGATGGCAGAATTTTTAACGCGGGGGAAAATGGGATTGGCTATTTTCTCAATCGTTCCACTCAAGCTGCAAGTTCAAGATCGGGATTTTTGCAACCCGAAGTATTAGGAGAAGTTAAACTCTATGAAGCCCGCGACCAAAGTCGTCATGGGGGAAATTTAGTCAGTGAAGCCTCTCCCTCACGTTTGGATAATCGGATTTTTCTGGCTTCAGGTTCAGGACATATTTATGGAATTGATTTGACTCGTCAGGAAATTGTTTGGGATTTTTATACTGGATCAGATTTAGATGGAACTGTGGCAATTTCCAAGTCTGGGAAATTATTTTGTGCCATTGAAAAAGAATATATTCCGGGCAAAGGCGGGGTGATCAAACTCAATCCTGATCAGTCTCCAGCAGAAAGTGTTGAATGGTTTTTACCGACGGGTGATTCTAGAGTGGGGAGTTGGAAAGGGGGAATTATTGGTTCAGTGGCTTTAAATGATGAATATAACGTTGAGAATTATCCAGCCGTGTTTGCCACAAATGCGATTGATGGAAATTTATATATCGCGTCTCAGGAGATAACAACGGGAGAAAAAGTTAAAGGCCCGTTACTTACTAGAACCCATGAAACTCCTGTAGTTTTGTTTAAGCAAAAAATTGGAGCCTCTATTTCTACACCAATCTTTACCGATGGCTATAAACTTGTAACAGCAGGATACAATGGGGTCTATTTATTCAATCTTTTTTGGGAGAAGTCAGATTCAAATAACCCTAAGGCTATTCCAAATTCTCAACGAGAATTCTATCAACTCAAAGTAGAACAAGCCGGACATTTCAAACCGGGCATCTCCTTTGAATCGACACCAGTGGTCTGGGATGGAAAAATTATCATCTGTAGCCGAGATGGATTTCTCTATACCTTAGGTGCTTAGAGCCAAAGGTTTCCCAAATGGCTACTGACCAAAAATTCAGATACAGGGTTTTCCAATCAGCACGGGACATCCCTGTTTGAACTACATAAAGCTGTGGATCTCCACCTGAAAGATCCGTCAGCAATTATTGTATTGCTGCATTGGAGCATCGCCAAAATACCTCTTGTAGTAAGGACTATCACCTAAAAGAAACAAACGATTTGCTCTGATAAGTTTTTGCATTCCCTGCGGATTAGTCGCTCAACTTTTTCCACCCCACGGCTTACAATCCTTGCCGAAAAGCGAGAAATCATAAGTGCAACTTGGAGTAAATCCAGATGAATTGAGTTTTTGCCTTCTGTAAACTCTATTAGGGTTGGGTAGTTGCTTGAATTCCTGTTCTGATAAACGAGTAATACATTGATAGCCAGGAGTATCCTCGTAGAAGCGGTACTCTTTATCGTCACTAATATCCTTAAGTTTGAAAATATTTCTAAATTTGATTGCTTGACTATCTTTGGAGTACCAAATCAAAAAATCATAAACCTTAGCTAATCCTTTCTGTCCCAAGGGCTTAGTTGACTTGAAAGATATTTGTGCTTGAAAGTTCTCCTCCCCGAAAATCTCATCCATTAATGATCGCACTCGATGCACATTCTCATCACCAATCTGCACAAAGATTGATCCACTATCCGTAAACAAATCTCTAGCAACCGTCAACCGATCTCTTAAGTAAGTTAGAGAAGAATGAATCCCATCCCGCCAAGTATCCCGAAACGCCTTCACCTGTTCCGGTTCACGAGTAATCTGATCCACCTTGCCATCCTTCACATCACGGCTCGTCGTAGACCATTGAAAATTCGAGTTAAACCGAATCCCATAGGGCGGATCGAGATAAATACATTGCACCTTGCCCTGCAACCCTTCCCGCTCCGCCAAACTCGCCATCACCTGCAAACTATCCCCCAAAATCATCCGATTCGTCCAGTTGGCATCGTGCTGATAAAACTCTGTGCCCGTTACTCCCTTGGGTAAGCCATTAAAATCCGCAAACAAATCAAGCTGCTTATCTTCTACCGCCTCAGTTCGCTCCGCACTTTGTCGCCGCAAATCCTTCACCAACACCTTCGGATGCACCTTCTCCTGGATATATAACGGCGGCGCACTCACCACCAAATCACTCCAATCCTGCTCATCCTTGCCCCGCCACACCAACCGCGGATCGAGATCGCGATTGCGGCACTCATAGGCCACTCGAATTGAGCTTTTCTCTTCCTCCGCCATGACAGACTGATATTCTGCCGTCAGAATATTCTTGCGCTTGTCTTCCGTGTGGTTCAGCGCTTCGACTTTCTTAGAACTGTTGGATTTCGGTTGACGAGGAGGCATAAACGGTACTCTTGATAACTAGGACTGCGAAGAAGACTGACGGGTAACGTATTGATGGATCACGCTAGAAACCAACAGCGATACAGACGTTCCTGTCTGCTGCGCTAACTCATGCAGCGATCGGACATCCTGAGCAGAAAGCTGAACTCTGACTTCTTCCAAAGTCTCCAATTGCGCTTGGGCATACTGCTGATATCGTTGAATTTCTCCCTGCATATTCGAGACAGGTTGCCATTCACCGTTTTCCACAGAGTCTCGAATGTCTTGTTCTTCCGCATCTAAAGACGGCATATTATTGGTCTCCTAAATATTGTTTGGTCATCTTGCGACTGGGAATGATTGTTTTGAGAAAAATCTCCTGATCCGTTTCTACAAACGGCACCAAATAGACATATTGATTGATTTCAATGATAAAAACTCTCTGAGATGGATACTTCTCTAAATTGGGATGCTGAATCGTCGCTAAAACCTTTCCGTCATCAATCGCTTTTAAAACCGTTTCAAAGTTAATTCCTCTTTCTGCTTGTAGTTGAATATTCTTCTCACCATTCCAGCGCAATGGCTTCATCACTTCAGACATTCTCAATCCTCTTCATCCACGATCGGACTGACAATATCTCCTAAAATTTCCACTTTCCCTGCCAAATTAGTTGGAAACGTTCGACGTTTCACTTCAGGTAGCGCTGCCTCTTCCAATACCGTCACAATCACACGGGCAGACCGTACCGGAGGTGATTCTTCTAACCATTGAATCTGTCCATTTTCATAAACCGCTTCATAACTTTTCAGCATCTCATTCTCCTAAAACTCAACATTTTCATAAAGTTCTTTGACCGCAAACTCAACCGCCACCGTCGCCAAGGTCACCCGTACATCCTCCCCACCATACTCAGTAAACAGCCATTGATTCGCACTTTGTTTGACATACTGCTCTACCTGCCGTTGCGATTGATGAACTAACAAATACTCCTGAAACGTCTCGATCGTGCGATAAGCCTCAAACTTCCCACCCCGGTCATAAGCCTCCGTCGAATCAGACAACACCTCCACAATCAAAACCGGATTTATCACCGTATCTTTGCGTCCCGACTGAAGCTCGACAGGTCGCGGTACAACCATCACATCCGGGTAAGTATAAATCTGGCGCTCAGGAATCCACAGCCGCTGATCCGCCAAAAACAACTGATACGGCTGCCCCCGCAACCCTAAGCTGAAAATAACCGTCAAAGCTCGAATCAGTTCATTATGAGTTGGTGTTCCTCCCGTCATCTCAACAATCTCTCCATTGTGATATTCATTCCGAACCTCTGACGCAACTTCTAGCGCCAAATATTCGTCAGGCGTATACGTCTTAGTCGGCAACGCTGCGATTGTCATCGTCAATCCCTCCCAGTTACTTTGCTGAACTCGCAATCAGGCTCTCCACCACCTGACTAAATTCTGCCTCAATTTCAAACACCTTCGTAAACTCAGCAAACGCCCATCGCCCAAACCCACCCAAATTGTTCACCCCCGGAATCCAATACGTCCGCATCGTACTTGCCTTCTCCTTCGCATCCTCATCCCGATACCCCTTAATCTCCACAATCAGATTCAGCAAATCTTCACGCCCATCCTCAATTTGCACCACAAAATCCGGCAAATACTTGCGCTGCACCGAACCATGCAAATACGGCACCTCCAACCCCAAGTTTTGATTTTTCACATAAGCCCGCACATGCGGATGCGCCTCCGCCATCCGGCAAAACTCCGCTTCCCAATCACTATCACAGACCACCCAATTAATCTGACAGCGGCGCGGGTCAGTCTGCCATCGCGTTGCTTTCGAGGTCGTGAAACTGACAGTCGAGAAATAATTTTGTTGGTGGGCTGACCCTCTTCATCCAATTCCCAGTGTCGAGCAGGATACACATAGGGCGAGTTGAGAATCGGCTTCTCGAAAAACTGATCAGTCATAGGTTCACTAATTTCTGATAGTCCATGCCCCAGCGTAGCAAGGGAAAACTAGACAAGCAAAGAAACTAGGAGGCTTGCAAACAAATAAGCTCCCAGTCATTCTATCAAGAACAGACCACACCAATCTACTTTGAATTGTGAAACTACAGTACGGTCATACAACTTTTTTTGACCAGAGATTTGCGAATGAACCCTTTGAACCCATCCGCAAATCTCTGGCCCTGCAATTCTCACACATCTCTCACACATCAACTTTAGGACTGCTATGGCTCACGTTAAGGGTCTTTTACCCTAACTCATTGTGGAGCCGCTGCGCTCATAATCAGCTCGGAAGTTTTCGCTGGGCTTGCCTTGAATTGTACTGTGGTAGTCTCCCACTTCAATCCCAACTTCTGTAGCAAGGCGATTGAGCAAAGATTGTTGGCGGTTCTTAACGAGGTGGTGATGACGCATCATTAAAGCACGAGCTTGATCTTGAGTATTCATAATAGGTTCCTCCCCGGATGAAGTTTTAAATGGGTTGAGAGTTGCTAGAAAATTGGCCTAGCCCAACTCGTCGCTCTGTTCTTCCGAATCAGTGAAATACACAACAACGAGGATTTTTGTCTCATGGCCTTAGTATACTAAATTCTGTATCGAATTTTACAAAAAATAGTTATTTAACAAAAATTAATGATTTCACGGATAACCTTTATGGATAACCTTGGTTCAACGGCAAGCCTTGAGTAAGCGTCTGCCCGTTGAAACAAATTTGGGATAGTGTGAAATGCCCGGTGGGAGGGAGCTAGACTCGAGTTCAGGAATGGTAGATTAATATAACTTATCAGATAGAGAAGAAAGCTAAAAAAGAACTAAACTCAGAGGAAAACTCCTTTCAAACTGATCAAAAGCGTTAGAGAAACTGCCTTGAACACTCATGTCCTGCTGTAAACGTTTGGCAAAAACATTTAACAAATCTTTATGAAGAGTTATAATGAGCGGTGTGAATGAATGAGTGAGTAAAGGAATGGTACACACTTTGCTAGGAAGTACTCCTTTTCAGGCTCAAGGCGGTGATCGTCTAGTCAGTAGGGCCGTGGGCGCAGCAATTGCAGCCTTGTTTAAGCGATCTGAGAAAGTTGAGGCCAATGTTCGTGCTGAACCTGTTACCAAGTTGCTTCAGGGCAGTATCGATGGCTTTGATTTCCTCGGCAGTGGCATGTTGATGTACAACGGGTTACGGATTGCCGTGATGGAGCTTTACTTACAAGCTGTATCGATTGAATTTGGTGCAATTTTTACCGGGCAGGTCAAGCTTAGGCAGCCTACCCAGGCAAGTATGCGAGTCGTCCTGTCTGAGGCAGACTTAACCGATTCATTCAATACTCCTTTTGTCAAAGACAAGCTCCAGCGCCTGCAATATCAAGGGCAATCCCTAGACTTTAACAATACAGAGATGACAGTTACGCCAGAGAAGCAACTCCGAGTTCAGTCCCTGATTCAGCTCAAAGAGTCTGGTTCGTTAATTCCGATAGACTTCATCACAGAAGTTGAAGTTCAAGAGCGTCGAAAGATTCAGTTTGTTAACGTTACTCATCGAGGTGAAGCAGAAGCAATTGAACTGAGCCAAGCTTTAGTTGAACACGTTAACAGCTTGCTAGATTTAGATAAATTTGCCCTTGAAGGAACCCAGCTCCGGGTTGATCGTCTGAGGATTCAAAATGACTCTGTTATCTTTTATGGATCTGCTCACATTAACCAGTTTCCAACTGGAAAAAAGCGATCTTAGCGTTGAGGAGAAGGCTTTATTGGGGGTGATCTGTCAGGCCGCCGTACCTTAAATGTTGCAGGTTTGATCTGAAGGAATGATTCCAATAACGCTTTTTGATACGACCTTACGGGATGGAGAACTCATGCCAGGAGTGAGGTTTGATGTCGCGGTGAAAGTTAAGGTTGCTCAACTTTTAGAATCTGCTGGCATTGGAGTGATTGAAGTTGGTTATCCAGGACAGTATTCTCAAGACTTTCAAGCAATGGTAGAAGTTGCAAAAGTTGTTGAGCGGTCAACGATCTGCGGTTTATCAGGTTCTCGCGAGCCTGAAATTTATCAACTTGCAAAAGCATTAGAAACTGCAAAGTATAGTCGCATCAACCTTTACACCTTGGTTAACCTTAAAGCTTCTGGCAAGCAAACGCAACCTGAAACGGTTTTATCAGCAATTCAAACTAGCGTTTCATTAGCAAAAGATGCTTGTGATGAAGTTCAATGGAGTGCTTTTGACGCAACTCGAAGTGACTTGGATTTTCTTTGTCAAGCAATTGAGCTTGCCATTCAAAGCGGAGCAAAAATTGTTACTATTCCTGATAGTTTAGGGGTTGCTTCTCCTGAATCCTTTCTGATTTTATTAAGTGCTATTTTTACTCGAGTTCCTAAAATTGATCAAGTTGTCGTTTCTGTTCATTGTCATAATGATTTAGGGCAAGCAGTTGCAATGTCTTTGATTGGTTTAGATTGTGGAGTTAGGCAAATCGAATGTGCAATTCAGGGGTTAGGAGCCAGAAAGGGAAATGCTAACCTTTGGCAAATCGCTCAGGAAATTAATAATCAGAGGGGATATCAAGTTAAGGTAGACGATTCTCTAATTCATCAAGCAGAAAATCTAATTACGTCGTGCTTTAACAAACTCTTGAGTTAGATTCAATTCTGTAACAACCTCATTTGAATCATGAACATTAGAGCGTTGCTCCTTATGTACTTAAATTGCACTTAAATAAGGTTTTAAGCGCTCTGCAATAACTTGAACGTGGGGTTCTAGGATGAAAGAGTAATGATTTCCAGGTACATTAACAACTTCGATTTCTGGTGCATCTAGAACTGAGAATAATTCTACCCAGACCAACTGAGGATCAGAAGCCATAACATGCTTTTCCTGCGCTCGAAAAACTGTGACTTTACTGGAATAGGGCTGCCGTTGATAAGCGTATGTTGCTCTTAAAGTTCCGACTAAAACATCTAGAATTCGTCGATTATCCTGTTGCTCTACCTCTGGTGGAAAGATTCCAGCTTGTCGAGCTTTTTCAATTATAAAATTAATCTTTTCTTCAAGAACTAATCCTTCTAGCTCATCAGGGTTTACTAGGTTATCTAGTCCAAACATTCCACCAAATACACGAGATAAAACCCCTACCAAGTAAGAATCGTCAATCTTCTTGTTTTTATCCAACAAAATAGGGATATAGGAATCAAAAATTGCGAGTAAATTAACTACTTGACCTTGATGAGTTAGTTGCTGAGCGACTTCATAGGCGACAACTCCTCCAAATGACCAACCTCCTATTTTATAAGGGCCTTCCGGTTTAAATGATCGAATGGCTTTCACATACAGACTTGCCATCTCTTCAACAGTTTCAAGAACAGTTTCTCCTGTATTAAACCCCTGAGCTTGTAAGCCATAGAATGGCTGTTCACTCCCTAAATAATGAGACAGGCCCGCGTAACATAGAACATGGCCCCCAGCAGGATGAATGCAGAAAAAAGGGTCTCTTTGTCCCTGAGATTGAATAGAAACGAGAGGCGAGTCACTCAAAGACTCTGTTAAAACCTCTATTGGATTTCTGAGTAGAGTTGATAAGTCTTCAATAGTAGGATTAGTAAAAAATGTTGCCAGAGGAAAATGATGATTGAATTCCTGTTGAATTCTTCCAATAAGTTTTAGTGCGAGTAGTGAATGTCCTCCCAACTCAAAGAAGTTATCTCTGACTCCAATCGTATTAATCCCTAACAACTCCATCCAAATCTTGACTAATTGATGCTCAACTTCATTTTTAGGAGGAATAAACTGACCTTCAGTCTTAAAATTGGTTAAATCTGGTTCTGGTAATGCTCTACGATCAACTTTTCCATTCGGTGTTAGAGGCAGTGAGCTTAAAATTATAAAAGCTGATGGAACCATATATTCTGGCAATTTTTGCTTAAGAAACTGTCGCAAGAGCTTAGGATTTAGTGATTCTGTAACCAAATGATCATGAGCAGAATCTTGAACTTGTAACTCCTGAGTTGGAACGACATAGGCAACTAACAGCTTTTCGCCTGATTGATTATTGCGGACAGCCACAACAGCTTCTCTAATTTGAGAATGTTGAGTTAGACGGTGTTCAATTTCTCCAAGTTCAATCCGAAATCCTCGAATCTTCACTTGAGAGTCAATCCGATTTAAATATTCAATTGTTCCATCGGGCAAATATCGAACTAAATCTCCAGTTTTATACAAGAAATTTGAACCCTTCGTAAAAGGATTAGGAACAAATTTTTCTATCGTTAGCTGAGGTCGATTGAGGTAACCCCGTGCGACCTGTACACCCCCGATGTGTAATTCTCCTGGCACACCCACTGGAACAGGTTGTAGGCCCGAATTTAAAATATAAATCTGGGTGTTGGCCACAGGGAAACCAATCGGAACAATGTTAAACAAACTATTGGGTTGACACCGCCAGAATGTAACGTCAATTGCAGCTTCAGTAGGGCCATAAAGATTATAGAGTTCACAGTTGAGTTGAGTAAAAAACCGGGTTTGCAAATCAAATGGCAGGGCTTCTCCACTGCAAATAACTCGCTTTAGGCTCTTACATTGAGATAGGTTTTCTTCAAGAAAAACTTGTAGCATTGAAGGTACAAAATGTAGGGTTGTAATCTGCCATTTGACAATAATTTCAACAAGATAATGACTATCTTGATGGCCCTCTGGCTTTGCAATAACTAAAGCTGCTCCCGTCATTAGCGGCCAGAAAAATTCCCAAACTGAAACATCAAAGCTAAATGGTGTTTTTTGCAAAACCCGATCAGTTAAACCTAGTTGATATTCTTCCTGCATCCACAACAAGCGATTACAAACGCCTCGGTGGGTGTTCATAACTCCCTTTGGATTTCCAGTTGAACCAGAGGTATAAATTACATAAGCTAAATTTTCTGGAATGGCTTTATGAATAGGATTTATATCAGGTTCTTGAACAAGAATTTCCCAGATTATATCCAAACAAATTACTTTTGCTTGATGTTGAGGAAGTTGATCCACAAACTTTTTCTGAGTAAGTAATAGTGGAACTTGAGTATCTTCCAGCATAAAGGCTAGCCGCTGGATTGGATAGCTTGGATCAAGCGGAATATAAGCTCCGCCGCTCTTCAGAATTCCTAATAATCCAACAACCATTTCTACTGAACGTTCCACACAAATTCCTACAAGTGTTTCAGGTTTCACTCCCAATTTAATTAAGTAGTGAGCCAGTTGATTAGCTCGTTGATTTAGTTCTTTGTAAGTGAGAGATTGATCTTCAAAAATGACTGCTGTTAACTCTGGGACTTTTTCGACCTTTATCTCAATCCATTCCTGCAAGGTTTTAGACAGGTCATAGTTTCGTTCAGTTTGATTCCACTCAATTAAAACTTGTTTTCTTTCCGATTTATCCAAGATGGAGAGTTGATTCACTGATTGCTCAGGACTTGTAACAAGAGATCTCAATAAGTTTTGAAAGTGCTGGCTAAAGCTTATTGCTATTTGAACTGAGACCAAACTCTGGTTGTAGCTAAAATGGACTAATATGCTTTTTTTTAAAAAAATACAGTCTAGACTAAAGTCAAATTCTACTTTTCGTTGCAATAGTTCAAAGTATTTAAATTCGGGCTGATTTTGACAAAGTGACTGTTGACTATCTAATCCTTCAAACAATTTCAAGATATATTTTAAGTGTGAGATTTCATAGTAAGTAAATGCAGCCTGAGAAAGGGGGGAGTGACTTGAATTTCCAGGGACTTGAAGACCTTGAACCAACAATGAAAAGGGATAACTTTGGTGATTTATCGCTTCCTTTAGGGTTTGACTTACTTGAGTGATAATATCACTAAAACTCAAGTCATCATTAATAGAGTCTCGCAGAACAATTGCATTAGTACAGTTGCCAATAACTAGCTTAGACAAATTATTTCTACAGGTTAAAAGCTGGGCTACTAGAATATCTTTTTCTCCAGTATATTGATAGAGAAGAATTTTGTAGGCAGTTAGTAATAGGATCTGTAAATCAACTTCGAGCTGAGTGGCTAGCTGCTGGAGTTGCTGCGTTAAATTTTCATCAATTGAAAACGTGTGAGTTTTGCCTATGTAACTTCTAAGGGTTGGCAGCGGTGTATTTGAAGATAGTTTTAAAATAGGAAGATCGCCAGCCAGTTGCTTTTTCCAGTAATCTTCACTTTTAGGCAGTTGTGAGCTCTTAAGATAATCTAGCTGCTGCTGAATCCAATCTTTGTAGTTTGCCTGAAGTTTTGGAAGACATTGTTCAAGGTCTTCAGCCTCAGAGTAGTAAAGGGTTAGTAATTCGTCGGCTAAAATTAGCAGCGATTCCCAGTCTCCCGAGAGTTGATGAAGGGCAAGTAGTAAAATACTGTCTTGTTCAGGAGAGTTAACTAGATGAATTCTGAGAGGTGAATCCTGCGCCAAATTAAATGGCTGCTTAATCAGTTGTAGCAGATGTTGACTCAGCTCTATTTGACTAAAGTGATTGCAACTAACTTTCTGAAGATCAACTCTTTTCTCCGAACAAATTTCTTGAATAACTTGACCATTATATTCTCGATAGATAGTTTGTAAACTAGAATGACGATTGATTAAAACTTGAAAAGCTTTTCTGATTTTTTCATGATTTATTGGCGAATGAATTTGGATTGCAAGAGCAACTTTATCATTCAGTTCTTCAGGAGAAATTTGATATAAAAACCAGTTAATTTGCTGGATAGGCGTTAACGGCAATAACGTTGTTGAAGAGACAGATTGAGTCATAAAAGAAAATACACACAATTTTCGTAATTTAGATTTGCAATTTAGAGTTCTAATTTAGATTAGAACAGCTTTTACATAGTATAAAGTTTCACCTAGCATAACGGCCGTTAATCTCCACCTAACTCAACTAGTTTGCCAATATTAAAATCAATCCGAATCCAACCTTTCAGTCGGCGAAGATTACCCAATAAAAGTAATGGAATTTGCCAGTGATGTACCATTAAAAAAGGCATCGGATCGCTAACTTGAAAAATAGCATCTGTTCCCTGAGTAATTTTCTGGAACCAGGCTTTTAACTTTTTCCAAGATCTGACTTCAGTTAATCGCCAAAATTCGTGATAGAGCCAATAGGTTGGCTTGCTGTTTAATAACGGTGTAATCGGCTGTTCGTTTTCATCTTGAGCATCTATCAAATAAGCTTTAGAGACTTCAGGATGGTTATAAAACATCGTAATTGCTGAATGAATTCTAGGATTGCATTCTAGAGGGTAAACTGTTCCATCTGGAGCTTGAATGAAGTCGAAAGAAATCTGACCTGTGAGATCTAATTTCTTCACAAATGTCTTTACCCAGTTGTAAATCTCTGAGTTATCAACCTGATCATAATTCACTTGAAAAGGAGATGAACTAGAACAGCAATGCAGTCGAATCACGCCATTTCGAACAGTACTATGAGTGCAATATTCTTGCCCTCCAATAAACTCCTGCATAATCCAAGGATGCTCTTCACTGATCGGTAAATTCTTGACAAAACTCTCCATTTCAGTATGAGATTTTAAAGGAAGTTTAGTGAGGTTCAAGCGATGCACTGAATTATAGGGAATGCTTTTTAGAATATATTGACAACCATCCTTTGAAAAATCAAAATTAAGTACTTGGTCAACGTTGGTAATCAGGAAAGATTGAGGCACTGATAAGCCAAACTCTTTCGCGCTCTGAATGAAGGCAAATTTATGATCTAAAAGCTGAGTAACCTCAGAATTAAAATGAATTACCTCACAGTCAGGCAGCAGTAATGATTTTGCTAGGGAACAGTAGTAACTCTCGACAGGACTGGTTACAGGAATAAAAACATCGATCTTGTTCTTCTGAACAATTTCTAATAAGTCTTGACAGAATTGTTCTACGTTTTTCTTGGGTTCAGTAACAGAATAGAACTTTTTCACTGCGTTAGAAAATCGATGCCCAGTCAACCAATATTTGTGAGTCTCTACTAAAAAGACTATGTGGCCTGCTGCATGAAATGAACGAGCAAGCTGCAAAGATTTAGTCATTTTTCCACCTGTAATCAAAATTCTTTTAGGATTTGGATTCGCAGGTTTATGCTGAAATAGGCGTTGAATAGAGTGAATTACCCATGCAATCAAAACTAGAATAAGATTGAAAGGAAGAATTAAAGTCAAGAGCACAAGTGTGCCAATATTCTGAACTATAGAGTAAGCTTGACTGGATTGGATGAATAGAATTTGAGACATCATTTCTCCTGCTATATTTCTCCTACTATAGACATCGAATGATGGTTAATCCATCTCGCAAAGGCAGTAGCACCTGTTCAACTCGTGGATCTTCTGCAATCACTTGATTGAATTGGGCGATCGCCTTGCCATTTTCTGTTTGTTGGTCTGAAGACAGGTAAACTTGACCTTGAAATAACGTATTGTCCACACAAATGACAGCGTTAGGTGCTAGTAAGTTGCTTTTGAGCAAGAGACTAAAATACTCGACATACTCTTTTTTGTCAGCATCAATAAAAACAAAATCAAAGCATTCTCTAGCTTCTGCTAGCTGGACTATTGTGACTAATGCCGGAGCAACTTTTACCACAATTTTTGTGCCGTGGGGAGAAGATTCAAAACAATTACGAGCAAAATTTGCTACATATTCATCCACTTCACAAGCAATTAATTCCCCATCCTCTGGTAAGGCTTCTGCCATGGCCAAAGCAGAATATCCAGTAAATAGTCCAATCTCTAAAATACGTTTGGCTTGGGTCATTTTAACCAACAGTTTTAGAGTTTGTCCTTCAATGTGACCTGAAAGCATTTCCTGCTCTAAATGACGCACTGTTTCCTGATCTGAAAACCGTTGACTCCAGGGTTCTTGACGAGTTTTTTGAGCAAGCAATTTTAAGGCTTCTGATTCTGGAGTTGTGCAAGTTTCTAAGTACGGATCTAAACCTGTTGCCAATTGAAAGGCTTGATGAATCAGATCAGCAAGTTCGGCTGGGATTTCGGCTGTTTCCAAACATTGCACCGCCTCTTCTAACTTTTTGGCCAAAATTCCGATCGGGGTAACAGGTCGAGCCTGTGGCAGATGAATTGTAGAAGTCATTATTTCCTTTTCTGGTTCAATCTAAGAATGAGACGTTGCTAAGCCTTGGCCAGTGGTTTGTCAACCTAAATGTAGGTTGGTCGTTTGGTATTGAGTTTGTGGAACCCAAGGCTCTTAAAGGGTTATTAGTTTCACTTCGTACTGCTCCGTAGAAGCAAGCTACTCCCTAACCTACAAAATTGATTTGACAAACCACTAGGACGTAAATCCGAGAAGACAGACAGTCGGCAGAACTACAAACCCGTGTCCGCTCAAGCCCCTTAAATCCCCCTTACAAAGGAGGACTTAAGACAAGGCAAATCCGAACGAAATGAGCCAGCCAGTCTGCTTACCGACTGAATGCTAATTCAGAGGCATCATCAACGGTAATCACCGCATCAACGCCTTCGCCGCCTCGAGGATAGTCTGCACAGAGACGCTTATGCTCAGCCAAGGCTTCCTCTAATTCTGTGTAGGTGAGGTCGTTGATGAAATCACACATTCCGATGGGTCGAGGCACAGCCGCTCTCAACTTGCCATCACGGGTTTGAATGATAGATTCTGTTGCTTTCCAAAGCAGCTCAATCTCTAAAATCGGATGATCCAGAGACAAGCCTAACCGACTCATCAAGCCCAAAATGCGATCGCGCTCTGCCGTTGAGATGTACTCTCGCTGTGCGGCCAGAGTCGCAGACAACGCCATGTCGATATTGACCGCATGACCATGATAAAGCGGAACGGTGGGAGTTAGCTCTACCGTAGGACTCCAGGTGTGACCATAGGCAATCACCCGATCCAGATCCAGTTCATGCAGGTTAGGCACCTCCAATTCCAACATCCGCTTAATGGCTTTGTAGTTGAGACGATGACCAATTTCTTGCAATTCGGGAGTGCCGTCAAGGAAGCCGAAGTGCTTGTGCAGCAGGTCTTCACCGTATTTTTCCAACAGTTCGAACACCTCAGCCTCAGCTACAACCGCAATTTTGACTAACTCCGCCATGCCGTTCCGAAGTTCAGCAATGGGGAGGGTTCTGAGGAAAGAAAAGTCAAGAATTACCTTCTGGGAAGCGTGGTAAGCCCCTAATCGGTTCTTTAACTTTTTGTGATTGACCGCAACTTTAATCGCCACACTGGCATCAATCAAACCAATTAAGGTCGTGGGAATCCGAATATAGTTGCTACTGCGACGATAGGCAGAACAAGCAAATCCAGTCACATCCGTAATTAAACCGCCGCCAACCACCAGTACAGGTTCCTTGCGAACTAAGCCGAACTCTGCAAACGCATCAATGATGGTTTCAAAGGTTCTCAACGTTTTAGCAGTTTCAGGGATGGAAACCGGAAATAGAGTCAGCTCAATTTCATGATAGTCAAAGTAGGCTTGAATCCTTTCAGCGTAGAGACGGTTGACAGTCGTATCAATTACGATCAAGCACCGTCCAAACTTACGATAGATATCAGAAAGCTCAGCATTTTTGATGTCAAAGACATCATCCACATAGACCAAGCTGTACTCGATTTTTTCGTAACCTTCAACCTGAAATGCAGTATCAGTTACTTCCAGCTTTGCTTGAATTTGACTCATTGAGTTTGACCTCGATTGGAAAATACGAAACACAATGCTCCGCACTGACTCCGCACTTCTTAAGTGAGTTAGTAGGCTGAAACCTGCCCTTGACTGAGAGGGTTTAGTTCATCAAAATCCACAAGAATAGCTTTAACTTCGATCTAAAACTACTCAAAGAATTGTCAAATGCAAAAAACAGTGCTAACATCACTAGTTTATGAACTATTATGCGATCCCCTAATTTGCTAAGATTGGGGGACTTTTTTGTCAGTGCATTAGCGTAGTACTGAGCAGATAGATCGGCTCATGGTGATTCCAATGTCATGATACAGTAATCCCGACTTAAAAAACATCACTTTCACTTTGGAGATCCATCTATGGAAAAGCCAAGAGCCATCTGTAGCAAGGATTCTTCATAACTCTTACCTCCCCAAGATCAAAATTAGGAAGGGTCTGGCTGTAGAAATATCTGGGTTAGCAATGATAACTAAAACCTAATCAGAGAAGACTAATAAAATTTGATTTCAGACTTATTCACTCTCTGAAACATACTTAAGCAATTAGTGGAAGACTCTCCTCATGCTCAAGTTCCACTTGAAACCACAATCAAAGTTGACCTATTGATCTGGGTTCACCAACCTTGCCGACAGAGCAAGCTGTAGGAAGCTGAAACGAACAAACTCTAGAACTCTTATTTCAAACCCATCCGCATCATAGACAATCGCTTCTGAGACTCAGCATCCAAGGAATTAAACAGATATCGACTAGAAGACTGTTTGCGAGGCTTATGGCGACGTTGACATCGACGATTCGTCAGTTCAACGACTTCAGCGAGCTGTTCAGAGGATAACCATTCTGCTCCATAGCCAATGACAGTCAGCCGCTGAGCTCGGTCTGAAGTCGCTACAATTAGTCGCTGCCTTAACACTTTAAATTGACGGCCCAGAACAGCGCAGGTCTTTTCAATGTAGGTATCTGCCGTCTGACCAAAGCCTGTATAGTAAACCGACAAACTTTCAGTAACGGTCTCGCAAAAGCCAGGAGTATCCTGGTAGTGAGCGTCAAAAACAATGCGAGCGTCCAATCCCTCAAAAGCGCTGTAGTTGATTAGGGATTCAATCAGCCCTCTCCGAGCCTCCTCCATTCCAGTTAAGTCTCGCCTCTGCTGCAGCAAAGGCCAAGCTCCAATAACGTTGTAGCCATCTACTAGAAGGATGGGACGAGAGTTTGAAGAGGACATGGCAGAGTAGGACGATTTCTCATCATTAAGTTTGGTGACAGCCCTAGTCCAGACCCTAACCTAATATTGCGATTAGAATTTAGACATTGTTAAAATACTAACTCAAATCTTTATGAAAAGTCACGAGAATTTGGAATTAACTCTCATTACAAGCGCCTCTGGGTCAATGGCCCAAGCTTTTCAAGCGTCAATTGCTTAGTCTAATCAATCTCACCCCACCTGCAGCTATTTTTATTCAAATGCGATCCGATGTGATCGCCCTAAAATTTCCTCTTTCAAGGGGGACTTGAGGGGCTTAGATCCCTTACCGACTTAAACCAATTTAACAACTAATTCAAAACCTGACTTGAAAACTGACTTGAAAACTGACTTGAAAACCGCTGTAAATCAGCCTCGAAAAAATCAGTTGAGATGCTGTTAGATTAGGAATTATGCACTTACATGCACTTACCACCTAACATCTAAATCTTCCCCCAAGTTGGAGGGGGAGAGAGGAGCAAAACTCATTTAGCTGTGCAAGTCCTAGTTACATCTAGGTCTAACAACTTTTTGGGCTAGACCTAACATTTCTAGACTTCGGATCGCCCACCAAGTCATATCTATTTCCCACCAGCGCCGTCCTGCCTGTGCCACCCGAGGATGGGCGTGATGGTTGTTGTGCCAGCCTTCGCCATAGGTTAGAAGGGCAGCCCACCAGAGGTTACGAGCATTGTCATCAGCAGCAAAGGTTCGATATCCCCATAGGTGACTGGCGGAGTTAATCAACCAAGTACTATGCCATAGCAACACTGACCGCAGGAAAATTCCGTAGATCACAAAAGACCATCCACCCAAACCATAGAGTAGTAAACCCAGCAGAAGTTGAGGAAGTAAGTGATACTGATTCAGCCAGCGGTAGTAAGGATCTCGATCCAGATCTGGGGCAAACCCCTTGTAGTTAGAATAGTTGAAAAACTGAGGGCTCTGATAAAACAGCCACAATATATGACTCCACCAAAACCCGCGATTAGCTGAGTAAGGATCTTTAATCTCATCCTCTGTATGGGCGTGGTGGAGACGATGTCCTGCAACCCAAAAAATCGGCCCGCCCTGCAAAGCCAAGGCACCCAAGGTTACAACAATGTATTCCAGCCATTTGGGTAATCGTAAACTGCGATGGGATAGGAGTCGATGATAGCCCAAACAAATACCAATACTGCCGAATAACCAGTGTAGAAATAGGGTAACTGCCAAGGCTGACCCAGAAAAAAACCAAGGTGTAAGCAGGGCTAACCCATGGATTGCTACGATGAATACGAGAGTAACCCAGTGGAGTTTCAGGGGGGCAGGAGTTGCCGGGGTCGTTAAAGTCGGGGTTGTTGAATAGGATTGAATCATTAATTGATGCATAACTAGAAGTCTCTCCCAGAAGAGAATTGCTATAGTAAAGTAAATTTGCAAGTTCCACTTGCTTTTCTCAAGTTTAACTGTAAATCCTTGTTTTTGCAAGTATCACTTTCTTTTTATGCTTCGAACTCATTCTTCAACCCAAGGCCGCTTGATCCAGTCAGCCCTTGAATTATTCAGTTCCCAGGGATTTACAGCCACAACAACCCGACAGATTGCCGAGTTGGCAGAGGTGAATGAGGTCACGTTATTTCGGAATTTTGGTAGCAAGCTTGACTTGCTTTTGGCTGTGATTCAAGACGCTGATCTGTTCACTCCGAATGGTGAATCTTTGCTGGAGTCTGTTAACACCATTACCTCTCTGGATCAAGCCCTAGAAGACTACTGCCGCGATCGCCTACAAACTTTAGGACAAATGCCCGAGTTGCTGCGCTCTGCGGTTGGGGAATCAGGACAGTACACCCTGGAAAATCGTCAAGTTCTCAGTCAAGGGATTAACCGGAGGACGCAACAGTTAGCAGAGTATCTGACTACTGTCATGGAGCGAGAACAGGTACAGCCGAGCTTTTCAGTCAACAAGTTTGCAAGCCTGCTCAATGGGCTACTGTTGGGTTACCAGGTGATGGAGCTATTAACGGAATTCCACGAACCCTGGGCGGATCAAGCGGATTTCCTCAAGACTTTAACGGAATTGTGTTTAGCAGGGGCAATATTATCAGGATCAGGATCAGCTTCACCCCAGCAGGGAACATCTTCCAATTCTTTGCCCAAGGTTGCTCGATCTCTGAACCGGGAAGCGCTGAATCGGGAAGAGCAATCCTCAACAGTTGCTGATTTGCCAGCCGAGGTCGTTCACGCTATCTTACAACAGGCCAAAAAACAAGGTAGCCAGAATTATGCGATCGCCTATGTACTCTTTGGGGCCGGATTGCTGCCTGTAGAACTGGTGGCGTTAGAGCGATCGCATCACATTAGCAACCCTCGCCAGCATCTCTTACAAATTCAAACCGGGAAGCCACGGCAGGTCTCGGTCAATCAGTGGATTATGGGCAAACGCTATGGTTCATACACGAGCAACCCCTTAAGTCAATGGTTGAAAAGCCGCAAAGACGAGCAGGTCGCCTTGTTTATTAATGACAGCGGTCAGTCCCTCACCGAAGCAGAACTGGAACTGATCTGGCAACACCTTACCCCCCAGTCTTACCCTTCTGGACATCAGCCCCCAGCCCTGGGGCAAGCCAGACAAACCTGGTGTGTAGAAATGTTAATCAAAGGTATCGACCTTAAGGATTTGAGTATTTTGAGTGGCTGGTCAATTCCTCAACTCCAGCCCTATCAACGCAGAGCCAGGGAAAAAGCCGCATTAGACCGAGCGATTCGCCTGGATCAAAAAGCCTAGCCTGAAGGGGTTGTCACTCCTTCAGGTGAGTCGTGCTTTATCTTTGCTTTGGCCAAGGAATTGAAGGTTCAGAGACTAGTCTCTGAGCAACAGCTCTTGCACCATAGAGGTTTAAATGACTTGGATCTACAAAATATTCATAACGGGTTAGAACTTTTTCCGAAAGGTCAATAAAAATAAATCCATATTCCATTGAGAGTTGGTTCATCATATCTTGAAATTCTACTTCGGCTGCCCATCGCGTGCCATCTAGATAATCATCCGTAACAGGCAAATTCACGAACACCAAGGGAATATTTTTGGATCGGAGAAATGCAGTGAGCGAACTCAATGCACTAGACTGTTCCCCCCCTAGATTAAAAGCTTGATAATCTCCATCAAAAGCACCCGCAACATAAGGACGCTTTTGATGATAAGTCTCTGGATTATAACGGGTAGAAAACGGCAAAAAACCATTGGCTTCAATCTTGTCAAAGGAGACTAAACTCGCCAATTTTTTTCTAGTCATTGACTGATAAACTAAAGCACGAAGCTGAGGAGAAGTATAACCTTTAACTGTTGTATTTTGAACAGTTCTCAAACGCCTAACTGTATCAAACTGAGTGTTATCAAACTGAGTATTATTAAACTGAGTGTTATCAAACTTAGCTTGACCCATTTGAGAGGAACTCAACGTATCAGTCGCGGCTTGCCACTTGGGCTGTTTAACTTTGCAGGGCTGAGGAAATTGATAGCATTTTAAATGCGTTGATGTCCCTTGAGAAATCTGAGGACGAATCCCAGAAGCCAAGCGTTTATTTCCTTCCGACTCAAGAATGGCATTGTAAGTTCGGTCAATCCGACCACTGTTAAATGCTCGGACTCCATCTGCCCAAACAATAATCTGAGGCAATTGTTCGGGGGTCAACAATTGCCGCAAAATATAGTCAACAACCTGGGCTGTTGCACCATTAATCCCTAAATTAAAAATTTCTATGTCTTTAAATCCTTTTACTGCTAAGGATTGCTGCATCTGTTTAGGATCAATGCCCTGCAATGCCCGTGAACTGCCAACAATTAAAACATCTGGTTTTCCCACCGTGCTCAAATAGGAAAGATAGAGGGGCAACTGCTGGTCTAGCATCTCGCTGTTGAAACTGGGAAAAGTTCTAGTGGTCAGAGCTTTAGCCGCCTGTTGCTGGGCATAGGCCAAGTTTCGCATATATTCGATCACTTTTTTCTCAGCATAAACTCGCCTAGAACTATTGGGGGGAACAGCCTGCATCCAAGCTACAGCCTGCACCCAATACCGGGCAACCTCATCCCATTCTGCCTTTGACTTGGCAGTTTGGACTAAGTTGGCGGCCTTCAATGCAAAGCGAACCGATTCATTGAAGGGGTCTTGATCCGGACAGGCGTTGGCTTTGGTGACTTCTTGCCTCCGAGGAGAGCTTCCCATCAGTAAGGTTTTTGCCGAAGCGGGAGGCTTGACAGAGTCTGAGATGAGAGATTCCTGATTTGAACCTAGAACCTGCTGTTCTAGCTCTGAACTGGAACAAGAAGCAGTTGTTTTTGGATCTGGATTTAGGGACTTAGAAAGGGTAAAAGCGATCGCAAGGGCTGCAATAATCCAACCTGAAGCACTTAATCGGTTCAACCACTGACGATGCATAAGGGTAACAATAGGGTGGATAACGCAGGGATTCAGGTAGATGTTACACTCTCATTGCTCTTAAATTATAAAGTCTTGGGATGATGTTGTGATCGCCCAAAAAACGGGAGAAAGCATTAAGACTAGTGATCAATTATGTGGTTTCAAGGGAATCGCCAAATTCTGATTTCAGGTCTCGTTCCATCAGAGCTTCTACCGCTTGTTGAGGCGTAATCTGGCTATTGAGCAACCGATAAACCTGCCAGGAAATCGGCACCGGAATCTGTTCTCGACGGGAAATCTCAATCAAAACGTTGGTAGTATTGACTCCCTCTGCTGTGCTCCCCAATTCCGTCAGAACTTGTTCTAACGTTTTCCCTTGGGCCAAACCGTAGCCAACCCGATAGTTGCGACTCAGGGCACTATTACAAGTGGTCAACATATCCCCTAGCCCAGACAAACCAAAGAACGTGTCTTTCTGTCCCCCCAAACAGGTGCCAATTCGGATCATTTCTGTCAAGGCGCGGGTGAGTAACCCTGATTTGGCATTGGTTCCCAGTTGTAAGCCGTCACACACCCCAGCCGCGATCGCAATCACATTTTTCAAGGTTCCCCCCAGTTCTGTTCCGGTTGGGTCAGCACTGGTATAAACCCGAAAACGACTTGAGGCAAAGATCCCTTGGACAATCTTTGCCGCATCGGCATCCGTGCTGGCGACTACTGTTGCGGCTGGAAGGCCCTGTTCAATTTCCTGAGACAAGTTTGGCCCTGATAAAACCACGATCGGATGATCTGGAAAGTAAGCTGTCCAGATTTGAGAGGGCACACGAGTCGTATTGGGATCAAGTCCTTTCGTGGCAGTCACAATAGGAATTTGATCCGGCAAGCCAAGCACTTGAATTTGGGCGGCAACAGAGGCAACCCCTTTAACAGAGATTGCTGAAATTACCACATCTGCTTGAGCGACAACCTCCGCTAGGGAGACATTCAAGCTACGAGACCAGAGATTGACCCGATGTCCATTGTGAAGAGCTAAGGTTGCTAATGCTGAGCCCCAAGCTCCTGCTCCCAACATTACTAGGGTTTTTTGTTGGGTTTGAACAGATGAAGCCATTTAGTATTACTAGCGCGAACAACTCATCAGCAACCCACTACAGATAATAAATAGCAGAGAGTAGACATTTAGTCTGCTGCTCTCTGCTTCGCTCAGGAATTAAAACTTGTACTCAACACCGTTGAATGTGAGTCAGTGAAACTTTTTAAAGTGAAACCTTTCAAAGTAAAAACTTTTAATTCATACCTGTTATTTGCAGGCAAGAGGCCCCATCGGTTCAACGCTTAACCCATGAGGGCATTGGCTCCAGATACAACCTCTAGAATTTCTTGAGTGATAGAAGCCTGTCGAGCTTTGTTGTAAGACAGCGTCAGACTCTTAATCAACTCTCCAGCATTGTCACTGGCATTGCTCATTGCAGTCATTCGGGCCGCAAGTTCGCTCGCGAGTGATTCTTGCCAAGCTCGCAATAGTTGGTTTGTAAGATACAAGGGGAGCAATGAATCCAGGATCTGTACTGGGTCTTGCTCAAATATCATATCCCGAGGGACTTGCTGGGCTTCACGGGTAACTTTTTCCCGAGTCACCTCTAAGCGTCCCTCTTTTGACGTTAACCGGAAGATTTCATCATCCTGAGCTTCTAGTCCCTGAGGGTCGAGGGGCAACAGGGTTTGCACCACAGGCCGAGAACTGATCAGGGAGACAAACTTAGTGTAAATCAGCTCGACCCGATCGACCTCTCCAGCCAGAAAGAGGGAAAGCACTTCGTCGGCAGCCGCCTGAACTTGTTCTAAATCAGGGGTTTTCTCGGGAGTTTCAATTGCGAGCCGAATCGGCGCATTCCGACGTTGAAAGTACTGAATTGCCTTGCGTCCTTCGAGGAGATAGACGTACTCCAGACCTTCTGCCTCTAGCTCTTTTGCCCGAGATTCTGCACGCTTAATCACGTTACTATTGTAAGCGCCGCACAAACCCCGATTGCCGGAGTTGACTAACAAACCCACTCGCTTGACTTCCCGCTTTGTCAACAACGGCAAGTCTACATTCTCAAGCTGGAGCCGGGATTCCAAGGCATACAATACACTTGCCAACTTATCTGCAAACGGACGAGTCGCCAAGACTTGTTCTTGAGCCCGACGAACCCTTGCAGAAGCAACAAGGCGCATGGCCTCTGTAATTTTCTTAGTATTTTTGACCGACTGAATGCGATCGCGAATTGCCTTGAGATTAGACATAGGGGATAACCTTAGTCATGAGTAATTGGTTGTCATGAGGGGTTTGTCCTTTGTCATGGGTCATTGACAAAGGACAATTAAGGACAGTTATGCAGAGACCAGGAAGGTCTGCTTGCACTCGGCGATCGCCTCTTTCAACAGAGTCTCAGCTTCATCCGTGAGGACTTTGTCGTTTTGGATAATTTCGACAAACCGAGGCTTGCTATTTTTGATGTATTCTCGCAAGCCGATTGCAAAGTCAACAACCTTCTCAACAGGAAGATCATCCAGATAGCCATTGATTCCAGTGTAGATGATGGCAACCTGTTCAAATAAAAGCAGGGGAGAATTTTGGGGTTGCTTGAGCAATTCTCGTAACCGAGTTCCCCGTCCCAACTGCTTGCGAGTTGTTTCGTCTAGGTCTGAAGCAAACTGTGAAAACGCAGCCAGTTCGGCAAATTGAGCCAGTTCCAGCTTGATCTTCCCAGCCACTTTCTTGATTGCCTTAGTCTGAGCAGCCGAACCCACCCGAGACACGGAAATTCCGGGATTCACCGCTGGCCGTAACCCTGAGTTAAACAGGTCAGAGGACAAGAAAATCTGACCATCAGTAATTGAAATTACATTGGTCGGAATATAGGCAGAAACGTCTCCAGCCTGGGTTTCAATAATGGGTAAAGCTGTCATGCTTCCCCCGCCCAGAGCATCGTTTAGCTTTGCAGCCCGCTCGAGTAGACGGGAGTGAAGGAAGAATACATCTCCAGGATAAGCTTCGCGACCAGGGGGACGACGCAGCAACAGAGACATCTGACGGTAGGCTTGAGCTTGCTTGGACAAGTCATCATAGACTACCAAGGTGTGACGGCCCTTGTACATGAAGTACTCGGCAATAGTAGCTCCAACATAGGGAGCCAGGTATTGCAGGGTTGCGGATTCACTGGCGCTAGCTGCCACAATCACCGTGTAGTCCATGGCTCCCTTGTCGGCTAGAACTCCAGCGATTTGAGCCACCGTTGATGCCTTTTGACCAATCGCAACGTAGATGCAGATGACGTTCTCTTGCTTCTGGTTAATGATGGTATCAATGGCGATCGCGGTTTTCCCAGTTTGGCGGTCTCCAATGATCAGTTCCCGCTGACCCCGACCTACAGGAATCATGGAGTCAATGGCAACAATCCCAGTCTGAAGCGGTTCGCAAACGGATTTCCGGTCTATAATTCCAGGAGCCATGGATTCCAGGAGGCGAGTTTCCTCGGTCTTGATTTCCCCTTTGCCATCGATTGGACGGGCCAAGGCATCCACAATTCGGCCCAACATTGCTTCACCAACTGGAATTTCAGCAATTTTTCCCGTTGACTTGACGCTAGATCCTTCTTGAATATTGCGACCTTCGCCCATCAATACGATCCCAACATTATCCTCTTCTAAGTTGAGTGCAATCCCAACCGTGCCATCTTCAAACTCTACTAGCTCAGAAGCCATCACTTGGTCTAGCCCGTAAACCCGAGCAATGCCGTCTCCAACTTGCAGCACAGTCCCAACGTTGGAAACTCCAACATCTTGGGTGTATTGTTCGATTTGCTGCTGAATAATGCTGCTAATTTCGTCAGGTCTGATTGCTACCATAGTCCTCTTGTGGGTAAATTACATGAATTTTAAAGTTTTTCCGATGGCTATCTGCTAGCTAGCATTCAAGCTCACAGCAATGCGACGCAGTTGACCCCGGAGGCTAGCATCCACGATTTGGGAACCCACTTTGATAATGACTCCCCCGAGGATATTCGGATCAACCTTGGTTTCAAGCTCAACATGATGAGCATCGGTGAAGTTCTTAACCTTCTCCACCACAGTGCCCCGTTGGCCATCATTTAGCTCTGAAGCAGATGTGACTTCTGCCAGAACCGTTTTGTTTAATTTCCGTAACAGCACTAAATATTGCTGACCAATCCCCTCGACATATAAAACCCGTCCTCGATCGACTAGCAGCATGAGGAAGTTTTTGACGTAGGGATTGACCGTATCTCCGACAACCCGATTGATGACTGCTTTTTTGTCCTCTCGATTGATCACTGGATTTGTCAAGAACTGCCTAAATTCTGGGGCGTTGTTGATAAATCCTAGTAAATCTCTGACATTGTCACCAACTTCATCGGCAATGTTTTTGGACTTTGCCAATGACATTAGGGCTTGAGCATAAGGTTCTACAATTTCACCGATAATTGCATTCATCAGTTCCCTCTCAATAACGCTAGACTGCGGTCAACAAGCTGCTGCTGAGTCGATGAATCGAGCCGATCTCTAAGATCTGCTTCAGCTTGCTCTAAGGCTCTTGCAACGATCACAGACCTCAACTGAACCATAATCCGTTCTCGATCACCATCTAGTTCTTGAGTGGCTACTGCTTTCATTCGATCAATATCTTGAACGGATTGAGCCAAGATTTGCTCTTTGAAGACTTTTGCTCGCTCTTCAGCTTCCTTACGAATTCGCTCAGCTTCTGTTTGAGCTTGAGTTAGCTTCTGCTGCTGCTCCGCCAGCGCCTCAGCCGCTTGCTTCAAGCGTTGCTCTGCATCCTGAATTGCTTGCTCAATGCCCCCCCGTCTTTCGCTCAGAAGCTTGCCTAAAAATCCTCGGCCAAAGTAAACGAGCACTCCAATCAAAATGGCGAGGTTGATCAGGTTGGTTTCTAAGATATCAAAATTGAATCCGAAACCCCCTTCGTGACTAGCCTCTGTGGCTAGAAATATAACAGTCTCCATGATCGTCTTCCATTCCTTGCTGTTAAAACCCTTTCCTCAAAAGCTCTCAAAAAAGTCTTTAAAAAAGACAGAAAAAACTGAAGCCTATCTCAGCAACTCGGCTCCTAAAAGCTTCTCCAGAATTTGACGGCTCAGAGGAGCAATCTGCTGCTCTAGAGAGGCCAAAGCCTGTTGTCGCTCCTGTTCAATTTCTTGAGCAGCCTGTTCCCGCTTTCTTTGAGACTCTTGCTGGGCTTCGACCATTTTTTCGGAAGCAATTTTCCGAGCGTCTTCCTGAGCATTCTGGATCAGAGCTTGAGCTTGTTTTCGAGTCTCTGCTAATTCCTGCTCGTACTGCTGGGCGAGTTTTTCAGCCTTGTCTACCCGCTCTTGGGCTTGCAATTTGTTGTTCCGGACATAGTCTGCCCGCTCATCAATTACCTTCCCCAGCGGCTTGTAGAAGATTGCGTTCAAGATCACAGCAAGCAGTAAAAATTCAACTGCAATGACTGGAAGGGTTGCATCTAGATCAAACAACCCTCCTTCCTTAGCCGTTTCTTCAACTGCGAGTAGAATTGTCCAGTGCATGATTATTCTGTCCTAGAGTTCCCACGATGTTGAGTTTTCAGGGCTTAGACTTGGAAGACCTTCGTTGTGATGATCTCCTCAACTCTAAACCCTAGAAAATTCTTAGATGAAGGGGTTAGCAAACAGCAGAACGAGAGAAACCACAAGACCATAGATTGTCAAAGCTTCCATAAATGCCAAGCTCAACAACAATGTTCCTCGGATTTTACCTTCTGCTTCAGGCTGACGGGCAATTCCCTCAACTGCTTGACCCGCAGCATTTCCTTGACCAATTCCGGGGCCAATCGCGCCTAGACCAACCGCTAAGGCAGCAGCAAGAACGGACGCAGCAGCAATCGTTGGATTCATAGTGATTTCCTTCCTTAAAACAACTAAAGAGTTGATGATCAGAGTTGATCATCAATTGACAATCAGAGTAAAAACAAACCTTCTCAGATGCTCTGCGGAGAGCGCCAGGTTTGCTTAGTGATGTTCCTCACCGTGTCCCTCTAAGGCTTCCCCAATATAGTTGGCAGCCAGGGTTGCAAAAATCAACGCTTGAATCGCGCTCAAAAACAGCCCTAGCACCATCAGAGGCAGAGGAACAAACAGGGGAACCAGGAAAACTAATACTCCAACCACCAGTTCGTCTGCGAGAACGTTCCCAAACAGACGGAAACTAAGGGAAAGAGGCTTAGTAAAGTCTTCAATCACCCTAAATGGAGCAAGAAAGGGAACAGGCTTTGCATAGTCTGCAAAATATCCAAATACGCCTTTCTTGCTCATGCCAGCGTAGAAGTAGGCAATCGAAGTCAGCAGTGCTAGGGCTACTGTCGTGTTAATGTCGCTGGTTGGAGCCGCCAATTCACCTGAAGGCAACTTAATCAGCTTCCAGGGAATTAGGGCACCTGCCCAGTTGGAGACAAAAATAAACAGGAACAATGTTCCAACAAAGGGAACCCAAGCACGATACTCCTTTTCGCCAATTTGATCTTTGGCCAGATTCCGGATGAATTCCAGGACGTACTCCATGAAATTTTGCATCCCACTGGGAATTCGCTGAACATTGCGAGTTGCAGCCAAAGCAGCCACAATCAACAATCCCATCACGAACCAAGAGGTCAGAAGAACCTGTCCGTGGACTTTTAAACCACCTAGGTTCCAGTAAAATTGCTGACCAACTTCCAAACTAGCGAGGGGAAAATAGTTAAGCAGGTTTACCACATCAAACATTTCCATTCACCAGGCTTCCCCGTACCAATCAAGACTTGTTTTCTAATTTCCTCACTGACTCGACCCAGGGTCTGGCATCAGTGTGGCTTTCAGAACATAGAAGATCAGCGCAGCTTTATACGTTAGAAATCCCAAAAAAATTGGCAGAATTTGTAGCTGATCCCACTGAGTTGCAACTACAATCAGCCCAACAACTATCCCTAATCGAGCTTTGCTCAAGCTTTGTTGCTCTCGTCCCAGTTTTTCAACGTCCTTGGCCAACATCCTGAGGTATACCAAACTTCCAACCGCACCCAGCAGATAGTTGCAGGCAATTCTGAATGGGTAAAAGAAGCAAACCGTGACGAAAATAATTCCCGCCAGGACAAGCATGATAACCCACAACTCATTCTGGAGCTGATAATACTCCAGCATTGAGCCATTTGGCTGATCGCTTAAGACCACCGGATTTGGCTGTTCTTCTGACGATGAAGGGGATTCAACAGATGAGTTTGGCAAGTTCACAAAACTCAAGCCCTAACGTATATTTCTGGCTGCACTCCTGCAAGCCAAGATGAATCATATCACGTAACGAGGACAGTACTTAAGCGAACCTAAATAGGGGATCGGGCTAGGACATAAAAAAATCGGGTATTTGTTTAGCAAGGATTCTAAACTTGGCGAACAAGCATCTTTAACGCCCGAAACCCCTGACCTATAGGGATAAAGATTTTTAGGTAGGTGTCTTGCAATCGTTAAATCTAATCTCCCCAGCCATAAACCACAAATCCTGCCCAGTAATAGGGATGAGCAAAGGGGTAATCCTGTTGACAGAGCCAAACCAACAATGTGCGTTGATCGTTGACTTTCTGGTGATTGGCGGACTGACTCAAGGAGGTCTCAATCTCAGGACGATACTGTTCTGAAAGTTCTTGCCCAGTGAGAGTACGAAGTCTGACCTGGGCTTGGTGGAGAGCTGTTGCAGAATTTTCAGTCCCGGAGTTTTCGGTTTGAGCCAATTGATCCCAGAACAAACAGATTAAGGAAACGGCAACGTTATCCAAAAACCACAGGGGGCAGACGACCTCCTGCGCCCCAATTCTGAGGAGGGAATTCACAAAACTCAGCCTATATTTCAAGGATTCAAACTGTTTAAAGACAGACTGGCAATAGGGAAACACGATTCGGGATAAGTTTGAACAGCGCCAAGTCAACAGTTGAGCGAAAGAAACTGTCCCATCAATACACTGAATCTGAGTGTTCAAGGGTGTATCTAGGTTGACCTGAACCAGATGATTGGCGTATAGGGTTCGTGCTTGTTTGAACAAGGTTTGATAATTTTCTACCGTTGCTGTTGTGGCTCTAAGGTAACAGGCATCTGGAATCTGATGGCGCTGGACAAGGGTTTGACTGGTATGACGGGATAAGACCAAGGTTCCGGTTGTGTCTTCCACAATGCTCAAGTTGGACGCAGAAGCAGAAGTTGTGGCCTGGGAACCCTGAGGGCGGCTTTGGCAATCGGGCAAAATTCGGAGACGGAAGCGATCGCCAAAATATTTGAAATGTTTGAAATGTTTGGAATGTTTAAAATCTCTCAAATCTTTAACAGGCTCAGACTCGGGCTCAGTGAAAGGCAAGGCAGCAAACGGGACATAGCCCAAAATATGATCAGGAACGATCACTAAGTCCTGAATTTCGGTTAAGTGTTCACTGACCCAGCCCTCAAGCTGAAGACGCTGTGCTAATTCT
>JBOFUV010000007.1:0-65190 GCA_051652765.1 Microcoleaceae cyanobacterium | reverse complement strand
ACGAAGACCAGATTGGATTGACTGGGGGCCTGACCTTTGGAGATTTGTTAATTCAGGGGCAGGGCGGGGATACTGTTTTAATTGACAAGAACACTGGAGAGTTCCTAGCCCTACTGCAAGAAGTTGATAGTGCCAACTTCACTAATCCAGAACTCTTTACCGAGAATCCAGATGGGCCGTTAACTCCGACTCCAACGCCTACCGATACCCCAACCCCGACTCCAACGCCTACCGATACCCCAACCCCAACCCCAACGCCTACCGATACCCCAACTCCAACTCCAACGCCTACCGATACCCCAACTCCAACTCCAACACCTACCGATACCCCAACCCCAACCCCAACGCCTACCGATACCCCAACTCCAACTCCAGGCCCAACCCCAACCCCGACTCCAGGGCCAAATCCAACTCCAACCCCAGACCCGACTCCTCCTCCAACTCCGGGGCCAAATCCAACCCCAACGCCCAGCGGTCTTGAGCCGCAGCTTGAAAATGACTCACTGACAGGTCAGCAAAATCAATCCCTGTCTATTAACACTGCTGATTTATTAGCCAATGATCAGGCTTCAGACCCAATTGACATCCTCAGGATTCAAAGTTTTACAACTCCGACTACTGAAGAGGGAACAGTTACTCAAGATTCTCAAAATAGTCAAGTCCTAATTTACACACCACTGATTGGGTTTGAAGGGGTGGACAGTTTCACCTACACTGCCGTTGATAGCAATGGTTTATCAGGAACAGCAACAGTCTTCATCACTGTTGCTGTCGGCAATGCTCTACCCATTGTTGATCTCAGCGGCCCAGGTGTTGATGGAATTAATTTCAGTACCAGCTTCACCGAGGGCCAGTCTCCGGTAGCAATCGGGAATCAAGTCACAATTACGGATCAAGACAATACCGAAATGCAATCGGCACGGATTGTCCTGACGAACGTTCTGGATGTAGTCGATGAAAGCCTTTTTCTTTCCGGAGCGACTTTACCCGATGGCATTTCAGTAGGAACATTCAACCCTAACACTGGAGAGATTCTCCTTTCAGGAGATGCTCCGATTACTGCCTACGAGACGGCAATTGAAGCAATTGTTTATGAGAACACGTCTCAAAATCCAGCAACAATAGCGCGTCAGATTCAGGTTACCGTCAATGACGGTAGAGATGACAGTGCTTCTGCGACTTCAACGGTGAATGTGATAGCGGTGAATGATCCTCCCGTTAATACTGTTCCAAGTGATCAAACCCCAATAGCCAGTGATCTCGGAAGTCCGATTATTTTCAGTGCTGCCACTGGAAACTCTATTTCCGTGGAAGATGTAGACTCAGGAACAAACTCAATCTTAGTCAGCTTAACCACTGTTAATGGCAGTACATTAACAGTTGGAACAACAACAGATGGCGTAACAATCACAGGAAATAGCACCAGCAATATTACGCTTGGGGGGTCTGTCGATAGAATTAACCCGATCTTAAATGGCTTTCAAGTCAGTTTGGGGCCAGTGTTCCTCCAGTCTGGGGATACCGTTACAGTAACAGCCAACGACCTAGGCAATACAGGCAGCGGTGGCCCTGGTATTGACACCAGCACGATTGCCATCAATGCTCCTAATCTTCCTCCTATTGCTCAAGATGACAACGTTCTGATTCGTCAAGACACCCGCCGCACTATTCTCGCCTCTGAACTGTTGGCGAATGACACTGATGCCAATAACGATTTGTTAACGATTATTAATGTTGGAACCGCAACCGGAGGAACCGCAACCCTTGACTCCCAAGGAGATGTAGACTTTGCCCCTACAACAGGGATAACAGGAGCCAGTTTTGTTTATACCGTTAGCGACGAACAAGGCGACACAGATACGGCCACTGTTTTTGTCGGCATTAACGTTCCTCCTAGCGTTGACCTAGATGGAACCAAGGCTGGCAATGACTTTACAACGAGCTTTACTGAAGGCAACACAACCCCCAGTCCCATTGGCAACCAGGTTACTGTTACCGATCCTGATACTGACATTGAAAAGGCAGTTATTACCCTGGCGAATCCGCTAAATGGGGTTGACGAACTGTTATCTTTAGGAACCTTGCCAACTGGGATTACCGCCAGTAGTTACGACCCTGCAACTGGAGTTCTGATTCTCACAGGCACAAATACCCCAGATGTCTATGAAACAGCCCTAAATCAGGTGTTCTATGAAAATGCTTCTCAAGATCCTAATTCTCAAAATCGGACAATTACTGTAGTTCTGAATGATGCTTTTGAGGCCAGCAATACAGCGACTTCAACAATTCAGATTATTCCTATTAATGATCCTCCCACACTAGATTTAGATAGCCTGGACAGTGCCGTTACTGGAACGGGTTTTGCAACAACTTTTACAGAAGATGGCCCTGCGGTTAAGATTGGGAACCCTGATAATATTTTAATTACTGATCCAGACGACTTAAATATGGAGTTTGCGACAGCTCAAATTATCAATGTTCAGGATGCATCAGCAGAGCGATTAATCATTGATGGGACACTACCAAGCGGAATTTCGGCATCGTTCAGCGGAAACTCAGAGGTAATACAACTTTCAGGCGTAGCCTCCCGTGAAGCTTACGAAACTGCAATTGGCCAAGTTAGCTACGATAATCTCTCTGATAATCCAACAAGTGGAACCCGAACGATTCAAGCTACCGTTAGTGATGGAGCTATTTCTAGTAATCTTGCAAGCAGCATAATCACTATTGTTCCGGTTAATGACCCACCAGTAGCAGTTGATGAGGGGCCATTCTTGACAAACAATGCAAACGTATTGGTTATTGATCCCCTCATCAATGATACCGATCCTGAAAATAACGTTCTGACTTTGGTCTCTGTCAGCCCAGCTCAACTGGGTACAGCAACTCTATCTGGAAACTTAGTGAATTACACTCGCACGGGTGCAAACACAGGAACAGATCTGTTTAGTTATGTAGTGAGTGATGGTAATGGCGGTACAGCAACGGCTTCAATTACAGTTGAATTATTGAACTTTGCTGACAAATCGGCAGAACTAATTACAGGCGGTGATTTTGGCGATAACCTCACTGGGCTAGACGGTAACGATACAATTCTTGGAGGGAAAGGGAATGATACTCTCGGTGGAGATAATGACAATGATAGTATTCTGGGCGGCCAAGGAAATGACTGTCTGGATGGTGGAATTGGGCAAGATAGTCTGATTGGAGGTTTAGGAGCTGACAGCTTAATTAGCAACTCCGGTGAATTAGAGCAGTTCTTTTACTTGCTGCCAGAAGATGGCGGTGGGCCTGGTTTTAATATAAGCTTGGTTGCTGATCTTGATGCTCAAATTGCTCAAGGTCAATACGATACAGTCTTTGGTTTCGAAGGGTTAGGAGTAGTGGGAGGTGATGCTATTGTTTTGGATAATCCAGTGGCCCCTGAGTTTTCTAGAATTATCGCCCCAGTTCAGTTGAGTTCACTTCCAACTACTCTTCCACAAGCGCCCTTTGTGTTTGCTTATAATAATGGCACAGATACTTATCTAATTTCTGAGCCAGGTGGACGCTTGGATGATGGTATAAACACCACAATCCTCGCCAAACTTGATGGGATAACTGGAGTAACTGAGTTAATTGCGGATGATTTTATCTTCATCTAACGCCCGTTAGACCTTCTCCTGCGTACTAACAAACAAAAGGTGGGCATTGCCCACCTTAACTATAATTTAAAGCAATTTTAAGCTAGGCTTTTAGATTCTCGTCTTGTGCAAGCTTTTTCATGGCCGCATACATGAATCCTTCTCGCAGAACATCTTGAGGACTCACCTCTTCTGCAACCGTCATTAACCGGGCAATCACCCCTGTCCATCCGGTTTGATGATTGGCTCCAATTCCGGCACCGTTATCACCATGGAAATATTCATAGAACAGGATTAGATCCTTCCAATAGGGATCGGTTTGGAACTTGGTTGTATCGGCATAGACAGGTCGTTCTCCTTGGTCATTGCGGAGAAAAATATTGCTGAGTCGGCGGGTGATTTCATTGGCCGCATCCCACAGCGTCATCCAGTTGCCTGAACCCGTGGGACATTCAACCTTGAAGTCATCTCCGTAATAGCTATACATTTTCTGCAAGGACTGTACCAACATCATGTTAACCGGCATCCAAATTGGCCCTCGCCAGTTAGAATTACCGCCAAACAGCCCTGTTGAGGATTCGGCAGGTTCGTAGTCTACTTGATAGACGTGACTGCCAACGTTAAAGGTATAAGGATTATCCTTGTGATACTTGGATAGGGCGCGAATTCCATAGTCACTCAGGAATTCAGACTCATCCAGCATTTTCTGAAGAATGCGCTGCAATTTATCCCGATTTACCGGAGACAACAGTCGTTTCCCGCCTACCCCTGGTTGACCAGGGTTGCTGACGTTTTTAAGGTACTTGGAGTTTTCCTGAGTAAAATGTTGAACCCTTGCTGCAAATATGGGTAGTTTTTCAAGGATTGATTCAGGGAAAACCTCACAAGCAAACAGGGGAATCAATCCTACCATCGAACGAATTTTAATCCGAGTCGCATGGCCATCGGGGAACCGCAGCACATCATAGAAGAACCCATCATCTTCATCCCAGAGTTCATCATGATTGATGCCGATTCGATCCATGGCAACAGCGATGTACATGAAATGTTCGTAGAACTTACACGCCATTTCTTCATAGACTGGATTCTCTAGGGCAAGTTCTAAGGCGATCGCCAACATATCCAAGCAGAACATTCCCATCCAGCTCGTGCCATCCGCCTGTTCCAGAGTGCCCCCGGTTGGTAAGGGAGAACTGCGGTCAAACACCCCGATATTGTCTAAACCCAGAAATCCCCCTTCAAACACGTTGTTGCCTTGGGCATCCTTGCGGTTAACCCACCACGTAAAGTTCATCAACAACTTGTGAAACATACTTTCGAGGAAGGGGAGATCGCCCCTGCCCCCGTTCATGGCCTTATCCATCAGATACACCTGCAAGGTTGCCATGCAGTGAACGGGAGGATTGACATCACTGAAGTTCCACTCGTAGGCAGGAATTTGACCATTCGGATGGAGGTAAACCTGGTTAGTCATCAATCTCAATTGATCTTTAGCAAAGTTCATATCGACCATTGCTAAGACTAGACAGTGAAACGCTAGATCCCAAGCGGCAAACCAAGGATATTCCCACTTATCCGGCATTGAGATAATATCGGCACTGTCTAGGTGGAACCATTCTTTGTTTCGGTTGATCAAGCGCTGAGGACAGTCTGGGGGAAGGATTTCTTCCTGCAGCCATTCACTAACCGGAAAGTAGTAGAACTGTTTCGTCCACATCATGCCTGCAAAGGCTTGTCGCATGATATTGCGCTGATCTTCAGAAAAGCGAGTTGGGATCACCTCGTTGTAGAACTGATTGGCTTCCTGAAGACGAGTTTGCAGAGTTGCCTCAAATCCTTCTCCAAACGTGACCTGATTGGGAACCCCTGAACGCTTACTGAGACGCAACTGAATCACCTGAACTCCCCCTGCCGGAACCTCTAACTGGTAATGGGCTGCTGCTTTTGTTCCGGTTTTGCTGGGGTTGACTGCCTCTTGCTGGCCGTTGACCACGTAGTTGTTGATGCCATCTTTGACGTAGGGCGAACGGTTGGGCTGATGGAAAATGCGTTCCAGGTTGGTTTCATTTTCAGTGAACAGCAGAGGAACCGGGCGATCGCAATAGAGGTAGTATTCTCCTTGCTCAGGATGAATGGCAGCTAAAGTCTGATCATTGAACTGTTTGATCGTGGGTTGAGGTGGATGTTCTGGGAACCAGTTCCAAGTATTGCGAAACCAAAATGTAGGGAGAACATGCAGGGGCGCAGCTTCTGAACCCCGGTTGTAAACACTGATTTTGATCAGAATTTCTTCGGGCGTTTCTTTGGCATATTCGACGAAAACATCGAAGTAGCGATTGTCATCAAATACTCCAGTATCAATCAGTTCATACTCGAGTTCTAGCCGATTTCGAGTGCGATTGGTCTGCACCAAATTTTCGTAAGGATAAGCAGCTTGAGGATACTTATACAAGTATTTCATGTAGGAATGAGTCGGCGTGCTATCCAGATAAAAATAATATTCTTTGGCATCCTCGCCATGGTTTCCTTCACTATTCGTTAAGCCAAATAACCGCTCTTTTAAAATTGGATCTGCACCATTCCAAAGAGCTAATGCAAAACAAAAATGTTGCTGATCATCTGAAATCCCTGCTAGTCCATCCTCTCCCCAACGATAGGCGCGGGAACGGGCTTGATCATGGCTAAAATAGTCCCAAGCATTGCCTGTCTGACTATAATCTTCCCGTACAGTTCCCCACTGGCGTTCACTCAAATAGGGGCCCCACTTTTTCCAGGAAGCACTTTTTGCATGGGCTTCCTGCAATCTCAGAATTTCAGCGTTACTGTTCACTGCGGCCATAGAGTTGACAATTCCTTTATTAAGTACTAGTTAAGTTGATGTAGAATAGCTTGCTTGAGCCAAGTCAAACTTAGAATGAATCATAGCGCCAATGGTTATCAACAAATCCAAGGTTAAGATTTGGTTGAATAACTTTCAGGACTAACGTATCAGGACTAACGCAGTTGCATGGGTTTTGCCCCGCAAACTTGGAGAGGTTAGAGCAAGTTTATAGTGACCAACTTTTTTAGGCAACCCCTTGGCAACCCTCTGGCAACCCCTTGCTAACCTCTTGCCAAGAAGAAGTGTTACAGGTGGGGGAAGTGTAACGCTGCTATTACTGCTGGCCATTTTTCTACTAGTACTGTAACCTTGCTACTTTCTGTTGTGGAGTGACCTAAAACCGGAAGGTGGTTCGGATCGTGCCAATCAGTAAACCATCGTTATTGCTATCCTGATTGGGGCTTGTAATCCAGATTAACCCCGGCGTTACTGAAATATTGTCAGTGGCTTGATATCGATAAAATACCTCAAAATGCCAGGAACTATCCTGAGGAAAATTGACTTCCAAGTCCGTATCAAACTCATCTAAATAGGGTTCCCGACCGATGACAATTCCCCCCAAACTCCCTTCGCTCAACAAATCGGGGAAACCAAAGTTGAGCGCATAAGTCCAAATCCCCCCGTCTCCAACCCCAATCGCCCGAGCCGCAGTATATCCACCCCAAGCACTCAGAACAACCCCAGGGTCAATCTGCCAAGCGAACTGAACTCCATAGGAATTACTGACTACAGCACGGGCTTTGCCAGTAGGGTTCTCTTCTGTTAAACCCAGTTCTTCTGTTAACCCCAACAAGGAATTGGCAATGCCCGTCCCAGTCAACCCATTCAAGGCGTTCGGGTCAGAGTAGGAGCCACTATCAAAACCAAAGTTGCCAGGGGTAAAGTAGGCATGGTTATAGGTGAAGGCAAATTGCAAGTTGTCGGTCGGGGCCACAGTGACTTGGGCTAACAAAGCAGAGTTGCCATTGAACAACCCTTGGCCATCATTGCCCTCGGCAGCACCGGAGGCCAAGTAACCTACAGACAAGGCCGTTGTTCCTAATCCTGAGTCATCCAAGGCATAGGTCAAACCAACCCCACTGCCGCCTCCCAAACGATAAATCGGATGACGCTGACCAAAGGCGCTTAGAGTTCCCTGACCCCCATCGTAATCTTCCAAGTAGGGATTCAGGGTGGGCACGAAGTCGTCCCAAGTCACTCCTGTGGCAGCAAAGGTGAGATACAGTTGATCTCCCACTGGGAACTGGTACAGCAACCGCTCTAGCTCGAATTCTGTATCACTATCTCCCCGAACGTTAAAGGTTTGAGTGGCTTCGCGGGTCGCCCCTAAGTTGGCAGTATCGGCATTCCCGGCTTGCAAGCGGGTCAAGAGTAAGTCTTTGCCGCTGAAACTAGTATTCAAATCTAAACGAACGCGACTTTGAAATACGGCTTGGTTGGCATCGGATTGAGCTTCAACCCAATCGTCTGTCAAGGCAAAAATGACTTCTCCTTGCAACTTTGTCGTCGTAGAAAATTGATTGGCAATCAGAGTGTCTGTGCGATCTTCTAGAGTCTTAATTTGACCCCGCAACAGGGCCAACTCTGCGGCAAATTCATTCTGTAACCGTTGTAGGGCAATCAGTTCATTTTGGGTCATTCGATCAGCCGTTGCTTCATTCAGCAACTCTTGAATCCGTTCCAAACAGGCGTTAACCCCTGCAGCAAATTCATAACGAGTCAGGGAACGGTTGCCCTTGAAGGTACCATCGGGATAGCCAGCAATACAGCCATACCGCTCAACTAAGGATTGCAATGCCTGAAATGCCCAGTCCGTTGGTTGGACATCCGCAAGCTGTGAAACGGAAGTGACCTGAGGCTGGGAAGCATTCTGCCGACCTTCGCGGCTGTAGCGTTGCAGTTGGTTCAGGGGGTCAGTTAGGGAAGGAGTCGGGTCTGCTGTGGTCGGCAATTCTGAAAGGTTGGTAACTAAACCAGAACGTAATCCTTGGCCTGCCCTGGGTTCTGCCTGAGTTGTCAAAGGAACTGATACAACTGTAGCGATTAATCCTAAGGGAATGAATCTTAAGTCCATCCGCCTGACATTAGCCAATCCCAACTTAACCAATCTCAACTTAGAGAATCCTAAGCCGAGCCAGTCCTGCCATCCAGATTTATTCACAAGTTCAGACCTTTCCTCACGCCAGCTTCATCACAACATCCAGGCTGTGGTCAATCACCGCATAAACCTGGCGCTGCTCAAACAATTCTAAGAGATTTGGGTTGATCTTATGGCTTGTTGCCTCTTGTCGTAAGATTTTTAGGGCGGTAATCGTAGGTATTCCATGTTTGTAGGGGCGATCGCCCGCAGTGAGAGCATCATAAACATCGGCGATCGCCATCATCTGAGCCTGAATTGGAACCTCTAGCTGTTTTAAACCTTGGGGATAGCCTGTGCCATCGAGCCGTTCGTGATGTCCGTAAGCAATCATTGGCACATTGCTCAAGTCCCGAGTCCAGGGAATCTGATTGAGAAATTCGTAGGTGTGAATCACATGGGATTCCATGCTAAACCGTTCTGCTGCAGTGAGATTTCCTCGATGGACTTGCAACTGTTCCATTTCCTCTGGATCAATCACAGGTTTGGGTTGCCCATTGAAATCTCGATAGGTGAGCTGGTTTAACTCGACCAGTTGCGCTAAGGGTTCTTCGGCCATGACATGGGGTTCATTGGCGATCAAAATCAACTCCCAATGTTCATGGAGTCGAGCGATCGCCTCTCCTAAGTTAACCTCTAACTGTTCAAGTTGTTGGCAGTGAGAACAGTTGACCCCATCTTGTAGATGTTGGCTGGAGTGTTGCAACAAAAGCTGATACTTGGCTTGCAAGCAATCCTGCTCTAGGGTGCGCTGTGCCAGCGTAAATCGATGTCGAATCAACTCTAGCCGCTCAGGATGCAGTTTTTTTGATTTCCGCAGGACTGCTTCTGGAACACCAACCTTGCCAAAATCATGCAGCAAGGCCGCGTAGCGAATCTCTTTGAGCTGGCGGGCATTAAAGCCAACGGAACCCAGTAACCCTGTTGAGACAGTATTGATCTCTTCAGCCAGCCGGACAGTTAGGGCCGCAACTCGCTCTGAATGACCAGAGGTACAGGGATCTCGCTGTTCAATCACTTGCACTGAGGCTCTCACAAAGCTCTCAAACAGATTTTCGATGTCTTCCTGGAGTTGATTGCGTTCGATCGAGATGGCGGCTTGGGAGGCTAGCGATCGCAAAATCCGCTCTTCCCATTCCGTATAGGGGCGAGTCTCATCTAGGGTGTTTTCAGGACTCAGGATAACGTCTGGCTGAGTTTTCCGATTAATCAGTTGCAGCACCCCCAAAATTTCACCTTCATGATTCTGCATTGGCAACACCAATACCGAGCGAGTTCGGTAACAGATATCTTTATCAAAGCTGCAATCCAACTGATAAGGCTTATCTGAAGGAAGTTTGTAGGCATCTGAAATATTGAGGGTTTCTCCGGTTAGGGCTACATATCCAGCCAAACTTTTGTGGGTTAAGGGAATCGCAAATTCTCGAAAAGATAAGTCAGGAATCGAGATATTTTGGGCAATTTTAAAAAGAAGCTTGGGTTTCCCATCACTTTTGTCAACCAAATAAACACTACCTGCATCACTGTAGGTAATCTCTCGACTTTTGGTTAAGATCAGATTCAACAGCGACCCTAGACTTCTCGTCCCTGAGAGCGCTGTTCCAATATCTAAAAGCTTCTCAATCAGTGTTGTGCGCTTTGCTAGCTCTTGCAAAAACTCCGCACTCTGAAGAACCATAACCTTCAACTCACTTGAATGTATTGATGCACTTAAGCTAGCCAACAGAGTTAACTCAAGAGTCAAATCAACTCTTTAAGTTAACTCTGAAATTTCCTTTGCTAAAACAAAATCCTTCACAGTCAGCCCTCCTTGATCGTGGGTTGTAAGGCTAATCCTAACCGTGTTATAAGAAATCTCCAAATCTGGATGATGACCTTCACCTTCTGCGGGTTCAACTAACTTGTTAACGAAATCAACCGCCTCAACAAAATCTTTGAACTTCCTAGTAATCTTCAGCACTTTGCCTTCGACTGTCCACTCTGGAACCTCAAGCACCATCTGCTGAATCTGAGCTTCGCTTAACAATGAAGACATAGAGCACCTGTGTCAAAAAAGTTTTAGTAAAAAACTATACTGAAGTAGCTTTGCCAAAAAAGCTTTAACCTCAAATTATCACAAAAGCCCATTTAAATAGCTATCCGCTCCCATCAGGAAAGTGCTTTGTCAAGACTTGACACCTTAGATGGAAGCGGTGTAGCGGATCACCAGAGTTAGAACCTGACTGCCGGAAGAACCTTCAGAAACAGTTTAGTAACCTAGATCAAATATTTTCAAGGAAACGTAGACTGTAGTCTAGAGGCCAGCTCCGGCGCACAGCCGGACATGTCCAACTCGGTGACCCATGCGTTTACTACTATCAATCATGGGCATCACCTCCTTATTCCCTAAACGGTTTTTTGCTAGGTTTACGCTACATAATATAGCACGGGTTTAAAAGATTTTGCACAGGATTAGGGAAATTAACCTTCAGACTGGTGAAATCGATACCCATTAAGCCTCTTCAACTTCTTTAACTAATGATGGTGATGATGACTATGATCAGGATTAGAGTGATCATGATTAGGGTGGTGATGGCCATGGTCATGACCATTATTACTGTCATGACTATGAGCCTGCTGTGCTTGAACCGAAGCCAATGCCGGATTAACGGCCAAAGCCATTGCGCTCAATAGGGCTTCAATCTGAGGATTTGCCCAGTCTGCCGCCATCTGAAGGAACTCTGGATGGTCATTCACACATCGCATTTGCACATAGGTGACATCAGGACGCTTGCGCCGCAGGGCTGCAATGATATGTCCCACATCCAACAACGTCTCGTGATTCTCTGTCGCAAACCCAATGGGCATGAAGACTACCGTTGTCGCCCCCAACTCCATTAAATTCTGGGCAGCCAGTTGAGCATTGGGCTGTGTCCACTCAATCAGGGGCGTGTCATGGTTGAGCCAACCCACAGAAATCAGAGGATAGCAATGAATCAGCCGTTCCCGAACTCGCTCATACAACGCTTGACTTTCATCAATTCCGGAGGTAAACCCTTTAGCTTTGTGGGGGCAGCCATGATTCATTAACACAATTCCGGTTTGGGAAGGCAAATGGGCAACAGCCAAATCTTTTTTAACTTTTTCGTCAACTAGGTTGGCCAACAGGCTGATATAGGCAGGCTCATTATAAAAAGAGGGAATGTACCGCTGGCCTTTAACCCAATGTTCTGTGCTATCTGACGAGCCATTGGCTAACTTTGCTAGGGCAGCATTCACCTGCTCTACAGCAATTCCACTGGTAAAGATAGAGTCAACCACTAACAAGGGATAAATCAACAGTTTGTCAAAGCCTTCAGCGTGAATCTGAGTTAAGACCTGTTCTGGCAAAAAGGGCGCACAGAAGTTAAATGCCTTGAACACCTTAACCCGATCGCCCCATCGTTCTTGCAAATACTGTTCAATTCCCGCCCGTTGTTGCTCAAAAATGGCATTGTGGGGAGAGATGAAGTTACCGTGTTGATGACTCCATTCATGCAGGTCAAACATTGCCAGTAACTTGGCTAGGGGCGGATAAACCCAAGTTGGAACGGGGGCAAACTTAGCAGTGAGGAGATTCAGCGCCTGTTCGTTGTAGTTGGCGAAGTCTTCATAGCTTTCAACTTCTCCATAGCCGATCAGCAAGACCGCCACGCGATCGCCCGATGCTAGGGTTGATGGGGATGAAGGAAGTTGTTCAAGTATCTCAGGAGTTGCAATCACAGCGTTGTCCTCAACAGTTCGGTAGGGTTAACAGCTCAGTCAGATCCAAAAACTAGTTTAGTCAGGTTCAGTATTAAGACTCGATTAGCACCTAAACCACTAAGTCCGGATCATGATAGGCCCTGATTTCGATTCAGCTATAGTTTAACATCCCCTCTAGGGGGATGGGATAGGGTTAAGGTTTAGCAACTCAGGTTTAGCAACTCAGGTTTAGCAACTCAGGTTTAGCAAGAGTTAAGATGGCAGTGCCTTTTACTCAAGCGTCAGACAGTCAGCAAACGGAGACCATAAGCCAACGTTACTATTCCAAACCACAGAAAAATACTATTCCGAGTCAGTTGAAGGGCTTGTGCAATCACCTCCTGGGTAATGGCACGGGTGCGATCGCCGAGTAGCGGTTTAGATTTGACGACCCCTTTGTAAAGGTTGGCTCCACCGAGTTGCACCCCCAGAGCGGCAGCATAGACACATTCACTCCAGCCTGAATTTGGGCTGGGGTCATGAATGGCATCCCGTTGACAGAGTTGCCAGACTGCTTTGGGTTTCCCCGACAACACAGCAACGGTGATGACTGTTAATCGGCAGGGAATCCAGGTCAAACCATCTTCGAGCTTGGCACTAAACCAGCCAAGGTCAGTATAGGGAGCTTCTTTGTAGCCCACCATAGAATCCAGGGTGCTAGCCGCTTTATAGGCAAAAGCTAAGGGCACACTGCCAATTCCCGGAATTGCTAAGCCAATCATGGCATAAAACAAGGGAGCCATCATTCCATCTATCGCGTTTTCAGTAATCGTTTCTAGCATGGCTCGGAGAATTTCCGACTCCGATAAACTATCAGTATCTCGACCCACATAACGACTGAGTTGCTGACGAGCAGTTACTAAATCTTTTTGGGTCAAATATTGGAGAACATTTTCTGCTGCATGACGCAAACTCCGCCCAGCAAAACAACTAGCAAGGAGCAAACTTTCGGTCATCATACCCAGGACAGGATGCAAGGGAAACTCGCCGGGAATGAATCGAACAGCAAAGATAATTCCCCAACTCACTCCTCCACTTCCAAAGATTAATAAGAGCGCCAGTAGGATGCCCGCAACTTTGAGTGTCTTGGGAGTTTTCAAATGTTGAAAAGAAAGTCGAGTCAGAAATTGAATGTGCCACCCCATTACTTGCACTGGATGAAGCCATTTCTGTGGATCGCCAATAGAGTAATCAAGAACGAGTGCTATTCCTAAAACGATGAGAGAACGATTGGATGTCATACCGATTTAACCAGAAAACTCTGATTTAGGAACTCTATAAAAGTATCAACCCTTACTTCAGACCATAAAATTAGCTTCTTCGCCTTGAGCCGCTTGCCAACTCCGAGCATCATAGTAAAGATCTTCCAAGGAAATCCCATACAATGCTTCCTTAAGTTTTTGATGCAATCGATTCCATAAGCTAAACGTTACCCAGTCTTCAATCTGTTCTGTATCTGTAGTATGACGGGGTAAAGGGTCAATCGTTTCACCCACTGCTTCTAAAATCTGACCCAGGGAAATTTGAGCAGGCGATCGCGCCAACTGATAACCGCCTTGAGATCCTCGCACAGACTTCACTAATCCTGCCCGTCGCAACTCAATCAATAGTTTTTCCAAATAGGCAGCAGGTAGCTTTTGTCGTTGGGCAATTGCATTGACCGAAGTTGGCCCTGTCCCTTGCTGCAAGCTCAGATCCAGTAATGCTTTAACACTATAGTGACCCCGTGTCGTTAGTTTCATCCTGAGCAGTTTAATCAACAGGTTTATGCTTCAGTTTAACAAGGTCAAGGAAGTATAACGAAGCAGACTAACCGCAGATTACTCGAAGAGAATAGCCGCCATCAGAATCCAACCGATAGAAAGTACAACGGCCAAGAGAGGCAACTGAATCTATATCGCTTGTCAGCATCTTGAGGAGACTCATTTAAGCAACTGAGACCGATCATTGTCTCAATCCAAACTCGACTGATTGGAGAATGCTTGGGTATACATCAGCCATCTCTTAAGGTTCTAGACAACTCCTTCCTCTGAATTAAATCTACGAAAAACTTTAAAACCAGGTGAATAAATTTCTGAATTCGTGTAATATAGTTTCAAAAGCATAACTAGCTAAACTGTTTTGCAGACTTTTTGTCTGTTCAACAGAAAGCAAAGGTCTTTTGTTGGAATCTAAAGGAAACTCTGAATGGCTAAAAAGAAAGCAAGCGATACTCAACCTCAACCCTTGACTGGAGAAGCACTCCTCAAGAAAGTCAAAGACCTTGAACACCTGAGTAAGGAAGAAAAGGCAAGAGACTGTGGCTATTACACTCTGACAAAAGGGGGAGTTGAGCGAGTGAATATGATGAAATTCCTAAATGCTCTGATTGATGCTGAAGGAATTGAACTTGATGGCAAACAACAGGGAAATGGAAGAGGTGGTCGCTCTGCAAGTTATCGAATTAGTGTACAGTCAAATGGCAACTTGCTGATTGGTGCTGCCTATACAAAGCAGATGGATTTACAACCCGGTGATGAGTTTGAAATCTCTTTGGGACGTAAGCACATTCACCTCAAGCAAATTGGCTCTGAAGAAGAAGCCCAAGCTTCATAAATCAGCTTCATAAATCAGCTTCGTAAACAAGCTTCGTAAACAAGCTTCATGAAACTGTGTTGCAAGCAACAATATAACAGAGGGCCATAGTATAAACGGGTGCAAATCTAGGGTAGTAGTTGATTGTTCCACTACCTTAGTATTAGAATCATGTGAGTCCATGGTTGCTGTTGCCCACAGCACTGTTCCTCATCTAACAAAGCTACAACGTCAGTTGTCCCATCGAAAATGTGCACTTACGAGCTGAGGAAGATATACTCAGCTTCATCCAGAATATCCAGGCCGATGTAGGGGCTGAATGATTCGATGGTAGTCAGGTCAATAACTCTGTCAAAAAGATCTTCCAGGAAAGAAGACAGATGCATGGAGGTATCAGAGTTTTTTTGATTAGGCTTAAAGGCTACCAAAATAGTACATTTATTTCCAACAGGGGTAAGAGCAGTTCCAACAAAAGTTACTCTATGATTGAGTAGACTTTTTAGTCTAAGTTAGGGAGCGATAACTGCCAGGTAGTACTGCGCTCCCTGCCCTTTAAAGTTAATTAATCCACCCCTTCAATTGGAGCAAAACCCTGCCGCTGAATGTTCTCAGTAATTGTTCGCGGTTCGAGAAATTGTAACAAGTAATCCGGCCCCCCCGCCTTAGAACCAACACCAGAAAGTTTAAAGCCGCCGAAGGGTTGACGAGATACAATTGCCCCGGTAATACCTCGGTTAATATACAAATTTCCCACTTCAAAATCAGCTTTTGCCTGGGCAATATGGGAAGGCGTGCGAGAGTATAACCCACCCGTTAAGGCATAATTTGTCCCGTTAGCAATCTCAATGGCATGATCAAAGTTTCTGGCTTTAATCACCGTTAAAACCGGGCCAAAAATTTCTGATTGGGCAATTTTTGCAGTGGGAGAAACGTTAGTAAAAACTGTCGGCGGGACAAAATATCCGGTGGTTGGAGCCTCAACTTGAATGGCTAATTCTGCTTCTTGTTTGCCAATTTCAATGTATTGTTGAATGTTTCGCTGGGCATTACTATCAATCACAGGCCCAACAAAGGTACTCGGATTGAGCGGATCACCAACATTGAGCGATCGCACCGCTGCTACCAACCGTTTGATCAAGGCATCATAAATCGGTTCCAATACAATCACACGGGAACAGGCCGAACATTTCTGGCCGCTGTAGCCAAAGGCTGAATAAACCACCCCCGCCACCGCCTGATCAAGATCGGCGCTCTCATCCACGATGATGGCGTTTTTGCCCCCCATTTCAGCAATGACTCGTTTGAGATGTCTCTGTCCAGGTTGCAAGATTGCCGCTTCGGCGTAGATCCGACTGCCAACTTCTTGGGAACCCGTGAAGGTGATCATGTGAACTGCTGGATGCTTGACCAGATGGGAACCTACGGTAGAGCCCTTGCAGGGGATGTATTGGAAGACTCCGGCTGGAACCCCTGCATCCACCAAAATTTCGGCAATTTTGGCAGCGATCACCGAAGAAACTTCTGCCGGTTTCAGCAGGGTGCAATTTCCTGTAACCAGGGAAGCCACAGTCATGCCCACGGGAATCGCCAACGGGAAGTTCCAAGGGGAAATCACTAGAGAAATTCCTCGCGGTTGGTAGTGGTAGCGATCCGTTTCTCCGGCGGTGTCGTAGATATAGCCTTGATCCAACCGTTCCATCTCGTCGGCATAGTAACGGCAAAAATCAATGGCTTCAGAGACTTCCGCATCGGACTGGGGCAAGGTTTTTCCGACTTCGTAGGCCATCCAAGCGCAGAGTTCATAGCGCCGTTGTGACAACAGTTCGGCAGCTTTTCTTAACACCCCAGCCCGTTCTCGCACCGGAGTTCGCTTCCACTGGGGAAAAGCAGCTTTGGCTGCTTGAATGGCTTGTTCAGCTTGGTCTATGCTGAGTAAGCCGATGATGCCAACAATTTCATCGGGATGGGTGGGATTCACGGAATTCACCGTAACCTCTGTCTGTTCCCGTTTGCCATTAATTAACGGCAGATAGGTTTTCCCCAACTGTTGGCCCACGGTTTCCAGGGCTTTCAACCCCTGATCTCGTAAGACTGGATTTGCAAAGTTACTGTCTGCCACGTTTGGAAACACAGGTTTCCACGTATCAGCAATGTTGCTTTCAATATCGGGGTTGGGCGGGGCAAGCAACTGATCCATGGGTCGATCTTCTGAACTCTGGCGCAGGAAAGAAGAGTTGGCCGTATTCTCCAAGAGCCGCCGAATGAGGTAGGACATTCCCGGCAACAGATCTCCGTAAGGACAGTACATCCGCACCCGATAGCCTTTCTGCGTCAGGGCTTTGGCCAGTTGATCTCCCATGCCGTAGAGGACTTGCATTTCAAAACACCGACGAGGAATTTGTAACTGTTCAGCAATGGCGATCGCCCGCGCTTGAGACCGAACGTTATGGCTACCAATGGCAGAGTAAATCCATTGATGATTCTCCAGCATCAACTGGGTCAACTGTTCAAAGGTGGCATCTGTCGCTGCTTTATCATTAAATACAGGCTGAGGCCAGTCATTTTGCATGGCCCTAATGGTCTCCTGATCCCAGTAGGCTCCCTTGACTAACCGGACGGTTACCGGATGCTCCCGGAGTTTGGCCCATTCGATAATTCCTGCCAAATCTTTTCGAGCATCTCGCAAATAAGCTTGCACCGTCAGGCCAATATCGGTGTGATCCCGAAACTCCTCTTCCATCAACAAATTCTTCAAAATGCTGAAGGTTAGATCTTTGTAAGCGTATTGCTCCATATCAAAGTGAACCGCTGCTCCGAGCTCCTTGGCGCGACGCAGGAGAGTGCGGATGCGATCGCTGACATGCAATTCACTACCCTTGGCATCGAGGGGATCAAACTGGGAATAGAACGCCGTTAACTTAACCGAAACCTGAACTTTTGAAATCGGCTTGCCCTCGGCTTCGTCAATTTGTGGCACGGGCGACCATTTGTTGGCCGCTGCTGTCAGCTTCTCCATCAGTTCTAGATAGCTGTTCAGGTAAGCTAAGGCTTCCTCTTCGGTAATCACCGCTTCTCCGAGTAGATCAACGGTGAAGGCCAGTTTATCCTTCCGCAACTTTTCCAAGGTTTTGATCACCTGAGGAATCGTATCTCCGGCAATGTATTTGTGAGCGAGGGTTTCTACCGCCGGAGCAACGGTTGTTGCCGCCAACTTTCCAGCCATGGAATCGGGATTGGCAAAGTTGAGTAACTTTTTCAGTGCCTCCGGCAATTCCACCTGCTCTGCGGTTAAATATTCCTGTAGGTGGGTGGCAATTTCAGGTTTGCTCCGAAGGGCAGGTAGGCAATCGATGAAATGGAACAACTGCACCCGTAATCCAGGGTTCGCCATCGTCCAATCCAACAGCTTCTCATCCCAACGCATTTGATCTTGCAATTGACCTAAAAATGAGCGTTTTTTCTCTTGTGTTGCAGCGAGAAGTTCTTGAGCAATTTCTTGGGTTTTGGGTTCGTAAGTGTCTGAAGTTAATGCAACCACGGCGATGCCTCTCAATAAACAATTAGAATTCCTGTAATTTGAGTACAGTTAATTTGATCGGTGTAACCTTCTCCTCAAGTTTTAAAAACCAATCTACAGGGAAAACAAGTGAGTGGTTTGTCAAACTTGATTGGACTATGCTAGTTGGTGTCAAACTAGCAAGACTAACACTCTCAACCTAACACTTTCGTAGGTTTGTTGGATTTTCTAGAGTCAATCTGACCTGCAAAATAAATTTAGACAAACCACAATTCTGTTTCCTCTCTGCTAATAGTCCTTTAGTTTAATTGTACTTCACAGCACAAACTAGATTTAGGAACAGGTGATTTGATTTTACACTTCCTTAACAGGACTTAATCTTGATTGTTTTAAATTGTCAAGAACACCTGATAAATAATTTAATTAAACATCCAATAAAAACAAATGTTTTAGTAGAATCCGAACTCAATCATTTGGAGTTCTGATATCTACATCCTGTAGTTACTGATTGTCTTTAACCAATCAATGAGTTTGGCATGAGTGTAGAGTACCTAATCAAAACGATCATCAGAGATGAATATATCAGAACAGGAAATATTTGGACAAAGTTTTCTCTGATTGCTGAATTACTTCAGTTGAATCATCAGATTTATTTACCACAAATCTTTTTCGAGGAGAATTCTTCCTTCAGATTGTACAGATGTGAAAATTACGAATTTTATGTTACTCTGCCAGAGTTGCAGCCAGAGTCTTTACAAAGACCCGCAAACAAGTTTCATAATCTAGTATATAGACCGTCAGATAGATCTTATCAGTCCAAGACAGACCCATCCATTAATAATGATACCTAAAACTTTAGTGGAAATAAGCCCAAAAACATCAGTTGATCAATTATATTTTATTTTTTAAAGGCCCTGAAGCGCAGGGCTTTTAAAAGCCTACAAGACACATATCAACGAAGTTGGAATTAACTTCAAATCCAGTACTGATTTCTGTGTTGTAGAAGAAAAACTAATCAACTGGATTCTGGAAATTTTTGATCCTTGACTTCGGGACAGAACTGTTGCACAGCTTAAGTAATAGTCTGGTGCAGATTGGCTAAGTCTTGACAAAAGGAGGTTGCCAAGCTGATAGTCCTAGGAAATCAGAGGTGACAAATACCTGACCATCGCAATTGGCCCCACCCAATGCAAATGGCTGGGATCGATAGAGATTCGGGGATACGTTCCTAAATGGGGAAATGCCCCCTTACCCAGTTCGTAAATGCTAATCCAGATAGAATAAGGTCAACTCTGCGTAGAATATTAGGGAGTTCAGACAAGGTTGGAGGCATTAACATCATGAAAGGGATGAGACACCTGATCACAGTTTTCATGGCTGTGTTTCTGTTGAGTGGTTGTGTGCAGTCTGACATCGGGATTCGGTTCCAAGATCAAACCCATGGCCAGATTGTTCAATCGATTAAGTTAACGGAACGACTGTCTAGTCTCAGTCCGAGTGCGATTGATCAGTGGATTAGTAGCCTGAATCGTCAAGTTCAACAGGTTCATGGAACCACGCAACGAATTTCCAATCAAGAGCTAAAAATCACGATTCCCTTTTACAATGGGGCGGATTTAGAACAGAAGTTCAACCAATTTTTTAATCCTCCTGCTCCTCAAGATCTCAAGAAAGATCGCAAACCAAAAGGCGACTTGGAGAGTGACCTGCCCCAGTTTTCCTCTCATCTAGACCTCGCTCAAAATAATTTGTTTTTTGCCCTGCGGAACCATCTGAATTTGGAGCTAGACCTGCGATCGCTGGCTGTGTTGTCAACTCAGAATAAAGTTCTGATTGATTCAGGCAATCTGCTCAATTTAGAATTTGATTTAGTCACTCCTTGGGGAGCCCATATTCTACAGCCAGCCCTGAATCAAGATAGTGTAAATCGAGGCAGTTCAGAACCCTCAAACTCACAGCCTTTGACGGTAACGGCAAGGCAAAACGGCAAAAAACTGATTTGGGCCTTGAGACCGGGAGAGATCAATCAACTGGAGGCTATTTTTTGGGTTCCAAGTCCGATTGGACTGGGAACTCTTGGAATCGTTCTCATCACCCTTCTAGGCTCCGCCCTAAAATATCAATGGTTTCGGTCTAGCACAACATTTGGTTGAGAAACCGACTCAAGAGCCTGAATTCTTGGGGTTCTTGGTAGGTTGGGGGTAATAGGGTGATCAGAGCCTCTTCAAGCTGTTTCAAGATGGTATTGACCTGGTGTCGCTTGGGTCGATCACCTTGAGTTGTAGGAATCGGTTCTCCAAATCGAATGGTTAGGAGCTTGCCGAGATATAAGTCCCGAGTTCCAATCAAGGCAATCGGCACGATTGGAACTCCGGCCCGGATGGCGTAAATTGCAATTCCGCGCTTAAACGGTAAATGGAGTCGAGCTTCTTGGGTTCCTAAACGTCCCTCTGGAAAAAGAATAATACGGTCTCCTTCCGCTAGAATTCCTTGAACAGCCCGGTCGATTTGGCGCAAGGACTGAATTGTGTTACCAGAGGGCACACATTGTTGAATTGCTGTAGCCAGACTTGCCAGGTCTTCTCGACCTGCATTGGCTCCTGCAATCACCGCAAGTTCTTCCCGCCACCAACGCTCAACCGGGATCACGCCCCCTGACCAGTTCAACAGTAGCCGTTTCCATCCGTGGTTATATAACGTGCGAGCATCCCCCAAAATATGACTATAGGGTTGGGCAGGAATCTCGGAGAGAAGAATAAAGGGGTCAATGTGATTCAGATGATTGGCCGCCAAGATTGCACCTGTTGTTGGCAATCGTTCGGGATATTCAACTCTGATTCGAAATAGGCTATGGATTAAGGTTCGGATGACTTGCCGACGAAACTCTCCACCAACAATAGGACTAGGCTCCTGAGCGAGATCGGCAACCCGCTTCAAAGCCAGTTGAACACTATAACAAACCCCGCGATCGCAAGCTGCTGTTACCCCCTCTCGAGCCCGTTGAATTATTTCAGGAGTTAAAGAAAAATCTTCAAAGGATTCTGCATCGGTTGTCTGAATTATTTTCGTGTCAATTGGCAGCTTTGAAAAATCTTGCTGAGTATTCATGGTCAGTGGGTTAAGGAATACTAAGGTACTAAGCCCTTATTTTACTGAAACCTTCCAACTCAACAGCAAGTTCAGGTCACTAGTCGTTTTGCATTTCACCTTGCACTTCACCTAGGCTTGAAAGGTTGGGTCTCACAAAAAAATTCTGATCGTAGGGGCGAAGTCACCTTGCCCCCACTGAAACAAGAGTTTGAGGAATCAAGAACCCATAAAATTTGCAGAGGTCAATCACTACTGGGTCAGAAACTACAAACCTTGATCCTATTCTTGGGATCTATGTTGCTCCTCTATCAAGCAACAAAAGCAGTTTTGGAGAGTTGCGAGCAGCAATTAGAATTTAATTGGAGCGTCCCCGATTCTTAAATCTTCGGCGTTCACGGTGTCGGGCAACTTCTTTACGCTTATGCTTCTGGGCCAATGTCTCAAAATAGCGATTCTTCTTCATGTCTGCAAAGAGACCTGCGTGAGAGACTTTTCGTCTAAACCGACGGATAGCTGATTCTAGCTGTTCATTTTCACCAATAGTGACCTGAGTCATTCAATATCCTCTAGTTTGCTTGATTATTATGACCTAATCTATCTTCTAAGAGTATTTAGTACAAAATTAAGTGCTCAGTGGAGAAACCATCTTACGAGTCCGTAGACATCTCACCCACCCCATTTCCAGACAACTTACCTTCTTAAAATACTCTAAAACTTACAAAGGCAAATCACAAAAACAAAAAAGGGCAGGGATTTTACCCTGTCCCTAAGCCAGATTTTTGGGAATCGGATTCTTATTTCTATCTCAAAACTGAGTCACCTTAAGCAACTACCAGCTTCTCCGATTTCCTCCTCCTCCTCCGCCGCCGCCGCTGCCGCGAGAGGATGAGCTTCTTTGCTCACGAGGTTTTGCTTTATTGACCCGAATGTTGCGTTGCATCCACTCAGCACCATCTAGATCTTCAATAGCAGCATCCTCTTCAGCTTCTGTGTCCATTTCCACAAAAGCAAAGCCTCTGGGCCGCCCGGTCTCTCGATCTGTTGGCAAGTGAACTCGCTTAACAGAGCCGTATTCTGCAAATACGGACTTTAAATCCTCCTCCGTAACCTGATAGGAGAGATTTCCAACGTAAATCGACATGTCTTGTCTCCAAAACCAAACAGATGTAGAGATAGAAACTTCGGAGGCAAGCCTAACAAGATGAAACAGAAGCAAACTACTGTAAACACTGAAAGCGAAACTGCGACCGATCTCTATTCCTATTAGCAATTATATCCTAAGTATTTGTGATCCGGTAAATTCATCTGGTATAGCCTTGAACCTGAAAGCCAATGTTAGAAAACCGTGAACTCATGATGAAATAATGCCAACTCAAGCCTACTGAGGACATAATATGCCTATCCCTGAATACAGAACTAGAACTTTGGGGTTCATCTTCACAATTCCCTCAGGTATGGTGTTGATGATCGCCGTAACAAATTGTAATATTTCTACAAAGGTCAGCAGCAAGAGTAAAGATTAGCAATTAGCAACTGGGAATCAACTGTTTCTTTGGCAACGTGATGTGTTCGGAAACAACTTTGCGGAACTCCTCTCCTTCGATTGTTTCTCGCTCTAACAGTAAATCAACCAGATCATCCACCAGAGACCGGTGATCTCGGATGATTTTACGAGCCCGACCATCGCAAAGCAAAGCAATATCTCGCACTTTCTGGTCAATTTGGGCAGCAACTTCTTCAGAGTATTCTTGGGGCTGGGATACCCATCCCCGCCCTAAGAATATTTCACTATTCGGGGATTCCAAGGCTAAGGAGCCAAGATCAGACATGCCGTAGCGTGTGACCATCTCACGCGCAATATTGGTCACATTTTGAATGTCACTACTGGCCCCAATCGTAACTTCTGAAGGCCCAAAAATTTCGATTTCAGCCGCCCGCCCGCCTAGGGCAATTGTGATTTGATCCATCAGCCAAGCTTTAGTGTACAGTCCACTGTCAACCATTTCTTCATTGAAGATCTGCTGAGCAAACCCGCCGACTCCACCCGATCGAGGAATAATCGTAACTTTGTTCAAGGGATCAGAATGCTCTAGCACGGTCATCAACAAGGCATGACCAATCTCGTGATAGGCCGTCAGCCGCTTTTTCTTACTATCCAACAAGGGAGTTAAGGTTAAACCAATGGTAATTCGATCGATGGCATCGTCAATTTCCAACGGCGTAACAGCTTCTTTGCGACGACGGGCGGTGAGGATGGCAGCCTCATTTAATAAATTCGCTAAATCTGCCCCTGAAAAACCAGGGGTACGACGAGCGATTACCTCTAGATCCACCTCGTCGGACAGCTTTTTGTTACGAGCATGAACCTTGAGAATCCCTAGACGACCGTTGTAACCCGGTAAATCGACAATCACCTGACGATCAAATCGTCCCGGACGCAACAGGGCTGTATCTAGAACATCGGGACGATTCGTTGCTGCAATAATAATGACTCCAGCATTGCCCTCGAACCCGTCCATTTCTGTCAATAACTGGTTGAGGGTTTGTTCCCGTTCATCATTTCCACCTCCAATTCCTGCCCCTCGCTGACGACCCACGGCATCAATTTCATCAATGAAGACCAGGCAAGGAGAATTTTCCTTGGCCTTGCGGAACAAATCGCGCACTCTGGAGGCTCCAACCCCAACAAACATTTCTACAAATTCTGAGCCAGAGATACTGAAGAACGGAACTCCTGCCTCCCCAGCGATCGCCTTTGCCAAGAGGGTTTTTCCGGTACCTGGGGGGCCAATTAATAACACTCCCTTGGGGATTCGGGCTCCAATCGCAGTAAACCGTTCGGGTTGTTTCAAAAAGGTCACGACCTCTTGCAATTCTTCCTTGGCTTCTTCGATTCCGGCGACATCATCAAACATTACCCCTGTTTTGGCTTCCATCTGGAACCGAGCTTTTGACTTGCCAAAGTTCAGGGCATTTCCAGAGGCTTGGGAGGAGCGCCGCAAAATCATTAACAAGAAAGCCAAAATGAAAAAGATCACCAGCAAATTCACGACTAGTCCCATGGCGGCGCTGTTATCCGTTGAGGGTGCGACTTCATAGCCAATACCCTGATCTCGAACGGCCTTGAGTAACTCTGGATTCCGTTCAAATAAGTCAACTCGATAGGTTGGGCTTGCTTCTGATTCTTTCTTTTCTGTCCCTTCGACGGGGGCTGGCTCTGCTGCTGTCTTCGTCCAAACTCGAGCCGTCTGTCGCGCAGGATCTTCCTCAATTCGAGTCACTTCCCCGCTTTCAATTTTTTCCAAAAGATCGGTGTAGCTTAGAGTTTTAGGAATACTCTCAGCGAAAGCGGGAGTTCCAAAGACTAATCCTTGAGCAAGCACCCAGGTTCCCAACATTCGCCATAAGTGCTGTTTCTGAAATGTGGACTTGGATTTGAACTGAGCGGATTGATGATCTGCCTTTTGGAGGATGCGGAATCCCTTCATATCGCTGCGCCTTTTCTTTGAATTATGACTCTTTTTTCAAGGTGAACTTATATTCTAGTTTAACGTGAGTTTCTATCGAAGGGACTCTAACCTTTATTGACAGCAATTTTGGTGCACATGGACTACTGAAAGCGCCCAAACTTGATACTGCTGGCGAATTTCATTTAACTCTCGTCATTTAACCCTGTCATTCCGTTTTTCTTGATCGCGGCGGCGGCGATCGCGCCACTCCACCGCAGTTAAGTAGCCAACCCCTGTCGTGACCAAGACGAGTAAAACGAGTGTGGCAATGACTAAAATGTTTAACACTGAAAATTCCATGGTTGCTAGATTCAGACCGCAGGTAACTCTTCCAAAATCCTAAACCGGACATGATTAATTGCCAAGTTGCCCACGGAAATCTGGTCTCGATTCAGAGGAGCGCCCTGACTCAAGAGCTGCTGAAACTTGATCCCTTTGCCAATTTCGACATGATACCAAGCCAATCCCATAAAAAATCGCAGGGGATAGGGGCCTTGTTCGGCAATATCATCTGGGTTGGACTCCATTGGAATCCAACCTAGACCTGGAATATAAAACTCTAGCCAGACATGATTGTACTCTGGGTACAAGGGGACTTGTTGCTGATCCGGGAAGGGTGGGCATTTATATCGACCGACCGTTCGACACGCAATCCCATTCAAGCGCATCAAGGCTAACAGCACACCGACATATTCACCGCAGGAGCCCACTCCCCGTTGCAGCACAACATCAGGTGGGTCAATTTTTGCCGTCAAACTGTAGGAAAGACAATCGTAGACGTGATCCCGAATACTCAGTAACTTTCTTAAAAAATTGGTTTCTCGGGCGATCGCAGTTGCTGCTGCACTCTGAACGAGACTAGAAGCCATGGCCAAATTATCGTTATCTACCAGATATTTTTCCCGATATTCTGGAGTCAGAGGTTGGATCGACTCGACATCTCCAGGTTGAATTTGATACTTAATGCTCCGCACTTCTAAGAGCGCTTTCCAGCCAAAAATATGCCGTTCTTGGGAATTAAATGGTTTGAATTTAAATACAGCCACGCGCTCTCCAGCTTGAATTTCTTCCACAAAAGGTCGCCCGATGGCTGAGATTTCCCTGACTTTTTGACGCTTGGTTTCTGAAGGTAGAGCAATGCGCCATTCCAAATCTTCGAGGTGAACATCCTCTAGCGGTTCAATTTCTTCAATGTAGGACATTTCAATTAAATATCCATTAGACGTTGCATATTTTTCTACAGGATTGTAGTGATAATAAAGAGGATGAATAAACGTGCGATCGCGCTTGGCTAGCTGATATTGGGGTTCAGCATTGGGATTATCTAAAATGTAGAGTTCATCTCCCGAATAGGCAACATACAGAACTTTTTCTCCAGTTTCTGGGTCAAGATAAAATGTCAGCCCACTGGGAAACTCAAACGGGGTCAAGACACTAAATTTAACTTCTCCTGTGCCGCGCTCCAAGCAGTAAACGGTTTGTTCTGTGCGATCGCAAACCCAGAGTTCTTCTTGCCAGACCGCTAGATTTTCAACTCCAATTCCTGGGGCATAAAATCGAGTAATTTCCCGCCCCGTTTCACAATTGATGACAAAAATACATCCCGCTTTTTCGCACGCAATATACACCGTTGATTCCCAAACCGCAATTCCATTTGCGGGGTAAGGCAACGTCATAAAGAGTTGGGGCTTTAATGCCTTGATTGTTTCTCCTTGAGTCGCATTCGAACAGAAGTAAACCTGTTGATTACACGTGAACCAGAGGGTATTTTGCCAGATCGACAACCCAGTTGCATCTGTGAACGTAGCGATTAAATTGGGATTGATAATCGTGGTGTTGTCAGTTTTAGGATCGATTTGCAGTAAAAATCCTCGCAGCGGATCAACCGCTAGTACTGTTTTGCCCAAGGCAGCAATCCCTCGAATTGTGGAAACTCCAATGGGGCGAATTGTTCGAGTCACTATTGGGTGCAAAGTATTCATCGGATGCAGGGCAGGAGAAATCATAGGGGGTAATCAATTCAGGAAAGAATAGCACTCAATTCTACTCGAATCAGCGCGTCAGCTAGTGAATCATAACGAACTGAACGCATCTCAAAACTTAGTAATCCTAAATCAGTTGTGGCGCAAACAGGTTTCGGACTGAATCCAGAGCAAAGACCCAAATAAATTTTGGTGCCTTACTGAAACATTGAATACAATAGGGGTATCACCCATTATTTACCTTGGCCTCCAGTGGAAGGTCAAACTTTAACTATGGTTCGAACAGTTTTACACCGATATTTTACATCTTGTGTTCTCGCTGGGGCAGTAGGACTGACACTCAATGGTCTGGTTGTTTTGTCCGCTCCAGCCCAGCCGAATCACCCCATCCCAGTTGCCCAGAATCGTCAGGGACTGAAGACGGAGTGGGATGCGTTTCAACCCCCTGTTAGAGGCGTGCCAGGTCGCCGAGAAGGAGGAGGAACTCGTGGGCCTCTGAGTTGCCCCAGCGGAGTTAATAAGTTAACCGCTCTGATTCCGGCTTCAACCTTGGGTCGGACTGTATTGGAGAAACCGAGCATACTATACTACGTTCCTGTTGCTCTCAATCAGACGTTAGTGGAGTTAGAACTCGCGAATGAAGCTGAAGAGGTAATTTACACAACCTCGTTCAAACTGAGCAATCCCAAACCAGGAATTGTTCAGGTGAATCTAGCGGATAAACAGAACGCCCCTGCTCTCAAGTCAGATCAGAACTACCATTGGTATCTCACCATCCGCTGTGATACAGATTCTCCAGATGCGTCTTCCGATATTACTGTCCATGGTTGGATTAACCGGGTAGCCCTCAACTCTAGCCAAATCAGTGAACTAGAACAGGCTGCTCCTCGCGATCGCCTTTCTCTTTACGAAGAAAAAGGTCTCTGGTACGATATGCTTTCCACCCTAGCTGAATTGAGGTCAGAGAACCCCGGTAACTCCGAGCTTACACAGAAATGGTCTGAGCTATTGAACTCCGTTGGACTGGAAAAAATCACCCAAGAGCCTATGGTTGCAGGTCAACTCGTTCCGCAAAACTGATTCTTCAGACCACCCGACCAAAATGGGTTTGGTATAACTTACACTTTCTCAGCCTCAGGTTCCTTGTAAGATACCGTTAAGATCATCTTTAAGGTCAAAGTCTACGAGGAAATCATAACAATGGCTTATCGTTGTGAACTGGGTAACGGCCAAACACTCTACCTGGACTGTCAGGGAACTCAAACGATGATTACGTTAGCAACCCTTCAGCCTGGACAGCAGCAGCAATCTACTACGGCATTGGAAACAGGGACTTGGACATCTACCCCATTGTTTTATCAGACATCTAGTGGCGTTGTGGCTCAGATCTCAACGGCTTTAGGAAAACGCCATCTATTTGTTCAGGGAAATACGGTTTGCCTGATGAATGAAGTTCCCACCCTGAATTCAGCTCAATCCATTCAGGCTCAGCAGGTTGAGTCACAAGCTAACCTACCAGCCATGACACCCCTTCAGATGAAACCTTTGCAGATGGAGCCAATGAAAATGGGGGACATGCAAATGAGTCTAAATCCGATGGAAATGCGAATGGGAAGCATGGAAATGCGGATGGAATCACCAACTCCTACTTCCAAAGCTCGGCAATTTTGCAGTCAGTGTGGTGAAAAAGCTCAACCCAGTGATCACTTTTGCTCAAAATGCGGGAACTCTCTAGGATAAGGCTTCTTGGGATAATCAAACACTCTCCTGACCCTACCTAGCTGTTAGCTGCACCTCCAGCCTCGTTAGGCTTTTTCAAGTCAGGCTTAACCACTTTCAGCTTAGGTGACTGAGCTAAGCCCCCCTCATCATAGTCAATATGATCAGAACTAATCAGCTCAGAAAGAGACTCATTCAGCTTGCCTGGATCCATGAACACAATTTTGGCATTGTCACTCTCACTTAGCTTCTGGTTCGCCTCAACATACTTCTGAGCGATCAGAAATTGCATAAACTCTGGCCGATTTGGATCAACCCCTAAAGCTTGAGACAGCACCCGAATGGCTTCCGCTTGTCCCCTAGCAATATTCACTTCTGCTTGCTGTTGGCTCTTTGCAGCTCTTTCAAACTCCATCGCCCGCATAATTGAATCTGGCGGAGTAATCTTCTGAAGACGAACTTGGGTAATCTTAACCCCCCAGTTCGATGTAGACTCGTCCAGAGTCTTCACCAGAGCCTGGTTCAAACTATTCACTGATGAAAGCAACTCCTGCAGGGTCATGATTCCCACTTCGGCCCGCAAAGAGGTCATCGCTAAATTAGAGATTGACTCATCAATCCGATCAACGTTGTAGTAAAAACTCTTGATATCTTCAACTTTCCAGTAAACCACTGGATCAATCTTAAGAGGAACGTTGTCCTTTGTGATGACATCTTGGGGCTTAATATCAATAAATCTTTCCCGGCTAATGTCAAAGTAGTAGACAATCTTCTCCAGAACAGGCGAGATAAACTGCAACCCAGGTCTCAACGTGCGGTTGTACTGTCCTAAACGTTCAACAATTGCCTCATCACTCCCTCCAATAATCCTTACTGAAGAGTTAACTAGGTAACCAATAAAAAACGTTGCAAAAATACCTAGAAAGTACTGTACCATAACTAACTCGGGGTGCTCAGCACTTGCCGGACTTATGAATAGCTATATATTAGCACTGTTTTCAGTCTGTAGGCTGTGAGAGAGCTTGAACTTTTTTGACCGTTGTGCTGTCTATAAAACAAGCTTTGCGACGGGTGGAAACGGCTTCGCAGGGCACTAATGGGCAGTAACTATGTTAGTAGACGAACGCTCTGACAGTGATTTGGTGCGCCAATGTCAGACAGGGGATCGGCAGTGCTTTCGCCATCTCTATCGACGATATCAGCAACGAGTCAGGTCAACTCTGTATCAGCTTTGCGGAGGGCTCTCCCTTGATGACTTGGTTCAAGAGGTCTTCTTCCGAGTCTGGAAAGGGCTGCCAAAGCTGCGACAGCCTGAGACTTTTTCAACTTGGCTGTATCGAATTACCTGGAACGTTGCTGCAGATGAACGGCGTAGCTTTGCGAAACAGCGAACCTCCAGCTCTATTTTAGAGAAAGAGGCAACGGTTTTAGACGGCATCATGACCAACACGCATCTTTCTACCCATCTGTTACACCTACACTACCAGGACATTGTTGAGCGAGGGCTAGCTCAACTCAGTTTTGAGCATCGAACGGTTTTGGTTCTGCATGACCTAGAGGATATTCCTCAAAAAGAGGTGGCCGATATCACCGGTGTGCCCCTTGGAACTGTGAAATCTCGTTTATTTCACGCAAGAGCCATGATGCGGAAGTTTTTGGAACATCAAGGAGTAAATCTATGACTCAGCTTCTTCCAGAGGATTCTTCTCTGATCTACTTTCTCAAACGCTATCGTCCAATCCCCCCCCCCGGAGCAACCGACTTAGAACGTCAAATTATGGCTACCGTAGAAAATCCAGAAACGGTTTTCAGGGAATTTAACACGATTCACGGAGTGGGCAGATGTCACCTGAACGCTTTAAGGATTGCGATCGCCCTCACGGCAGGTGTATTAACTGCCTGGATTGGGTATGGTGTTTTTCGGCCCAGCCAATTGAGCTTGAGTGAACAACAACAGTTAGAGGATTTTATTGTCAGCAACTGGGAAGAAGTGATGACTGGAGCCAATGAAAGCGAGTGGCTAGAGGTTCAGGATGCTTGGACGGACTAACTGGGTGTTCGATGCGCCAAGGGTTTAGTCAGTTTTTGCCATGGATAATTTTATTGAAATTCAGTCAAACGTATTGAAAGTTACTCAAATCACATTCAAGGTTACAGCTTTAAAAAACCGCTGCCCTGCTTCAATTCCCGTAAAACACTTCAATCTGACTTCAACTCAACCCGAAATTGCATGTGACTAAACAGAAACGCTCTATGTTGAACTCTCGAGTTTTAACTCTGATTATTTTTCTGACCGCTTGGGGGGAAATGGATACAGCGTTCGCGAATCCTCCTTCAATTTCTACCCAGATCCAAGATCTAGTTCAAGTTCAGGCCCAGCGGCGGGAACGACAACTTCAAGGCCCAGAGCGGCTCTTGGATGAACTCAACACCACGGCTGAACAACAAAAAAAAATGCAGGATATTCACAATCGTTATAAAAATGAAATTGCTGGCCACAGACAGCGATTGGTTCAGCTTCAACAAGAACTGAATACATTAATGATCGGGAATGCCTCAGAGCCAGAGATCCGCCGCAAACATGACGAACTCGAACAAGTTCGCCAAGGCATGACTCAACTTCAGTTGGATATGCTACTCAGAATGCGAGAAGTGTTGACTCCAGAACAGCGGGATCAGTTCACCGAAATCATGCAACAGCGTCAGATTCGGCCCCATGGCGATCGCTAGCCCAATCCTCAACGTTCCTGAACGTCCCTGAATATTCCTCAACTTCCCTGAACGTCCCTCAACTCTAAGCTAACTAGATGCGATACAGTTTGGAATGTCGTTTGCAGTGTGGTTGGCAGTCTCGTTTATGGCGGTTTGTCAATCTCAATCTTTCTCTCTTTCACCCTTGGAAACTCGCAAGCATCAGAATCTCCTAGTTCTTCTCCTACCTGCAACTTGCTGGTTGCTGTTGTTTTTTGTGTTGCCGCTGCTGATTGTTCTAATCTACAGTGTGCTAGAACGGGGAACCTATGGCGGGGTAAACTGGACATTCACCGGGGAGAACTATCAACGATTAGCCAATGTTTTGTACCTGAAAGTGTTTTGGCGATCGCTGACCCTAGCAATTTTTACGACGGTTGCTTGTTTGGTTCTGGGCTATCCCCTAGCGTTTTTTATTATCACTCGTCCTTCCCGATGGCGGAGTATTTTGCTGTTGTTAGTGATTATTCCCTTCTGGACAAACTTTCTAGTGCGTACCTATGCCTGGATGGTCATTTTACGAAGAGAAGGAATTGTGAATTCTCTCTTGGTCAGCTTGCAAATCATTGATGAACCGCTTAATCTACTGTTTACCCCTTTAGCGGTGATGATTGGCTTGGTTTATGGCTATCTTCCGTTTATGGTGTTGCCATTGTACGCGACTTTAGAGCGGTTGGATTTTACCTTGGTTGAAGCTGCTCAAGATCTCGGGGCCAATGATTTGAGAACATTTTGGCGAGTTGTTTTGCCCTTGACGCAACCTGGAATTGTAGCGGGGTCGATTTTAGTATTTATTCCAGCCCTGGGAGCATTTATCACCCCTGATATTTTGGGGGGAGCCAAAACGTTGATGATTGGCAACTTAATTCAAAATCAGTTTCTTCAAGCCCGAAATTGGCCCCTCGGATCAGCACTATCGACTGTACTCATGCTTTTAGTGTTAGTTCCTGTCTTGTGGTACTTCCGTACCAATCGTTCAGAGCGTTGAAGACTAGCAAAGCCCCTAAACCCTCCATACCTAACTAGAATTGAAATTGCGATATATCTTCTCTGAATGTTTTCTCTAAATGTTTTCTCTAAATGTTTTCTCTGAATGTTTTCTCTGAATATCTTAACAATGCGTTCCCTTCTTTGGATACTGATTCTCTCTCTCTGTTTCACCTTGCAGTCTGGCTTTAGCCCCTCAAACTTTGGCCCTTCAGATCATGTCCTAGCTCAGCCGATTAGCCCTTCTATGACTGAGTTGCAACAGGTACAGGAGGTCTTAAACCAAGCCTTCAACGCCATGCGATCAGGCAAATTTGCTCAAGCTGAAGACTACTGGACTCAAATCTTGGAACAGTTCCCGAACAATCCAGCCGCTTGGAGCAATCGCGGCAATATCAAACTCAGCCAGAATAAGCTAGAAGAAGCTATCGTTGACTATGATCAGGCCATTGAACTTGCCCCCAATATTCCCGATCCCTATGTTAACCGGGGCATTGCTTACGAAGGCTTGAAGCAATGGGAGAAAGCGATCGCCGACTACAACCGAGCCATTGAACTTGATCCAAACGCCGCCGATGCTTACAACAATCGGGGCAATGCCGCCGCCGGTTCAGGGGATTGGCCGGTTGCGATCAAAGACTATCAAACTGCCGCCGAACTGGACTCCAATTTCTCCCTGGCCCGTGCTAACTATGCTCTAGCAATCTATCAGGATGGACAACAAGAAACAGCAATCCAGACCCTGCGGAATATTGTACGAAAATATCCCAATTTTGCAGATGTGCGGGCAGCATTAGCTGCCTGTTTGTGGGTGTCTGGCCAGCAAGGAGAAGCAGAGAGCAATTGGGTGGCAGTGATCGGGTTAGATTCTCGATACAAAGATCTAGACTGGGTGGCGAACGTGCGTCGATGGCCCCCCGCAGTTGTTCAAGCTCTAGATGATTTTCTCAGCTTGAATTAGCCGTTCATGACAACTGCCATAACTCAGTAGATTGACTTTAACAAAAGATTCAGTAGTTTGGATATGGTGGCTTTTAGAGACGTACAATGGCCGGGAAAAACTTACCCCCCTCAACTCAACTGAACGCTTTAGAACAGTCCTTAAAACATTTTTTTGGCTACGATGCTTTTCGCTTGGGGCAACGCCAAGTCGTTGAACAGGTTTTGCAACACCAAGATGTATTAGTGATCATGCCGACTGGAGGCGGGAAATCTCTTTGCTTTCAGCTTCCTGGACTGATTCAAGCAGGGTTAACGGTTGTGGTCTCGCCTTTAATTGCCCTGATGAAAGATCAGGTTGATGCCTTGCAAGATAGTGGTATTGGAGCTACTTTTCTGAACAGCACCTTGTCTTCAGATGCTGTGCGATCGCGCGAAACTTCCATCTTAGACGGTCAAATCAAAATCCTGTATGTCGCCCCTGAACGGTTGGTATCCGAGCAATTTTTACGATTTCTGAATCGGGTTCAGGAACGGATTGGAGTCACTTTTTTTGCCATCGACGAAGCCCATTGCGTTTCCGAATGGGGCCACGACTTTCGTCCTGAATATCGTCAACTCAAACTCCTCCGGCAACGCTATCCCAGCATTCCAATTATCGCCTTAACGGCGACTGCAACAGAACGGGTGAGACAGGATATTGTTCAACAATTAGACTTGAATCAACCGTACATTCATCTATCTAGCTTTCATCGAGACAATCTTTACTATGAAGTTGTTGCCAAAGAAAAACGGGGGTTTCAGCAACTTTTGTCTCGCATTCAACAGCTTGAAGGAGCAGGAATTATCTATTGCCTCAGTCGTAAACGAGTCGAAGAAATTGCCACCCAGTTGCAAGCTTTTGGGATCTCCGCCCTGCCCTATCATGCTGGGTTAGATGACAAAACCCGAGAGGAAAATCAAACTCGATTTATCCGAGATGATGCCCGAATTATGGTGGCAACGGTTGCCTTTGGGATGGGAATTAATAAACCCGATGTTCGCTTTGTGATCCACTATGATTTACCCCGCAATTTAGAAGGGTACTATCAGGAATCAGGGCGGGCTGGGCGAGATGGAGAACCTTCAGACTGTCTGTTATTTTTCAGCTATCGGGATATTGCCACGATTGACTATTTGATTGGCCAAAAGCCCAATCCAGATGAACAACGGATTGCCCATCAGCAGTTGCAACAGGTGATTGACTATGCCGAGTCCAGCGAATGTCGGAATCAAATCCAGTTGCGATACTTTGGGGAAGATTTTCTGGGAAATTGTGGTCATTGTGATAACTGTCGTCATCAGCGACCCGTAGAAGATTGGACGATTGAAGCGATGAAGTTCCTCTCCTGTGTGGCTCGCTGCCGAGAACGATTTGGCATGGGCTATATTATCGATATATTGCGGGGATCAAAACGCAAAAAAATCTTGGATCACGGCCATGACAAGCTCTCAACCTACGGAATTGGGACTGATCGAACCGTGGAAGACTGGAGAATTCTGGGGCGATCGCTTTTACACCAAGGACTCCTAGAACAAACAACCGATGGGTATTCAGTGCTGAAGCTCAATGCCCAAAGCTGGGCCGTAATGAAACAGCAACGTCCGGTTCAGATTGCCATCACCCAACATTCCCAATCTCAAACCCAATCTCAAACCCAATCTCAGACTGGGGCCGATCAGACTGAACCTGAAGCCCTGAATGCAATTACAGCACTCCTGTTTGAACAGTTGCGCCAGTTGCGAAAACAGATGGCTGACGAGTCTTCTATTGCTCCCTACATGGTGTTTGCAGATTCCACCTTGAAGCTCATGGCTCAAGCCCGTCCTCAAACGACTGCTGAGCTGCTCTCGATTTCTGGGGTTGGACGGTATAAATTAGAGCGGTATGGAGAACGGTTTCTAGATTCAATCCGCCAGTACTGTGAAATTCATTCCCTGTCAACGGTTGCAGCATCTCAAAAGGCTTCAGCCGCAACTTCCTCAAAAAACCTTATGGCACAGGACGCAGGCTCACTGTCCGACAGTCAAATGATTACCCTTCACCTCCATCAACAGGGGTTAAGCATTGACGCGATCGCTCAGCAACGAGACCTCAAGCTGACAACGGTGATCGATCATTTGACCAGGTTAATTCAGATGGGTCAAGCCGTTGACATCGATCGGCTCGTAACGCCAGAACGTCAGCAAATCATCATACAATCCATTGAAACTTTGGGAGATATTGCCTTAAGGCCCATCTATGAGCAGTTGGAGGGGGAATGCAGCTATGAAGACATCAAGCTGGTGCGGGCATCTTGGCAACATAGTCGCCTGGAATTCTAAGTATTTTTTTCCGAGGAACCTCAGAACTTTGCAAGCATCTAAAGCGGAAATTGTTATGAATTCTAAAGTTATGAGCCTAGGGTCTCTTTTTTTTGGGGGCAGGATACCCTAGAGTGAGTAACTACACCGCTGATCTGCATGACAGGGAGGAAATATGAACCGCCCAATCATTTTAGGAATTGTTGGAGATAGTGCTGCTGGGAAGACAACGTTAACCAAAGGAATCGCCCAAGTTTTAGGCCCAGAGAATGTCACCGTAATTTGTACCGATGATTATCATCGCTATAACCGCCAGCAACGGAAAGAAGTGGGGATTACAGCGCTGCACCCCGATGCTAACTATTTAGATATCATGCAGCAGCATTTAACATTGTTGCAAACTGGACAGCCTATTCTAAAACCGATTTATAGCCATTCAACCGGCAGTTTTGAGCCTCCTGAATACATCAAGCCCAATCGGTTCGTCATTGTAGAAGGATTATTGGGCTATTCGACTCGGGGAGCCAGAGATTCCTATGATGTCAAAGTTTATCTCGCTCCTCCAGAACCCCTGCGGACGCAATGGAAAGTCAAGCGAGATACCCTCAAACGCGGCTATAGCGAAGAACAAGTATTAGGCGAACTCTGCAAGCGAGAGCCTGATTCCGAAGAGTTTATTCGTCCCCAACGCAAGTGGGCTGATGTCGTGGTGTCGTTCTATCCCCCCAACAATAATACGACTGAAGGCTCGGCCTTGAATGTCAGGTTAGTGTTGCGACCGACGATTCCTCACCCTGATTTTACAGATATTCTGGAGGAGGGCGATCACAATCGGTTTCCTGCCGTGCGCTTGGGGTTGGATCGGGATATGGGCAAACCTGTAGATGTCCTAGAAATTGATAGCCACGCTACCCTTGGAGAAGTAACGGAGTTAGAAATGTTGCTCTGTAAGGAGTTCCCAAACTTAAAAAACTTCTGTAGTACAGGCAATCAGGAGCTTGGCAAAGTCATTGGGACAACTGGAGAATTGATTCAGAGCTATCCCTTGGCCTTGACACAACTTCTCATTTCTTATCACATGATTAAAGCAACCAAAGTAGTCTGAGGCCAAGTCTTCTTTTCCCAGATCTGGCAAAAATACTTTAAAATTGAATAAGATGTCCTAGAAATAATAGGTTAATTGTCCAAAATGACGGTTCAGGTTCTAGTCAAAAAGCAAAAGCTAGAGAATCCTCCCTTGAAGTTACACTACCTTGGGGATCGAGCTTTACGTCAGTCTGCCAAGCGAATTTCACGGGTTGATGACGAAGCTCGGCAACTGATTCGGGAAATGCTACAAACCATGTACAGTGCTGATGGGATTGGCTTAGCTGCTCCCCAGGTTGGGATTCATAAGCAACTGATTGTCATTGACTGCGACCCTGAGAATGCTGCAACTCCTCCTCTGGTGTTAATTAACCCAGTCATTAAAAAATTTAGCAAGAATATATCGCCGTTTCAAGAAGGCTGTTTGAGTATTCCTGGGGTTTACATGGACGTAACCCGCCCTGAAATGATAGAAGTCGCCTTCAAGGATGAAACTGGACGACCTCGAACGCTTCAGGCCACTGAACTACTTTCCCGTGCCATCCAGCATGAGATGGATCACTTGAATGGGGTGCTGTTTGTTGATCGAGTGGATAACCAGCTTGCATTGACCGAAGAGCTGGTCAAGCACAAGTTTTCCCCGAAAGCCGTTCAAACCTTTAAGCACTAGTGGCTGATTGGATTATTTTTTATCAAGGGAATTGATTAGGATGGCTGGAACACCAAAGAGTAGCTTGTTTTTAGGGGGCTCTTGTATTGCAGCGATCGCTGCCGTCGGCTCAGTATTTGAACTCTCTTCTGGCGCTCCAGAGTTGGGTAGTGCAGTCACCGGGGCGATTCTGTTGCTGAGTATTCCCCTGGGAATAGTGTTATTTTGGGCAGCCGTTCAAGAGGCAAGGGCCAACCAATAGAAGAGTCAATCAATAACCGGCTATACGGCGATGACTCAGCAGGCGTAATTTTTGGCGGAGCCGATTCTATTGATGGTGGTAACGGCAACGATATCTTTCTGGGTGGCCTTGGCAATGACTATCTGGATGGCGGCGCAGAGGCCGATCTCATCCGTGGTGGTGCGGGCTTTGACCTTCTCTTTGGTGGCGGCGAAGATGGAGAAAACCAAACTGCTGCTGATACGCTGACTGGTGGTGCTGACGCTGACTTATTTGTCTTGACAAGCACAGGCTTTGTGTTAGAACCTGTTGAGCCTTCATTCCCACCAGAACCCGTGCTACCAGAACCCGTGGGCGACATCGTCACTGATTTCCAGGATGGTACCGACTTCCTTGAGTATGAGTTTCTCGGTTTTGAAGAACTGATTATTACAGGCAACGGGACATCTCGGGTCACCATCAGTGCTGTGAACGAAGGTGTTCCTGGAGAGGGAATCCCTGACTATACGGAAACGATTGTGACTTTGAATGGGCAAGGTGGCTCCGTGATCACAATCACAGAAGTAGATTTCTTGATCTAATTGATCTAAAACCTGTCACATTAGAAAAATCTGACCGGTTTACATCATTCTCAGGTTGGTGAGGTATACGTCAGGGGCTCAAGCCTCTTGTAGGCAAGGGCCGAGTAACCTTGCCAGCCGGGAAATGCTGTAGAAGATCAGGCCACACTCATAAAACCAACTGCGATGCCTGAAAGATGCTTGAAAGAGGCTTAAAAAAAGTATTAGGAACCAGATTTTACACAATACTGTAGAAGCCTTAAGGCCAGTGCTTTAAGGCTCATGTATTCTATTTCAGGCGTTGCAGCAGTGCGATTCTGCCACTCAGCAACGCCTGAAACGCTATTCTCAGTGATCTAAAATCTAAGCAAGGCTACTATGACAAAATGAGCTAACGTCGTCCGACTTGACGGGCCATCCCCTTGAACATATCTAAACTGGGGCCGGGACGGCGACGGCTCCCCGTAGGTTGTTGAACCAAATAGTCTGTTGAAAAAGTCATCCCGGCTGGAGTAGGAGTTACACCGTTATTCAAGGGCGGCAGTACTTTGGGAGTAGCTGGAGTTGCAGGAGTAGCTTCTGCTTGCTTGGCTTTGGCTTCCTTGATGGAGGTTTTCTTCGCTTTTTTCTCTGCTTTTGCAGGAGCTACCTCAGTCTCAGGAGCCTTAGATACCTCAGCCGGAGGAGCTGACTTGGCAGTCTTCTGGGATACAACTTCATCAAGATCCAAAAAGTACTCAGACTTCTTTTCCTTGCCCAACCCGAAAATTTTTCCTATTCCCAACATATTTCTATCCTACCTTTTTTAAAAAACATTATTAATTTTTGACTTAATTAGTAAATTAAAGGGGAGCGAAAGGTTTGTCTACATTTTTTCATAAAAGTTCATATTCTAGACTGGATTAACTCCTAAAGTCTTGGAAAGTTAAGGCAATGTTTGTTCAGTGTTTACACTTATTTACGATGTTCTCAGAATTGTTGCTGATCCCTAAGTTTTTCAGAGAGAGCCAACTCCGAAGGTGTCCTAAAATTTTGTGGACTTTTCAAACATTCGTTTATGCTGGAACTCATCCTCTTCTTAGTGTCAGTTAAATATCAATGTCTGCTCCAGATACTTGTAACCCTGTTCTGTTAATCCACGGGATTTTTGATACAACGACCATTTTCCGCAGAATGTCTAATTATCTCCAGAATCAAGGTTGGGAGGCTCACAGTTTTAACTTGTCCCCCAACACAGGATTCTCCGGGCTAGACAAACTGGCAAACCAACTTGAACACTATGTTTCCAAAAACTTTTCCCCAGATCAACCCTTCGATTTAGTCGGTTTCAGCATGGGAGGAATTGTCAGCCGCTACTATGTCCAACGTTTAGGTGGAATTAAACGAGTGCAGCGATTCGTTACAATTTCTTCACCCCACCACGGAACCCAAGTTGCCCATTTTTATCCCACGCCAGGGGGATGGCAAATGTGCCCTAAGTGCGAGTTCCTCAACGATCTCAATCGAGATGTAGAGATGTTAAACCAGATCAAGTTTACCTCGATTTGGACACCATTTGATGCCATGATCATCCCTGCAAAGAGTTCTCAAATGCCTGTGGGTCAGAATTTTCAGGTTAATGTCCCCTATCATGCTTGGATGGTGAGCGATCGCCGAACCTTAGAGTTACTCGCCCAAGTGCTTTCAGCCCCCATTAATTCCCCCGTAAAACACAACCCTGCTCACGTTCAAGGCTGAAATCAGCAGGGTTGTGAATTCAAGCCATCTCTCCTACCTTCTCCTTGGTCAGGGAAGGTGTCGTAGGCGAGAGGTGTAATGTTGCTTTGGCGATAGGATTTGGTATAACGACCTGGTATAACGATCGGGCCAATTACTGGGCTAGCTGCTCAGTTGCCGTTCGGGGAGCTGCAAGAGACTCAGCCGTGGGACGCATGGTTTGAGACATGACCCAACCCGTTAACCCAATGGCGGCTAATACACCAGCACCTGCAACTACTTTTAATAATCGCTCACCCCAGGGAGGCAATGTGAACTCTTTTGCGTCTACGGTTGTCTCTGTTGGCTCTTCGGAGTGAGCATGACGATGATACAGGAAGTCTAGAGCTTGGTTCCGCATCTCATAGTAGACAGGATCTTCAATAATCCGGGAACGAACCCGAGGACGAGGAAACGGAATCGTCAGAATTTCTCCGATTTTTGCGGCAGGGCCATTGGTCATCATCACCAACCGATCGGCGAGGAACAAAGCTTCATCAATGTCGTGGGTAATCATCAGTACCGTTAAGTGATGATCGTGCCAGATTTTGAGCAGCTCTTCTTGCATTTCTTCTTTCGTAATCGCATCCAGTGCCCCAAACGGTTCATCTAGGATCAAAATCTGAGGACGAATGGCCAAGGCACGGGCGATCGCCACCCGTTGTTTCATGCCGCCAGACAGTTGCCCAGGTTTTTTGTGCTTCGCCTCTGTGAGACCAACCATTGCCAAGTGTTCTTCTACAATGGCGACCTTTTCGGCTTCGGACTTGTCCGGATAAACAGAGTCAACCCCCAAATACACGTTGTCATAGGCTGAACACCAAGGTAACAAGCAATAATTCTGGAACACCATCATCCGGTCAGGGCCGGGTTCAGTCACCATCTGTCCTTTGAGACGAACTTCCCCCTCGGTGGGCCGATTAAATCCAGACACCATGTTCAGCAACGTGGATTTGCCACAGCCCGAGTGACCAATTAAACAAACAAATTCCCCTTCCTGAATTGTGAGGTCAATGCCATCTAAAACTGGATAAGTTCCGTTTGGCGTAGGATAAACCTTGGTCACCTGATCAATTGACAGGAACGGCTGATTTTCAGTGAAAGGCTTTTTTTCAGATTTGGCTAGAGTTTGCATAGGAGTGCGTGGTTTGAAGTGAAGGATGAAAACAATTTGGGAGCTAAGCTGTTACCTGATAGCAGGCTGGCCTAACATAATCTCTGACACGCTAAATTCACGACGAATCGTAAACCGTTCTAAATACCCAATCGGATCATCTGGCGAGAAGACCATCCGATCAAACAAGGTCAAATTCTGGCGATCCGGTTCAACATCAGGTAAACCCAGTTGACGACAAGCTTCTCCAAACAAATCTGGGCGACGCACCCGCTCCAAGACTTCGACCCAATTGCGGGGAAAGGGAATATATCCCCAACGTGCCAACTGGGTTAGAATCCATAATCCTTCCGCCCGGTTTGGCCAGTTTGTTCGATCGACATAGAACTGATTGAACCGCAAGAGTTGTTCTGGCTCTGCACCTGTCCCCCGATTATAGGGATCAATAAACCCAGGTCGAGTATATTCTGAGGCTGAACCCACGTACTGTGGCCGACATAACAGCTCTAGAATTTCTTCACGATTGCGTCGATCATCACAATATTGACAAGCGAGCAATAGGGCTCTCAACAGGGCAATGTGGGTTTCGGGATATTTCATCACCCAGTCTTCCCGCACCCCCAACACTTTTTCTGGATGACCGGGCCAAATATCCAGGTCAGTGGCAATCACATAGCCCAAACCTTCTTGAACCGCACGGGAGTTCCAGGGCTCTCCCACACAGTAGCCATCAATATTTCCGGCTTTGAGATTCGCCACCATCTGAGGCGGAGGCACAACGGTGAGACCCACATCCTGATCCGGATCAATACCACCCGAGGCCAACCAATACCGCAGCAGTAAGTTGTGCATCGAAGCAGGATGCACCATGCCAAAGGTATGAACGCGATCCGGCATTCCTTCCAAAGCACCCTTGAGGTCATTTAAGCTCTGAACACCCAAGGCTTGAAAGGACTTGCTCAAGGTAATGGCATTCCCGTTACGACTTAATACCATTGAAGCTACCGTTGGAACCGAGGGATTATTCCCTGCGCCAACCGTTAAGCTCAAGGGCATTGCAGCTACCATTTGGGCCCCATCTAATCGTCCAGAGACAACCCCTTGAGCGAGCGCCTTCCAACTCGGCTCTCGACTCAGCGTCACTTGATCAAGTCCCACCTCCTTGAAAAACCCTTTTTCCAGGGCAACAACCAGGGGAGCACAATCTGTCAACGGAATGAACCCAAGTTCTAAGTTGACTTTCTCTAACCCATGGTTAGCAAGAGCAACATGGGAAACTTGCCCAACTTTCTTCGAGCGCTTTTGTTGGTTGAGGAAGTAGACCATTTCGTTCCGCAGGGCATAGTAACTCGGATGATTCACAACCTCTAGGCGATGACGCGGGCGAGGAATCGAAACTTCTAAGATTTGACCGATGTGAGCTTCAGGGCCAGTGGTCAGCATCACAATTCGATCGGAGAGCAACAACGCTTCATCAACATCGTGGGTCACCATCACCGTGGTAACGTGACTTTCCTGCACGATTTCCATCAAGCGTTCCTGCAAGTTCCCTCGGGTGAGAGCATCCAACGCACCAAAGGGTTCATCAAGAAGTAGCACTTTCGGACGGAGAGCTAGGGCACGGGCGATCGCCACCCGCTGTTTCATCCCCCCGGATAATTGGCTTGGGCGCTTGCTAGCAGCATGTCTGAGGCCAACCTGATTAATATTATGTTCGACAATGCTGCGTCGTTCACCCTTGGGCAATTCCTGAAATACCTCATCCACTGCCAGGGCAATATTCTCGCGTACGGTTAGCCAGGGCAGGAGAGAGTAGTTCTGAAAGACCACCATTCGATCGGGACCAGGTTCTCTCACCTCTTTGCCCTCCAGGATCACCCCTCCCCGAGTCGGTCGATCCAAGCCCGAAATCATATTTAACAAGGTCGATTTGCCACAGCCCGAGTGACCAATCAAGGAAACAAATTCGCCTTTTTTAATCTTTAATTCGATTCCCTTGAGGGCGATGTAACAATCCCCATTGGCTAGCGGAAAAACTTTATCAACGTGGTCAATTTCAATGAAGGCAGACATAGTGGTTGGAGAGTAGGGTGTAAGAAAGAGTCATTTGCAACTCAGGTATAGAGGAAGGTTCAGCGATAAAACCTATCCTCAACGCTAAGAATTCTAAGCTTTTACTTCGGATCCTCTGGAACAAAAAACCGCGCAATGCCAGCTACCATCTTGTCTAGCAACAAGCCCACAATTCCGACATAAACCAAGGCCAGAATAATTTCACTGATCAGGGAACTGTTCCAGGCATCCCAAATGAAGAAACCAATCCCTACGCCCCCAATCAACATTTCCGCTGCCACAATCGCCAGCCAGGATAGGCCAATCCCAATCCGTAATCCAGTAAATACATAGGGAACGGTTGCTGGAAACAGAACCTTGGTGAAGTACTTATGGCGGGGTAGCTTCAAGACACGGGCCACGTTTTTGTAGTCCTGAGGAACCTGCTGTGCTCCAACCGCCGTGTTGATCAGAATCGGCCAAATTGCCGTTACAAAAATTACAAAAATGGCTGAGGGTTCACTGTCTTGAAATGCGGCCAGAGAAATCGGCAGCCAAGCCAAGGGAGGAACCGTTCTCAATACCTGAAAAATTGGATCAAGAGCGTCGTAAATCACAGGACTTGTCCCAATGATCATCCCCACAGAAATCCCCACAATGGCGGATAGGGTAAATCCAACGGCAACCCGCTTCAAGCTAGCCAGAATTTGCCAAAATAATCCTTTATCCGTACCTCCATTGTCAAAGAATGGATTGATAATCAGTTCCCAGGTATCTTGCAAGACTTCAATGGGAGTGGGCAGTGGTGCATCTTTTCCCATGCACAAAATTTGCCAGATTGCCAATAAAACGAGAATTGCAACTGCCGAAGTCAGAAACTTTCGAGCCGAGGTCTGAATAGACCGAAGCCACTTCGGAGGAGCGGTTTGTTTACGGGAAAGGGTACTAGCAGTCATAGGTTCAACGTTGAATGAGGAACAAACAATCAGGGTTCAGTCGATGTCATCTCAAGAGCTTTCTCTGGTTAGAAAGGGACGAAGGATGAAGGGCTCTAAATCTTCTTAATGGCTAGAGCATTTAAGTATTCAGTCGGGTTTTCAGGATCAAATTTCACACCATCAAAGAAGGTTTCTACGCCACGGGAGGAACTCGCTGGAATCGCCGCTTCTTGACCAATCGCCTTGGCTGCTTCTTTCCACAAATCTTCTCGGTTGACTACATCGACCAAGGCTTTGGTATCTGTATCCGGTGGCAAATACCCCCAACGAATATTTTCAGTTAGGAACCACAAATCGTGGCTCTTATAGGGATAGGAGGCATTATCCCGCCAATATTTCTGCATTAGACTCATGCCTTCAGCCTCGGTGAGGGTTCGGACACCAAGGTTGAACTTGCCTTGAGACCGATCCAGAATGTCTTCTACCGGAACCTTAAACCATTCCCGTTTGGCTAGGATTTCGCACATTTCAGCTTTGTTCTCATCGGCATCACACCATTGTTGAGCTTCCAGGACGGCCATCAATAGGGCTTTTGTTGCTTTAGGATGTTGATCGACCCAGTCGGCTCGCATTGTAAATGCCTTTTCAGGATGGTCTTTCCAGATTTCACCCGTTGTTACTGCGCTATAGCCAATATCCTGGTTCAGAGTCTGCAATGGCCAGGGTTCACCTACGCAGAAGCCCTCCATTGCGCCAACTTTCAGGTTGGACACCATCTGGGGTGGAGGGACGATAATCGTAGAAATGTCTGTATCAGGATTAATCCCACCCGCTGCTAGCCAGTAACGCATCCACATATCGTGGGTTCCCCCTGGAAAGGTCACAGCACATTTAATGTCAGGGGTCGTTGCTTTCTTGGCTTCAAATGCTGCTTTGAGCGGAGCACTATCCAAACCAATTTGTAGATCCTTGTATTCATTCGAGAGTTGGATGCCTTGACCGTTTGTGTTCAATCGGGCCAATATATACATGGGGAGCTTCGTTCCCCCAGTAACGACATTGCCATTCGCAATCAGATAGGGCATTGGGGAGAGAATGTGTGCTCCATCAATACCTCCTCCAGCAGAACCCAGCACCAAGTTATCGCGGCTTGTTCCCCAAGAGGCTTGCTTTGTGACCTCTACATCAGGCATCCCATACTTAGCATACATCCCCTTCTCTTGAGCAATAATCAGGGGAGCAGAATCCGTCAGGGCGATAAACCCCAGTTTTGCAGTTGTGACTTCAGGAGCGTCTCCCGCCGCAACGGGGGCTGGAGTTCCAGTAGGACTTGCCGTGGCTTCAGGAGAGGCAGGAGCCTGTTGGCTTTGCGTGTTGGTTGTGCTTGAAGTACACCCATGGAGAATCAGGGTTCCGGCAGCAGTAGCCCCCGCAGTGAGCATGAATTTACGTCGAGACAGGTTACTCATTAAGTGTTCGTAGATTAAAAGGACAACGATTAAGGAACAGTTTCCAGGAGCTTTCAACTCAAATGAACCGTGATTTTCCTCTAGGAATTTCAGGAAGCCAAACTTGAAAGGGAGATGCAGTTTTCAATGAATAATGCGTTAGAACCAAGATCTGTCCTAACCTAATTGCCCAAGTCGTAACAACCTCAAAATTAATTTTTTCAGGTTGTTTGCTGATCGAACGCCACTTTGGAAAGTAAGACAGCCATATCACCAACTTGTCAATTTATTCCATCCAATTAGCTCAGTTAACAAGAGCAAATATCCGTCTGTTCAGGCATTGAAGCCAGTTCATGAAGCAGATTTTGCAACTCCCATCAGTCATTTGACATTAGAGAGATGCAGACTTTTGTCTCCGTGTGAGTAAGTTGCCGTATTTTGATAATTTACAATTTTTCATGATGAAAAATGTATCTTTTATAACAAAACATGAGTTGTTTTTTAAAATTTGCATAGAAATCTATCAAAATTTGCATAAATGTACAGCTACCCTGGTTCAGATGCAAGACAGAGCGATCATCCTCAACCTCTCTTTGCAAGGGGGATTTGAGCGGCTGAGATGTCCCTCACGGATTTAAGAATCGCTGTTTAATTTTTTTGCACTTAATTTTTTTGTCACTAATTTGTTTGGGATTGCCACATCCCACAGAATTCAATGCCTAGATCGCCGGAGAACCGTGAATCCTGGAGAGCTCCGAATCGGATAACTAAGCAGTCTCTTCTTGGACATCTTCCCGCAGTACCCAGCCATTTTCCCCAGTAATTTTTTGAGGGAATGTGCTGGGACTAATGACCTGTAAAGTTTTCATATCGTAGGTTGTATAGCGAGTGATGCTTTGCTGCAGGTCAACATCAACAACCGTTAGGGTATTTTGCGGGGGCAAATCACTATCCATTAGAGGACGAGGCCCACTCCCCAAGGCCCCGGAGAATAACAGCTTTAACTGACCGCGATGGCCTGGGAAGTAAGCGTGGTGATGGCCGCTGATGTAGAGATGGACATCGTGCTGTTCAAGCAAAGCTCTCAACTCATCCGCTGGCTGCAGAATTTCTCCAAATTTGTCCCGTGCTGTTGAAACCGCGTATAGGGGTAAATGGCCCATGACAATTCGCAATTTTGCCGTCTGAGCTGGGGAACTGGTCAAACTTTTTTTGGCCCAATCCAACTGTTGATCGGGGATTCGATAGCTAGAGGCATCCCAAACCAGATGAAAAATTTCATTTCTAAGAAAGCTATAATAAAAAGGGAACCCAGTTGCATCAATCAGTTCTAGGTTCAAACGATGTCGGGCATCTTTCCAATAGGCTTGGGCTACATCCCGCTCTGTTTTGAAGACAAATGCACCTGATGCATCCAAGTCTCCTGACGCATCATGGTTACCCATAGTCATCCCAAAGGGTAGGTTCAATGCTCTCAACGGCGCTGCCACCGTTTGATCAAACCCCTCCCACATCGCCCGCAGGGTTGCCGGGGAGAGAGATAATTTTTGCCCCGCCACCATATCGCCTGCACAGAGGATTAAATCAGGCTGCCATTGGGGAATCAGGGCGATCGCCTCTGCCACTTGAGATTCATAGGTTGTAGAACCGTATCGACTATTCAAATCACTGATCACTACCCAACGGACATCCCCCTTCACCGGGGCGAACAGTCCCTCTGGGGCAACCTTGATGGGGGGAGGCGGCGGTTGAACGGTTGATGGAGCCGGAGGGTCAGGGAAAGAATCACCCGGCGATCGCTGAGGCAGATCAGCTTGAGTCATCAGTTCATGGCAGGAGGTCGTGAGCCCAAGCCCCCATAGGCCCCCTGCAATCCTTAAAAAGTGACGGCGATCAATGGCCATATTTTCACCGTTCTTCAGGTGTGGGAATCTGAAAACTTAAACGTGTAACGGCTTTAAAGTACCATCTTTTTGGATTAACCCCAAGGATCTTCGAATAATTTCTGAGTAAATTTATAGGTGCGATCGGTGATGGCTGGCCAATTTTTAGTTGTCACCAAAGACTCTGGGAAGAAATCACTGGCTAATCCGACCGCGATCGCCCCGGCGTTCAGAAAATCCTTGGTGTTGTCAAAGGTGACTCCTCCGGTCGGAATCAACGGGATTTGTCCCAAAGGCCCCTGTAAGTTTTTAATGTAGGCTGATCCCCCCAGGGTTGCAATTGGAAAAACCTTGACACAATCAGCTCCAGCTTGCCAAGCCGTGAGAATTTCCGAAGGAGAAAATGCCCCAGGAATGATGGGAACTTGAGCCCGATTTGCAGTTTGAATCAGGGTCAAATTGGTATGGGGAGAAACCAAAAATTGTGCCCCGGATGCGATGGCTTGCTGAATGTTTTCTGCTGTGAGTAAAGTTCCTGCTCCGATCACACAATCTGGAAAATCAGACCGCAATCGAGCAATGAGCTGTTGGGGGCGATCGCTATTCCAGGTGACTTCAATTAGCCGAATTCCCCCTTGCTGAACGGCATTTGCCATTTGCCAGCCCTGTTCTAGTTGGGGAGAACGAATGACGGCAATCAGTCGATGTTGATGCAATAAATTCAGCCAGTGAGAACGATGATCCATGAGAATTCCCCAAAACTCTTGACTCAAACCAATCAATCTAGAGCCTGTCAAACTAAAGCGATCTTCAATTCAGGTTTTCAATCTTTGTAGACTTTCTCAACTCCTGAGGATGCTTTTCGGAGATAAATACAGTGTCGCAAACTCTTGCTGATTGGAGTCAATCCAGAGGTAATCATCTCAATTTTTCCGCCTAATTTTTCAACGCCTGATTTGAGGGTTGCTTCTTCTTCAGAAGTCCATTGCCCCCGATACAAAACGGCGTAACCTCCTACCTTCAAGAAAGGTAAAGCATACCGAGCACAGGTTAAAGCGTTAGAAACGGCCCGAACCAGAGCCAGATCATAATGGGCAAAGAATTGAGCCTGATAATGGAGTTGTTCGGCCCGACCCACGACGGGTTTCACCGTTGCTAAATTTAGCTGGAGCTGAGGAATCAGGGTTTCTAGGAACGTGATTTTCTTGCGCGTGCTATCCAGCAAGGTCATCCCACAATGGGGCAGGGCGATCGCCACAGGCAATCCGGGAAATCCTGCTCCTGTCCCAATATCAATCATTTTCAAGGGTATTCCAGCCGCAGGAGCTAACCAATGATCTTCAAGCTGTTTACCGTTCAACTGCTGCCAAGCAGGCAGATTGAGCCAGGGTAAAATTCCCCAGAGAGAATCCCAAAGATGCTTCTCCCAAAACTCATCTGGTTGGGTAATTCGAGTTAGATTCTGAGTTTGATTCTCAGTCAGAATACCGGCGTAGAGGGATTGAAATTGTTGCTGCTGTTGTTCAGTTGGCAGCCATTGCAACGTTTCTTGCCAAAGAGCAGCGTTTTGGGGTAGCTCTAAAAGCTGGAGATCAGGCATCGCTTATCCTTACTTGACGGATCTAAATTCTATGCTTTATGACGAAGAAGACTGTTGTACTCTCGAGTGTAAAGTATGGGGATCAATCAGTTGTAAATCACCGTGATCTAGCGTCCAACAGCGGTCAGCAATTTCAATTAAATTCACCATATCATGGGTCACAATCAATAGCGTCCAATGCTGCTTAAGTTTGGCCAATAAACTGACGAGTTGCTGACGCATTGACCAATCTAACCCGGCGGTGGGTTCATCGAGTAACAAGATATGGGGTTGACGAATTAATTGAACAGCCAAAGCCAGACGACGCTGCTGTCCTCCGCTCAGAGCGTGGGGAGAAGTTTTCAAGGGGAGATGATTCAATCCAACTTCTGTGAGAGCTTGATTAATCTGATCTGAATTGATCTCCGGATGACCTAGCCGGAGCTCTTCTAAAACCGTTCCCCCACAAAAATGGCGCTCAGGAAACTGAAAGACTAAACCTGCTAATTGTTGGAGATATTCAGGGGTTAAGACCTGTTCTCGCCAGCAAATCTCGCCTTGATTTTGTTCGGCCAAACCTGACAAAATCTGTAACAATGTACTTTTTCCAGAGCCACTGCGACCAATGATCAACCCCATCTGCTGGGCGGGAAGGTCTAAATTGATCTGTTTGAGGATTGCGGTATTGCTCGCAGGAGGATGATAACTTAAGTTGCGAATATAAAGCATTGAAACAATCAAAGTCTATAAGTTACAGTCTGGAAGTTAAGGTTCGTCAATCAAGTCTGAACGTTACAGTCTGAACGTCAAAGTCTAAAGCTTAGATCAGTCATTCTAGATGTCTCTGACTAGAATCAAGCACCTCTTTATTGTATAAGCATTAAAGGATTCTTTAAAAGTTTAATGCCTCTGAGGAGGTACATTCGATCAGATTGTTTTATTCCACGTCAGTAGATTTCTAGAGTATTGATTTGATTTGTTTTTCAGTGTCAAACTCCCGCTCCGGGGTGGGAGGGTTTAAAATGCAAGGGTAGGGTTAGATTGTAGCAACCTAGAATGATTTGTAAAAATCAAAAGACGAGCGTTGCCGGGATATAGGCAAGGGGTTTTCACTACAGTTTTCCAATTTAAATCGGGTTACTATAGTTTTTAGCAGTAATTTAACATTGGATTGCTTTGACTTTGGCCAACACATTTGATCTACCCTAGGTGTCTTAGTCCCTATCTGGTGATGAGATCCTTACTCCTTTTAGCCGTCAGGATTTAGCCGTTAGGATAAAAATCAATCTCGAGAACCTTTAGTTTTCATGGTCTTGAATTTTTTATGCTTTTCAACGCGATTGAACTCCTAATCGAGACTTTTGTTCAGATGCTGCGAGAAGGCTACCATCGGAACTACGGTGGCTTCAAGGCTAACTATGCAGACATTGTGGCTTGGGCGGGTAGCATGGCACTAGAAAACATTGCGAATAGTGATGCCCTGTATCACGATGTTGAACATACCATTTTGGTTACCTTAGTGGGACAGGAAATTCTGCGTGGGAAACACATTCGGGAGGGCGGAGTTTCGGGGGAAGACTGGCTACACTTTATGATTTCCCTAGTCTGTCATGATATTGGGTATGTGAAGGGAGTTTGCCGTCAGGATCGGGATGGTTGGTATGCGACAGGTCAAGATAATGCATTGGTAAATCTGCCCGAAGGATGCACTGATGCGAGCTTAACGCCCTACCATGTTGATCGGGCCAAACTCTTTATTGAAGAACGGTTTGGGGGTCACAAGCTGATTGATGCTGAGGTGATCAAGCATAATATTGAACTGACTCGGTTTCCAGTTCCCAACCAATCTGATCATCAAGACACCGTTAGGTATCCCGGCTTGGTGAGGGCCGCTGACCTGATTGGTCAACTCAGTGATCCTCGCTATTTAAAGAAAGTAAGTGCCCTGTTCTACGAGTTTGAAGAGACAGGGTTCAACCAAACAGTCGGGTATAGAAATCCTGGAGATTTGCGTAAAAATTATCCAAAATTTTATTGGGGTAGCGCTTACCCGTATATTAAAGATGCTCAGTGCTATTTGGGGTTAACTCAACAAGGCAAGCAAATTATCGCAAATCTCCACTCAAATGTATTTGTGGTTGAGCACGATGAAATGATAACAGAGTCTACGATCCAAGAGGCTAGCGAATAGAACCGATGACCAATAAAATAAACTATATTTTTACTCCAACACAGAAGTTTCTGATCACTTGGTCACTGATTTTAGTCACGGGGGGATTAACGATCAGTGCATTTGAATATGTAGGAGAACTGATTGGAATTCTGATCACAGCAGGACTGATTGCTTTTGTCTTAAACTATGCAGTGGCCACCTTGCAACACTATGTTCCACGAGGATTATCGGCTGCATTAGTATACCTCATTGCTGCTTTTGTTGTTGTGATTATTGCCCTGACTATTGTTCCTCCTATTGTGATTCAAGGTCGGCAATTGATTACTAAGTTTCCAGACTTAGTTGAGTCTGGGAAACAGCAACTCATCCAGGTTCAAGCGTGGAGTACAGAACGAAATCTCCCCTTTAATTTTGTGGTATTGCAGCAACAGCTATTTGCAAAACTACAGGGAGGGAGTGATTCAATTGCTGCCCGAGGCTTCGGTTTAGTCGTTGGGACATTTAATTGGTTTATTGACTTTATTCTAATTCTGATCATCTCTTTCTATATGCTTTTAGATGGAGAGCGCTTATGGCAAGGAATAACCCGCTTCTTTTCCCCTAAGGTACGCTGTATTCTCACAGAATCCCTAGTCAAAAATTTCCAGGGATTTGTCCTAGGGCAGTTTATTTTAGGCTTGTTTATGGCTACGACCTTGACCCTGACATTTTCAATTTTAAAAGTTCCCTATTTTCTCGTTTTTGCCGTGTTTATTGGTCTCATGGAAGTGATTCCATTTATTGGAGCAACCCTAGGCATTGGAACAGTTGTCATTATCGTTGCCTTTATTAATGGGTGGCTTGCATTGCAAGTACTGGGAGGATCAATTGTGCTGCAGCAAATCAAAGATAATATCGTTACGCCTCGACTGATGGGTGACATCACTGGATTGAGTCCTGTTGTGATCTTTGCCGCTCTGATTTTGGGAGGAAAGATCGGAGGATTATTAGGGGTAATTTTAGCAATCCCACTCACAGGAGTAATCAAAAGTATTGTGGAAGTTTTGCTCGATCCTGACTCTCCACCTCAAACAGGGTCTTTCTTTGCAAATCCTTTTGATGAGAGGGCAAAGCTTGGCCAGCAAGAGAGTGAAGCCATCGAAAAGGTTTTAACAATTAACTAAACGATTAACTAACACAATTAACAGGTCATGAAGTCAATGAATTGGTGGAAACGATTACAAAAAAATCCCTTGGCTCGTTTAGGGATGATATTGCTTGCCATTTTCTATATCTCGGTTATTTTTGCTGAGTTTGTAGCGCCCTATGATCCCTTTACTTCCGATCTCAATGCATCTCTCCTCCCTCCCACACAAATTTACTGGAAAAATCAGCAGGGGAAGTTTGTTGGCCCCCACGTCTATCCCACAACCCAAGGAACGGTTGATATTAAGACCGGTAAGCGGCTAGTTAGCGTTGATTTTGATCAACCCTCGCCCATTCGTTTCTTGGTCAAAGGTACGCCTTATAAACTGCTTGGAATACTTCCTGGGAACCGGCGTTTATTTGGCACCACTGGCGCAGGAAAAATTCACCTTCTAGGGACTGATGAACAGGCTAGAGATCAGTTTAGCCGTTTAGTTTTTGGTGGAAGAATTAGCTTAAGTATTGGCTTGGTTGGGATCGCAATCTCTTTTCCCATTGGCATGATTGTTGGAGGGATTTCTGGCTATTTTGGGGGCTGGATTGACAGCTTGCTGATGCGGATTGCAGAAGTGCTAATGACTATTCCAGGAATTTACCTGCTTGTTGCTTTAGCCGCTGTTCTACCGATTGGATTGAGCAGTGCCCAGCGGTTTTTGTTGATCGTAATGATCACGTCTTTCATCGGTTGGGCTGGATTAGCCAGAGTCATTCGAGGTCAGGTCTTGTCAATTAAGGAACGGGAATTTGTGCAGGCTTCACGGGCTATTGGAGCAAACCCGCTTTATATTATTCTGCGACACGTTTTGCCCCAAACTGCAACTTACATTATTATTTCTGCAACCCTAGCAATCCCAAGTTTCATTGTGTCTGAATCTGTTTTAAGTTTGATTGGGTTGGGAATTCAGCAGCCCGATCCATCTTGGGGAAATCTGTTATCTTCTGCAACCAATGCTTCCATTTTAGTCTTGCAACCTTGGTTGATTTGGCCTCCTGCTGCGTTGATTATCTTGACGGTATTGTCCTTTAACCTGCTTGGAGATGGACTACGAGATGCCCTCGATCCAAGAAGTGTCAGACGATAGGGGTAGGATCGCTTTCCTAGAGTTGGTTAAGTTGCAATAGTTCTTTGTAACCCTCAAGCCGTTGGGCATAGGCTCAGACCCCAGCACAGGAGCTTGGCAAGTTTATGATTAGCAGGATTTATGTCTTGGAACGGTTTAAGCTCCAAGACATAAATCCTGATTAAGTTGCTACCGCTAGTAGATTTCAACGTCAACTACCTTTGACCGCTCTGATGGAGGGTTTCGCCTCCCATTGGTAGAAGTAAAGTGGAGGACGCGACAAAAACTCCACAACCGTTGCTTCAAGGTATCTGTTGTATTGTCCCCACCTCTGTCGTCGCTCTCCTTCGAGGTGAGATTTCGGGCCACAGCGATATAACACCCGTTCAATACAATTCCTTGTCTCTAACCTATCTCTATATTAGCAATCTGAATTAGCAATCTGAATTACTAATCTGAAACTTGAGCTTGCTCGATACTCAATCAATGCTTTAAACCAATTCAGTCTGCCGCCGCCGATATTGTGCTTGATTGAACTGCTGTTCCTCTAGGGTCAGAACCTCTACAGCAGCGGGCGGACGCATGTCCCACTGAACCTCAGCCAAAAACAGCAGAGTTCCAGCAATAACGCCTCCAGTAAACAAAAAAGGGAATGAACCGCTATAGGAAAGTAGGGTAATCCCGATCCAGTGAATGATGCCTGCCAGGATAAACGTGCGCGATCGCAATCCCCATCCCGTTAAGAAGTAGCCAACAGCACTCAGCCCCAACCACAGTGGACAAAGATGAATCAGCACCCAACCCCACCCGAGGAAAATACCGCAATCCGTTAGACTAACCCCCATTAAGATCAGGATTGACCAGGCATATACGACCCATCGAAGTTGCTCAACCCCTACCCAAAACCAAGCGAGTACTGAGGTTGCAGTCAGACCCATTAACGTTAGGAGCGACCATAGAACAGCCTGATACTGCCAGCTAAATGAAAAAAACTGAGCAACTGCAAAAATAATGATGGTAATCCATCCCCAAACAACGAATACCTGATCAATTCGGGTGTAGAGTGCCGAATATAGCTGTACACGACCCACTTTCCAGTCAATCCGAAGCAGTCCTCGTAAGTCTTGAACGTCAAGTGCTTCCTGTTTGCAGCGAATCAAAGGCTCACCCACGTTGAAAAATTCCATAGGCTAGAGAAAAAACCTGTTTCCTAAAATATACTTTGACTAGATTATATTGCTTTGTTAATATATATTGCAAAATCGAAACAATTGCTATTAATCCTCGGTATCAACTTACAGTTCCTAAGAATATTTGCCCCTTGAGCTTTGGCTGGCCACAAACGTTTCTGAGGGCTTAGAACTTGCAGATGATCCCCAAAAGCTACAAATTTCTAGAACTCTACGAGGGCGATCGCCCCATCGGTCTTCCGGTAATCCCCGCTGGGTCATCAAGGCTATGCCTGAGGTCAACGATATCAGGCAAAATGGCTCCAATTATTCATCTTCATCTTCTAGGGATCGGGTCAACATTTCAAATACTGTTGTTGAGTCCAATTCCCACCGCTCATCCACAGCTTTAATTCGCTCTGAGATTTCTTGTGCTTCTTCAAGTTTTCCCAATCTTGCCAAAACAAAACCAACCGCAGCATAGGCATTGAGATAAAGGCGAATAACCGGCTTTTCCCGATTCTCGGTAATCACTGGCTTGAGTTCCTCCCAAGTTTCTGGAAATTGTTCTTCTTCTTGAATTTTGTTCATCACTTGCTCGGCAATTTGTAATGCCATTGACCAGTGACTTTTATAGAAGAAATACCGATAAGCTCCCACTAAAACATCGGGATTATCTTCAGCTTTTGCGAGGGCTTGGCTAATAAATTGTTCAGACTGTGCCGAATCTTCCCAGTTGTCAGCAGCTTTGATCAACAAGTCTTTGACATCTGAGGGAACTTCCAACCATGAAAATTGCTCCTTCGTTGCTGCCATTTGACTGCCTCATATTAGTTGATTTTGATATTGTATACATAACATTTATCTATCATTAAGCTACTGCAACTTCCTGTAGCATTGCCAACGTTTCTGCGGCTTCAGCAGTGTTAGTTTAATTCATTGAAAATTCAGCATAGACTCGTACCCAGTCCCCAGGACAAAACTCGATAGGGTACTTTTCAATAATAATACAGCCAACATTAACTTAGCGTTTTAAAAACCACTAATATCAAAATCCTCAATCTGTTACAAAAAAAATCAAACAGGGGTTTAGAGCATTTATCCCATCAAGGGGCAATCCATCAGCCACCAAATCATTGTTGAAAAACATGATGGAAATCTAATTTGCAATTCTACCCTAGGGCAAGACCCTGAATTTATTGTGACCCTGCCAGTTGCCTAGAATCTTGCCTCATATTCTGAGTGAACTTGGGCAGATGGCGATCTAGTCAGGTTTTCCGCTGTCGCCTCCCCAAGGATCTTCGCAAGTTAGGTAAATCACCTCAAACTCCAAGCCTGCTTTGCGGGCCTGACCTTCCTGAAATTCAACGGCGGCTCGGCGGTTTCTTCTGGCGAGTCTTCGGGTGGTTCCACTGGCTGTATCCTCAACCCAACCATTGTCCCCGGTTCGATATTTAAACTTGCAAACAATATCGTAGGCAGAACCACGAGCTAATTCGGCTGGAAGGCACAAGTTCAGTACCATCAAACTGAGCAAAGCAAATCCCTTTTTCATCTTTAGTTCTCCTAAAGTTCAAGGCCGTTTGTATGAATTCACTGATCGATTTACTGAGAAATTCACTAATGAATATACTGAGAAAGCAAAGACAAGTTTTGCGGGTTTTTCAGTATATTTCCTGATGGATTGATCAATGCAAAAACCAATGGCTTTATTTTGTTTTTTCTCAGATTTTTTGTTGGACTTTGAAGCAAGATTCTAATCTTTGAATTAGTGTATGCCAGTTTGCCAAGTGTCTACTTTTCGAGGAAATATTCTTCCCCAATTTAAACGTTCTAGCTTCTATTTTATCCCTATTGAGATGTAATGCTTGAGAGAGTGTCACAAAGAGTATCGCCCTCTGTAAACCGACTTCTGTAAAGTAAAGTCAGCAAATCAAAAGAGGGGTTGAACATGAATTCCAAACTTTATCATTCACAAGATGTTAGTGCAAAGCCACACACTAATCCAGATCTCGATGAGTGCATTGCAACTGCCTGGTTAAACTTAGTTGTTCAGACTGTTGAGGCTTACACCGGAGATGACTGGTTGCCCTTGTGTCCAGATATTAACGAAGGTGAAATTTACCGAGACTGGTTCCTTTGGTACGATGCTGAGGTGACTCAAGAGTGGGAAGCCTATGATCCGATCACAAATCAGCGTCATGTTCATGTCAGTTTAGTCATTCTCAAGACTCAGATCGATGAGATCGAGCAGCAGCGCTTTGGAACAGAATCTGTGGCTTAGATAGGCTGAGATAAGGATGAGCCATTGAGGACAATTGACGAGAGTTGAGGACAATTCATGACGAAGCAACTTAGGGACGACATCTGTTGTCCCTATATTGTTTTGGAAGGGAAAATCCAATGCTTGCTAAACTAGGGATAACTCCACGCAATTAACCCAAACAACGTGCACTAGCTCTATGAATTCATTTATCCACTGGCTGATGGGAGAAAAGGCCGGGAATGTAACCGTGAATACCTACAATTGGCTGTTAGGACGGCAACCCGAATCATCCAGCCAATCCGCCACTAATTCTTTGGAAACTGCTGAGGCGGCTTTGGCTTCCATTCGGGCTTCTGTACAAAAACTCTCCCAAGCAGTTTCAACCCAACGAGCGGCTTACACTCGAATTAAACAGAAGTATGATGCCAAGCGACGAGAGTTGGAAAAACTGGAGCAAGAAGCCGCGATCGCTCAGAATAATGGAGATGACTCTACAGCCCGGTTAGCAATGGCACGGGTGATTCAACTCGAAGACGTTCTCCCTCAATTTGAGAACCAGGTATATCAGGCCCAGGAATACTTGAGAATGTTCCAAGAGAAGCTCCACCAAGAACAAGTCAAGCTAGAGACCTATGAAACCAACATTGAAAATCTGAAAGATTTGCAAGATGTAAATCTGGCCCTAGAAACGATGAATCAAGTCAATCAGGAGCTTGAGCAAGTCAAGTTTGAAGTCGAACAGCAAAATTTAGAACAGCAGGCCCTAGCTGATTTAGCCTTGGGATCTGATGATCTGCTGAGTCCTGAGATGGGGTCATTTGGAGAACCCGATGCAATTGCTCGCCGTCTCCAACAGTTGAAGTCCCGCGCCCCTGAATAAAGGACTGAAGCGGCTGAGATGTCCCTCTCCGAGTCAAAAAACGCTGTAGTGTAAAAGCCTGTTTAGAAGCATAATTTATTGGAAAGTTCCTGATTCAGAAGTATATTCAGAAATTAATTCAGAAATTAATTCAGAGATCATTCTTGACCAAGACTCTACCGAGGAAAACGTTCTACTATGGCTCAACGAAGCGGCCCCCCTCCAATTGTTTATATTCTGGCGTTCCTGTTATTGCTGGGTTTGGGATACTGGTTTTTCCCAAAAAAGCCGAAGCTAGATCCTGTGGTCAATCCTAATCCAAGTTCTCCGGTAAATTCTCAGAGCAATTCTAGCCCTCTGCCCGCAGTACCTCCCCCGCCTCCCCCCGGCAGTCAAGCACTCCAGCCTCCAACTTCCGTTCCCGCAGGTACAGTGGTGAAAATTGATGGCTCAACTAGCATGGTGACGATTAATCAAAACCTCAAACAAGGATTCCAAGCCCAATTTCCAGGAACAACAGTCGAAACTGCTGCCAATGGGACAAATAACGGGATTCAAGGGATTCTTCAAGGGAGTATAGATATTGCCGGGGCCTCACGGGCTTTGAGTTCCCAAGAGCAAGGTCAAGGTTTAGTGGCCCAGCCCGTTGCCACCGACCAAATAGCCGTAGTGGTTGGAGTGGACAATCCCTACACCGGAGGACTCACTGCCAAACAAATTAGCGGAATTTTCACTGGTCAAATCACCAATTGGTCTGAACTCGGAGGTGCTGATGCCCCCATTCGAGTCATCAATCGTCCTGCCGTCAGTGGAACTCACCAAGCTTTTCAAGAACTGGTCTTGCAGGGTCAGAACTTCGGAAATAGCCCAAACTTTACAACTCTTGAGCGGGATGAAACCACTGGCCTGTTGCGTCAACTTGGGCCAGATGGTATCGGCTATGCAACATTTGCTCAGGTTACGAACCAGCAAACCGTTCGCGCTTTACCGATTGATGGTGTGGCTCCCGGCAGTGTCAGCTATCCCTATCAACGAGAGCTAATGTATATTTACAAAACCCCGCCTACTCCTAATGTTCAAGCGTTCTTGGGATACGCCCTTTCCCCTCAAGGACAGGAGGCGATGTTCAGTGCAAACTAAATTCAGAACAAATTCAGAACAAATTCAGAACAAATTAAGCATCAATCAAGAACAGATGTGATCGCCTCGTCAACGCTCCTGTGATAGGTAAGTCTCGGCCAGGGGTCGAAAAACCTCTAACACCGTCTCAAGGGTTTCTAGCTGCCCTGTCAATCGAGCAATTTGGATTCTAGTTTCCTCGGTATTCTCCTGATCTAAGTGGGTCTGCAACTGTGCTAAGTCGGCCTTCACTTGTGCTCCATATTCCCCAATGCGTTTTTCAAACCAGAAGCAAAAATGTCTGGCAAACAGGGCGTAAGCAGCAGGGGACTTTCCTCGGGGAGTTGTACCCGGATGTCTAGGATGTTTGGGTTGAGTCATAGAGTTGAGTCAAGAAGCCGAGCCATAAAGAGATGAATCGAGGGGGATGAGCAGAATTCTTCCTAAAGCTCTTCCTAAAGTTTTTCCTAGAAGGTTGTTACTATTCAACTTCTTTATGCTAGACTTTCCTGACAAAACGTTCCGTAATTGTACTCATGTTATATGCATAAACTTGGATTAATTAGACATATGTTTTAGTAGAAAGTTTAGAATTGACGACAGTCCTAAACCGTATACTAGAGCTAGCGGCATTAGGCTTTTTCCTCAGCAATCAATAACTTCAGCATCTAGGCAAGACAGGGATTTACAAACCTTAACAATGATTGAAGTTCGCTGAAAACCTTAGTAAAATTTCTGTTAACAGGGGCTCTAGGTATTCAATCTTAAACGCGCTTCACAAGAGGTAGATTTCCATGAGCATTCATTCCAGACAACGACACTCTCGACCTGTTCTCTCTCATCCTCCAGTCCGTCAAGCCAAAGGGATCAGAATCGTTGAGAAGATGGGGCAGGATTTTTACGCTTATCCGGAAGAAGTAAGTGCCCAGCCCGATTCTGGCTCTTGCCAGGTCACCTTGTTCAGCCCAGCTCATTGGCCCGAACAACTGGCTGAGCTGGATGGCTTTTACTGCATCAACACAGTCACCCGAACCATTAGCTATCTGGGCTCTGAGTGGTGTGACATTGCACCCGGACTGAAATTTAGGGGATTGGCAACTTTCTAACCGCAACTGCTGAGCTGCAGATCTTACGCATGTTTTAGACCCGTTAACTTCAAGTCAGTTAACTTTGCCAGTTACCTTCAAACCAGTCTATTTTAATCCTGATTTAAGCCTGACTGAAAGCTGTTCCAGGCTGACAACGCTTCGGGACTTGAAGGCTGATCCCGCTGCATCAGGATTACGTTGTCGTTAAATGCGGTGATGCCATATCCTCCTGAAGCTGTGAGCTGCTGAATTCGGTCTACGATTTCTTCTAGTCGTTTGCGATCGCTCTTGAATGCCACCTGATATTGTTCCAGTTGCCAGAGATCGGCAATCACATATTCTACGTTGATCACCTCGCCTGCATCATTCCGCAATTGATATTGAGGAAATCGCAGTACCTCTCGCCGACTCGAAACCTGGGGAACAATGTAAGTAGTGGCCGCTACACTGGCAGTCGGAGGAATTTTCGCCAGCAGCGGGCGGATCTGGGCAACGTGCGACCACTGTTGGGGCAGAGAAATATAGACCCAAGGCTGAACTGAGTCAGGGATCAGAAAATATAGGGTGCGATTCGGGTTTGAGGTGATGGAAAAGAACAGGGACAGGCACAGACAGGCAAGCCAAAAGCGCCGAAACCGAGGACGCAAGACGGGTTCTTGGGAGGAAGGGTTCACCGTTAAAGGTCTTGCCCAGAAGACCGGGAGGGGCAGAGAAAACCCTATTTTTTGTGGGATCGGTTCTTTTTCCTGAACTTGAACTGCCAACCCCAGATCTAATGTCTGAATCCGCTGCTCCACCTCCCGTTGCCGATGACCCCACCATAAAATCGCACCATAAAATAAACCCGGAACAACGGTCATTGCATACCGAATCGTAATGGCCAGAACCGATTCTCCTTTAGCAATCAACAATTTTAGTAACGGAAACCCAGCTATAGCCCAAGAGGCCGGGGCGATTGCCGGAACAAATGCCAACGGCAACCATTGACCTATTAAATATTTCACCGTGCCCCAAACGGGGGTCAAAAGTTCTACTAGAAGCCGTTGGGGCTGACTAACGATACCCCAAATAATTTCCAAGGTTGAGGCTTCTGCGCCTTCAGCGTATTGCCCAAACCGTTCCATCATGAACCGGGATGAAATGTCCTCAGAAAACAGCGGCATAATCAGATTGGTCAACACCACCATGTAGCCAAAGCTGAGACAGCACAGCACCAGTCCGCGAACCGGATAGCGCTGGCTCAAAATCAGGTAAACCCCAACCCCAAACAAGATCACCCCTGAATCTTCCCGCACCGCCAGGGTTAGCAGGGATAAAATCCAGAATAGCCACCACCTGCGTTGCTCCATCGCCAACAGCACGCCAAAGACCAACAAGGGAATCTGACAAACGTCATGGAAATTACTCAACGTCGGGCCGATGACCGCATTCGCACCATAAAAACTAACCGTAATCCAGGCTGCTAAGGCAGGTTGCAAATACTCTCGCGCCAAAAGATACAGCACCCACCCCGCTGCTGTCACCAGGACAACTTGCAAAACGCTAAGGGTGACGGGAGAGGGAAATAGGGCGTACAGCGGCAACCACAGGAGCAACGCTGGAGTGAAGTGTTGGCCCAACCGATGGTAAGCCACATCCGGAAACTCCCCATTGTGAACCACATTGGTGGAAAGGGCAGATGACAAAGAACTTTGAAAGAACCGACCCTGGGTGCCATTCCAAAAGACCTGGTTAAAAATCCCCTGGTCATAGGACGCATAAAAGCTGAAATAGCGATTCAGGCTCAGCCCCAGACAAATTAAAAAAAATGCGATCGCTACTCCAAGCACAACTCGTAATGCTGGATTTTTATGCCAATCCTGTCCCATAGAGAAACTCAAGCTTAAATTGACTAAATGCTTTAGATTAATAAAGATTAAAAAAAACTAAAATCTAAAGGAGATATTAAATTAAACTATAAAGGATACAGGAGCATAACTTCTGACTCCATCGATTTGGCTCTGTTGATTTGACTCCATTGATCTCAAACGTTATCCCAATGGATTCCGTTCTCTGCAAGAACAGAAATACATGCAGGTATCTTTTCAGTCCAACTTCAAGACAGTGCTCCAGCTACTGTTGTTCATTGATCAGCGACCAAGTTCCAAACAACAGGTCGAGAAGATTCGCAGGTTTTTGGACAGTTTAAACAAACACATGTTTGAGTTGCAAGTGATCGAAGTTGGTGAGCAACCCTCCCTAGTAGAGCACTTCAAGTTGGTGGCAACTCCTGCCCTGGTTAAAATTCATCCTGAACCCCGACACATCCTGGCAGGCAGCAACCTCGTGAATCAGCTAGAGCACTGGTGGCCTCGGTGGGAAATTGCTCTTGAAGAGTATTGCAGTTACCAACAGAATCAACCTGAGGTTGGCAGCGGAACCTCAACCCCCGATTTGCTTCACTCCGTTGCCTATGTTTCCGAACTCATTCAGTTGAGTGATGAAGCATTCCGCCTGAAGCAAGAAAAAGAACAACTCCAACAACAACTCAGCTTCAAAGACCGAATTATTGAAATCCTTGCCCATGATTTGCGGAGTCCCCTCACCGCAACGTCTCTAGCCTTGGAAACCCTGGAATCGGCTCAAACAGGCATCCGCGAGGGAGATGTATCGCAAATTACTCCAGCCCTGAAACTGCGCCTGATTCAACAGGCCCGCCATCAGATTCGGAAGATTGATCGGATGATCACCGATATTCTGCAAACAGCCACAGGCCCCAGTGTGCGCTTGCAACTTCAGCCCAACCGCCTCGAACTCAAGGAATTTTGCAAGACAATCCTGACGGAGCTGAGCAGCCAATTTCAAGCCAAATCTTTACAACTCCAGACGGATATTCCCAGCGATATTCCAGCAGTGTATGCAGACCAAGAACGGGTTCGCCAGGTGATCGTCAACCTGCTAGACAACGCGATTAAGTACACACCCAAGGGTGGGAAAATTCAGCTTTCGATGTTGCATCGCACCACCCAAAAAGTGCAACTGAGTATCTGTGATAGTGGGCCAGGAATTCCTGAAGAAAACCGCGATCGCATTTTTCAAGAACGCTTTCGACTAGAACGGGATGAATTGAAAGACGGCTATGGAATTGGCCTATCCCTTTGTAAACGGATTATTCAAGCCCACTATGGCCAGATTTGGGTGGATTCCGGCCTGGGAAAAGGCAGTTGTTTTCACTTTACGCTTCCTGTCTATCAATTTTAGCGGGGTCAGCCAATCCGCATTCAAGTTTCGCGGGCTAAGTCCACAAAATATCTCTGTCCTAACCGCCTTGGCGGTGACTATAAATTCATATAGCGGTTTTTAAATTGGCACGGTTAGTACGGGACAGTTCCAGCCACTCAAATCCTCCTTAACAAGGAGGATTTAGGGGAATCGCTCTGTATTATATCTGAACAAAAACGGCTGTGTCAGCTTAACAAAGGCAGTAACAGGGTGACAAAATAATAGACCAGGGGAGCCGTGAACACATAACTATCCGTTCGGTCTAAGATCCCCCCGTGCCCTGGAATGAGCTGTCCTGAATCCTTCACCCCCGCATCCCGCTTCATCATCGATTCTGTCAGATCCCCTAGCAAACTAGCAACGCCAATCAATAGCCCTAGCACCAACCCCGTCCAGGGAAATGCAGGCCAATGGAGATACCAGGCCCCGGCGATCGCCACGCTCACACTGGCCAAGATACCAAATACAGCTCCTTCTACCGTCTTTTTGGGACTGATGTCTGACAACCGAGTCCGACCAAAAAATTTGCCCACAATGTACGCCCCAATATCCGATGCCCAGATGCAGAAAAATGCCAGCACCGTTGCTGTCAAACCCTGGGATAAATGAATCCAGCCAATCCAAAATTCCGGATCAACCGCTTCAAGGGGAACCGGGCTAGCAATGGCTTGGCTGAAGAAGGAGACAGGATGTTCCCAACCCACTCGCAACCGAATCCAGTAGCTTGGAAGATAACCTCCATAAAACAGTCCTAGAATCGAAGTGGCAATATCAGCAATCGTAGACAACTTGGGTTGGAACAATAGATAAAAGCAAATCACCGTTCCAGCTAGGGCAAAGGTTGCATCTACCAAGCCAGGTGCAAACGCCGCCGTGATCAATAACACCTCACTCAAGGCGATCGCCGTTTTGGCCGCAGGTTCAATGCCCTTGGCTCGAACCAGTTGAAAATACTCTAGCAACCCTAAGTAAACGATCACTCCAAACCCTAGGGTAAAATACCACCCTCCAGAGAGCAGCATCCCCATCGCTAGGGCGATCGCCACAATTGCACTCAAAATACGAGACCAAGGCATAGACTATCAGACCTAGTGAGATTGAGAACAAAGATCCGATCGAGCTGGAACTATCGGACTAACACATTCCTACCCTGAACCAGTTCGCCAGATATCTCAATACTAAAGTGAAACGTTATGGCAGTTTTCAAGGGTGTCTTTCAAGGGTGTCTTTCAACTGCGTTTTTCAACTGCGTCGGGGGGTCAGGGGCAGAGAACGCAGACTTTAAACCCAACATCCACACAGAGCATCACCGATACACAACCATGAATGGCTTAGATAAAATTTCCAACCCCTAGCGTTCAGCCATTACCTGACCTGAAAACTTTCTCATTTTAATTTCATACCGGATTCACGAGCGACAGGTATGTTAAAGATAAGGGTTCTGGGTACTTTAAAAGTAGAACCTTAATAACGGAGATAGGATTATGAAAAGCTCAAATCAGGTTGTAAATAGAATTGTTGCTAGTCTAGCATTTAGCTTGGGATTGGGGTTGATGGTGTGGATGCCAGAAACGTCCAGTCAGACCAATACTCAAGTTGCTGCGAAATCAGGTGTCCCTACCGTTGAGATTGTTCGTTCTCAAACTGTCGATCCTGTTACTGGATCTGTGATTTCTGTTTCTAGCTTGAAGCGGAAGTAAAGCTTTACACAAAACATAAGTAAAGTTTTATAAAAAAATCTGTTTATTTTGTTACGATATAGGAATAGTAAGTTTGGGAGTTTTAACCCGCGAGCAGTGTGAGACCGCCTACTCCGGGTATCCTCAAATTGCGATAACAACGGAATTTATAGGATTTCAGACCAGAATTTTCAAACTGGTCTGATTTTAT
>JBOFUV010000006.1:0-5760 GCA_051652765.1 Microcoleaceae cyanobacterium | reverse complement strand
AAGTGGGGGAGCTGTTTTTGGATATTGGCTTGGGATTGTCGATTACAGCGTTGCTCTCTCTGTTTGCTGCCGTGACCTTAGTGCCGATGTTGGCGGGACTGTTTTTGAACCAGAACGAAGCCCAGCAGATGTTAGCGGGCATGGGAAGTGCCGGGAACGGACGGGGAACAACAGACAAACCAGAGAAACCCTTAACTCGGCCCTCCCGATCTAATGCCATCAGTCAGGCAGTTTTCAAAACGTCAGCGATCTTCCGCCTCTGGCAAGGTAAGTTGGAGCAGTTTTTGTTGAGCACGGTGCGCTGGTCGTTGGGTGAGGGACGGATAGGTCGGCGGTTAATTCTGTTGGCTATTCCCCTGGGACTGTTGGTCGTCAGTATCCTGTTGTTGCCTCCAGCAGATTACCTGCCTGAAGGCAATCGTAACTTAGTTCGATGGCTGGCAGAACCCTTCCCTGGAACGAGTATTCCTGAGGCGGTGGCCCTTTCGGAGCAACCCCGTTTGTTTGCCAGTCAGCAACCTAATGTCATCCGCACCCTGTATGTACATCGTGGCGGTTTTCGCGTGGTTGCTGTCTTCCTTGATCCCAACCAGTCCACGACTAAAAACCTGGATAATTTGGTTGATAAATTGCAATCTGTGAGTGGCAACTTTCCGGGATATCGGTTTCTAGTGCCCCGGCGGGCTTCGATTTTCCAGTATTCGGGTAAAGAGTTTGAAATCCAGTTAGTCGGTCAAGATTTGGAACAGTTGGATCAAATTCACCAAAAGCTCATGGGACAATTGCGAGAACTGCCGGGAATTCAGAGTGTGCGACCGAACTTTGTCAACGGCGCACCGGAATTGCAGGTGATTCCCAAGCGAGAACGATTAGCGGAACTGGGGTTGTCGGAAGCCGAGATCGGTCGGGCGGTAGAAGCGGCTTTAGGGGGGCTGCGGGCTTCTAAGTTCGTGGACGGCAAGCGGGAACTAGATGTCACCGTAGAACTCAAGAATACATTTGTTGATACTCCAGAAGAACTGCGACAACTGGCTCTCTCCGTTGGTAATGGTCGTCAGGTACAGTTAACTGATGTGGCTGACGTGGTCGAAACCACTGGCCCGGATGCGATTAACCATGTGGATCTGGAGCGTTCCATCACGTTGACTGCTGGCTTAGAACGCACGGCTTCCCTGGGTGCGACTCTGAAACTGGCTCAGGAACAGGTTCTAGATCCCTTACGGCAAACATTACCGCCGGGATTCCGGCTGGAATTGGCAGGATCTGCTGATATTTTGGCAGAAACCTTGTCACAACTCGTTGCCACCTTTGCCCTGTCCCTGATCATTATTTATCTGTTGCTGACAGCCCTGTACCGCTCCTTCCGCTATCCGCTGATCATTATGATTACGGTTCCTATGGGGATTACGGGAGCGGTGCTGAGTTTGGTGCTTGCCAATTCTATTCCTGGGGTGAATATTCCCCTCGATATGATGACGGGTTTGGGGTTTGTGATCTTGACCGGGATTGTGGTCAACAACGCTATTCTGCTGCTGGATTGGGCTTTACAACTGCGTCAAGATCGAGAGTTGAGTTGGGATGATGCCCTGTATCAAGCTGTGAGCGATCGCCTGCGCCCGATCTTTATGACAGCGGGAACCAGTGTCTTAGGCATGTTGCCCCTGGCAATCATTCCTGGAAAGGGAGCCGAACTCTATCAAGGGTTAGGCATTGTTCTGGTGGGGGGGTTGGCCTTGTCTACCCTGTTAACCCCAACTGTTGTTCCGGCCTTAGTTCGACTAATGGAAGATTGGGAGGAGATTCGGCGCTCAAAGGTGAGAATTCAACCGTCAGCGTCTGACAACGCTGTAAAAAAACACGGAATCCAAAAACCTGAAGTCCCTGAGGTTGGAGAGACAGAAATTCTGGAGGCAAAGCGTAAAATTGGCAGTAGAAAGTAGGTAACGTTCGTACGGGTTAAAGCTATCTTCTTGCTTATCCCACGCAGAAATGAGAGTTACAACCAAGCCAGAATCAGAGTCTTAGTTGATTCCTGACTCGGGGCAGGTACACGGTAATTAGGGTGACACTCAGTATTGTCACCCTCTAAGGAATGAATAATTAAATCTCATCCCATCCGCTAACACCAGACGACATCACATAACTCGTGACGCTGGCTTCAAAGAAGTTAGCTTTGGTGTGAGCCTCTTTTTTGGTATCTGAAAAGCGTTCCAGATGAGTGTAAGGACTCTTGGCGAATTTCTTCTCAGGGTACAATGGCTTCAAGCCAATAGAACGTAACCGTGCATTGGCGAGATACTTCGTGTACTGCTCCGTGCTACTTTCTGTAATCCCCAGAATATTATTCCCTACAATGTGGTTTGTCCAGCGACACTCATGCTGAACGGCTGTATCAAACATTTCATACACTTGATCTACGGAGTGAGGAAAGATCTGCATGGCCTCAGGAATTAATTTTTGGAACAGACGCACATGGCTCAGTTCATCCCGATTGATCATCTTGAAAATATCTGCTGAACCCGGCATCAACATCCGAGAGGCCAAATTATAGAAATAGATGAAACCATTGTAGAAATAGAGCCCTTCTAGTAAGAAATCTGCTAACAGAGCCACAAAATAGTTCTCGGAAGTTGGATTATCAACATAATGCTGATACATCCCCGCGATAAATTCACAGCGATCGCGCAGCACAGCATCCGTTCGCCAGAACTCATAGACAAACGTCCGACGATCTGAGGGAATAATCGTTTCAATCATGTACTGATAGCTCTGATTGTGCATGGCTTCCTGAGAAACTTGTTCCGCCATACAGAGGTTGACTTCAGGAGCCGTTACACTACTTTTGATATGAGGAATATTGCAAGTTTGAATGGAGTCTAGAAAGGTCAGATAAGACAGAATTCCATCAAATGCATGGCGTTCATCTGGAGTCAAATTACCGTAATCGACAACGTCTTGGGTGATATCCAACTTTTCAGGAACCCAGAAATTTTCCCGCATTTGTTTGTATAAACCCACCGCCCAAGGATAGCGAACATCATTTAACTGCATTAGATTTGTTGTGTCCCCAAACCAAATTGAACGATGTTCAACGGCATCATTTCCGCCAGGATTAAAGATGGGGTTAATCGGCATTCGATAGGGATGCTTGAAGCTGTTTCGGTTAGTTGCTAGTGTCATAACTTACAAGGTAATTTACAAGGTGAACTTACAAGGTGAAATTTGTAATCTTCAGAACCCCCGCACTCTCCCTTGGTTAGGGAGAGGCTGGAAGTAAGGAGATCTTGATTTGTAGCGTGTAAAAAGCAAATAGCCTGTCCAAAAATGCCCGTCCACGTTTACGATTAAATCAAATCATGATGATGTTTTAATTAGCACAGGCCGCACAATCTTCACTGTTTTCTTGAAAGCTATCTCGCTGTACAGTTCGGATATAATACACAGCTTTGCAGCCTTCTTTCCAAGCCATCACTAAGGTTTCAAAAATATCCTTGGCTTTGATTGCCCGTTCCGGTTCATCGGGGAAATAAATTCCCTGATTTAAGTTGAATAGCAACTCCATGGAAATCCCAGTATCAATCCACTGTTGAATCGTCGCAACCGCTTTAACAACAATTTGTTGATTGAGCGTTTTATTCTCTGGATAAAACCAGAAACTTTCCCGAATAAACGGCGGGGCAATGGGGACTGTTCCTTTAGCCCATTTGTCATAAAAAAACCGACTATAGCAGGGTAAAATGCTAGCAGTACACCCTTGAACTAAGGAAGAGGAAGTGTTTGGAGCGATCGCCGTGATATGAGAATTGCGAATCCCATGGGTTTGAATTTCCTCGCTTAAGACTTTCCAACGGTCTTTGTCTGAAGCATTTTCTAGGAACCACTCCACAGGTTTAGCTCCAATTAATTTGCCTTCACTCCAAGAACTCCCTGGAAAGGCCGGATAGGTGCCCCGTTCTTTCGCTAGCTCCATAGAAGTCTTGGTACAGTAGTAACCCATCTCTTCAAATAGAGTGCTAATTTCTACCAAATTAGTATAGGAAAGATGGCGTTTTGCCAACCAATCTGCTAACCCCATCGCGCCCACCCCAATGGTTCGATACTTTAAATTGTGGGACTGACTGGCTTCAAAAGGAGCATGGGTGATTTCAATGGTATTGTCCAGTAAACGAACCGCAATTTCACAAATTTCAGGTAACTCTTCATCCGTAAGATTAGCTAAGTTGAGACTGTTTAAATTACAGGTGTGTGCTTCTTTTCCGGGGGATACATTTGACCAGCTTTCCTGACACAAATTCCCCCCTGGAATATAGCCTTCATGCTTGTTGGGATTGGCACGATTTGAAGTGTCTTTAAACCAGAGATAAGGCATCCCTGTTTCCACTTGAGAACGCATCACGGTTTTGAACAAATCTCTAGCATTCACCCGTTTGTATAAGATTAAATGGGTATCTAAACTGGCTTCAATTTGTTGATAGGCATCCTCAAACGCCTCGCCCCAAAGCTCTGCCAATTCAATCCCGAGCTTCGTGCGAACTTCATAGGGATCAACAAACGTCCAATCTCCCTGAGTGGTCACTCGCCGCATGAATTCATCTGGAATCACAAGCTGGGGGAAAATGTCATAGGCTTTGCGACGCTGATCGCCGTTTTCGGTCTGCATTTCCAGGAATTCCGGCACATCCAAATGCCAGATATCCAAACTAACGGTAATGGCTCCAGCCCTTCGTCCCCCTTGGTTGACAGCGATAGCAGTATCATTCAGCAGCTTGATCCAGGGAATGACTCCACCCGAAGTGTTGGGCTTGCCCATGACCCAACTGCCTGTGGCCCGAACCCGACTGACGTTCGTGCCGACACCGCCGCCATTTTTGGAAATCCGAGCTGCATCTTTGATGGCATCGAAGATACTCTCCAAGTTGTCATCCATCGCGGTGATAAAACAGCTACTCAAGGAGCCATTGGGAATTCTTAAGTTAGCAAGGATGGGGGTAGCCAGGGAAATCTGGCGCTTGGCGATCGCCTCATAGAACTTTTTGGCCCAAACCAAGCGCTGCTCAGGAGCTTCTAAAACTGCCAGGAGTAACGCACAGGTGAGCAACGCTTCTTGGGGCAGTTCGTTGGCTAGCAAGTAGCGCTTTGTTAGTAAAACAGCTCCGGCATAGTCATAGTCCTTGTCCCAGTCGGGATCAATCCAAGATCCAGCTTCTTGCAGATCTTCCAGGGTATAAGTCAGAATGCGGGGATCGTAGTCTTGGCGTTCAATCTTGGCATGAACCGTTCTGGCATAGTCTTCATAGCGATAGCCCCGGCTGACCAGGGTATCTTTCCATAAGCTCCAGATGTGCAGTCGTCCAGCAACATAGCGCCAATCTGCCTCTGAGGGGCTACAGAGTTCTAGGGCGCAGTTGATTAAATTGTCTTGAATTTCCCGTGTGGTTACGCCATTTCGGAGGCGAGTCGTGAGTCCAGCCTCCAGGGTAATGGGATTAGCATCTAGGCCCTCACAGGCCCAGTTCACGACGGCCCGAATACGGGAAACATCCAAAGTGGTAGACGTTCCGTCGCGACGGATAACTTGGATACCCGTTTTCAAGGGGATAACGGTTGTTGAGGAGAGAGTCTGTTGCATAGTCTCCAGGGATACACACCCATCAGAATGATCGCTCTACCAATCTACCTCAAGATCCACATTTAGTGACAGGGGGAGGAAAGAATTTTTTTTTACTCTAGATGTGGCGTGATGTGGCGCACTAGCAGGTT
>JBOFUV010000005.1:0-10306 GCA_051652765.1 Microcoleaceae cyanobacterium | reverse complement strand
GAGTCCGCTCGATTACTGATGCAATCGTAATATTGGCAATGCCCACGCCCCCAACCAGTAGGGCGATCGCGCCGACCACCAGCAACGCCTTGGACACAGATTCCAAGGTTTTTTGTTGCGTCAGAATATCCTCAACCGTGTTCCAGGCCCAGAAGGAATACCCCGGAAATCGCTGTTCGAGCAGTGCTATGGTCTTCTCCTGAACCGATTCCAGGTCTTCCAAACGATAGGGCCGCAGAATCAGGATGTTCATCTCCCGTTTTCCAGTGGTAGTACTGTGAATTGCCGTGGGGATGAATAATTCACCTTGAGGTTCCGTGGCAGCCGGATCAGTCGGTAATATCCCTAAAACAGCATAGGGTCTGAGGTTCAGATAGATGATCTGACCAACGGCATTCTTGCCTTGAAATAAAGTCTCTGCGAGATAGCGATCAATGATGACGACCGGTCGATACTGTTCATAATCTGCGGTGGAGAAATCTCGTCCCTGAATCAATGTTTTGCCCGTCGTGAGCAAGAAATTTGGGGCAACAGCCATGGCAAAGGGATTAGCCGTTTGATCTTGAAACAAGACTTGAGGTTGCTGGCGAATCCAGTTCATGCCACTGATTGCCTGGACTTGATCAAGCTGTTGCTGCAAAAATTCAATATCTTTTAGGGTGAGTTGGGCTCGCTGCCGGGTGACAGGGTGACGGTCGGCATAGATTTGCACTTGCGGCGCGTCTCGTTCGGCGAGTTGCTGGGTAATCACCGCCTGACTAATCTTGCCCACTTGTAAAGTGGCACTGACCGCTGCCACCCCCATAAATACCCCAATCACAGACAGCCCTGAACGCAGAGGATTACCCAACAGCGACTTGCAACTAAGGACAGTCAGACTGAGCAGAGATAGGCTCATCGTTAAGTTTGAGAACGTTTAACACCAGTATTTTAATTGCAGTCACTGACTGAACAAAAAATCCCACTCCAGATAGAGCGGGATTTTCCTCTAGAACTTGATTTGCCCTAAAGCAGATAGAGCAAAATGAATAGAACAATCCAGATCACATCAACAAAGTGCCAATAGAGTTCAGCCGCTTCCGGGCCAAAGTGGGACTCCTTCGAGTAATGTCCCTGTTGGCGATTGCGCCAGAGGACTGCCAGAATCAAGATAACCCCAAAAGAAACGTGCATTCCATGGAACGCAGTCAATACATAAAATGAACTGGCATAGAGATTGGTTGTCAAACCATAGTCTAAACCCGTGTATTCGTAAACCTGACCTGACAAGAAAACAATCCCCATCAAAGCCGTGATCAAGAACCAAAACCGTAACCCTGGGGTGTCGTCTTTTTTAATCGCTGCTGCCCCTCGATTCATCACAAAGCTACTCGAGATCAGAATCAAGGTATTTATTCCTGGGAGGAGAAGTTCCCGTTCAATCCCATCGGGAGGCCAAACCTCAGCCGACGAGCGGTAAATTAAATAAGCCATGAACATGCTCAGGAAGATCATGCTTTCAGCTACAAGGAATACAAAAACCCCAAGCATCCGAAGGTCAGGGTGTTCTTCTCCGTGTTCTCCATGAACATCTGCCACGACGGCTTGATAGCTGGGAACGATCTGTGAATCGTTAATTGCTGGACTTTGCATGAACGTCTAACCACAAATAATGAACAAAGAACCATAGACCGGAAAATTGCCGGGGTCAGGCCCAAACCCGAGCCAAACCCCAGGTTGATCACGAGTTGCCAGAGCCATCTTCACCCAACAGTGAGGAAGACCGCGCTTCTGCCAGAGGAATCCCCGCTTCCCGCGTTGTTGAGACCATTGAGCTAGCCAATTGCTTCAGACGCTCACGAATTGCTAGAGTTCGCTTCATGCCATAGTCGTAGGGGCCAGTCAACAGAACAGGAGTATGGTGGAAGTTCTCAATCGGAGGCGGAGAAGAGGTCATCCATTCCAGCGTGAGAGCCTCCCAAGGATTTGCAGGAGCTTTTGGCCCTTTTGCCCAACTCCAAACCGCGTTAATGACAAAGGGAATTGTAGATACAGCCAGAATCGCCGTCCCAATCGTACAGACGACGTTAAGGTCAGCAAACTTTGGATCGTACATGGCAACTCGTCGGGGCATTCCTTGGAGTCCCAAAATATGCATGGGCATAAAAGTCAGGTTTGCGCCGATCAGAGTCAACACAAAATGCACTCGACCCCAGGTTTCATTAATCATACGCCCCGTCATCTTGGGGAACCAGTGGTACATGCCTGAATAGATGCCAAATACAGCCCCACCAAACAGAACGTAATGAAAGTGGGCCACTACAAAATAGGTGTCGTGGACATGAATATCAAACGGCACAGATGCCAACATGACCCCAGTTACCCCGCCAATCACAAAGGTAGAAACAAACCCCATCGCAAACAACATGGCACTGTTCAGTCTGAGCTTGCCGCCCCACATGGTAGCCAACCAACTAAAGACTTTAATCCCAGTCGGGATAGCAATCACCATGGTCGCGATCATAAAGAACATTCGTAACCAGCCTGGAGTCCCACTGGTATACATATGGTGGGCCCAGACGATAAAGCCCAAAAAGCTAATTGCCAAACTGGAGTAAGCGATCGCCTGATATCCAAAAATTGGCTTGCGAGAATGAACCGGAATCACTTCCGAAATAATTCCAAAGAACGGCAGCACCATAATGTACACCGCCGGATGGGAATAAAACCAGAATAAGTGCTGGTAAACCACCGGATCTCCCCCGCCAGAAGGATTGAAGAAACTGGTTCCAGCCAGTAGGTCAAAGGACAGCAAAACCAACGCCCCTGCCAATACAGGAGTAGAAAGCAAAATCAGAGCCGAAGTGGCAATCATCGCCCAGCACAGCAAGGGCATCTGATTCAGGGCCATACTCGGAACCCGCATCTTAAAAATGGTAATCCCGAAGTTGACCGCCCCCAAAATCGATGCTGTTCCAGAGAGCAAGACACTTAAAATCCAAATCTCCTCACCAATCTTGCCACTCACCAAACTCAGGGGAGGATAGGATGTCCACCCAGCTTGGGGAGATTCAACCAAGAAGCTCAGGAGTAGCAAAATTCCCGAAGGTGGAATCAGCCAAAAGGCAACTGCATTAAGCCGAGGAAAGGCCATATCCTTGGCCCCAATCATCAGCGGGATCAAATAATTGGCAAAGCCTGCCCCCGCTGGCACAATCCACAGAAAGATCATAATCGTTCCGTGAATTGTGAAAATGCTGTTGTACAGCTCTGGACTAATCAAATCAGGATCAGGTGTTGTCAGTTCAGCCCGAACGATACCAGCCATGACTCCCCCTATCAGGAAGAAAATAAAGGCCGTCACAATGTACTGAATCCCAATAACCTTGTGGTCAGTACTAAAGGTGAAGTAGTGCCACCAGCGTCTCTCCCCCTCTTCGGGGGCCATCGGGCTATTTGTTGTCAGATTGAGTTCTGCTTGTGTCATAGGTGCAGGATTTGAGTGGACTTAAGTGGACTTGCTTAACCAGACTTACTTAACCAGACTTAGGGGTGAGCCAGGGAATGATGAGAGAAATGCTCTGGTTGAAGCTGAGCCAGAACCTCCGTTTTGATCCCCAATTCTGCTTCGTAGGGAGCCAGAAACCCGGCTTCAGAGAGATCAGCCGGATTCAGAGCAACCGTGTGCTGAGAATTGGCCACTTGAGCAACGGTACTCTGCTGCACCCAAGCCTCGTAGTCTTCCTGAGTCTCAACAATCATTTGAGTTCTCATGGCACCGTGATACCCGCCACAAAGTTCAGCACAGATCACAGGGTAGGTTCCAACTTTTGTCGGCCTGAACCGAAGTTCAGTGGTGCGTCCCGGCATTGCATCCTGTTTTAGTCGCAATTCAGGCAACCAAAAGGCGTGCAGGACATCCTGAGCCGTGATATTCAACTGAATATCTTGATTAACCGGAACATGCAACTCGCCTCCAGTTACGCCGCTGCCCTGGTAGTTGAAAATCCAGGCATACTGCAACCCAGTTACATCAACTACAACATCAGCCGGAGTTCCCTGCTGACTGGGAGAAGCCCCAATACCAATGGCAATCTGCGTCCGCTGAGGGGATTCAGTGTCTTCTGAACCTGATAAAGAAGCCGCGATCGCTGTTCCCGATCCGTTGTGATGATGAGCCATGGCCCCTGAAACCATTGGATCAAGACCGCCCATCTCGTTGTAGATCTCAAAACTGTAGATCCCGATTGCCAAGACAATAAAGGCAGGGATCGCAGTCCAAAAAATCTCTAGAGGAATATTGCCATGAATTGGAGGGCCATCGGAGTTATCCCCCTTGCGCTGCCGGAACTGAAATAGGCAGACTACCAAAACACCCTCAACCAGTAGCACGAGGCCAAAAGCAACGGTCAGCATTGCCTCGAACAGAACATCTACTTCCTCTGCCTCGAAGGAGGCGGCAATGGGCATCAAACCATTATTTTGACCGTACCACAGACTGATGAGCGTAATCGCAATCCCAAAAATCAAGGTCAAGATTGAACTCGGAATCTTCAAAAATACCTCCTTATCTCCGCATTTCCCAGGATCTGAAGAAATGCTGTGATTAATGACTCTACTGTTTTGAGTGAAGGGTCAGAGAAGCTTGAAATTAGGAAATTGTAGAGACTAAACAGGTTTATTTTCAATCTAGAATCCCTCTCTCTGTAAAACAGATCACAACGAAGGGCCTGCCCCGATCTGGCCATACTTAGGATTTTCTTTAGGATTTTTTCTTGTCTCAGATCTCACTAACTTCTTATCTCTACTGCACGCAGACACTCTCTGTGAGCTTATCGCTTCTGTCAATGTTTTTTCAACCAAGGTTCAGACCATGCCAATCTACTTAAAAGACAGTTGGGTCACAAAAGCCCGGTTTCATCTGGGTTCTTGGTGTGTTTAAGTCTATAGTCTCAAAAATTTAATTTTTTCTTAAGTCCAATCCCACTCCGTAATATTTTGCAATACTAGCTCAAGAATCCGAAAACTTTCTAAAACTCTGTCCATATTTGGATTCCCTCGTTATGGTAGATCAGAGGTGTGTTACAGATTGTTAAAGGGATTTGTGAGGGATTTGGGAAGTTGGTTTTGATTGGTTTTGCGAGTCCTGAACACCCTTCAGTCTGGATCTGTAGGTATGTTTTTGTTAGATAGACAGATCAGAAGTCTGAACTGATTCTTAAGTTTGATGGATACTAAGTTGCAGGTTTTTCTGTTTATTTTTCTTGGATTATTTCCTTTAAGCTGTTTCGCTTATGTCAATGTCGTGGTTAGAGGTCTAGGTGAAGTTCATGGCAAATACACTTCTTGACCCAGTACAAGTTTCTGTTCGTATTCAGCCCCAGGAAAGAGTTGGTCGCCTTGTTTGGAAGTTGGGAGTGGCAACGCTGCTGCTGATGGCTGTGGGCAGCGCAACTCGGGTGATGAATGCTGGACTGGCTTGTCCGGATTGGCCTCTGTGTTATGGCAAATTGGTTCCAACTGCCCAGATGAATGTTCAGGTCTTTCTAGAGTGGTTTCACCGTTTAGATGCTGCCCTGATTGGGTTTGGTGCGATTTATCTGATGGGTTTGTCCTGGTGGTATCGACAGGAACTGCCCCGATGGCTCCCTTGGGTCTCTACATTTGCTCTGGGTCTAATTTTATTCCAGGGCGCGTTAGGGGGATTGACCGTCACAGAACTGCTCCGGTTTGATATCGTGACGGCTCATCTGGGAACAGCCCTATTATTTTTCTGTACTTTATTGGGGATTGGCTGTTGTTTAGCGCCTTATCAAGGCACGGGCAATAGTGGTAAACTCCCCTGGGTAGGGTTAACAGCCGCAGTTTTGGTCTACCTCCAAAGTCTCCTGGGAGGGTTAGTGGCTTCCCGTTGGGCCCTACATCAATGCTTGGGAGCCTCTCAACTCTGTGTTGTCATGAATAGCCACATAATCGGGATTGTTCCTGCAACGGTAGCCTGTTTAGCGGTGGTTTTCCTGGCACAGCGAACCTCTGCTCTGCATCCCTGGCTCCGTAAGCTGGGTCACTGGATCGGTTTATGCCTCATCGCTCAACTTGTATTGGGATTTGCTACCTTCCGCCTGCATTTGCAAGTTGAGCCATTAACTGTGAGTCATCAGGCGGTTGGGGCTATTCTCCTAGGAACTTTAATGGCCTTTACTGTGTTTGCTTGGCGCGATCGCCAGCAGTCATTAGCGATTGGCCATCAGTAACTTTGGTTCGTAACCTTAGTCTGTAACTTCAGTTTCTCGAAGCCAAGCAGACTACCCACAATTGATCTAAGTTTTAAACCTTTCATTATCAACTGGACAATTTTTTCTATGCAAAACGCTATTATTCCTGCTTCGTCCCGTCGCCATGAAAATTTATTGCAGGTCGTCCAAAGCTATTATCAACTCACAAAACCCCGGATCATTCTCCTGCTTTTGATTACAACGGCAGCCGGAATGTGGGTTGCTGCAAAGGGAGAAGTTGATCCCTTGCTCCTAGTAAGCACGCTCTTAGGAGGCACTCTTGCCTCGAGTTCAGCGAACACTATTAACTGCATTTACGATAGTGATATTGATCACATCATGGAGCGCACCCGTTGGAGACCGATTCCCTCGGGACGGGTGAAACCGAAAGATGCCCTGATCTTTGCGGTGGTTTTGGCTGTGCTTTCGTTTGTGTTGTTGACCGTAGTTGCTAATCTGTTAGCCGCGTTGTTGGCCATGTCAGGGATTGTTTTCTATGTCGGCATCTACACTCACTGGCTCAAACGCACCAGTGTCCAGAATATTGTAATTGGTGGAGCAGCGGGAGCCATTCCTCCCCTAGTCGGTTGGGCCGCTGTCACGGGGGACTTGGACTGGGCAGCTTGGCTCATCTTTCTGATTATTTTCCTCTGGACACCTCCTCATTTCTGGGCTTTAGCGATCATGATTCGAGATGAGTATCAGGAAGTTGGCGTGCCAATGTTGCCTGTCATTGCCGGAAATGAGCCAACTGCCAAGCAAATTTGGGGTTACACTTTGATTTTGGTACCGACAACCTTGCTGATGGTGTATCCGCTTCATGCCAGCGGCGTTGTCTATGCTGGAATAGCCCTCTTGCTAGGAACAATTTTTGTCAAAAAAGCTTGGCAACTCCTGCAGTCTCCCGAAGACAAACAGGTGGCCCGATCCCTGTTTAAGTATTCTATTCTGTACATGATGTTGCTTTGTGCTGGCATGGTGGTTGACAGTCTTCCAGTGACTCAACGGATGGCTAGTACTCTTGGAGAACAGTTACACGCTTTGGTGAACGGTAGTTTTGCAGCGGTTTTGAGTAATGTTTTGAGCACCGTTGGTTAGGAATTCCTCTCCAACTTTAAAATTGCTATGGGCTAACAGGGGAATTTTAGTTCAAAGGCCCCTGTTTGTTGATTGAATGTTTTGGTATTCTTACCCATCTCCTTGGGATGGATTGGGCAGAGACTCTAGATAGTGGAGAAAATCCAGTAGTTCTTCTTCGGTTAGGGTGCGGCGCGATCGCTTGCCATAGGTTTTTTGGAGATAGGAAACTCCCTGTTCCGCTGTCCAGCCGAGTCGTTTGAGTTGAATATCAGTCTGGGCAATGTCAGAGGAAAAATCCGTGACTTCATCTGAAGTGCGCTTGGAGCGGGAGGCTTGTTTGTGAGTAGAGCCCGTGGTAGATGTTTCAGGAACTAAGGGTAGGGGTGAAATTTCACCTGTTCCTTCGGGATTAAGTTCTGGCAAGGCCGGTGAACCAGCACGGGTTCGAGCTTTGCTAGATGTGAGGCTCAAATCAGTCTCAGACAGCCAATCTTCTGTATTCACCCCATCAGCACTGTCAGAGCCGACAGGAGTGTAGGATGAAAGCTCAGGGGGAGCAATGAAGGCAGGCTCTTCCTGAGCCAAGTCCAAGTCTGGGTCTAAGTCTAAGTCCAAGGATGAATTGCTGATGACTTGGGAGGGTTGAGGAGAAGCCATTGGGATTTCGATGCCTAGGGCTTGGAGCGATCGCCGCTTTGCTTGGTCTTCTGCCAGCTCTACCGTTTTGGCTGCTGCTATTCCTGTAGCAAGAGTTATACCATCAATTTGGATTAACGCCCGGACGACAAAATGACCTTCGGTAATTGCCAATAATTCAGAAATGAGGCTTCCAGTTGGATAAAGCGTTCTAAATTGAGCAAACATAAAGAGTTTCCAAACTAATTGCTAAACTATTCTGCCAAACTGCGATATACTTATCTAGGCATTGGCCTCTAACGCAACAGATGCTATTGTCACAATTCCTCATGCTACCGCCTAAGTTCTTTCTTGTTGAACACTGTTCTCGAAGATAAAATCTAGGTAAGCAGTTGGAGGCAGACTCAGGAGGCACGGGTTCCCAATCCTATCCACTGTCGTGATTGTGGGGGATGTCGCTGTTCATTGTATCACCGTCTTCAGGTTCAAGCGTGGAAAATCTTCGTGAATCGGAATGGTGGAATCCAAGGCTCTTGTAGGCTGTTGCACAGACTTTAGTTTGTGTCGGTTATGCTGATTTGTTCGCAATGGATTCAGACAACGAGGATTAGTCGCTGCATGGAATTTTCAATCGCTACACTGCTAGCTCATTTTTCAGAGGACAAGTCAATTGCCCCTAAGGTTTTAGAAAAAAAGCTCGCCCCTGACGAAGAAAGCATTCGCAAGTTTCAAGTTGCCCTTGATGCCTTAGAACGAATTGGTCTGCTTGAAAAAGATAAGGGGCGCTACCGTCGAATTGAACAGGATGGGGTCGTCGAGGCCAAGTTGCGATGTTCTAGTAAAGGGTTTTGCTTTGCAATTCAAGATGTTGAAGGGGCAGAGGATGTCTACATTCGAGAAAGCCACCTCAGCACCGCTTGGAACGGCGATCGCGTTCTAGTCAGAGTCATTAAAGAGGGCAGCCGTCGCCGTAGTCCAGAAGGGGAAGTTTACCTGATTCTGGAGCGGGCAAATCCTTCTGTTTTGGCTCGAATTAAGCAAACCAAAACGGGCTATCGAGCCGTTCCCCTCGATGATCGACTCCTGTTTGAACTAGAGTTGCTGAATGACGAAGATGAACTGGGCCATGCAGTTGATCATCTGGTTCATGTCGAAGTCCAACGCTATCCGATTGGGATTCATCGACCTGTGGGCAAGGTCGTTCAAGTTCTGGGTTCTGATGCCGAAGAAGCCGATGATCTGGATATTGTCTGTTGCAAGCATGATCTATTGCGTTCGTTTTCAGAGCGAGTTTTACTAGAAGCCGAAGCGATTCCAGCCAAGCCGAAAAAAACGGATTTAAAGCAGCGAACGGATCTGCGGGATCTTTTTACGTTTAGCTTTGAACCTGACCTAGGGAACCCTGAATTTTCTGGAGTTGCCCAAAAGACCGATAATCCAGCGCGCAACCATGTTGATCATGCTTTTAGCTTGGAGAAGCTGGAGTCTGGGGATTGGCAGATTGGCATTCATCTGGCTGACCCAGGGCACTATATTACCCCGGATTCTGCCTTGGATCGGGAAGCTCGCAAGCGAGGGATTTCAGTATTTTTGGCGGATAAGCTGATCCCGATTTTTCCGGAACTGTTGAGTTGCGATCGCCTTGCCCTCTTGCCCAATCAAGAACGATTGACCATTTCAATTTTAGTGACCCTGAGTGCGATGGGTAAAATTGTCGAGTTTGAGATTCAGCCCAGTGTCATCCAAGTCAAGCAACATTTGAGTTATAAGCAAACCCAGGGGATTCTAGATGACACCCAAACGGCTGACCCAGACTTGAGTTCTCGTTTAGAGGATTTACTAGAGGTGAGTCGGTTGGTTCGACAACTGCGGGAACAGCGAGGGGCATTTGAATTAAATTTGCTGGATACTCACCGCCATTTTAATGACGAAGGGGAACTGGGGCCCATGGTCGTTGCGGCCTTCTCCCCGGCTCATTCGATGATTGCAGAGTTGGTGGTGCTGGCGAATCAGTTGATTGCAAGTCACTTGCAAGCCCTGGGACTTCCAGCCATTTACCGAATTCAGCCTGCGCCAGACCTGGATGATGTGGCTGAGTTGGTCAAACTGTCCAATCATTTGGGCTGTGACTTTGAACTCAAGGAGGAAGAGGAAATCCGACCGATCGATTTTCAGAACTTTGTCGAGGCCCTCTCTCGATCCCGAGCTGAACGAGTCTTGACCTATTTGTTGGAAGAAAGCCTCAAGCCCGCAGTCTACAGTACAACCCCCAAGCTGCATTTTGGCTTGTCCTTGGATTGCTATACTCACTGTACTTCTCCCCTGTCTCGCTACAC
>JBOFUV010000004.1:0-24250 GCA_051652765.1 Microcoleaceae cyanobacterium | reverse complement strand
CTCGTCAACAAGGCTTGATGCACCTCTTCTATATTGAGCACAAACCCAATCCCTGGCTCCGTTTTGCCCTGAGGATGATACAAGCCTAGGAGTTGATCATAGCGTCCTCCCTGACCTAACACCCTGGCTCCAGAAGTCGTATCGCTGACCACACTAAACACTAAGCCCGTGTAATAGTCAAAGGTTTGAATCAGGCTCAGATCTAGAACAACTGACGGTTGGGCAGTTTTGACTTCAGATTGAACTTTAGATTGAGCTAGACTGACTGACCCATGTTGCTGCAGTAAATCAATCAGAGATTTGAGATTATTTAAGGCAGCTTGCTGGGTTTCCGCTAAGTCGAGCTGAGTCACTTGAGCTAGAACCTCTTCTGGTGTTCCCCGCAGATCAAACAGCAGTAAGGCCAGCTTTTGTAACTCAGGTGGCAACGGCAGGGCCTCTAGGGCAATCTGATCTAAGTTGGCGATCGCCCGTCGCACAGGTTCTTGCATCGGTTTTGGGAAAGCAGACAGAAGGGACTGGGTGAGTCCGGCTTCCCCTAAGATCAGATGGCAGTTTTTTAATCCCAGGCTGTTCAGACACTCAAATAACAGCAGCAACACTTCAGTATCTGCGAGTAAGCCTCCGGCTCCCAACAACTCCACCCCAGCTTGATAGAACTCGAGTTGGCCACCATAGCTGGCTTGACTCCCTTTGCGAAACACATTCGCACTGTACCAGAGCCGTTGAGGCCAACAGTCCTCTCCCATCATGCGAGTCACCGTTGCTCGGGCAATGGAAGCCGTCAGTTCAGGGCGTAAGCCTAATCCCTCATCATTCGCATCTTGCAACTGCACCACCGTTGAACGTTGTACCGCTCCGCCTGCCGTGAGGGTATCCAACCGTTCCAGGGTAGAGGTGATAATGCGATGGTAGCCCCAACGGTGAAAGACCTGTTGTAAGCGGTTTTCAATCCAAAATTTCTGGGCAACGTCCAAGGGTAATAAATCCCGTGCGCCCAACGGGGTCTGATGAACCATAGTGTCAGTTCCTAGTGCTAATTTCTAGCACCTAAATTTCGCTCTATTTCTTCTTACCGCCAAACAGTCCCCCAAACAAGCCACCCTCTGAAGATTTTTGTTGAGATTTTTTGGCCCCAGTACTGGAAGCCCCTGCTTTGTCTAGTTGCTTCTGAACTTCTAGGGCTTGGGGTTGGCTGGGATCAAGGGTTAAGGCCCGCTTGATATGGGGGCTGGCCATTTTAGGTTGATTGTGTTTGAGATAGGCAAGTCCCAGAAGGGCATGGCAGCGGCTGTTGTCTGGTTCGCGTCGTACGGCTTCTTTGAGTTCTGAGAGGGCTTGGGTGTAGTCCTGAGTCGCAATTAACTGTTCGGCCCGACGACACGCCTGATCAACAAAGGAATCCTTTGGGGGTCTTGATGAAGTTGCAGTTGCAGTTGCAGTTGACGTTGCCGTCGATGCCGAACTGGATGCTGCTGATTTGGCCTGAGGTTGGGCCATTGAGACTCCCCCCGTTCGACTACTGCGGAGCAAGTAGGCCAAATTCAACTCACTGATTTCGCCAATAATCGCGACGACCTGACTAGGGGAATCAAATTGTTTTTGAGCCAGTTGTTGGAGTAGGGCTTCGTAGGTGTTTTGGTAGTCTGGTGCTTTAACCAGTTGCTTTGCGGTTTCACTCTGAATCTGTAGGGTTTGCCGTTCTTTGATGACGCGATCGCCAATGGTTTTGAGCAATAGCGCATATTCTTTCCGTTCGTCTTCCTTCGAAAACCTGTTGTAAGCAGGGCTGACTAACTTAGCTAGTACCTGCTTAGCAAGTTCTTTTTCAGCCGGATCTTTAAAGGGGCAAGTGTCAGGATGGAGACGGCGGGCGATTCGGGTATATCGCTTCCGAATTTCGTTAAATTCAACATTGAGGGGAACCCCCAAAATTGCATGACTATCCGTAAATCCAAGCTGAAATAGCCCTTGCTTGACTTCAAACGACATGGTTTGCCTTCCTTAGCGACTTAAACTTAAACTTGAAAGTAACGACACTGTTCAATGCGTTTTGGTAAAACCCCACACTCCCTAAGCGACTGTTGCAGACAAAATGCCTGCGCTACATTCTAACAATTTGCTCTAACAATTCGCTCTGACAACTTGGCCCGATAGAAAATCTAAATCTGTAACGATTTGTTGAGATGTCTGTGGTGAAGAACTCTAGCCTAAGCAGGCAAGATGCCGACTCCACACTTACACCTCAAGATTTACACCTCAAGATTTACACCTCAAATTAGATTGCCACAACAGTTGGTTTTAACAACTCCTTCATGATTCCAGTCAGAGTATTACATTTTCTGATTTTAACTGATTGCCCGTTGCCATACACCCTTAACCCCAGGTTGATAATGTCGGAGTATTCACCAAGGCATCACTTAAACTTGGATGTAAATGTCCGTTAGTCGCGAGGATTCGACCGGACTGAATTTGAAAGGGGGTACTATCATAGGCCGTCACCTTGCCTCCGGCCTCTTCTACCATGATCACGCCAGCCGCAATGTCCCAAGGCTGCAGTCCCCGTTCCCAATAGCCATCCATCCGTCCACAGGCAACATAGGCCAGATCAATCGCAGCAGAGCCCCCACGCCGAACCCCTTGAGTTAAGTGAGTCAGGTGACAAAATTCAGCATAGTTGGTATCTTTGGTTTCGCGGCGGTCATAGGCAAAGCCCGTCACCAATAGACTACTCTCCAACCGTTCAGCCTGGGAAACCGTAATGGGTTGAGCATTTCGGGTTGCTCCTAATCCTTTCGCTGCTTGAAAGAGTTCATTGCGAGAGGGGTCAAAAATCGCGCCTACTTGGGGCACGCCGTCGATCAGTAACCCAATGGAGACTGAAAAGATCGGGTACTGATGAGAAAAGTTAGTGGTTCCATCCAAGGGATCAATGGCCCAGAGATAAGGGCTATCCGCATTACCTAAGGCCCCTGATTCTTCGGTCAAAATGCCATGATCGGGCACATGACGGTTGAGAATATCCAGAACGGCGGCTTCTGAGGCTTTGTCTGCTGCGGTCACTAAATCCCCAGACCGTCCTCCTTTTTCCTGGATTTCATCCAGATTTCCCAAGAAGGATTTCAAAACCCATCCTCCAGCCTCAGCCGCCAGAGTCGCAATATCTAAAAATGTTTGCAGGTCACTCATACAGGTTGCTCAAATAACAGGTCACTTCGATAACGGGTCACTGCATCCAGTGCCTAATTCTGAATCTGTTGCTTGCGAAACTCATCGGCAGTCATTCGCAAGGGGTTTTCTGGGTTCCAAATTCCCCGTTCTAGAATGCGGGCCTCCTGTTGGGCATGTTGCAAGCGATGGTTGTATTTTCCCTGAGGCAACTGATCATCCGCTAGGACATAACCGTCTTGTACCAGTTGCTCATTCAGCAACACTCCATTCAACCACACATAGGCTAACACGCGGTCGAAGCGATCGCGCTGCTCAGTTTCGAGTTCGAGGAGAACCGATTTTCCCAAGCAGAGTTGTTCAAGGTGTTGACGCGCGGCAAAGCCCCAGGGTTCTTGTTTTAGGTCTGGGGCTGAAACACCCAAAAGCCGAACCCTTTCTAGGATCGAGCTGCCCCCACTCGAGGCAATGACTTCTAAGGTTTGCCCGCTAACCACTCGCTCAACTTGAGCAGTAACTCCACTAGGGGTCTCTGGAGTAGAACAGCTTGTTAGCACAATCATCAGAACAATCACTAGAAAACCCCTGCAACGAATTGGGAGCAAGCGCAGCGGTTGCAGAAACCGAAGGAAACCTATCCAGCACTCCCAGGTTTTTTTCAAAGTCTGCACAACGTTCAGTCTCCTCTCAGACTAATCAGGCTAATCCTCATCGAGGGGGAGTCCTGACTTCACTCGACCCCTACCAAAGTATTGTCCAAATTGCAATTCATAAACCTCATCCTCATCTTGGGTTTCAACTTCCAAGTCAGAACGAGGATAGCTGACGCAGAGCAACGCATAGCCCTGATCCTGGAGTTCTAGGGAGAGTCCCATGGCTTCAGGTTGGTAGAGTGTTCCAGAGATGACGCGCACGGCACAGGTGGTACAGGCTCCGTTACGACAGGCAAAAGGAAGATCAACACCTTGGTTCTCAGCGCTTTGGAGAATGTAGCGATCTTCAGGAACTTTAACAATGAAATGCTCACCCCGCTGACGATGGTGAATCTGAATGGTGTGGGGACAAGACATAGAAGCTTAATAATTCAGACTGAGACAAGTCCATAAAATTTCGCATCAGTGCGGGGGATGGGAGTGTACAAGCAACACGCTCTATCCTCCTCAAACCACACTGGATGTAAAAATTATTGCACTCAGTGAAATTATAAGATGAGGTTAACCCAACTCTCACCGTCCTTCAAAAAAGAATGGCCCCACTATCTTGTCAGAGCAGTCAAGAATCTGCTATATTAGAAAAATTGGAAATGTAGACTACTTTACAAATCCCTCCTGGAGAGGTGGCCGAGCGGTTGAAGGCGCAGCACTGGAAATGCTGTTTAGGGGTGACTTTAACGAGGGTTCGAATCCCTCCCTCTCCGTTTACAAATAGGAAAGAGGACAATGCCCCCTTTCCACAAAGCATTCAGACTGACTCTAGCCCGGTTCAATTGAGTGGAAGATTGTTCATGAGTCGAAAAAGCATTCAGACTGACTCTAGCCCGGTTCAATTGAGTGGAAGATTGTTCATGAGTCGAACGATCATGACTGCTAATTCTCCGTCACTTGGCATTCTGGGGATTTCTCCCTCAGATGCATTTTTGATACTCTTTCGATGCCAATCACTGGCTACTGTTTCTGCATGATTCAAACTGACACCTTTCCACCGAAACACCTTGGTCAAAATATTTTTTCTGAGAGACTCCGCTGTGATTAGAGCCTGTTCTTGATCGGTCTTGAATTGCTCAACTTTTCTGGTCTTCTTTTTCATCGGTTTGCTCCATCTTTGAGGGTCACAAATAGGGATAGTTGAGTGTTGAGACTCCGGCTTGTTTCGAGGAGTTGAATGGATACAGATCACGGCTTGAAAACACCCTATCTTTGCCCCGGCCCTAACTAGATTTTCCTCTGTTTCATTCTTCATTCGTTGTAGTAGAAAACCCTGATCGCGTGAGAGTTATTTTCACTGCTTTTGCTGAATCTGAATTTTCGGCTTTGTAGATTTCGAGCAGAACGTCAATCTGGAAATGACGAATGACTTGTGCAATTCTGTTATCCTGACAGAGTAAATCCTTCTAGATCCCTATGCTCAGAGCTGGAATTGTTGGGCTGCCCAACGTTGGTAAATCAACCCTGTTCAATGCGTTAGTGGCAAATGCTAAAGCTACCGCCGCAAATTTTCCCTTCTGTACGATTGAACCAAACGTGGGGGTGGTGGCTGTGCCTGACGAACGGCTGGGGATGTTGGCCAAGCTGTCCAACTCCGAGCAGGTTGTCCCGACCCGGATTGAGTTCGTTGATATTGCTGGGTTGGTGAAAGGTGCCAGTCAAGGAGAAGGGTTAGGCAATCAGTTTTTGTCTCATATTCGAGAAGTCGATGCCATTGTTCACGTTGTCCGCTGCTTTGAGGACGATGACATTATTCATGTTTCTGGTTGCGTTGACCCAGTGCAAGATATTGAGGTGATTAGTTTAGAGTTGGGACTGTCGGATTTGTTTCAGATTGAACGGCGGATGGAACGGGTTCGGAAGCAGGCCCGGACTAGCAAAGACGCGCAGTTAGAGCTAGGTGCGCTAGAAAAACTCGTAGCTGCCCTGAATGAAGGCCAAGCCGCACGCCACGTTGACTTGACCGAAGAAGAAACTGAAGCTGTTAAAGCGTTGGGGCTATTGACGGGGAAGCCTATTATCTATGCAACCAACGTGTCTGAAGACGATTTGGCAACGGGCAACTCGTGGGTAGAACAGGTACGAGGGCTGGCAGCCCAAGACAATGCCCAAGTGGTTATTGTTTCAGCTCAGGTTGAATCGGAATTAGTGGAGCTGCCGGAAGCAGAGCGGGTAGACTTCCTCGCCTCCCTCGGTGTGCAGGAAGGAGGGTTGAAGTCCTTAATTAGAGCAACCTACGAACTACTGGGCTTGCGAACCTACTTGACCACTGGCCCCAAAGAAACTCGCGCCTGGACAATTCGGGCTGGCATGTCTGCCCCCCAAGCAGCTGGAGTGATTCACTCTGACTTTGAACGAGGATTTATTCGGGCAGAAACCGTCGCTTACCAGGATTTGGTCAGCTTAGGTTCCATGGCAACTGCGAAGGAGAAGGGATTGGTTCGGAGTGAAGGCAAAGAATACATTGTGCAAGAAGGCGATGTTATGCTCTTCCGGTTCAATGTTTAAGTGTTTAAGTCAGTTGGGTTTCCTGGACTAAACAAAACCGATTTAAATAAATACCCGATGCTTCAGGCTAGGCATTTGTAGCCTGACTTGCTCAAGGCGAGAGGGCTGAATTTCGGCGATCGCCACCCCCGACTGATCCCCTGCATCGGCCAGGATCATGCCCCAAGGGTCAATGATCATCGCATGGCCATGGGTATAGCGCCGCCCATAATGACACCCCGTTTGAGCTGGGGCAATCACGTAACAGGTATTTTCAATGGCTCTAGCTCGCAATAGGACTTCCCAATGATCTTTGCCTGTGTAGGCGGTAAAGGCCGCTGGAACAAACAACACATCTGCCCCCTTAGCAGATAAATGTCGATAGAGTTCAGGGAAGCGGACATCGTAACAGACGGAGATTCCTAAATGACCAAACTGTTCAGAGGGATAAACAGGAGGCAACTGTTGACCCGCCATAACTGTGCTGGATTCATGATAAGTATTCTCATCAGGGAGATTCACATCAAACAGATGGACTTTTTGGTAGCGCGCCAGTTCACTCCCACTCGAATCTACTAACAATGCCGTGTTATAAACTTTGCCTGTTCCTGTCGGCACAGGAAATCCTCCAGCCAAAAGCGTCACCTGAGACCGCTGGGCAACTTTTCTCAGGAATTCCTCTGTCTGCTGAGCGATCGCGCCAGCTTGGGCCAACTTTTCTGTCTCCTCTCCCATAAAGGGAAAGTTTTCTGGCAAAGCAATCAGTTCAGCGCCTTGACGTGCTGCCAAGTCAATTAACTCTTCTGCTTCAGCCAAATTTTTCTGGAGGTTTGGCAAACTAGTCATCTGAACGGCAGCAGCAACATAGGGTCTCATAGATACTTTGCTCTAAACCAGAAAAGGAACGGTTAACAACGATTGTCAAGTATTGTCAAAATTAGGGAAACTCATCAAACAACAATCGCCAGGGAAAAGTCATGAAAAGACTCTATTGAGTGCCTTTCACGCCTATACCCCAGCGTTTTGTGTATTTTTTTGACGAGCGCTTCTACATGGGATAGAACAAGAGATCAGGGTAAAAGCGATTAAACTCAATCAAAATCCCAGCGGTAATTCCCATCCAGAGTGCAGCCAAAACTGGAACGCTAGACAGATAGCGGTACAAACCTTCCATGGAAAAAATCTCCAACTTGAATGAACAAACTCACAATCTTAAACAATCATAGAGTTGAATTACATTCTTTGAAACAACCAAAATACAGACTCAAGTCTGAAGTTCAAGTCGGAAATTCAAGTCTGTAATTCAACCAAGTTACTATCGAGGCGAGACAGTAATTTCATTATCTTTGGCAAACATTTGCCCAGAAGTCCATTCCTTCAAGGCTAAAGCAGGCCATGCGAAACCACCAATCATAAATTTAATGGCTGCTGGAACATCGATAATGATCTCTTTCTCGTTCGGGTTTTTGTCAGTTTTAATGGCTTGGATATAAGCCCGACCTGCCCAACCAATCCATCCAGCAATGTAGAGGAATAGAACACTAGGAATCAAAAACTCTCCTGCGTGAGCGAGATTGCCGTCCACAATCAAGTGAGGCAAACCCTCTTCCCCACAAAGTGCTTGAGAATAGCGCTCAAATCTGGCTTTGGCCTGTTCTGGATTGGCACTGCTAGCGATAGAAGTTTTAGCCCGCTGCTGAAATGCGGGAGACTTGGAGCAGGGGGTCAAATTATAAGCTGAAGCTGCCGGAATACAGCTCGCCCATAGACCTATGGCTAGAACTAAAGCCAACAATCGTCCCATAGAATCGTTTCCTTTCGTTACAAAACAACAAGTTTTATGTACAATTGTTTCAGGCAGCTCAATAGAAGCCACCTAATGCTTCTGAGCACAGCACTTGACATCCTCGTGACCTCTCCCCAAACTAACCCTTACGGCAAAGTGGGGAGTTTTTTGTCGTTGACTTCGATGCGGTTTGCAAAAAAATCAAACCAACAAATCACAGTTCAGGATTGAACTGAGGCCAAACTTGCTAAGTTAGGATATCTTCCAAACCAGTTGGCAGAGACCTACTTACTGAAAAGCCAGTTGTAGAAAAATACTACAATTGCTTTCATCCTTTAGACAAGCAAATTAAGCTTTAGGATATGGCTTAATCATTTCATAGAATTTATCAGTCAATGACAACAGTTTTAGCAATTGAAACAAGTTGTGATGAAACAGGGGTAGCAATTGTAAAAAATCGTAAAGTTTTTAGTAACGTTTTGGCCTCTCAGATTAAAGTCCACCATCGGTATGGGGGAGTGGTACCGGAGATTGCTTCCCGACAGCATCTAGAAATTCTGAATCCGCTAATTGATCAAGCCTTGGCAGAGGCTGAACTGAGTTGGTCAGCGATTGATGGCGTTGCCGCAACCTGTGCCCCTGGACTGGTGGGGGCGCTATTGGTGGGTTTGTCCGCAGCAAAGACCTTGGCATTGGTTCATCAGAAGCCGTTTTTAGGGGTTCATCACCTGGAAGGTCATCTCTACGCGACCTACCTCAGCGAACCCGATGTCCACCCCCCGTTTCTCTGCTTACTGGTTTCCGGGGGCCACACCAGTTTGATTCAGGTGCAAGACTATGGGGTCTATACCACGTTGGGTCAGACCCAGGATGATGCTGCTGGAGAGGCTTTTGACAAAGTGGCCCGGTTACTCAACTTGGGTTATCCGGGTGGCCCTATCATTGACAAACTGGCGACCCAAGGCAATCCTCGGGCTTTCGCCCTCCCTGAAGGTCGGATCTCACAGCCTGATGGCAGTTACCATCCCTACCACTCCAGTTTTAGTGGGCTGAAAACCGCCGTGTTCCGGTTAGTTCAACAGCTAAAACAACAACAGCTTGAACAACAGCTCGAAGACCTGCCAATTGCAGATATTGCAGCCAGTTTTCAAGATACTGTAGCGAGAAGTTTAACCAAACGGGCGATCGCCTGTGCCCTCGATTATGGTTTGGATACCATTGTGGTTGGTGGGGGAGTGGCTGCCAACAGTGGCCTGAGATATCATCTTCAACAGGCTGCAATGGCCCATCATCTCAAAGTTTTATTTCCGCCGTTAAACTTTTGCACTGACAATGCCGCCATGATTGCTTGTGCTGCGGCTGAACATTTAGCAAAAGGTCATATTTCGTCTCTGAGCTTAGGCGTTCACTCTCGGATGAAGTTAGAAGAGGTGATGCAGCTTTATCAGTAGTCGGTCAGTGCAATTAAATTAAGCTCTTTAAACTTGACTATAGCAGGGCTAAATGATGGGTAAGAAGGGGGTGGATGGGTGTTGCTCCTCGTTGGAAACGAAGTCCCCAAACCTCTCTACGGTTTTCTTATGATTGATTTAGGATCGCTAGATTAAGCTTGACCAATTGTTTGAGCGAGCACATTTTGAATATGAGCGGCAGTGAGTTCTGGATGTTCAATCATCGCTAAATGACCACAATTTGGGATTTCCAGGACATTATCCTCCCCTTGGCGAAATAGCCAGTGAAAGCTGGCTAAATGTCGAACATACTTAGGTTCCATCACCCGATCCTTTGCTCCAGTGATGAAATAAACGGGTTGCTTTAACTGGGCCACTAATCGCGGCAAACGATGAACTTCCGCCTCCGTTGTAGAATCTAGCAATGCTCCCAGAGCTGCCTCTGGATGGGCCGCAACAAAATCAATTAAGCGTTGGCGACCCCACTGACGATTAACAGGACAGCCGACTTGAGTGCGAGCAAACAACACATCAATGAGGGGAAGATAACACAGCCAAGCCGGACGAAACTTAATAATTTGTTCTCCTGCCGCCCGAAACCGTTCAAATTCCTCTTTCAGGTAGATTCCTCCCCCTGAGTTCACACAAATAACTCCTTGAACTTGCTGGGGGAGTTTGTCTGCACCAAACAGGGCAATTGTGCCCCCAAGGGAATGCCCCACCAGCCAAGCTTGATCAATATTCAGTTTTTTCAGGAGCACCATCAAGTCCTCAGCGTAGGACTCAGGGGTGTAGCAAGAAAACCGAGTGGGCCTTGTGTCGAGGGAAAACTGAGACCCCCCAAATCCCCGCAGGTCATAGGATAAGCATTGGTAGGTGGGTGCCAATTGCTGAATTAGGGGCTGCCAATAGTGACGACTGAGCAACCAACCATGAATAAAAACTAAAACGGGTGCGTTTGCTTGTGGAGCCGTCAGATCATAAGTATGTTCAACACTTTGAATCTCGATCCTGGCCATATTTCCATTGTTGCTGGTCATTGGTTATTCGTTATTAATCAACTGCGAGTGAGAGACAAACTCCAATCATGTATTGAATTTCATGTATTGAATTTCATGTATTGAATTACAGTGAACACCCAATCCCGATTCTTCTAACTGCTAGTCCCTAAAATATTTTCCAGTTTTGACTCCCAATCTCCAGACTAAAACCTCCGACCCATTAACCGCTGCCGCATTCCTTCTGCAATTTTTTGGCCCAGATAATCGGGAATTAAACTTTCATTTGGGCCTAGTAGATAGAGAATTAAACGGGTTCGACCACGCCAGACCAATAGATTTGCATTGACGACCAGCAAGTCTTCCTGCCAAATCGCATACATTACCTTATAAAACAAACCCGGTTGATTATCAGCCTCAATTAACAACGCTGGAAGGTGAAACACAGGGTCAACGTAGAATTCTGTGGCTACATCTTGCAAACCCGCATCTAAGTTAAATTCTACCGCTAGCATTTCCTCCACTTCGAAGTGGCCCGCGAGTGCTTCCCGAATGGCCCGACAAACGTTGTCCGCAGTTTTGTCTGCTAAGGCTTTGCCCCCTCTAGAAACCACCAGCTTAATAAACACCAACATTGGTGGGTAAATCTGTCCATAAAGACTAAGACTATGAATCGTCAGCCCATAGGCTGCAAGGACTCCAAAAATATCACTCAGCAGAAAAGATTGGTTACGATAAGCAAAGTGGAGTGCACTACGACTGCCTTCTGGCTTAACTTCGATGATAGCCTGTTTTGTCCGGTAGATCTGATAGGCTAACTGGAGGTTCTGGAGCTGAATTTCACTGGTGACAAATTGCTCATAAAATTGGGGAAACGCTCGATTGAAGCGCTTCAACAGTTCCAGTGTCGATGGTTTTAAACCTGGAGCCATAATTGAGGAGAAGGTTCGGAAGATATACTATCTAGTACTGTTGTTCAATGTCTACTACCTTAACCGCACCTGCATGGGTTTCTGGAAAAGTTTATTTAACGGTTCAGACTCTCCCTCAACGTCATCAACTGTTGAGTATGAGGGATACATGCCTGGGGGTAGCAATAACTCTGACTCCCAGACACCTCGAAAGTCAATTACTAATAATCCTCGCATTTTTTTCAGCACAGATCGAGACATTGATCTTTATGAGCTAGAAGAACTGTGCAACGCAGTTGGTTGGTCACGTCGCCCCCTGAGAAAAGTGAAAAAGGCAATTCAGTATAGCTTCTTGGTCGTTTCTATGTGGCAAATGCAAGGGAAAAAGCGACGGCTGATTGGATTTGCCAGGGCAACTTCCGACCATGCGTTTAATGCCACACTTTGGGATGTTGTTGTTCATCCAGATTTCCAGAGTAAGGGGCTAGGGAAGGAGTTGATGAGTTTCATTATCAAAAAACTTCGGAGTGATGATATCAGCAACATTACGCTATTTGCAGATCCTCATGTTGTAGATTTTTACCGTAACTTAGGCTTTATTCCTGATCCAGAAGGGATCAAAGGCATGTTTTGGTATCCGGACTGAAGTTTGACTGCACCTAGACTGGAAACAGAAGGGATTTTGTTTTACTGAACTTTAATCTTGGAGTTTAGCATTCTCCATTCATGTCTACAGAAACTAGAGCAGGCAGTTGGTCTGAAAATGCTGCTCACCGTAAGCATCTTGCCGATGTTGACACAACCTCCTCGATCACTGGGAATAGCCCCAGGGATCTGGACTTGAATCGTTCTCGCTGAGTTTTGGGATGACTTGCTTGACTTAGGTGTAGTTAGAGTTATGATTAGAAGAGACGGGATGTAGCGCAGCTTGGTAGCGCGCCTGCTTTGGGAGCAGGATGCCGCAGGTTCGAATCCTGTCATCCCGATTGATCAATTTCTGGCAAGGTTAAGGGTGAGCAACTTTTACGAATTTGCATTGCTAGACGCGCCTAGGCACGTTAGAGAGTTTAGCAACGACAAGAGGTTAGATTACTGTAGAGTCAGAAATGCTAAAGGGTTATTTGCTACTGCAAACGACGGGTTCACGGTTTTGTCTCAATCCAAGGATGAGTTGATTTTGCGGCTGTTAGGGTTCAGTAAGGAATACAAAGTCAATCCTCAACAATGTTTCGATTTTCTTTACCGGAACAGTTATAACTCAGAGCCATTTACTGTTGGTTTTGAAGAGAGAGATCGGGCCATAGACAGAACCAAGAAGCTCTATTCATCCCTTGGAATCCGCTATCCCACTGACTAAAGGGGAGTCTTCTGAGTAAGTTGACTTAATAATCATTTGCGATCAACGGTACAATGGCCTCACAAGGTGTTACAGTGAGCCTTAAGAAATTTATGGATCTTTGTTGGGAGAAAAAATCCCAAGTTGATCGTCTATGGATCTGTCCGGGGGAGTTCTGACTCGAGCAAGCTGGCAACGGTCTAGCTGTGCTGTTTAGCCCAGGGAAATTTCAAAGAATAGGGGCTAGACAAAGTTTCTATAAGCAAGATCATGAGCAAGATTTAGATCCTAGTCCATGCTGATAAGAGGTTAAATAACTACAAAATGATGAAGCAATCATTGGTTCGTTTGGGTGCTATTTTGGGCATTGTAAGCACCAGCTTAGTCGTCAGCCCCAACTTGTCCCTGAATTCGAGTGCGGTTTTTCTAAGACCCCAGACGGCGATCGCCCTAACTCAGGACAAGATCATGGAGAAATTGGGTTCTGTACCCGTTTTCACCATTACGGATGGCAAAGGGGCACCGCTTGTCAGAACCTCCGGCAATGGCGAGAATAGTGCCGCAATTTTCCAGGTTTTCATTAGTCGTAAAGACGGGCTGACCTTCATTGAGAACCTGAAGCAGCAAGATCCAACTCTTGGTGCAACCGTGAAGTTGACTGCCGTGCCTTTAGGGAAGGTTTACGAGATTGCTCAGCAAAGTCGGGATGCTAATCGACTACAGGTTGCTTTTATTCCAACTCAACAGCAGGTTCAGTCTGCCCAAGCCCTACTCACTGCTAGCGGTCAAAATGCGGGAGAATTTCGAGGAGTTCCCCTGTTCATCGCCAAGGCAGGAGAAGATGACAGAGTCCTGACTCTACAACAGGGAGAAGATCAAGCCATTCCTTTTTTCTTTACTCGGGAAGATTTGCAGGGGATGTTGGATCAGTTTAAGACTCAGCAACCGGAATTGTTGCAGTCGGTCAAGATTGAGGTTGTTCCTTTAGAAGCTTTACTCGAAGCTTTTCGGACAGACAACGATCCTTTTCTTGATAAAGTCATTTTGATTCCTCCCCGTGAGACTGTAGAGTTCATCCAGCAAGGTCAACCAAAGCCAAATCCGTAGGTTCTTGCTGTAGTGAGGGTTGAAGGATGTTAATCTCTTCCCATAGATTCTCTAGATGCTCTGGTTCTAAGGCCCTGCAATCCCCCTAGACTCTCTTGAAAAGGGAGAAATAAAGCTATAGTCCCCCTTACTAAGGGGGATTTAGGGGATCAAATTGGGTTGGGTTGCTGATGGTGTATGAAGGGATTCTAGAGATTTCGCGAAATAGCAAAACCTTGTCCTGAAGAAGCACCCTTAAAAGATATCCTTAAAAAACCCTTAAGGAACCTATTGTTAACACCAACCGTTAAGTTAATCACTGATTTAATCATTAAGAATGAACCGGGCTAGAATAACAGGTTGGGATCTGTGGCAGTGGAGCCAAAAGGCTAGGACAGAAGCACTTACTGCCCAGATTTCTCCGAGAGAAGTTGATGGGTTGCTACAGGCCGTTACAGATCTCGATCATCTAGCATTGCGCTTGGGGAGCTTCAAAACCTCATCCCAGGTTGAGTTAAAGATGCCTTGGGCTGATTTCCTAGGGCTGTGGCAGCGACGGTTGTCAGAGCGGGTTCCCTTGCAATATCTCCTGGGAACAGTGGCTTGGCGGCATTTTTCCCTTGTCGTTTCTCCTGCGGTTTTGATTCCTAGACCCGAGACCGAACTGATTATTGACTTAGCGGTTGCAACCATAACCGAAGAGAACCTTGGGTTAAGCCAGGGCCATTGGGTTGACCTGGGAACGGGAAGTGGCGCGATCGCCCTGGGACTGGCAGAGGGAATGCCCGCAGCGATAATTCACGCCGTTGACTGTAGTGAGGCCGCTTTGGACATTGCCCAGCACAATGCCAGAACCTTGGAGCTATCCAACCGAATTCAGTTCTATCAGGGATCTTGGTGGGAACCCTTGACCCGCCTCCAAGGACAAATTAGCGGGATGGTATCTAACCCACCCTACATTCCTAACGGCCTGATTCCAACCCTGCAACCGGAAGTGACTCGGCATGAACCTCATTTGGCTCTGGCAGGGGGAGAGGATGGGCTGGGCTGTATTCGACATCTGATCAACACGGCTCCATCCTACTTAAAATCTGGAGGAGTTTGGCTAGTTGAAATGATGGCTGGACAAGCAGACGAGGTGATCCCGCTTTTGCAAAATCAGGGTAACTATACCGATGTCCAGGTTTGTCTAGATCTGGCTGGAATTGAACGATTTGCCCTTGCTTATCGACTGTAAGACCTATGGCCAAAGTCTTTTTAGACACTCTAATTGCTGCTGCCCGCTCTGGAAGCCATGTTGTGAGTTTTCCAACGGATACTGTGCCTGCTCTAGCTGTTCGACCGGATCGAGCTGACGACTTGTTTGCCGTGAAGCAACGGCCTGCAGACAAGTCTCTCGTTCTCATGGGTGCTAATTCAGCAGATCTTTGGCCTTTTACCCAAGGGAGTCCCGCAGACCGACAAGTTTGGCAACAGGTTACTCAACAGTTTTGGCCCGGAGCCCTGACGCTGGTGTTACCTGCGTCTGAACTTGTTCCCTTGGTCATGCATCCAACTGACCCAACCACCATTGGACTCCGGGTTCCCAACTGTGCGATCGCCCGTGAAATCCTAACTCAAACAGGCCCCTTGGCAACAACGAGCGCAAATTTATCAGGACAACCGCCCCTAGTCACCTTGGCTGAAATTGCAATGCAATTTCCAGAAATTTTCACCCTAGAGTCCTCGACCCTGGATTTGAATGTACCGATGTCAAGAATTCCTTCAACAGTGGTGAAGTGGCAAGTCAATATTGGTTGGGAAATTTTGCGTCAAGGAGCAGTCAAGTTACAATTCAAAGAATAGGCTAATTATTAATCTAATAAGACTCATGGGCTGGAGTGAATTTTTATTTCTCGGAATTGGGTTAGGACTTGGGTTGGGGGTTCATAACGTCTCAAAATCCAAGCCTTTATCCTCCCAACCTACCACGGCTTCCTCTGATGCTCAAGAAGCTGTCCAAGTACATCTTCAAGCCCTATCAAATCAACTTAAACAGACCCAAGCTGCTTATCAAATGGCAGTAGAAATGGGGCATTTTAAAGGAGGTTTTTTAGCTCGGACTTCCCATGAACTGCGATCGCCTTTGAACAGTATGATTGGAATGCTTCAACTCATTCTGACTGATTTGTGTGAAAGCCCGGAAGAGGAGCGAGAGTTTGCCCAGCACGCCTACGACTCAGCTTTGAAAGTTGTTGGGTTACTGGATGAAATTGTTGATGTTGCCAAGACGGAGCATGGCACAGAAAAGATGAAAATTCAGTCGCTCCAACTGAGTAAGCTCCTGAAAGAGGTGGAAAGTCTGACCTATCTCCAGGCCGCAAATCGTAGTATCAAACTGATGATTGAATCTGTTAATCCAGAAATTTATATTTTGGCAGATTTGCCTCGGATTCGCCAAGTTTTAGTGAGCTTAATTGACACCGCAATTACTGAAATGGAAGAGGGAAAAATCCGAGTGTTAACAACAATTACCCCAGAATCAGGCTATGCAAATATCTGGATTGATGACCAGCGTCCTATCAGTGCCTGGAGTGAATCCTGGGAGTTGTTACAATCCACTTTGGCTAGAAATCACCCCTCTCCACCCACTTTAGATCACTCCGAAGTGAATCTGGAATCTGACTTTCAATTGTCTCCAGGGATGCGTTTATTCATGAATCAAATCTTAGTCGGAGTCATGAATGGTAGCTTAGAGGTTCTTGCTGTTCCAACCGAAGAAAATACTGCAAACTTTACTCGGACTCAATGCTCGCTCCCCTTAGACCCATCCGTTAAACTCTCTAAATCCTAGGGAAACTTTGATGAACGGCTGAAGTACTGAAGACTTTTTGGAAAGTGAAAGATTGTGAATAAAATACTAATTGCTGTTTAGCAGTTCAAGCCAATCAGAACCTGGCCTACACAACATCCTAATTTTGTAAAAAAAGCAGCGTTTTTGCACCAAGCTAGACACTTAGTGGCAGAATTGGAGGAATTATTGTGATTAAGCTCCAAACTGATTCTTCGTCACCTTTGACTTTTCATTAAAGCAGCGCTCATTTTCTATGCAAATCTTTCTTATTGTCTGGCTGGGTCAAGTCATTTCACTCTTGGGATCTGCAATTACAGATGTAGGCTTGCGGATTTGGGTCTCTCAAACAACAGGTTCTGTTACCCAATTTGCTTTGGTCTTGGTGTTTATGAGTCTCCCTGGAATTGTGATTGCTCCCTTTGCAGGCTCATTGATTGATCGCTGGAATCGACGGTGGGCATTGATTTTGAGTGATACCGTTAAGGCAATTACTATCTTTATCATGATGCTGTTGGTGAGTGCAGGCAAGATGGAGTTATGGCACATTTACATTGCAATTTCGGTTGTTGCGGCTTGTATGTCCATTCAGTGGCCCGCTTACTTCTCCGCAATCACCCAACTGGTTCCCCCTCAACAACTGACCCGTGCCAATGGCATGGTGCAAATTTCTAAAGCGTTTGCCCTGATTATGGGGTCTCTCTTAGCCGGTTTTTTGGTAGACACAATCCAGGTTCAGGGCGTACTTTGGATTGATTTTTGTACCTATATCATTGCTCTGATCGCCTTGTTAAGTGTCCGTTTTCCCCCGGTAACCGAAACCGCTCCGAGCCAGAAGGTAACCCTAGCAAAAGTCTGGCACGAAACGTTGTCGGGCTGGCAATACGTGGTGAAGCAACCCGGATTACTGCAACTGTTAACCCTAATGGCTGTGACTTATCTCACAACGGGCATTGTCCAGGTTGCCTTTATGCCTCTGGTTCTAAGTTTTGCCTCTGGCTCAAAATTAGGAGTTGTATTGGCGTTGAGTGCCTGTGGGATGTTGTTAGGCAGTATTGTCGTTAGTACCTGGGGAGGACTGAAAAATCGGATTCAAACCATTGTGTTTTTTGTGTTAATTCAGGGATTGTGCTTGTGTTTTGGAGGACTTAAGCCAGCAGTTTGGATTATTACCCTGGGTGGATTTGGGTATTTATTTTCTCAGCCTATTATTGTCAGTAATAATCAAACGATTTGGCAGTCCAAAGTTCCGATTGAGTTGCAAGGGCGAATCTTTGCTTTACAAACCTGGACAGAAAAACTGTCGATGATTTTTGCTCAATTGGGAATTGGACTCTTGATTGATTATCTGTTTGAACCATTGATGGCAAAGGATGGAGCCTTCGCTAATAGTTTTGGAAAGATCATTGGTGTAGGAGAGGGGCGGGGAATTGCTCTGCTCATTATCTTGGTCGGTTTAGCTAATGTTTTGGTTGCATTTCTAGCCTATCAAACCCCACGGCTTCGTCGAGTGGAACAAGAAATCCCCAATGCAGTCGGAGCCAATTCTTAATCTTTCAAGTCGGGTTTAATCCCATTAAATTCCATTAAACTCCAATCTAATCCTCTAGATTATTAGGCAAGGAGTAGGTCACCTTACACCTTTAAAATGAACTGGGTAGGCAGGGCTAATGAAGTCTTGATTAACAAATGGCAATGAATGGCAGCTAATGGTGACAAATGACTAAATTTTTATGGCACTTCGAGCAATTCTGTTTGACTTTAACGGCATTATTATCAACGATGAACCGATTCATGAAAAATTACTCCAGCAGTTGTTATTAGAGGAAAATCTAAACATTGAGCCATCAAAACTTCAGCAATTTTGCCTGGGAAGAAGCGATCGCGCCTGTTTGGAAACCTTACTCAAGGCCCAAGGGCGTTTGATCGACGAAAACTACTTGAATCAGTTAATTACTCGCAAAGCCCAAGCCTACCGATCCGAACTAGAAGCCTTGACTGAGTTGCCGATCTACCCCAATACCAAAGCTTTTATTCAAACCTTGACCCCAACCGAACTGAAACTCGCAGTAGTCAGTGGTGCCATGCGTTCAGAGGTGGAACTCGTTCTGAGTCGGGGAGAATTGAATCGCTATTTTTCTGTAATTGTCACCAGCGATGATGTTGCGACCAGTAAACCCGAACCTGAGGGTTATCTCCTAGCAATTGCTCAACTCAACCGAGTGTATTCCGACCTGAACTTGCTTTCAACAGAATGTCTAGCGATTGAAGATACCCTGGTTGGGGTGAAAGCCGCTCAACAGGCAGGAATTGTTGTTGTAGGAGTGGCCCATACTTATCCCTTCCACATGCTCCAGCGATCTGCTGACTGGTGTGTGGACTCCCTCGCCGATTTGGAATTGGATCGGGTGTTACAGGCTTTTGAGTAACATGCTATGTCTCCCAGTGATGTCTCCTTAGGCCCTGTTGTTTGATCTTCAGGGTTCCTATTTTGTTAACTCAGGTGACGGATAGTTTCTTCCTAGATTAATTCCAGTTAATATTTAGTAATATAGTAATCATAAAGCAAGCCTTGAAAAATCAAACAAGGGTCTATGGGGTTTGCCCCCGAGAAGGGGCAGCGCCTCACCAACCCATTTGAGTTGTGAGATTGCAAGGTTAGGATTGTAACGTCTAGTTAAAAGCTGGCCAACTGAAAAGTTGGCAGGATTTTAATGCACTGATGTCTTACAAGTTCTCAGGGTTACTACAGTCGAGTTGTAATGGTCAGAATTGCCTGCTCTCATGAATCCAGAAGCTACGCTGAACCAGCTTAAAACCCAACTGCCCAGTGGTCAACTGCCATCCAGTTTTGGGGTCTACTTCAAGAACACCCTGGTTGCTCTATGTCATGCCCTAGAGGATCATATTCTTCAAACGGGTGAAGATCCCGATCAACAACCCTTGGTTCTCGTAACCTTTCAAGAAGGGAAATGGTATTTGCAAGAGGCCGACAGATATCATGACTTGGCCCAATACAGTCGCCAGATTGTGATTAGCGCTGTTCCAGACAGTGGGTTTCTCAGCCATCCCACAGGGCAACTGGAGAATGTTTCCCTGGTAAATTTGGATTCCCAGGATAGCTTGGTGATGGAGTGGAACCTCGTCATTTTGACTCCAGGGTATACTGCGATGGTGCTCTGCCATGAGTTGTCGGAGGAGGACTATTTGCCCCAAGGTAAGCCGACTATAGATACAGAACGGAAGTTTTACGGGCTCTGGACGTTTGACCCAGCCATGGTACACAAAACGGCTGAGATTCTAATCGAGCGATTTCGGCCCTATGACCCTCAACTGTGCGATCGCCTCACCCAACAACATCAAGCTGTTCTGGCAACTCAGAGCCCTACAACACCTGACTTGACAGGCGTAGTGTCCCGGATTGTCACCTATTTACAAGCCTCTCAGCAGGAACTAGTGACAGTCAACCGCCAAACCCGAGAGTTGTGGGAGTTGGAAGGTCAAGCCAAGCGAGTAAGTCGCAACCTGAGCGCGAATAAGTTGCAAGCTTTTCTGAGGATGGCTCAACGGGTGGATGAGCGAGACCAAGCCAACTCCTGTGCATCAATGCAAGTCGCCGCATTGTGTGAGACCTTGGGACAATTGTTAGACTTACCGACAGTCATATTAAGACGGTTGCGATTAGCTGGATTACTACACCGAATTGGTCTGACCTCCGCTCCCTCAGAAATGTTTACCCAAAGTCCAGAAGAAATGGATGATGCCACCCGCTCTTTTTGGCAAGAACGAGCCTTGAGTAGCGCTCGATTGCTAGATTCCATGCCAGAGTTAGGAGTCATCCGCGATGTTGTGGCTCATCACTTGGAACGGTGGGACGGAACAGGTAAGCCAGACGGTCAAAAAGGGAAAGAAATTGACCTCAAAGCTCGAATTTTGAGCCTAGTTTCCTACTTTCAAGAACTGACTCAGGCACGGGGTCAACGACCTGCTTTGAGCCTGGGAGAAGCCTGGGAAAAATGTCAAAATCTCAGTGGGACTTATTTTGATCCTGAACTGGTCAGTTCCCTGGGAACCGTAGTGCGACTGGTGGAAATGGGCCTGATGCAGCTCCCAGACCAGCCGAGTCAGTTGCCCAATGTTTGGCTAGAAGAAACCCCTACTCCGAAGCGAGTGAAGTCCAATTAACCTCTAATCAGAATTATGAACCTGGATGTTGGTGAAGTTCGATCCGGTCACATTCAAGACCTAACCTATGCCTATCTTCCCGGAGCAGATTTATCTGGAGCCAACTTGGCCGATGCTAACTTGTCTCAGGCCAATCTGATGGGGGCCGACCTCTCAGGCGCAAATTTGCAGCGGGCTAGCCTTCGAGCCAATCTCCGGGGAGCCAACTTAACCGGAGCCAACTTAACCGGAGCAGACTTGCGAAATGCTGACCTCCGAGGGGCGGTTCTCCTGGATACAGAAGTGCGAGAGGCAAGTTTTGCGGGAGCTTTTCTGGCTGGGGCAATTTTCAGCAATTTAGACCTTAGCGGCGTGGACTTCCAAGGCGCAGACCTACGGGGCACGAGTTTGTCCCAGGCCGTTCTGCAACAGGCCGACTTGCGAAATACCAATCTCTCTGGAGCAGATTTGTCCAACGCTGATTTAGAAGAAGCAAACTTGAGCGGGGCAATTTTGCGGGGAACCAATCTAGAACGGTCAAATTTACTTTGTGTCATCGTTGAAAACACCCAATGGACAGGGGCATTGTTGGATGGCGCTTGCCTAGAGGGGACTCCGATTAAACCCAACCCTTACAAATCAGCATGAAAGCCCTTGAAATTGTGTGGGTTGGGATCTTGCCTGACCTAGACTGCTGCCGGAACCAGATTGGGCATGATATTGGGCATGATTTAGAACTGCGATAAATTTCTCTCAACCCTTTGAACTAGAGTGTGTAGCTGAACCCTAGAATGAGCGCAGAGGGTCTTAATCAGATCTATCTTTGCGGTATCAATCCAGGTTTAAACCAATAAATGTCATGGCAACACTCTATGTTAATCCAGCAATTGGGACTGATCGGGGAAATGGCAGTCAATCTTCCCCGTTTAAAACCATCACCCAAGCTCTAACCCAAGCCCGCAGCGGAACCACCGTTCAGCTTGAGATGGGAACCTATGATGAAGCGAGTGGAGAAGCCTTCCCCTTGAGAATTCCAGCAGGAGTTAATCTTGTCGGGAGTGAAAGCAGTCGGGGAAGAGGCATTCTGATTGAAGGAAATGGTCGTTTTACCAGTCCCAGCGCCGCCAGTCAGAATACAACGATTGTGATGGCGGGAAATGCCCAACTTCGCGGCGTGACCGTCACCAATGGCCAAATTCGCGGGACAGGAGTTTGGATTGAGTCCGCCTCTCCCACCCTGGCAAACTGCATTTTTACCTATTGCAAACGGGAAGGGGTTTACGCCACCGGAGTGGGCAGTCCGAACTTGCTCAACAACACCTTTATCCAGAATGAAGGGTATGGGTTGTCCCTGGAAGGGAGTATGGCTGGAGAAGTAAAGGGCAACACCTTTCAGGATACGGGATACGGTCTCTCGATTAAAGGTAGCGTTACGACTCGGATTACTGACAATGCCATCTTTGAAAACCGGGCGGGCATCCTGATTGCTGGAAACGCTCGTCCAGTACTGCGGCGGAACTTGATTGAACGAAACAGCACCGATGGTATCGTGATCACCAACAACGCAACTCCCGACCTGGGTTCTCCCCAAGACCCAGGTCGAAATACAATTCGCAGTAATGGCCGATTTGATGTCAATAATGGCGGGACGGCTGCAGTTGCTTCCCACGGCAATATAGTGAGTGGCAATCAGGTTCAAGGCAGTGTTAATGTTGTTCCTCAGAATACTCTAAACGTTTTAAATCCTACAACAATGACCACTTATGTTAACTCTGCCACTGGCAGTGACTCTGGAACCGGAACCCAAGGTAGCCCATTCAAAACCATTGCCCGTGCCCTGCGCCAAGTTCAGGCGGGGACTCAAATTCAAGTCGCACCGGGAAGCTACACGGCCTCAACCGGGGAAGCGTTCCCCTTAGTCATTCCCTCAGGAGTGACTCTCGTGGGGAATACAACGACCAAAGGCAAAGATATACAAATTACAGGCAGTGGAACCTTTACCAGCCCAAGTGCCGCCTCCCAAAACGTCACCATTTTGATGCAAAATAACTCAACGTTGCAGGGAGTCACCGTCACAAACGACCAAATTCGCGGCACGGGCACCTGGATTGAATCGGTCTATTGCAACGTTGCAGACTGTACGTTTATTCGTTCTAAACGGGAAGGCGTTTTTATTACGGGATCGGCGATTCCTGATGTTGTTGGCAACGTCTTCAAGGAGAATGCAGGGAATGGTATCGCCCTCGCAGGCAACGCCAAGGGCAAAATCCAAGGCAACAAGTTTGATAATACAGGCTACGGTATTGCCGTTCAAGCTCAAGCTGCCCCGTTGGTGATTGAAAATGAGCTGATTAATAATCGTTCTGGCATGGTTCTATCTGGCAGCTCCAAGCCTGTGCTGCGAAAGAATAAGATGGAGAAAAACCTGCAAGACGGGTTAACGGTGATCGCGGAATCTTTTCCAGATTTAGGCAGCAGTCAAGATCCAGGGGGCAACATTCTGGTAGGCAACCTCAAGTACGACCTCCAGAATGCCAGCAAATTTGAATTGATCTCAGTTGGAAATCAGATCAATCCTACGAAAGTGAAGGGAAGCGTTAAGTTTGGGCTCAATGAAATTCCGCCCACGCCAACACCCACGCCAACACCCGCACCAACACCCACGCCCGCGCCAACGCCTACTCCTGATACTAATTTCACCGACATTAAGGGTCACTGGGCAGAAGGCTTTATCAAAGGCTTGGCTAAAATGGGAATCATCAGCGGTTTCCCCGATAAAACCTTCCGGCCCGATGCAAGTCTAACTCGGGCTGAGTTCGCAGCCTTGCTGAACAAAGCCTTTAGCCTAACTCCAATTCGACCGGCAGCAACTTTTATTGATGTTCCAGTCAATCACTGGGCTGCGGGTGCGATTGAAAAAGCCAATCGGGCTGGATTCTTGTCCGGCTTCCCTGATAAAACCTTCCGGCCCGATCAAAATTTAACCCGCGCTCAGTCCATTGTTTCCCTGGTCAATGGCTTGAAGTTCACGGGAGGAACCCAAAACTCTTTGCTCGTTTATAGCGATCGCGCTCAGATCCCTAGCTTTGCGATCAATGCTGTAGCGGCAGCCACGGAGAAACGGATGGTTGTGGATTACCCGCGTAAGGATGTCCTCAATCCCCAACGGGACATTACTCGAGCAGAAGCTTCAGCGATCCTGTATCAAACTCTGGTTGCGCTAAATCGAGCTCCAGCAATTGATTCTCCGTATATTGTGTAGTCACCTCTAGCAATCTGATTTGAAGTGTGAACCCGGAGTGGCATCTGGCCCGCGTAGGCCAGATGCC
>JBOFUV010000003.1:0-42073 GCA_051652765.1 Microcoleaceae cyanobacterium | reverse complement strand
ATCCAAATATCTCCATCCATTTGCTGGATGAGATCCTGAGTGATTGCCAGTCCTAAGCCTGTGCCAGGAATATTTCCCTTTGCCTGTGCCCCGCGATACCCGCGTTGAAACAGATGGTCTAAATCTTCTGCTGGAATGCCCAATCCTGAATCGCTGATCGCAATCCCCAATCCTAGAATATCTTTGCTGAATGACGCTTTAGGGATTTCACCTCTGACCTGAAGATGAATCCTGCCTCCCGTCGGGGTGTATTTCAAGGCATTGTCCAAAATATTACTGATCACTTCTCGCAATGCTTTGGCATCAGCCTGAACTTGGGGCAACGGTTGGGGAATCAGAGTTGAAAGCGTCAGTTGGCGCTCATCAGCAATGACTTGGGCTGAAGCAATCAGTGACTCTAAAATCGTCTCAACGGTAATTGCTTGTACAGGACACTCCCCTGGAAATGTTGTTTCCGGAAGCAGCGGCATATCAGGGGAAAACATGGTTAACTTAGGCTGAGTCTCAGCAAGAGTTAAGGTTTGATCTACGTATTGCAGCAGTTCCTTGAGGCGATCGCTCTCTCGGACAATTCCCTCAGCTACGGAATAGTTGCGGTCTTGTGGTAACAGTCGCTTCATCAGCAGCTTTCCAAAGGTCTTCAGGGCCGTCAGCGGACTCTTGAGTTGGTGTAAGACGGTATGAAGAGTATCGTGTTCCTGAGCCCAGAGATGATGCTGATGTTGAAGTTGTGCTTGAAACCAATTAGCCCTGCGATCTAACACACAAGCAGTCGTCAGAGTATGGGCGATCGCTCGAATTTGATGTTCTTCTTGGGGATTCCAGTCTCGATCGGTTCGTCCCGTCACCAGAAATCCCATGACAACTCCTTCATGCACTAGTGGCAACACAACGCGACGAGGGGGAGTTTGCCAGACCGGTTCACTCTCCATGAAATCTCCTGGGTTCGGTGTGTTCCGCGCCTCCCAACCCCAAGGTATCGAATTGTCTGATTCTACAACCGTCGTAGAATCTGTGAGGGATGTCTTAGGAGGTGTTGTCTCGCCCTGCAACAGAAGTTGATCGGTGATGGGCTGAATTTTAGAGCTAGCAGGGGCTAGCGCCAAATTCTCCCAGGCAACCTCTGCCGTTTCAGGATAACTTGCCACAGGAATTAACTTTCGATTCCCTCCCTCTACCCAGTCTTCTGCTAAATAAACAACACTTAGAGAAGCTCCCAGGCTAGCAACGAGAGAGATTTGTGCTTGACAAAGGCTAACAAACTCAGAACTGACAGGCACGGAAGGTAAAGGCGATCGCATGAATACTACAGGGATAATACAAGGGAGGAGTTGGGAATTCCCACTGGGCTTGACTAACAGTTGCTCACTTTTCAAGCCCTCTTTATAATCCTGACTAAAAAATGGGAGAATTGACTAGGGATCTGTTTTGCAAGTCAGAATACCTGACCTGCGTATCATCAGTTAGCATTTAGGGCAAGGGGTTCCCGTTGCATTCTATTAAGACATATTGAATTTTCAAGTTGAACCCGATATACTTCTACCGGATTCGGTAGCTAGGTTTACAGTCGTCTGTAGAAAGAGGAGGTAAGTGAGTTGGCTAGAAGACGTAAGCGGAAGAGTCGTCGCAGGCAAGAGGGACGTCGGATCTTAGAATGCGTGCCTCAATATAGCATCTCTAGTGGTGAGGATAAACCCGTAACGGCTGCTCGCAAGTTTATTCATTCTGAAGGAATTATTCCTCCCGCTTTACTCTTAGTAAAGCGTAATGAGCATACTACAGATCGTTACTTTTGGGCTGAGAAGGGGTTGTTTGGTGCTCAATATGTGGAAGAGAATCATTTTCTATTCCCTAGCTTGAAGCACTTAATTGAAAAAGTAGGGACTGCACTGGTTACAGCTTCAACAATTACAAGCCGAGCTTAAATTTTAATTTGATTTAATTTGAGTGGATCTTGTCCCTGAACGGCAATCCCTGACGCTTCAGAAGGCAGTTTCTAAAGGCTTTAAGTTGAAGGCTTGTTTGAGAAGAGCAAGTTCATCTCGATGAGCAGTCACGGTGAGGATAGAAAAGGGCTGTTGCGCTGTAGTATTAGTGGACTCTAGCTTTAGGGAAACTCGTTCTACGCGCTCAGCCCTTTGCCAATAAAACAGTCCTGCAACTGGAGAGATCAACACCAGACCGAGTAGCCATGGGCTGGGAATCAAAGTGACCATTGAGATTACCAACCCCAAACAAAGTAACCCAATTGCAGTCAGCACCGTCAATAGAATGGCAAGAAACCAACTAGCACGTACCTTTCCCTCAAACGTGATTTGATTCTGATCAGGGTTGGATGATGAAATCCGATAAGCCCTAGCCGTGAAATAGCTTTGAAGCCGTTTTAGTAGAGACTCAGCAGACTCAGCAACTTGTAATTGCTCTTGTTGGATGCGTTCTTTTACAGAAGCTTTCACAAAGAAAAATAGGCCAATTCCCAACAATAAGGTCAAGATAAAAGTAGAAGGGATGATTGGAAGAGACATAGGGCTAATTTAAATCTAGGTTAAAGTTCAATTCTGTTAGCTGACTTACATTAGTTTACGTTGATAGGCGTATTCATGCCAAAGATGCGCCAGTTCTTGAGCATTCGCCCGAAACTCAGGAATGATTTGATACATGCGCCGAGGGCGACCTCTGCCCTTCACTTTTGCCCAATAGCAAATGATACTGCCTTGAGACTCTAGGAATTCCAGCGCTTTGTAAAGTACAGTATCTGACAAACGATAGAGAGGATGTTCTTGCTCCAATCTCCTCACCAACCCAGCTCCATAAGAGTCCTCACAGAGAAACACAGAGCACATATAACAGACCGCCAACTCCGTGTTGAGATAAATTGGAGGGGGAGTGCGAAAAAATTGATAGATATCCTCGAATTTCATGGAGAGTCCTCCCCTCGAAACATCAATCTAGGCGGGAGTCCATGACTTTTTCAACTCTAGCGAATGCTTGATCGCTCATACCTTTACAAGGGCAAAATGATCTAACCCTAATGCCTCAAAACTACTTTGGCGGGATTGGATTAATTGATAGTCCAAGAAGCTTTTACAGGATTTGAATCTAATCTATCGTGCTTACCCCTCTTAGTTTGGTCAAGGTCGTTACTCTTTTTTCAGCCTGATCTAAGCGAGGTCAGGAGGAATACGTTGAGATAGAATCTCGGGTTGAAACTGACGCTGAGCTTGATAATGTTGCAAGTAATCCTGCACTAAGCTTTGAACATCTTCGCGCTTGACCTCTATCCCTGCTTCTAAGTTGCCCGGTGTTTCTAGAAATACAATACTGTTCAAGGGTTGGATGGCCAACATCTGAAATAAAATATGAGTCACGGGTAAGGGCACAGCAACCATGGTAGAACCTAAAGTCGTGTTGGCCCTGGCTGAGGCATCTTTGACCGTGGGATAAGCGTATAGCACTTGTTTTTCTAGCTTGGGTTGGTCAAGGTTTCTCAGGGTTGTCAAGACCCAACATTCATCCAAGGTTTGCAAAATATAGTACTGATCGTGATGCAGTTGCTCAGCCAATGCTTTGAGGGCAGGGGCGATCGCCTTGACCACTTCCGGAGTGGTGCCATCCTGAGGTGCATTTTGAACTAGAGCTTGAATTTGTTGGTCTAAGTCCATTGTTGATTTAACCTTGCTAATCTTTAGATCGCTAACCTTTCATCAGTCCCCTCAACCCTTAAAAGTTTAGGGTTTGAACTTCCTGATGATAGCGATTATTTCCCCAAGATAGTTCCCAAAAAATATTTCCCAAGATAGTTCCCAAGATAGTTCCCAAAAAATAGCTCCCAAACTTCACTCCCTCTGAAACTCTCCGGAGAACGAAGCGCTAGTCAGGAAGAAAGGATTTAGGGTCTTTGTAAACAGCTCAACACAAATAGCTCAAAATCATGGGGGAAATCTGCCAAAGTGAAACCATTTTCGAGAAGCTGAGCAGCGAACTCAAGCAAGCCACCCGTGCCTCTGAACAAAACTGCCAAGCTGTCGCTCGCCGAATAACAGAGGAAACGGCCCGGATTTGTACTGAAAGCCGACGGATTCAAGATTCAGGCGATATTGAGACTTGGGCAATGACTTTGGCTCAACATCGTCTGCAACAATGTTTGCACTATTACAAATTGGGTTCTAGGCAAGGGCCAGGAGAACTGCACAGCACCCTAAGTGCCATTATTTATCGTTACATTACTCCTCCGCAAGTGCAATCCAGCTATCAAGCTCGATTGGAATTGATTCGAGACTTTCTGCAAGGATTCTATCTAGAGACCTTGAATGCCCTCCGCAAAGAGGCTCAACTCCCTCCGACTTACTGTCCCAAAACCCTGCTAGAACTCTCTGAGTACATGGCTTTCAGCGAACGTTATGGCAAGCGACGAATCCCCCTAGCTCGAGGACGCAGTCAACAGTTAGTCATTTTGCGGGCTCAGACCTTCTCCCAACAGCAACCCAAGGAAGCCTTTGTAGACTTGGATCAGGCTGCTGAAGGCGTAAGTCAAGATGCTGACCAAACCTGGAATGACGCTTCCTTGCAGCAGGTACGGGCAGCCATGGCAGAAGTCGAGAACCATGAGCCAGATCTAGACTCCCTGCGTCAAACGGTGATTGAAGAATTGATGGCTTATCTAGAAAAGCATGAGCAATCCGATTGTGCCGATTACTTTACACTGCGACTTCAAGATTTACCCACGCGAGAAATTGAGGAAATTCTCGGGTTAACTCCCCGGCAGCGAGATTACTTACAACAACGGTTCAAGTATCATCTGTTGCGATTTGCCTTCGGTCATCGCTGGGAACTGGTTCACCAGTGGCTAGAAGCTGATTTAGAACGGAATCTGGGACTCACTTCTCAAGAATGGGAATCTTTTTGGGGAAAACTCAATCCAGAGCAAATGCATCTGCTAAGGTTAAAACAACAAGATTTGACTGATGCAGAAATTGCTCAAGCCCTAGGATATAAAGCTACCCAGGTTCAAAAACGTTGGTTCAAACTCTTGGAGCTGGCTTGGGAGATCAGAAATCACACAGTGTCCGGAGCAGGGATGTCCACCGATGAATAACAGAACAAACCCAGACGATCAATCCTTCGAGCGCTATATATTGGATTGGTTAATGCCAACACCTGCTAGCGCCGAACCAGAGGATTTAACTGGGAACTCCAGAGAAAATGAGGGCGAGTGGGAAGAACTCGATCCCTTAGACTCTGAAGAAATTGCCACTGCCTACCATCAAGGTCAATCGTTTGTACTCGGAGAAATGCCAACTGTGAAAAATCGATTTGAAGCGGTATTGAAGCGTCGGCTTAGAGCTGAAATCCTGCAGGAGCCACCATTGTTCCCTTGGGAGAGTGAGGCAGGCTATGCTACTTACCCTGACGTTCTGATCAATGAACAAGTTCCTGAACTGAATCTCTGGACTGCCCATCGGCAAAATTTACGCTGGTCTGTGCCTTTGCCCGCCGAAATTTTTGCTCAACTGCTCAGCCCTTGTCAAGAACTTTTACAATCCTCCTTGCGCGAAGGGGCAAAGCTGATCAAAGCTGTAGAAGCCCTGTTTCCAAATCAGCCTGAACCGCTCAACCAGCTTGCCGGGTTAGTGGTCTTAGGCCCAGCCCGAACTCCGTTGTCTCCTGAATCCCAGCCCTGCTATCAGAATGCCACCTCTGATCAACAGATGGTGATGCTGTTACTGGCCGCCCAAGAAATCCTCCATGCCCTCACCCTCAACTGTCCGTTGAATCAAGCTCCCGTTCAGCAACAGTGGCTGACGAATGTGGGTGTTCTGACGATTGAAGCTGAATATGTTCAGGAAAGCTGGGGAACTGTCCTCAAGGTTTTAGGGTACTTACCCGATGGGGGTCGTCTGCTCCTCACTGGAGATGGAACCGAGACCGTGGCTCAACGGAATGAGCAAGGCTATCTCAAGCTAGAGCTAGTTGATCCTCAACCGGGCCAAACCTATCGTTTGAATGTGCTGTTGCATACCGAAGAACAAAGCCCGCTCAGTTTTGCAATTTGTCCCCAGTCACCAGCCTAGGCTGTCTTGAGCAGTTCGAACCCTGGTGCAGGCCATTAAGTTCAGGTCACTGAATTTGAGGAGCTGAGTTTGAGGAGCTGAGTTTGAGAGTTTGATGCAGAAACTCGGATGCAACCCGTTGATTTGAAGGGTGATGTGAAGTAGGCATCTTGCCCACGCAACCTAGAAGTCTCAATCACAGACATCTGATCAACTATTACGGATTGTTGTTATAGAAGTTATTGTGCGGGTTAACCCCCTAGTCTGAAGGGCTATGTCGCTGACATCTAAATGGACATTCTTACCGGGCATCTGTTTCTGTTGCAGCGCGGGTTCAGGGTGTAGCGATGTCGCTGGTGAGTCAGAGATCGGTTAAAGTGTAGTTCAGTGTTTCTCATCACTGAACTTCTCAACTCGGCCCCATGATGGATATCCCGTTTGTGAGTCAGCTCCGCCATCGGATTGCGACTGCACCAAAACCTCAGCCCGAAGATTCTGTTCTGCTGAGGGTGGCCGTGCAGTCGTTGGTGATTGTGGGAATTATCGCCACAGATGTTGCAATTGAGGAGCCGCTGAATCTTTGGGCAATTCCAGTGAGTATCGTGGGTGCAACGTGGAGTGGATTCCGTCGCCGTCATCGCAATGTGCCTGTTAAGTTCTGTATTGCGATTGGAATGCTCGTGGCACTAGGTGCTTTCTTCGGGCGCTTGTTTGGCGAACTGAACGATACCCGAGTCGCCCTAGCCGGATTATTAATTCATTTACAAATTCTTCATAGCTTTGATTTGCCCCGTCGCCAGGATTTGGGTTACTCCATGGTGATTGGGCTGATTTTAATGGGTGTCGCCGCGACCCTAAGCCAGACCTTGACCTTTGGGCCTTTAATTCTCATATTTCTAGCGATCGCCCTCCCGACCTTGATTCTGGACTATCGCTCCCGGTTAGGGCTGTCTCAATTCCAGCTCAATTTGAAACGCAAGCCGCCGCCGCAATCCTCTAGATCAGCAGGTTTGAATTTGAAGTTCTTGGGCTTGAGTTTTTTGCTGATTGTTGCCGTAGGATTACTCATCTTTGCCCTACTGCCTCGGCTTCCTGGATATCAACTGCGATCATTCCCCGTCAGTTCTCCCCTCGAAATGCCGGAGGGGGAGTTTGATGCCAGTCGGATTTTTAACCCTGGTTACGTTGCTGGAGGGGATCAAGGGGAGGGGGCGGGTTCGGAAGCTGGGGGACGGAGCCCACGCTCTGGCCCAGGAGCCTTAGATTCGACTTTTTACTACGGATTTGACACTCAAATTAATCAAAACTTGCGGGGAGAGATGAATCCCCAGATTGTGATGCGCGTGCGATCGCAGGCTAAAGGATTTTGGCGGGTTGTGGCCTTTGACCGTTATACCGGGCAGGGCTGGGATATTTCTCGCAACGATCAGATTTACAAGCTGCGTCGCCCAGGGTGGACGTACCAGTTCCGCTTACTCCCGCCTCTGACTGAAGCAGAAACCCGCGAGGTGGTTCAGAGTTATACCATTATTTCTCAATTGCCGAACTTGCTCCCGGCTATGCCTTGGGCCACCGAAGTGTACTACCCAACGGAAGAACTGGGAGTTGATCCAGAGGGGACTTTGCGATCGCCTTTGGAACTGCGGGAAGGCATGACTTATACGGTGATTTCTGCGGTTCCCTATCGAAATCGAGCTGCTCTGCGGGAGACTTCAACGGATTATCCTCAAAAAATTCAGAAGTATTACCTGCAAGTTCCAGAGGAAATTCGGGAAAAAGTTCGACAAAAAACCGAGGAAATTCTAGCTAATCCCAATCGAGTTGCCAAGAACGATATTCCCCTGACTTCTTCCTATGAAAAAGCGTTATTTCTGGCGCAATATTTAAAACAAAATCCGCTCTATAAACTGCAAGAGGCTCCGCCATTTTTGGAGGAGAATGAAGATTTAGTTGAAGCCTTTTTATTTGGCTATAAAAATAGTCCTGAGGGCACTACGATTACTGGAGGATACCCCGATCATTTTGCAACGGTGTTGACAATGATGTTACGGTCAATCGGCATCCCGACTCGGCTAGTCGCAGGGTTTGAATCAGGGGAGTTTAATCCCTTCACCGGGTTGTACATTGTTCGGAATACTGATGCCCACGCCATGACCGAGGTGTACTTTCCTCAGTATGGTTGGTTTGCGTTTAACCCGATTCCGGGCATGGATTTAATTCCGCCTTCGATTGAGGAGAATCAAACCTTTAGCGCTCTGCAAGCGTTTTGGAGTTGGGTCGCTAGTTGGCTACCTTCTCCCGTGACGGGCGCATTACAGACGATTTTTGGCACGCTAATTGGGGCAATCCTGCGAATCGTGCGCTGGTTTGTGAGCCTGTTTTTCCAAGGAGGGGCGGGTATCTTCCTGGGCTTGGCTACGGCGATCGGAGTTGCCTTTCTGGGATGGCTGGGCTGGGAAGGGTTGCAGACTTGGCGCTATCGACGCTGGCTGGCAAAGTTACCCTCTGAGGAAGGCTTATACCAACAGATGCTGAAGGTGTTGGCAACCAAAGGCTATCCCAAACAATTAGCTCAAACCCCCCTAGAGTATGCACACACAGTGCGATCGCATCAATCGATTGATGAAGCTGAGGTGATTGATGAAGTGTCTCAAACCTACGTGCGATGGCGCTACGGTGGGGAGTCTGCAAATCTGTCCCAACTTCGTCAACTTGTGCAAAACTTGAAAAAAGCCCAGCTCAAACAGCTCAGGTTTAAACGTTCCTTCGGATTTAGACGGTCATTTAGGCTCAAACGTTAGTTCAAGGGTTGATTTAGAATGAACTTAGATTCCAAGCTCCAATTCCCTCCAGTCTCCAGCAGCGCCCTTAAAAGAAGGTTGAGAGATCTTTTCTGTTCAGGATTAATTGGTGCGGTTCTATTCCTAGGAACTCATCCTGGTTTCTCAACCCCTTTGAACCGTTTTACCAAGTTTCAGTACGACCAGGTTCGGGTCGGGATGACCTACGAGGATGTCAGGAAGATTCTGGGGTCAGAAGGAGAGCGGGATGAAGGGTTTACCACCAATCCTGAATCCAAACAAGTGAGTTACCACTGGGTCAATCCTGATGGTTCATCCATTAGTATGGTGTTCGATGCTGAACAGAAAGTTGTAAAGCTTGCATCCTATAACTTGCCGACCGAGAGTAACCTGCAATTTGCCCGTCAGCCCTCCAGTCAAACTCCTAGCTCAGATAACCGTGAACCGAAGACTACCCTAGAAAATCGATCCATTCGTCAGTTTGGCATCGATCAGTACAACAAAATTAAGCTTGGGATGGCTGCGGCAGAGGTAGAGTCAATCTTGGGGAGTCAAGGTCGGGCTGAAGGACTCTCTAATCCGCCGTCCGGCTATGTACAGGGAATTCGCTACTTCTGGTCTAATCCGGATCGTTCCAGTATTGTTGTGATGTTCAATGCGGATCAACAGGTGACTTCTGTCTCTAGCCTGAACCTGGATCGTTATGTGTTTGGTGAACCTGCCCCGTCTAATCAACCCGAGGGGCCTATGATCGCGACCCGTACTCAGTATTATCAGTTGCGCTTGGGCATGACTTATGAACAAGTTCAACGGGTGATGGGAACCCCTGGAACAGCGACTAACTTTAATCCCGAGGGAGGTGAAACCTTCAAAATCACCTACGAGTGGATGAATCCCGATGGCAGTGGGATTAAAGTCCTGTTCAATGCTGAAAATCAGACGATGAAAGTTTACAGCTATGGGCTAGGGGTTGGACTTCGGCCTTAGGGATTTGGGGGCTTGTTCTTGTGACAATTCTTGATGATCTGTTGATGATTTGCTTGGTTATGCTCCTTTGAGCAGAGTGGGTTAGACTCAAAATCCAGGTGTATTGAAGAGCCAATAGTGCGGTATAGTACCTAACAGTAAAACAATGTTTTCATTGACTTTAAGAGCTTGCGGTAGGAGTTCATAGGAGTCAATCCAAACATCAAAAGGTTACGGGATGTTGGTTAGTGCTGTTCATATCAGATTAGGAGAAAAATTTTGATGAAACGATTTGTTAGCTTTTTGGCTTCATTAAGTCTATTCGTCACCTGCTTAGGAGGGTTTGGGATTTTGCGGGCTGATGCTAATCCCATTTCTATGACGTTTTTTAATAGTACCTCACCTTCAACAATTCTAGCCGTTGAAAACCTGAGAAATCGCGCAGATGAGAAACTTGCAGAAGTTGGGAAGAAGATTGATCTGAACAATAGCTCTATTCGTGAGTTTCGTCAGTTCAGAGGCATGTTTCCTAATTTGGCAAAGGTGATTATTGACAATGCTCCCTATGACTCTGTTGACGATGTTCTGAAAATACCAGGGCTAGCCAAGCAGCAGGAAGATCTTTTAAGAGCCAACTTGGATAGTTTTACCGTTACTCCAGTTACCTCTGTCCTTCAAGAAGGGAACTTCCGCTTAAATACTGGAACCTACGATTAGTGGTTCGTCTAGGCAAATTTCGTCTAGACAAATTTTGTGGGTTGGTTAGGAAATGTAAAACCCAACCATTCTCTGAGAGTTGGATCTTACAAGCTCGACACCAACCTACATAACTACAGCTATAGCTTTAAGTTACAACTACTAGAAATTGGCAATCTAAAGCTCGGGTAACAACGACCAAAAGGGCAGGGTAGTTTTGAAACTACTGCCTGCCCTTCTGAAATCAAGCCCGATCATAAAATGAAATCTCTTAAAGTTGGCTGAAACTTGGAAGACAAGATATTGTCCAACCGACTTGATCCTCACCGAGATCCAGTGTCTCCCTCACCTCCACGTCCTGGATCACCAGGATCGTAGCCCGAGATAGGAACGCTTTCGCTTAAAGAAATACTCAAACAAGCTTTTTCAAACTCAGAATCGCCGGACTGAATGCTTGCTGCTTCAGCGACCTCAATCATCACAAACTGGCTTCCTAGACCTAGAAGCGCTGCAAACATGACCTTGTAGATGCATCCCATAGGGTTGACTCCCGATAGCTAAAGAACAACACCCAACATTCACCTAGCCCATTTATACTGCGTGAATCTATCAAATACACTTCCCCGATAGTCGTTAGTATATCAGTGATATCACTGATGCCACTGAGCAGGGGAACAGTTTTAGGAACCGTCCCTTTCAAGGATGATTTTTTTGAAAATCGCTTATAATAAAGCCTGAGGGAACTAGCCCTACAGTAGTTTCAGTCCTCATGGTTCAGTCCTTTTTGCAAGTTTCTACTCAAGCAAACTCATAGCGATTTTTATCTAATCTTTTCGCTCGGTACATGGCTGAATCAGCCTTCTGAACGAGTAGTTCAATGTCGTCAGTGTCTTCAGGATAGAGGCTGATGCCAATGCTCGCAGTTACTGAAAGCGTATTCCCTTCTAAAGTTGCAGGTTGCATCAGGGTTTCTAGAATTTTTCCCGCAACTCTTGCTGTATTCTCCCGATTCGCAATGCCTGGAAGGATAATTGTAAATTCATCTCCTCCCAAGCGAGAAACCGTATCACTCCCTCGCAGACATCCTCGTAACCGTTCAGCTACAGTCTTTAAGAGCAAGTCTCCAACGTGATGTCCCAAGGTATCGTTGACGAGCTTAAAATCATTTAAATCCAGGAAAAACAAGGCGACTGCTTTGTTGTATTGGGCCGCCCATTCTAAAGATTGATGCAGGCGTTCCTGGAAGAGTTTGCGATTGGGTAATCCTGTTAATGGGTCATGTTCGGCAGAAACCCTTAAGGCTTCATTTGACCGCTCAAGTTCGGCGGCAAGCTGCTTTAAGTTGGCCTCAAGTTGTTTCCGTTCGGTAATATCTCGGATCACCCCAACCAGAAAAAGATTTCCGGCTCCATCTCGGTGTAGCGATCGCTTCGTTTCAATACAATAGGTTTTTCCGTTAGTACTGGTGAGTTTCTCTTCGCGGTCTTGAGGCACTGTGTTATGAAATGCCAGTTCATCCTGTTGCCAAAACATCTTGGCTTCAGAGGCGGGGAAAAGCTCATAGTCTGGTTTTTCCATGAGAATCTCGGAAGGATAGCCGACTAATTCGCAGTAGGCTTGATTGATCACAACCTTGTGATGATGAGCATTCTTGACATAAACTGGGTCAGGAATTGTATTAATTACACTTTTAAAAAATTCTGTCGATCGCTTCATTTCTTCTTGACGGTGTGCCATGTATGCCACGACTACCAGGGCAGAACCCCACAGAGCAATGATTCCAGGTATAACTGGAATCCACCATCCCACTCGAAAGATTAAGTAGGCGGCAACGGATAGCAATCCTCCTAGGGAAAATACGACAAGGATTGATCGAGAAGGCGATCGCCCATGCCAACAGAGTTTTGTACTGACTAAAGACCAGGAGAAGATCCACAGCCACTCCATCCCTTCTGACCAGATCCGAATCGAATGCCGTCCTTCTAGGGCTGAACTGAGAATTTCGCTCAGAAAATTGGCTTGCAATTCTACTCCGTATAAAGGCTGAGGTTGTCGGAATAGCCCTCCACTGTAAACCGTTAGATGCAAGTCCTTGACACTCGGTGCCGTTGATCCAATCAAGATGATCCGATTCCGGATTTGCTCAGCATCAATCCGACCCTGTAACACATCCTGCATCGACACCGTGCGAAAGTAGCCAGATGGCCCCCTGGGATTTGCTAGAAATTGATAGCCTCCGACTTCAGCCCGGATATAGCTGCCATCATTTGAACGAAATCGGCGAAATACGCCCTGACCTAGCTTTAAATCATTGGCTTTGTTTCCTGCTTCAGGAGTGATACCTTCTTGTTCTAGATAAATCAAAGCCAACTTGAGGGCAAAACTCTGGCGGGCTTGACCATCAGCAAACCCTCCCATATACAGCAAACCTCGGCGGACTTTCCCATCCGCATCTACTACGACGTTATTAAATCCAACTAGATTTCGTTGACTTAAAACTGGAGGAGGCTTAATTCCAGAACTCCGAGGGGTTTCAATTTTCTCAATCCCGATTAAATTGGGAATCGTTTTCAAGGTTTGAACGAGCTGAGGATAACCCGGAGCAGCAGGTAAATCCCGGTAAATGTCTAAACCAATTGCCCTAGGTTGATTCGTATTCAACGTTGTTAAGAGTTTTGCTAGTTCAAGATCGGAGACGGGAAACCCATAGGTTTGTAGATCCGTTTCATCAATGCCGACAATCAAAATTCGCTCATCTATAGGCTCTAGAGGATGTAGGCGAAAATACAAATCAAACATCGACCACTCTAAAGCTTGGAGAAGACCCAGACATCGCAGGAGGATTACCGTTCCAGCCACGCCTGACGAAATCCACCACACTTGAGACTCCTGTCTGCCGAACCATTGCTTCAGAACCGAGAGGAGTCGATTGGGAGTTTGACCTAGCTGTTGAATTAACATCCGCCCGAATTAAATGTTAGAGATTGGGGACTAGAATAGGCTGTTAACCTTGGAGCAATTCTGGCAAGACGTTCTGAGAAAAGACGAGAAGAGAAAGGTTAAAACTGCGTCCTGAAATTTCCAGCACTATGCTTTGACCAAACTAAAAGAAGCAACCCTATGAAATAGGAAGAAGTTAACTCGCAAAAGCTAACTCATCAACATAAGGTAGTAATGTAGAAGTAAGGATAAGTGCTTAGGGTTAAAGGGGTATTGCCCCCTTGTGGGGATAGAGCCTCCTAATCCCAGCAAAAAAATCGTTGCCTTTTTAGGACTACCAAAAATATAAAGATATCAATCTCTGAACCGGAAGGAAGACACCTGCACGCAGCAACTTTATTTTGCTGATTTAGTTCAGCTTAATGCAGATAGCTTAACCCTGATACCAAATCTCTGCTCAAAAACCTTGAAACCAATACCAAGTCCAGTTGATGAATGCCTAGTTGGTGAATGAAAGTAGACTGAAAGTGCAAACAGCTTGCCTCAGTAAGGCCCTAATAAACTGATGCTGCAAGGGATGAAAGGCTACTTCGGATAAACATAATCGCCGACACATTACCGCACCCATCAATCAAACTCAAACTAATGACCACCCCTGAAGTTAAAACTCGTTCATAGCCCAGTTCTTTCTGAAAGTTATAGAATTGGATGAACCCCTAGATAATAGCATAACCGATTATTAAGAATGAACGTCTCCCTAGCCCGGATATTCTGATAAGTTTGCCAAGGTTTCGATAGATTGTAGCCCGCTGTAGAACTGACCTTTGATTTCCCAAGTCGGGTAAGATTTAATTCCGAGCTGACGACAAAGCTGGGGTTGAGCATTTTTACCATTGGCATCACACTCAATATAGTCAATTAGCTCAAAGGCAGCTTGACCCAACACTTGCTTTTGTTCCTGACAGTGGGGACACCAGTAAGCACCATACTGTTTGGCACCAATTTGTTTGAGGTGACGGGCCAAAGCTAAGGCCGCTGGGCTGGAAGTTGTCGTAATCTGAAACTCTGTGGGCACGTTGGAAGGTTCGCTGGCTTGAGTGCTATTGTAAATGCCCAAAACTCCAATTAAAGTTACCATCCCAATGGTCAAGCCCCGAAAAAATAGTTGACCTATATCTTCCCAATCACGCCCTATTAGGGTCAGAATGAACAAGCTGAAGGAGAAAATGGCTGACAGGATGCAGTAAAAACAGAAGGCTTTCAACTCAGAAGCCAGTAGATAAATCAGATAACTGCTACAGATTGCCATGGCAGTACTAAGCCCAAACATCAGCCACCAAGTCAACGACTCAAGCTGTGATCGCTGCTGAGGCTGAGTTTTGCTAATCTTGGTTTTACTGACTTGGGCCTCGTTAAGCTGGGTTTTATTAAGGAGAAGGGGAATCAGCGCCAACCCTGCCATTGTGACGTAAGCAAGGCAGCCAAATAGGGAGAGAGGTAAGTTAAAAATCGTAGCGTAGGAGCTACTCAGGGCATCGTTGCAACTGGCAACCGGGCAAGCCACAGCCGTTCCTGAGAATTTCATTAAGGTCAAATAGGCAGTCTCAATACTTCCTAAAAGCGCGATCACGCCGATCATCACCCGCGACCAGCGTTGTATCCAAGGAGTGGGACGACTAGAAAACATAGGATGGGTTCTAACTTTAAGGAATACTAAGTATCTCTTACAATAAAACTTTTAGCACCTCAAGAGTTCTAAAGTCCAAGTCTAGTTCATTAGCAAATCAACCTCTACTCTAGGCTCTAAAATTACACTGCTATGGGAGCAGTCGTTTCTGCGGCAAGTTCTGCCAAGCGTTCCTGCTGATCTTGGAAAATGCAAGTCTGGATAACATCTTCGATATCTCCCTCCAGAGTTGTGACTAGGGGAAAGTTTTGGCCTAAGCGGTGGTCGGTAGCCCGGTTGTCCTTGTAGTTATACGTCCGAATCTTCTCAGACCGGGAGCCCGTACCCACTTGCGATCGCCGCATTGAAGTCACAGCTTCTTGCTGCTCTCGCAGTTTGATGTCGTAGAGTTTTGCCCGCAAGATTTGCATGGCCCGTTCCCGGTTTTGAAGCTGACTGCGCTCTTCTGTACAAAAGATCCGAATTCCTGTGGGTTTGTGAATCAGGTCAACCGCAGTTTCAACCTTGTTCACATTTTGGCCCCCAGCTCCGCCCGAACGAGCCGTTGTCAGCTCAATATCCTTGGCATCAATTTCAATCTCCACATCATCTACCTCCGGCATAATTGCGACGGTTGCCGTAGAGGTATGGACTCGTCCACCAGCTTCAGTCAAGGGAACTCGCTGAACTCGGTGAACCCCTGCTTCAAACTTCAACTTGCTATAAACGGACTCCCCTTGAATTTCCAGGATAGCCTCCTTGAACCCCCCCATATCGGCCAGAGATTCACTCACCATCTTGACCCGCCATTTCTGAGTTTCGGCATAACGGGAATACATTCGAACCAAGTCTCCAGCCCAAATACTGGCTTCATCCCCGCCAGTCCCAGCTCGAATCTCTAACATGATGTTCTTGTCATCGTTTGGATCACGGGGCAAAAGCAAAACTTTCAACTGCAGTTCAATCCGTTTCAACTCAGCCTCAAGCTCACTGACTTCAAGCGCAGCCATTTGCTTGAGTTCTGGATCATCTCCTGCTTCCCGATAGATCTGCTTGGCTCCAACCAATTCTTGCTGGGCCTCTTTCCACCGTTGATAGGCTTCAACGACTTCTTCCATTGAAGAGCGTGCCCTTGCTACCCGCTGAAACTCACTGGGGTCAATTGCAACCTCAGGATCGGCAAGGCGAAGAGTTAGCTCATTAAAATTTTGCTCAACGGACTTTAACTTATCGAGTAAGTACGTTTCAGCCATAATTGTTGCCTTTTGTCAGTTGTCAGGTGTTACGTGATCAGAGTGTTCGGACAAAAAATACTGCAAGCTGTCGGTAGAGAATGCCCCTACAGACAAATGACAAATGACAACTTGGCTATCCCTCAGATGGCTGATCGTTAGATGGCGAATCGTTAGCACTGGCTTTGGGCTTCTTATCCGTCATGCCGTACTTCCGCAGGAATCGTTCTACGCGCCCTTCGGTATCAATGATTTTCTGGGTTCCAGTGTAAAACGGATGGTTCCCCGACCAGACCTCAACTTGAATCTTGGGTTGAGTTGAACCCACGTTCATCACCAATTCACCATTACAATAGACTTCAGCTTCTGGATACCACTTAGGATGAATGTCAGACTTAGGCATTGTTCTCTCCGTCAACTTAACTTGATCTTTACAATTATTTTAACGTTAACCCTTATCCAACTGTTAACGTTTTGAATACTGGGGTGCTTTACGCGCTTTTCTGAGACCATACTTCTTGCGCTCTTTAGCCCTAGGATCACGGGTTAGATATCCCTCCACTTTCAGGGGCGGACGATTATCGGGGCTGAGATCGCACAGTGCTCGAGCAACCCCAAGACGAATTGAATCCGCCTGTCCAGTTAAACCGCCTCCCCGAACATTGACTAAAATATCATAGTCATTCTCCAAGCCCAAAACCTCTAGGGGAGCCTTGGCTATTGACAGATAGACCATGTTGAACTGTAGGTAAGATTCTCCTTCCCGCCCATTAATTGTTAACTTTCCGGTTCCTGGAACTAGACGAACCCTAGCACTAGAAGTCTTCCGTCGCCCTGTCCCCCAATAAACGGCTGGATTACTATCGGTTGCTTGCATGATTATTCTCCTTTAGTTGCTGGAATTGTATTGATTGTCAGGGGTTCAGGTTGCTGCGCTTCATGGGGATGATCTGGGCCTGCATAAACCTTAAGCTTTTTGAAGAGCTGTCGTCCTAAAGTATTCTTGGGCAACATTCCTCGAACAGCATCCTCGATAATCCGTTCAGGAATCCGGGCTTGAAGCTGTTCAAAGGTCTCTACTTTCATCCCCCCAGGTCTTCCGGAGTGGCGACGATAGAGCTTTTGACTGGGCTTTCTCCCTGTCACCTGGATTTTTTCAGCATTGACTACCACAACAAAATCCCCTGTATCCATGTGAGGGGTATAAATGGGCTTGTTTTTTCCCCGAATCACGCAAGCAATCTCGGTTGCTAAACGGCCCAACCGCTGATTTGCTGCATCCACGACATACCACTTTTGTTCAATTGTATTCTGAACAGGAAGATAGGTTTTAGTCATTAAAGTTCTCCTCAAATCAATAATGAAGACTGATGATCTATAAAACTGTAATTGCTGCCTGAACCGATTATAAATCTGGGAAACGTATCAAACCAGACTTCGGGATCGACCGGAAAATCTGGATAGCCAACCCGTAAAAGGCAAAGACCCTGAGCAGGAGCGGCATGTTTGACCAGTTCTCGACGTTCACTTTCCCAAATCTGTCTGAAGTTTTCCGGCGATCGCTCCTGGGTTCCCACCTGCACCAGCATTCCAACTAAAAGCCGCATCATGCCATAAAGAAATCCACTAGCTTGAACCTCAATGTAGAGGAACGACCCTTGCCGTTTACACTGTGCTTCTTGTACCTCAACCCAGGCATGGGGTCGAGAGGAACCTGCGCGCTGAAAAGCAGACAGATGGTGGTAGCCGACCAAAGGGCTTAAAGCCGCTTGAATCAGGGATTCATCCAGAGAAGCTTGGTAGTAATGCCAAGCAAAGGGACGAATGAACAAGTTGGGTCGAGCATCAGTGTATAACGTATAGCGATAACGCCGCCAGACTGCCGAAAACCGAGCGTGCCAAGTAGATTGCACTTGAATTGAAGCTCGAATCAGAATATCAGAGGGCAGGCGACCGTTCAAGACTGTAGCCCAACGGTGAGCTGGAATATGACTTGGAGCATCAAAGTGGGCGACCTGTGCCGCAGCATGTACCCCCGAATCGGTTCGACCTGCTGCTTGGACGGTCACAGGACACTCTAAAACCCCTGCGATCGCCTTCTCAATCTCCTCTTGAACTGTTCGGCCATTGGGCTGACGTTGCCATCCATGAAAATGAGTTCCTTGGTACTGAATGATCAGAGCAACTCGCTGTAACTCTGACCCCCCAAGATAAACCCCCGCCAATTTCACACTAGCTCAATAATCGCCATCTCAGCATTGTCGCCATGACGACGAATGGTTCGGATAATGCGAGTGTACCCTCCATTGCGAGATCCATAACGATCTGGAACCCCTTCAAACAAAGCATGAACCAGTTGCTTGTCATATATATAGCCCAAAGCTCTCCGCCGAGACGAAAGAGATCCATCTTTGGCCAGGGTAATGATTCGTTCAACTTCAGTTCGAACTGCTTTAGCTCGAGCCTTTGTTGTTGTAATCCGACCGTGACGAACTAGCTCCGTGGTTAGGGCTCGGAGCAGAGCCTTCCGCTGGTCAGCGGGTTTACTGAGTTGGGGAACACGACAACGATGACGCATAATCGACTCTCTGTTGAGATAAACAACACGACTAAGATTTACTAGCCCTTTCCAAAGGAAGGGTAATACCTAAACGTTTCTGCAGCGCCTCAATTACTTCTTCAGCAGACTTTTGCCCAAAATTCTTAATTTCAAGCAAGTCTTCTTGAGTATAGTCTCGAAGGTCAGCCACAGAATTAATCTGAGCCCGCTTGAGGCAGTTATAAGCTCTCACAGAGAGCTGTAGCTCCTCAATTGGAATTTGACTCGTGGGATCAACGTCTTCGCCAGGTTCTGCCTTGACAGATTCTAGCGTGATATCCTTCAGCGGTGAGAACAGACCTACTAAGGTTGTAGCAGCCTGACTCATCGCTTCTTGAGGCGTTAGACTCCCATTCGTCCAGACCTCCATGATCAAGCGATCTTGCTCAAGAGAATCTCCGATCCGAGCATCTTCAACGGTATAGTTCACCTTGTGAACAGGCATGAAGATGGCATCAATTTGAAGGAAATCAAGAGAAGTTGCTTCATCTCGATTCCGATCCACAGCTCGGTATCCAGTGCCCTTGTCAATCTGGAACTCCATCTCTAAAGTTGAATCAGGAGAGAGAGTCGCAATGTACTGACTCCTGTCAACGACTTCAACTTCAGAAGGCAAATCAAAGTGACCTGCAGTAACTGTTGCAGGCCCTTGAACCAATAGGCGACCAATCTGCTTCTGTTCAGAGTAACTATTGAGGACAACTTCCTTAAGATTTAGCAAAACCTCAAGCACATCCTCCCGAACTCCCTTAATCGTAGCAAACTCATGGTTTACCCCTGCAATTCGTACTGCTGTAATTGCTGATCCTTCCAAGTTTGCTAATAGAACTCGCCGCAGAGCATTCCCTACAGTAATTCCTTGACCTCGGTCAAGGGGCTCTATCACAAACTTGCCATATTGGCTCCGATCAGCTTCTGTGCTAGATTCAATGCACTCAATTTTAAACTGCGCCACCAGTGACCTCCCTTCTCCTTTCAGCCCCGTCGTCAAAATACTTAAGTTTGAACAGAGAACTCTAAAAAAGCTGTTGAGCTTAACTCAAGACCCACTCGTCTTTTTTCTGATCCCTCTACCGATGACCTTCTCCTAAGACCTACACTACACACGGCGGCGCTTTGGGGGACGACATCCATTGTGCGGAATAGGAGTAATGTCCCTAATTAGGGTGATCTCAAGCCCTGATCCTTGGAGAGCACGAATAGCCGTTTCTCGTCCTGCCCCTGGGCCGCTAACCATCACCTCAACCTGTCGCATTCCTTGATCACTGGCTCGACGACCAGCATTCTCAGCGGCAGTTTGGGCCGCAAAAGGAGTCCCTTTTTTGGCCCCTTTAAACCCTGTAGACCCTGCTGAAGCCCAAGAAATCACTTCGCCATTTTGGTCTGTAATGGTGACAATTGTATTGTTAAACGTGGACTGAATGTATGCGTGCCCATTCGGAACATTTCGCTTCTGCTTTTTTGCAGTAGACTTCTTAGACGGTTTGGCCATAGTATTCTCTCAATTGATAATTTGACGTTGGCAATGCCAAAAAGAAACCATAGGGCGCACAAAATCTCATTATCCTGTACCCGTGGCAACTCATTACTTCTTCGCAGCCTTCTTCTTACCTGCTACAGTTCGCCTGACCCCTCTACGAGTTCTAGCATTCGTGCGAGTTCTTTGCCCACGAACAGGTAAACCCATACGGTGGCGACGGCCTCGGTAGGTACCAATGTCCGTCAACCGCTTGATGTTCATTGCTTCCCAACGCCTGAGGTCACCCTCAACTTGATACTTACTTTCAACAGCCGCTCGCAATGCAGCTACTTCAGCATCATTCAAGTCCTTCACACGGGTATCTGGGTTAACTCCAGATTCCTCTAAAATCTCGTGAGATCTTGAAAGCCCAATTCCATAGATGTAGGTCAGCCCGATCTCAATTCGTTTATCGCGGGGAAGATCTACCCCAGCTATTCGTGCCACAACTCTCTCTCCCTCATCGTTTCTAGTTCACTCTATGACTTACTAAGCTGATTTATGACCTTACCCAGGCTCTAAACTTAAGTCCTAGAAGTTGTCTATGACTTAAACTTATCAAATCTTTCTAAGTCCTCGGGCAAGACTTTTTCAGAATGACAACGTACTTGTGCAATCTGTACAGATAGATACCCTAGCCCTGTCGCTGTTTATGCTTTGGGTTAGAACAAATCACCATCACGCGACCCCGCCGCCGAATGACTCGACATTTCTCACAAATCTTACGAACTGAAGCTCGAACCTTCATGCTATTCTAGGCAATACTACAACGAACTTAATATTATACCACTAGCTGTCCTTAAATCAACAGGAGTAAATATTGTTGATTTATTGTTGATTTCTTTCTCATCGGGCAGAATCACTTCTTCTTCAGACGATACGTAATTCTACCTTTCGTCAAATCATAAGGAGTGAGTTCGACCTTAACCCGATCTCCTGGCAGAATCTTAATGTAATTTCGACGGATTTTGCCCGAGATATGGGCTAAGACATTAAACCCATTATCTAGGTCAACCCGAAACATGGCGTTGGGGAGAGACTCTGTAACTGTTCCCTCCATCTCAATCAAATCTTGCTTAGACAAGCTAAAACTCCTTCAATTCAACTAATGCCCCCAGTAAATCCACAGCCCTCAACCCAACTAAATGGAGTAGGAAAAATGCAATGACTTTGACAGCGTTTCTTAACAGAATTTTACCAAGTTCCTGAACAAATTATTGAGCAATTGTCAAGGGGACAAAGAAAGTTCATGAGTTTCTCGCCTTGTCCACAGCACTCAAAAGCTCAACGGTAACTTCATCGACAGACAAGTTCCCATTGACCTTATTCAATTGTTGGCGAGCTTGATAAAACTCGATCAGAGGTGCAGTTTGCTCCCGATAAACTTGCAATCGATGTCGGATGGTTGTTTCGTTATCATCTTGACGACCTCGCTCTAAACCTCGCTCTACAAGGCGCTGAATGAGGGTCTCATCTGGAACGTCTAGACTGATGACAATAACTTGCTCGATATCCTCCTTTGGAGCACCGGAACTCTCTGCCAGAGAGCTAAAATGCTGTATTAGCATTTGCTCTACAAAAGCGGCTTGAGCAACATTGCGAGGGAATCCATCTAGAATCCAACCAGTTTGAGCATCAGCTTGAGACAAGCGCTCCTTGACCATGTCCAAGATCAGTTGATCGGGAACCAAATCTCCTTTGTCCATGTATGTCTGAGCTTGTTGACCCAGATCGGTTTTCTGAGCCACCTGAGACCTCAGAATGTCCCCCGTTGAAATATGGGGAATCTGATAGTGCTCGGCCAATCGAATAGCCTGTGTTCCTTTGCCTGCACCGGGAGGGCCTAAAAAAATAATCTGAACCACTACTGTTTCACCATCCCTTCATATCGTTGGGAAATTACATAGGTTTGAACTTGTTTGGCTGTATCAATTGCTACGCCAACTAAGATCAACAGGGACGTTGCCCCAAATCCTCGAAAGGTTGGAACTCGCGTTGCACTCTCCACGATGGTTGGGATAATTGCAACCAGCCCCAGAAACACAGCTCCCAGAAAGGTTAAGCGATTCAAGACTCGCTCAATATATTCGCTTGTTGCTTTGCCGGGACGAATTCCTGGAACGCTCGCACCCATTTTCTTCAGGTTTTGAGAAATATCCACCGGGTTCATGATCAGAGACGCATAGAAATAACTGAAGAACAGAATCAGTGAGAGATAAAACAGGGTGTATGCCCAAGGACTTTGGCCGCTTGGACTTAAAGCCGTTGCCACCTTAGTCAGAATTGGATTATTGGTGAACTGAGACAGAGATGCCGGAATGATGAGTACAGCAGATGCAAAAATGATCGGCATTACCCCGCCCTGATTCAGGCGCAACGGCAAGTAGCTCGTTCGTTCTCGATAGAGCTTGCGACCCACTTGACGACGAGCTGAAACAATCGGAATTCGGCGAGTCCCTTCCTGAACAAAGACAATCCCGACAATCATTGCCAGGAAGATCAACAGTAGAACGATGACTCGTCCAACAATTGCTCGGTCACCGCTTTGAGCCAAGGTAATCGTGTCACCCAGAGATCGAGGCAAAACCGCTACAATATTCACGAAAATCAGCAGAGAGGCTCCGTTGCCAATTCCTCGCTCGGTAATGAGTTCTGAAACCCACATCACAAACATTGAGCCAGCGGTCAGTGCTAGAACAACCTCTGCAATAAACACAGGGCCGGGATTCTGAGGGACTCCAGCCAGGTTGTTGATATAGAGCGCTAGACCAAAACTTTGCAGCACGGCCCAACCCAAGCCAACATACCGAGTAATCTGAGATATTTTGCGCCGCCCTGCTTCCCCTTCATTTTTTTGCAGATCTTCTAAGCTGGGAAGAGCTGCAGTCATGAGCTGCATAATAATGGAAGCATTAATATAAGGCAAAATTCCCAGAGCAAAAATTCCTAGTGCGGATAAGCCCCCTCCCGCGAACAGGTCAAGCAGGCCAATCACTGGACTGTTCTGGATATTTTCTGAAAAAGCGGCCCGATCAATTCCAGGAATCGGGAGAAACACACCCAAACGAACTAGAACTAGCAAACCAACGGTTACTAGAATACGGCCCCTCAAACCAGCAGCTTGGGCCATCTGCATAAACGTTTCTTGGGCCGTAGGTATTTTATCTCGACTGACAACCATGAAAGGCTACCTCTTAATTGATGACTGAGCTTAAGAGCTGAGAGATTGATCTATTCTTCTTCAGATGTGGTCTCCTCTGCGGAGGGAGCCTTGACCTCAGAGAGGGCCTCGACTTCAGAGGAAATCTCTTGATCTTGAGACTGAACCATCTCTCCCTTAGTCTGACGGCGGGTTTTGATCACTTCACAGGTTCCCCCTGCAGCCTCAATCTTGCTTCGGGCAGTTTTGGTAAAAGCGGCTGCTTTAACAGTCAGAGCAACCCCTAACTCTCCATCCCCTAGAAGCTTTAATGGCCCATCATTAGTCGTAACAATCCCAACTTCCATGAGAGAAGCTAGGGTTACCTCTGAATTGACTGGAAGTGATGCCAACCGTTCTACATTAATGGTAGTGTACTGCTTCCGATGAACAAGGGGAAAGCCTTTCAATTTTGGTAAGCGTCGGTACAATGGGTTCTGACCCCCTTCAAATCCAGGCCGAGTGCCCCGACCTGAGCGGGACTTCTGCCCTCGCATTCCCTTACCACAACTGGCCCCTTGACCCGCAGAAATGCCTCGGCCAACACGACGGCCTCTGGTTCGAGACCCTTCATTCGGAACTGCATCTTTTAGTCTCATCCTCAAGCCCTCTAAAAACTCTACAAACTTCAATCCGTTGACAGGATAATCACGGTCATTTCTGCTTTTCCGACAAGCAATTTCTGGAGCGGCTTGACCCAATGGTTAAGCATAGAACTGCTCAACCGGAACCCCGCGCTCCGCTGCAACGTCTGAGAACGTGCGTAGGGTTGAGAGGGCATCTACCGTTGCTCTAGCATTGTTTAGGGGATTGCCAGATCCTAGCTGCTTTGCCAGGACGTTCCGCACACCAGCTAGCTCTAAAACAGTTCGGACAGCTCCCCCGGCAATTACACCCGTACCGGGCGTAGCCGGACGAATCATTACCTTGGCACCTCCACCTGCCCCGTTCGAGAGATGGGGGATTGAGAATGAGCGAGTTAGAGGCACGGTAATCAGGTTCTTGCGGCCATCCGCCACCCCCTTCTTTACGGCACCAATGACATCAGCCGCTTTGCCAACCCCGACTCCGACTTGACCGCGTTCGTTTCCAACAATCACGATGGCCCGGAAGCTTAATTTCTTACCCCCCTTCACAACTTTAGTAACTCGACGGATTTGAACTACCCGCTCTTGCCACTCCGACTCTTTTTCCTTGGTACGATTTCCTTTTTTTCGACGCTGTTGTTGTTGTTCTGACATAGTTTATTTGTTATCCGTTATTTGTCATCCGAGTTTCAGATCATAACGAGAGCAACCCAATCTTATTAGAAGTCCAATCCAGCTTCACGGGCAGCTTCGGCTAATGCTTTAACCCGACCATGGTAGAGATATCCCCCTCGGTCAAACACCACTTTGGTGATGCCTTGGGAGAGCGATCGCTGGGCAACGAGCTGACCGACTTGCATGGAAGCATCACAAGTTCCACCAGACTCAACTTGAGTCTTCAATTCAGGATCGAGGGTTGAGGCAGCCACTAGGGTGTGCTGCTTTGTGTCATCAATGACTTGAACATAGATGTGCTTATGAGAACGGAACACTGCCATTCGAGGCCGTTCAGAGGTTCCAAATACACTACGCCGCACTCGACGATGGCGACGTTCACGGGATTCTTGACGAGTAAGTTTCATAGTTTATTTCTTCCCTGACTTACCAGCTTTACGTCTTACTTGTTCTCCGGCATAGCGAATTCCTTTCCCTTTATACGGTTCAGGTGGACGAACGGCTCGAATTTGAGCAGCCATGTTGCCAACGATTTCTTTGTCAATGCCAGTGACAATGACGTTTGTATTCCCTTCTACGGCCAAGGTAATCCCTTCGGGGGGCTTCATCTCAACGGGTTTGCTATATCCAACGTTTAGAATCAAGTTGCGTCCCTGAACCTGGGCACGATAGCCCACCCCTTGAATTTCCAGGCGCTTTTCAAAGCCTTTCGAGACTCCCTCAACCATATTGGCGACTAAGGTTCGAGATAGACCGTGACGCTGACGAGCTGGACGTGACTCATCTCGCCGTGTGATCGTGACCATTTCTCCTGCCTGTTCAACCAAAACTTCTGCGGGCAGCTCACGGGAGAGTTCTCCCTTTGGCCCTTTAACTTTAACCTGTTGCCCATCAATAGTTAGGGTCACCTTCGATGGCACAGGTATTGGACGTTTACCAATCCTAGACATAGTCGCTTTACTCAGTATTCGTTACTAGGGGTTTAGCTCTGACTCACAATAGGGATAAAAATTATCAGCTTCAGATCGACCGACACCAGTCAACTGATACCGGGGTTACCAGATGTAACACAGAATTTCTCCACCAATCCCTTGACGGCGAGCCTCTCGGTCTGTCATCACGCCTTTTGAGGTCGAGATGATGGCAATTCCAATCCCCCCTAAAACCCGTGGGAGTTCTTTCCGATTTTTGTAAACTCGTAAACCAGGGCGACTCACCCGCTTCAGGGTTCTAATCGTGGGCATTCGGGTCTTGGGATGGTACTTCAGAGATAAAACCAAATTTCTTCTGAGACCTTCTCCCACTTCCTCAACCTCTCCGATGAAGCCTTCGTCCCTGAGAACTTGAGCAATACTCCGAGTCATCCGAGTCAATGGGATTTGAGTAGTTCGATGACGCGCCATGCAAGAGTTGCGAATGCGGGTCAACATATCTGAAATGGTATCGTTTGTTGCCATAGTTACTTACTAGTTTGCTTCCTTAACTCTCCCGAAAAGGCATTCCCATTTCTTTCAGTAAGGCACGCCCTTCCTCGTCAGTCTTAGCGGTCGTAATGATTGAAATGTCTAAGCCTCGGATTTGGTCGATGCTGTCGTATTCAATCTCAGGGAAGATCAGTTGCTCTCTGACTCCCAAACTGTAATTGCCTCGACCGTCAAAGCTCTTAGGGCTAATCCCGCGAAAATCTCGAATCCGAGGCAGAGATAGATGAATCAACCGTTCCAGAAATGAATACATCCGGTCAGCGCGCAGGGTGACCATGACTCCAACGGGCATTCCTTGACGAATCTTGAAGCCAGCGATCGCCTTCTTCGCACGGGTGACTACGGGTTTCTGGCCAGTGATAATCCCGATCTCTTTGACCGAAGACTCTAGAGCCTTAGCATTCTGAGAGGCTTCACCGAGTCCTCGATTCAGAGTCACCTTCGTCACCTTGGGAACTTGATGGATATTTTCGTACTTAAATTGCTCCATCAACTTAGGAACAATTTGCTCCTGATATTGGGTTTTCAGCTTAGAAGCCATAGTTCAATCTCCTTTGAATATTCCTGGGCTGGGTCAGGACAAGTTTGAATGTAAAGTCAGGCTACACTTTGGGTTGGAGTGGAAATCGGATCAATCAATGATTTCTCCAGTTCGCTTCAACATCCGTACCTTGCGACCATCCTCAGTAAAGGTATAGCCAACTCGGCTAGCAACCTTTTCTTTACTGGAATAGAGCATGACGTTAGAGCTGTGAATCGGAGCTTCAAAAGTCACAACCCGACCCGATTCTCCTTCTTGAGTCGGCTTAACGTGCTTCGTGCGGACATTCACATCTTTAATAATCACCTTGCTGATTTTGGGCATCGCTTTGAGGACTTCCCCCACTTTTCCTTTGTCGCGCCCGCTAATCACTTGCACGGTATCGCCCTTCTTAACGTGCATCTTGATGGCTTCAGTGCTTTTTTGAGGGCCTTGCTTTTGTTTGCCTAGCATCTTAAAGAACCTCCGGTGCTAAAGACACAATCTTCATGTAGTTCTTTTCCCGCAATTCACGAGCAACAGGCCCGAAAACACGAGTTCCTTTTGGGTTTCCATCCGGGTTGATAATGACAGCAGCATTGTCATCAAACCGAATACTCATGCCACTGTCCCGCCGCAAATTGTGACGAGTTCGGACAACAACGGCTCTCACTACGTCCGACTTTTTAACCGCCATGTTTGGAATAGCATCCTTAACTACGGCAATAATTTCATCTCCAATGAAGGCGTAACGACGATTGCCGCCCCCGAGAACCCGAATGCACATTAACTTCCGAGCCCCGCTGTTGTCAGCAACATTTAATAACGACTGCGTTTGAATCATGGCTTCTTTCTCTTCTAGAGTTTGAATCGATCAGTCACAGGAAAATCTTTACTTGGATTTCACATTTAAAATTTCAATCACATTCCAGCGCTTTGTTTTGCTCAAAGGACGAGTTTCTTGAATTAAAACCCGATCTCCTTCCTGGCATTGATTGTCTGCATCATGAGCGTTGTAGTGCTTTGTTTTCACTACGATCTTGCCGTACTTAGGATGAGGAGAACGATTTTCTACTGCAACCACGACGGTTTTCTGCATTTTATTGCTAATGACTAAACCAACTCTTTCTTTAACTGCCATAGCTTTACAATCCTAGAACTAAAACACTTAAACCTGGAACATCAAACGTGGAAGAACCCCTAAACCCCCATAAAAATGTATTGCTCACCTCTAGCATGGCTATTCCGCTTCAGTTTGATCAGAGATAGATTTAGCCAAAGATGCGGTCTGCTCTTGAGATGCATCCTCTGCAACCCCAGGGTCAGAGATGGACTGCTCAGGCTGCTTCCGTTCATGCTCAACCGTCATCAATTGGGCCAAACGATGCCGCGTATGTTTGAACTCATGATGTTTTTCCATGCGCCCTGTCGCTTTCAGAAGTCTTAAATTAACCAGTTTCTTCTTTAGCTCTAAAATCTGTTCAGCTAGCTCTTGATTATCGAGCTGCCTCACTTCTTCAACCTTTGAAAATGCCATGCCTTTCTCCCAATCTAGTGCCTGCAATTTGGTATCTGGATGAGTGCCTGCAAACTGCCAAGTCTAGTCACTCATGCTTGACTCCAAGACTGTCTCAACAATTGGCTCAACCTCAACTGCCTCAACTGCCTCAATTGCCTCAACTGTCTCAGATTCAACCTCTTGTTGTTGCTGCATCACAAACCGAGTTTTAATTGGCAACTTAAAGGCTGCCAAGCGCATGGCTTCGCGAGCAATCGCTTCCGAAACCCCGGCGATTTCAAACATCATTCGACCTGGCTTGACGACGGCAACCCAGAACTCAGGAGCCCCTTTTCCAGAACCCATCCGGGTTTCTGCAGGGCGCATCGTAATGGGCTTATCTGGAAAAATCCGAATCCAAATTTTCCCACCCCGACGAATATAGCGAGTCATGGCACGACGAGCTGCCTCAATTTGGCGAGCCGTAATCCAAGATGGCTCTAGAGCCTGCAAGCCATATTCGCCAAAATCAATCTTGTTGCCTCGAGTCGCTTGACCCTTCATGCGTCCGCGCTGTTGCTTGCGGAATTTCGTTCTTTTAGGACTTAGCATTTGCTGTTAGAGATAGGTGTTAGGGGTAAGTGCATTAGTGCTGCTTTCTCAAAGCAAGCATCTGAACATACTGAAAAACCGCCATCAGTCCTTGGCAAGGCTTAGGTTTCATTGGATCGATCATCATATTTCTGACGACGCGGTTGTTTGCGACGAGGCTGAGCAACATTAGCTGTTGCAGCGACCTCTTCCTGACCTGGAATAATCTCTCCTTTGAATACCCAGACCTTAATGCCTAAAATTCCGTAGATTGTTAGGGCTGTGCAGTAGGCGTAATCAATATCAGCTCTCAAGGTGTGGAGGGGAACTCGTCCTTCCCGCGTCCATTCTGTCCGGGCAATTTCTGCCCCGTTCAGACGACCGCTGACCTGAATCTTAATCCCCTCAATCCCTGCCTTCTGGGCTCTGGTAATCGCTTGACGGACAACTCGACGAAACGAAACCCGCTTTTCAAGTTGCTGGGCAATGTACTCTCCGATTAGGGTGGCATCAGCATCAACCCGAGCCACTTCCACCACATTGATCCGAATTTGACGGCTACTGCCCAACTCTTTCTGGAGCCCAACCCTTAAGGCTTCAATCCCTGCACCGCCTCGACCCACTACCACGCCAGGTCTTGCCGTTAACACTTGAAGATCAATTTGATCGGCTTTCCGTTCGACTCGAATATTGGAAATTCCAGCATTGCTTAGAGTCTTATAAACGTACTTGCGAATTTTATAGTCTTCTTGCAAAAGCTCCGGGTATTGCTTGGGATCTGCAAACCAGCATGACCTATGCTCTTGGGTAATGCCGAGTCGGAAACCGATCGGATGAATTTTTTGTCCCATAATCGCTTGTAGATAACGGTTTATTTGGTCTCAATTCTGGGTGCAACTGCCACGGTAATATGACAAGTTGGCTTACGAATGGGATAAGCTCGCCCTTGAGCCCGAGGTTGAAAACGCTTCAAACTTGGGCCTTGGTCAGCGTAAGCAGTCGAAACCATCAGAGTAGCGGGATCAAGCCCTTCGTTGTGCTCGGCATTCGCAACTGCCGAACGCAGTACCTTAAGAATCGGCTCACAGGCTCGATAGGGCATAAACTCAAGCATAATCAGAGCATCTCGGTAGGACTGTCCCCGAATTTGATCGAGTACCCGTCTAACTTTGTCAGGGGATATTCTGATATAGCGAGCGATCGCCTTAACTTCAGAATCAGTGTCTATAGCCATAGTGTTTCACTACTCCATCAACTAGCTCGATGTAAAATCAATTCCTCAGATCCCCTTAGCGACGAGCTTTCTTATCACTCTTGGCGTGACCTCTATAGGTTCGGGTTAGGGCAAATTCCCCCAACTTATGACCGACCATTTGTTCAGTGATAAAGACTGGAACATGTTGCTTGCCGTTGTGAACAGCAATGGTGTGACCGATCATTAGGGGCAAAATCGTGGAGGCCCGTGACCAAGTCTTAATCACTTCCTTGCGGCCACTATTATCTAGCGCTTCAATTTTGCTTAAAAGATGATCGGCAACAAACGGGCCTTTTTTTAGAGAACGAGACATAGTCAGATTAGGGGATAAGGGTTAGTGTTCAAAGCAAAACGTTCAAGACAGAAGATTCAAAACAGGTTGTGTAAAACAGACAGACCTTAAGACTGACGGCCCCCTTTGCCGCGCTTCGAAGACTTCCGCCGTCGTCGCACAATGAGTGCACTGCTCCGTTTCTTGGGATCACGGGTTTTACCTCCCAAAGCTGGCTTGCCCCAAGGGGACACTGGGCCACTGCGGCCAATAGGTGCTCGCCCTTCTCCACCCCCATGGGGGTGGTCAACAGGGTTCATCACACTTCCGCGCACGGTGGGACGTTTCCCTAGCCAACGATTTCGACCGGCCTTGCCAATACTCAAGTTGCGGATATCAGCATTGCCGACTTGACCAATCGTGGCATAGCATCGGGATGGAACCTTGCGCTGTTCCCCTGAAGGCAATCTCAATGTCACATAGTCCCCTTCCTTGGCCATGAGTTGAGCAGCAGTTCCCGCTGCCCGAACAATCTGCCCCCCTTTGCCTGGAATCAACTCAACGTTATGAACGTCTGTTCCTAAAGGAATTTTAATCAGGGGTAGGGCATTCCCGATCTCGATTGGTGCCTCAGGCCCAGAAATGATCACGGTTCCCACTGCCAGTCCTAAAGGATGAAGAATATACCGCTTTTCGCCATCGGTATAATATAGCAATGCAATCCGAGCATTCCGATTGGGGTCATACTCAATTTCAGCAACTTTGGCCGGAATGTTCAGCTTATCCCGCCGAAAATCAATGATCCGATAGAGCTGCCGATGACCGCCCCCATGATGCCTACAGGTAATGACTCCCCGGTTATTTCTACCCTTGTGACGGTGTTTGAACGCTAACAGAGATCGTTCAGGATCTGAACGGGTGATCTCCGCAAAGTCTGAAACCGTATGCTGACGGGTGCTAGGAGTATAGGGTCGATATGCACGAATTCCCATAATTTGCCTTTTATACTTGCGACTTAATGCTTATAGTTCAGAAGCGCTCCTAGCCCAGAACTCTGGTTCTAGCTAACAGCTTCAGTTGAAAACAGCTCCTACTAAACCTAAACCTCTGGGAACAGAAGCTTTCGCATCACTTCCCCATCTTCTAAGGTGACAATTGCCCGCTTGTAACGAGACTTGAACCCAGCAAATTTTCCCACTCTCCGCTGCTTTCGAGGAGGATTGTGAGTATTGACGCTTAACACTTTCACCGCAAACAACAGTTCAATTGCTTGCTTGATCATCGGTTTGGTCGCTCGCGGATCGACATCAAATGTATACTGGTTCAGCTCCATCATCAGGGTTGCTCGTTCAGTTAGGATGGGTCGCCGAACGATATCAGCTAAGTCACGGGGATTGTACTCAATCACTGTAAATCTCCTGAATCTTGGCAAGAGCACTAGGGGTGGTCACAATTTTGTCGGCAGCTAAAACGCTATAAACATTCAAGCTATCTGCCAGACAGACCTGAAGGGTGGCAACGTTGCGACCGGACAAATAAACAGTGTCCTGCTTTTCAGGCAAGATCAATAAAACCTTGGTATCGGGTTCGACACCCCAACGGACGATCGCTGCCAGCAAGTCTTTTGTCTTAGGCTGAGGGAACTGTTCAGCAAACTCTTCCACAACAATCAGGTCGGCTGCTCGACTCTGAAACGCAGTCCGCAAGGCTAAACGTCTCTCTTTGCGGTTCATCTTGACTGAGTAATCCCTAGGCTTTGGCCCAAAGGTTACACCACCTCCCCGCCAGAGCGGTGAACGAATCGAACCTGCTCGCGCTCGCCCGGTTCCTTTTTGTCTCCAAGGCTTACGTCCACCCCCTCGAACTTCTGCTCGCGTCTTAGTACTGGCAGTTCCCTGACGGGCATTATTCATCTGGCGCATTAGGGCTCGATGAACAATATGAGCCGCAGTCTTTTCTTTCGCAACCTTAAGCTCAAAGGTGGCTTGCCCGACTTCTTCACCTTCCCAATTGCGGACAACACACTCAACCATGTCTTTCCCTCTTATTTCTGTTTCTAAGTCACTAGATTGGCCGGTGCAATGCTGAGCAATCCACCTGGCTTACCCGGAACAGCACCTCTGATCAAAATCAGATTTCGTTCTGGATCAATCCGCACAACTGTCAACTTGCGAGTCGTAATCTGCTTACCGCCATACCGTCCAGCCATCCGCTTGCCGGGATAAACTCGACCCGGCGTTGTTCCAGGGCCGATCGAACCAGGCTGACGATGATTCTTTGAACCATGAGCCATGGGGCCTCGCTTGAAGTTGTGCCGCTTCTGATAGCCTGCAAACCCTCGACCCATACTGGTTCCGGTTACATCAACCAGTTGACCTGGCTCAAAGATGTCAACTTTAATCTGCTGCCCCAATTCAAAGCTCCCCGTGTTGGACACACGGTATTCTCGCAAATGACGAACCAGAGTCCCCCCAGACTTAACAAGGTGACCCTGCTCAGCATTACTCAGATACTTGTTCACCTCTTTGCCCGGAGACTTTTTGGTGTTGAGCTTACGAACCTTGTCCTTAACTTCGCCATAACCAATCTGTACGGCAACGTAGCCATCTGTTTGCTCAGTTTTTACCTGAGTCACTATGCATGGCCCTACTTGAATCACTGTTACCGGAACTGCTTTTCCAGTATCAGCTTCAAAGACTTGAGTCATGCCGAGCTTTGTCCCAAGGATACCTAAAGACACTTAAACTCGCCCCTCTTCCTTTAGTTTGACTTTTGATCGATAGAACCGGATTCACCGCTCTGGGAATCGCCCACTCAAAGCTCAAAGAAACATCCGTTTTGTGCAGAAGCACTGCAATCACAAAACAGGTTGGTTATCTTGAACTGTACAAATTGGCTAGGTCGTCTAATCTATAAGCTGCAGCCTAGAAAACTCTAGAACTACATTAAAAGTCGCACGGACTTGAATAACTAATAAGTTGTTCAGTATCCTTAACTGCGCCTTATGATTCTGCACGTTCAGTCAGGAAAGCACGACTGACAGCTTTGAAACATCGCCCGTTTAGCACTTTAGCTACGTACTTATGCACATGCCGCTGCTGCCTTTCAACTTCTCAGACCAGCTAATAGCTCTCGCTCAGTAGAGGCTTTAAAAATCCCTGAGATTTTGAGCCTTAGAAGCAGTTTTTTAATTTGGCAACAGTGAACTATTATATTTCAATCATTCAAAGCTTGTCAAGCCTTTTTGGCGAGTTTTACCAAGATGATTCAATGGTTAGAGTTGGACATCCTCAGAGCCAATAGTGATAAGATTTAAGTTAAATCTTGGGGTTGCTCATTGTGTTGTGCGTCAAGTTATTTATAGAAGTTCGAGGTTAGCCCTCATGCGTATTCGAAATGTTATTGCTGTTAGTTTGCTAGCTTTCTTGGTTCCTGGTTTTGCTTCTGGGGCGATCGCAACATCTTCCTCCATTGACTTTGAGGAAGGCATTGAGGAAGCTATTGAGGAAGTTGAAACTCTGGATTTGAACGATATTTTAGTTCCTGCCAGAAAGCCGACTCGATTGTTTCAGCCCAAAGAGCCAACTTCTAGCCTTTTCTCTGAACCGTTTTATGGTGGAACCGATCGCCCAATCCGAGTTAGGGTTCTAGAGCGGGGCAATGAAGGGGAACAGGTCAGAGGATTACAGCAACGGTTATCGTCCAGCGGGTTTGATCCAGGCCGAGTTGACAGTGTCTTTGGGTCTCAAACAGAACAAGCAGTCCGGGAGTTTCAAGCATCTAAGGGTCTAGAAGTTACAGGTCTAGTCGATCGAGCAACTTGGCGCGCCTTAGAGTCAAGTGCTGAGCTGAATTCCGAGTCAAGTCCTGAGCCGAACCTAGAGTTAAATTCAGAAGCACGTCTAGAAACAAGCCCTGAAGAGATCTCGGAGTCAAGCCCAAAATCAAACTCGGAGTCAACCTTGGAGTCAACTTTGGAGTCCAATTTACAACCCACGACCTCAGAGTTAGAGGCGATCGCCAAAGGGGCTAGAGGCTCCCAGGTGAGAACCCTGCAAACTCGCTTGGAAATCCAGGGCTATAATCCGGGTCGGATTGATGGGGTATTTGGCCCCCTGACTGAAGCTGCAGTGATTGCTTATCAAGAGGCCAAGGGTTTGACGGCCAATGGTGTTGTAAATGAAGCCACTTGGGCTACCCTGAGCCGGGAATGGGGGCGTTAGATTGGGCAAATGCTAAATAACTCTGAGAGTTCATCAATAGCTTCTGCTCAGCGGTGACTTTAGCGATGATTTTAATTGAGTCAGATCCATTGTTTCTAAGGCACGGACTACCGTGCCTTTTTTATTCAAAAAATCTCTACAAGTAATCTACAGAAAAGTATAAATTGTGATATGTGACAGTTGGAATTGCGGAATATTGGGTGAAATACGCAAGATATGGGAATGATAGATTGTTCTTGTCTGGTAGAAGTTGCGACGCAACCTGGTTTCAGGTCAGTTAACTCCCTCTACCCTCTGGGTGCTCGCGGGTAGCATTTACAACTCAGTAAATGTTACCCTTTCAGTCTGTCTCTACGGAATAGTGTTGTTACACGGAATCTCAAGCTACATCGATATTCTGATCAGATAGATCCTAAAAGTTTTAGGATCTATCTAGGATCTGGTAGTGCTAAATGATTGATTTGTAAGCAGGGGTGGAGGGGCATTATCCCTCCTTGAGAACGAAGTCCCCAAACCCCTCTGCGGTTTTCTCATGATTGATTTAGGGTTGCTATATCTCCAACCCTAATTGCTTTATCAGCTTCCGAGATTGGTATCCTTGTGTTGATTGCTAGTCGGTAGAAATGATTGAACCGGGACTGCTCTGTCCAGTTTGGTAAGGTTGCTTGCCGCTTCACCACAAACGTTTTTTGAAAGTTAGGATAGGCTGTACCAGTCTGAGAATCGCGGGTAACGACAATACAGCGTTGACAGGGATTGACCCCTGCCAGCTTCACGGCCCCAAGTTGAAAGTCAGTGGTTTGTCCTGCCTGGGCAAACAGACAGTCCTCCCAAAACGCAGGCACACCCGAAATCTCAATATTCGCTCGGAACCGTAAACGAATTGCTTCAAGATCTAAGTCAGGATACCAGGAAGCAACAGTTTCTAAGGTTCCTGTACTAATCAGGGTAGGGCCAGGAGAAACCGTGTCATCCGGAAATCCCATCTCAAGATTTTGCTTGAGTTGAACCGGAAAATTGAAGTACTGGCTCAGCCACTGTTCGAGGGGTTCACGTTCCCGATCAAGATCAAAAGTGGCGGTGTGATCTGCTTTGGGTCGCTTTAAAGTAATCCTGTTTGTGGCTAAATCAAACTGAGAGCGTAGGGCATGAATCTGATGATTACGTTTGCTATTTACAAACTGTCCTGACTCATCAAAGATTGCGAACTCACGATCTTGTTTAAGCGCACCACTTTTTAAAACACTAACCTCTTCAACCTCGATTCTATCCAAGGATTTAATCGGGTAAACAAACAGTCTGGAAATGTATGGGACTCCATCAGTCATCGTCATTTTTTGTTCGCAGCCAATTTATACTGTGAATTTATACTATGAATTTATACCGTGAATTTATACCGTATTCTATGAACAGTATATTGTGAACGGTATGTTGTGAACTACACAAGGATTGAGCCATGAGTCAGGCACTCTCATCTTGGGACACTGTCCGAGCCCGATTTCAAAAGATTTGGGGCTATACAGACTTTCGCGCTCCTCAAGGAGAGATTATTCAGAGCATTCTAACGGGCAAGGATGCCCTAATTGTGATGCCAACAGGAGGCGGAAAATCAATTTGTTTTCAACTGCCTGCGCTCCTGCAATCGGGTTTGACGTTGGTCGTTTCTCCCCTCATTGCTTTGATGGAAAATCAAGTGCAAGAACTTCGTGATCGCCACTTGCCTGCATCCCTACTCCATAGTCAACTCTCCCCAGCCCAACGTCAGAAAACCCTAAGATTATTAGAGCAAAATCAGCTTCGGCTCCTCTATCTTTCTCCAGAAACTTTGCTGAGTCAGCCAATTTGGAATTTAATTGCCCAACCCCATATTTTAATCAATGGATTAATTTTGGATGAAGCGCATTGTTTAGTCCAGTGGGGAGACACATTTCGGCCTGCTTATCGTCGATTGGGAGCCGTCCGCCCGACATTATTAAAAACAAAATCAACCGGAAAAAAAATTGCTATTGCTGCCTTTACAGCAACAGCCGATCCAACAACTCAGCAAACGATTAAAACGGTTCTCAACTTAAATCATCCCGATGAGTATTTGTTAAGTCCCTATCGTTTAAACTTAGCCCTAAATGTTAAAACAGTTTGGACTCCTAGAAGCCGACAGCAGGAACTTTTAAAGTGTATTCAATCTCACAATCATCAGGTGGGTTTGGTTTATGTTCGGACTCGCAAGGATAGTGAGTTGCTGGTTCAATGGCTACAGGAGAAGGGGTATAAAACGGCAGCTTATCATGCTGGCTTGAGTCCTGTAGAACGTCGCAGCATCGAGCAGAATTGGTTACAAGAAACTCTAAAGTTTGTGGTCTGTACTAGTGCATTTGGCATGGGGATTAACAAAAGCAATGTTCGCTGGGTTGTCCATTTTCAAGCCCCTTTTTTGCTCTCAGAATACATTCAAGAGGTGGGTCGAGCTGGGCGAGATGGCGAGTGGTCAATTGCTTTGACATTAGTGAGTGAACCCACTGGATTACTGTATCCAGAAGACAAACAAAGACAGCAATTTTTGATTGAAAATCTTCAAAAACAATCTCAGATTGCTAATCAACTGATTAAAAAATTGCCGAAGCAGGGAGCTATAGAAACAGTAACTCAACACTTTAAAGGCAGTGCAGTTGCTCTTTCGTTACTTCATAGCAAAGGTCAATTGAAATGGCGTGATCCATTTAACTATGAAATTAATCTTCAAAATCAGAAGTCAATCCCAGATCAAAACTTAAAAGCCGTTCAACAGATGAGGCAATTCTTAAACACTCGCCAATGTCGCTGGAAGTTTTTACTAAACGCTTTTGGGTTCATCCAAGAGGCACAATCAATGAGTTGTGGTCATTGTGATAATTGTCGTCATGGCGGGTTAATTTAAGTTTCTTAAATTTCTATTCTAGATTGCCTCAGTGGGGGTCGAGCTTGCAAGATCTAACATGATCGAACTAATGCTCTCGAGCTAACACTCTGAAAGGTTTGTTGAGAGTCAATTCGTTCTACCCAACTAACGGAGTTTCTACAAAACTTATTGAGACAAACGAGTAAATTTTTAGAGGTTTAACCTCACTAATTCCAAACTAATTCCAAACTAATTCCAACGAACCTTTGATTCGATTATGCTGAGGTGAGCAGTATCGGCCATAAGTTCTACAATCCACTCTGGATCGTGACGCACGAGCTTGAATAAGCAACACAGGGGCGCTCGCAGTTGCCGGTCTTGCAAGGTAGGTGCAAGGGCTGTTGCAGTTCCAACTACTGATGCACCGTGACCCACAAACAGTAAATTCTCCTGAGGCAATGCTTCAACCAAGCGCTTGGCAGTTGCCCCTGAGCGTTGCAGACATTCAGCCCAAGTCTCAGGATAATAAGGAGTTCCAGCCGAGTGTTCCAGGGTAATGGCAGGAAATCTCTCTGCCAGCAGTTCTAAGGGTAAAGTTTCTGGCAACGCAGGCATCCAGTCTGAATTGAGCCATTCGCACAATCCCCAATCCAGCTTCAGTGGTAAGTTTAGGGTTTCAGCGACCTGATGAGCTGTTTGAACCGTTCGTAAAAAGGGGGATGAAAAAACTTGAGTAATTCCCTCTCCAGCTAGACGGTTTGCTAACTGCTGGGCTTGAACAAAACCATCCTCTGATAAATGTGGATCGTAGGGACGTTCAGCCGTTTTAAACCATTCTGGATTGACAAAATCGATGCGGTTGCCGTGTCTTGCAATCCAAACTGTTTGAGTCATGGGCCAATTTTTGGATAAAAATCCAACTGAACGTTTACATTACAATCTTAAGTTACTCTGAAATGCTCTATGAAATGGTTCGAAGGCGCGTTGCCCTTTTTGGGGACAAATCTTGGGGACAAATTCTGGGGACAAAATGCCTCAACCCCTCTTTGCTTTTTGTCACTCATTTAGGATCGCTATTTTAAGATCACTATTTTAGGATTGCTATGGGCAAGCAAGAGTCAAAGAGATCTATAAATATTTCTTGATTTAATCACTTAAACCTTCCTCTATAATTTGATTGAGCAACGACAAACTGTCAAACTTATTGGCCCGCTGAATTATTGTTAACATTATCGAAATGATTATGGATCGGGATCGTCAGACGATTCGCCTCGTCGTAGAACGTCAATTGCAAGCCTTTCAGAACAGTGATGATCAATGTGCTTTTTCCTTGGCCAGTCCCAGCATTCGTAAGAAATTTGTTACGGCTGAGAGCTTTGTCTACATGATCAAAAGAAACTATCCAGCAATTTATCGGCCTCGGGCGGTTGTTTTTGAGGAAATCAATGTGTTGCAAGGAATTCCAACTCAGCCTGTTCTGCTCCTTTCTCCCAATGGAACTCTAGTCAGAGCAGTTTATATTATGGAACAACAACCGGATGAGCATTGGCGGATTGACGGATGTTATCTTGTGTCTTTAAACGAAAGGATTAATTGACCAACCAAACCTTGAAACCCATCGTTTTGAGGATTACTTTAGTGAAGACCTAGATATCACCAATCCATATTTCCTGATACCCAATCTCCATGTTGAGACTATTTTCATATAGAGAATTGCGGGTAAAATACTTGACACTCAATTATAGTTACAGTTACCATAGTAATTGGCTGTCTGTTGGGGCATGGCCAAGCGGTAAGGCAGCGGGTTTTGGTCCCGCTATTCGGAGGTTCGAATCCTTCTGCCCCAGTTTTGTTACCTGTCTTAACATCAAGCTCTACTAACGTCAAGAGTTTGTTGGGGTGCGTTCCTGTTCTACCTGGCAGCTTGACTAACTGCACCTAAATCAAGGTAGACTGGCGATGTTTAACTTAAGTCTAACCTCTGGATATTATGGGACTTTTTGATCAAATCCTATCGGCTGTCAATGATCCAAGTTCACAGGCGAGCAAGGATCAAATCGGCGGTATTGTGAACACCGTTCAGCAACTGGCCAACAGCCAAAATCTCTCGCCTGACAACACTCAAACGACGCTCTCAATGTTGGGAGGGTTCGTTCGGTCTGCGCTTCAGGAAAAACGGACAAACCAGGGATCTGATGCGGTGCAATCAATGGTGAATCAGTTTGGCGGAACCCAAGCCAATGCCAGCGCTGTAAACTCTCTATTCTCTCCTCAGCAGCAGGCTCAGGTTGCCCAAGCCATTGCTCAACGAACCGGAATTAATGCTGGCACCATTCAAGGATTGCTGCCAATGTTAATCCCAGTTGTACTGGGTTTGTTGAGCACAGGAACGGATACCCGCAATCCCCAGAGCAGCAAAAACAATCAAGTCTTGACTAACTTCATGGACGCAGATGGGGATGGAGATGTTGATGTTGCAGATGCGATGCGGATGGCAGGAAAATTCTTGGGTTAGTTCAGGATTCGGGTTAATCTCAATTTGTGGCGACTAATGGTGATTGAGTGGTTAGAGTTCAATGTCCCTAGAGAGCAGCAGGAAGCTTTTATTCAGCGGGATGAAGCGGTCTGGACAGAGGGATTAAGATCATTTCCTGGCTATATCGGCAAGGAAGTTTGGATTGATCCGTTCCAAGAAAAAGTTGTGCTTGTCATTCGCTGGGAGACCAGGGAGGCTTGGAAATCAGTCCCTCAATCGAAAACAGATGAGCTGGATCTTTTGATGGGAGACCTAAAGATGCCAATCATCAACAGTTACGAATATCAAGTCCGCAAGTTTCCCCACTAATATTTGTTGTGAGGATTATCCTAAAATAGTACCGAAAATCCTACCAATCCTATGTTCAGCTCAGTTTTTCAACTAAAGCAACCACAAAGTTGATTGCCAAAAAACCAACACCTACAACGAGCACAATAAAAGTTGCAATGCTGATCAAGGATTTGAGCTTTTGAGTAAGGCTGTCTGACTTGGATTCCATAGTGATGTTGCTACAGGACTGAATTAACAATGTTGAATTAACTGTTGAATTAACTATAGATTACACTGGGGTTATAGATGAGTTTTGGCTCTCCAAAGTTCTGGATGCCCGGAAGCGTGAAATTTTTTGTAGTGTCTCTCCTGGCTGTATGTCTACGGAGTCTTTCTACCTATGGCATCCTTCTAAAAAGCAACAAGCTGCTCACATTTCCTGGTTTCCACTGTTCTGAAAATTAGCAGGGCCTGAGTAGTTTTTCGCAAGTCGCGTTAAAGCGCTTAATCTTTACCCTCAGAACCCTATGGCAATGTTCTCTCAAGTTCTCCCAGTCAGCCAGCCTAGAGCAGAAAGTATGTCAGATGTTACTGTTCTTCAAAGTTCTGTCTCTTCTCGAACCAGAAAGAAACACTGGCTGCAAATCGCGGAGTTATTGTCCCTAATCGGATCTGGGGTTGGTGCTTTAATTGTGCTGTTCTCAGGTCGGGCCGCCTATGGAATCACGCCTCTAACCCTGGCCTTGACTTTTAATGTCGCCAATCGCTATCGTCTCCAAGAACAAATCTACGATACCCAAGACGGCTTACTGGAAGCCCACCAGTCCGTTGGGCAGATGGAGAAAAATGCTGTTCGGGCAATTTTGGGCATGAAGCAGCAACTTCTAGGAGACATTTCAGTGCTTCAACATCAACTGGAACAGATGCCCCTGGAAGCCAATCAAAGGGCTAAGCAGTTGGCCGTTTTGAGTCAAACTGTGGCCTCAATTCAGGATAACGTGGCGATCGCCCTAGAAGATATTCGGCAGCAGGTGCGCCAAGAATTGATCACCAGCCAAAGAACCGTTCAGGACAATGTTCAGGATAGTATTCAGGACATGGCAGGGCAGATGGCTCGAATTGAACAAGTGATCGCCTCAATGCAGAGTGTGGAGTCTAAAACATTGATCTCGACGGAGGTTAATCTGCCCCAAATGCAAACTCAACTGGATCAGCTCACCCAGGAAAGCCAGGAAATCATTAAGCCACACTTGAAGCGGCTGATTCTCACGGTCAAGCAATTGCACACAGCATCAGCCAAACCATCAGCCGAACCCCCCTGTCCCTCGCCCCCAAAACTTAATTGATCTTCATTGTTGATTGTCCGGACTGCATAGTCCTTTCTTGGCAAACCTACTTAGGGTATAGAAACCGCTGTTTTTAAGTCAAGGGAATAACCAATCGTTATGGATAATCAACCCAAGCCTCAATCCAATCAGCCTTCCAAGCCTTCCCCCTTAGAGAGCATTATTAACCCAGAAATTCGCATCGATCTAACCGGTCGAGGACGACCCAGAAGACGGCGGCCTGCAGGCACTCGCTTTGCAGAGATATTTAACACAAGTTTGAACACTGACAACG
>JBOFUV010000002.1:0-29388 GCA_051652765.1 Microcoleaceae cyanobacterium | reverse complement strand
GCCTCCATAACTCGTACCCCTCGCAACTGATTGGACAGGGGAAGATGCCCCGGAGGTGCGGTCAGATCCCAGGTGAATTCTTGGGGATACCGTGTCCAGACCCCCGCTTTGCGCCAATTAATCTTTGGCCATAACTTGTCCCAGTTTTTGTCCAGACTCAGCCACAGCTTGCGTTGTACCGAATAACCAAATTTCCCTTCTGAATAAACCTGCCAGAGGGTATCAATCGTTCGAAGGTCGGTGCGAGGAAACTGCCTGACCTCAGAGAAATATAACCATCCTCGCTCCATTGCAGCGGAACCTGCCAGTTCACAGACTTTCTCCAGGGTGAGCTTGTCAGCGGCTTGAAAGTCCAGCTTTACTAATAGCTCCTGAAGTAAGCAATAGTCCACTCCTACTTCAGACTGTAACGGGACAATCCCCTGAGGAAACTGGGTTTGGAGATATTCGGTAACCTGTAAGGAGTCAGCCTGGAAGAGCATCTGATAGGCTTTACCCGCAGCCACGCTGGGGAGGTGAGGCTGACGCTTGGCTAAAAATTTCATCAACTCTTGCCAACCCTGTTCACCCGCTTCACCAAGGGACTGAATCACTTGGAGCTGATTTTTCTCTGAATCGGTATTGAGTTTGGTACAGAGTTCAGTAATGTTAATGGGTGTACCGGATTCTGAAGACGGCATCAAGTTAGTCATAAGGAGCGTTCAGGAGCCTGTCAGCAAGAACGAAAACATAAGCTACATCTTAACTTTACAGGAGTTGAGAGACAGGAGTGAGTTGAGAGATAGGAATTGCAGGGGGTTTTATATCAGTGAGGGACACCTCAGCGACTCGAGTCCTCCTTTTTACAGAGGATTTAGGGCGATCGCTCTGGATCGGATCTGAATAAACTTCTAAATAAATAACGCTTGTAGGATACAGCGATCTAACTGGCAGCATGAACGTGGGGTGGGACATCAAGTAAACTAGACCCTTAATTATACCACAGCAAGCTTAAGCTGAGCCACCCAGGCTATCGGGTCGCAAATCCGACTGTTCAAATCCTTGCTGGGAGGTTTGCAAAATTTGATTCACAATGGCACTCGTTGAGCTGGGCACTTCAAACTGAATCAACGCAATCTCACCCCCATAGGCCAGAATTGCCGGGGCTTCTGGCAAAGTTTCTACCGTGTAGTCTCCCCCTTTAACGTAGATATCCGGCTTCAGGTGTTCAATTAATTGGGTTGCGGTCGGTTCCGAAAAAATCACCACAGCATCCACAGGCTTGAGGGCAGCAAGGACTTCAGCTCGTTGTTCCTGGGGAATAATAGGTCGGGGAGGCTGTCCAGGTTTTGCGGGCTTGATGGTTTGTACCGACTGGTCACTATTGAGGCCAACCACGAGCGATCGCCCCAATGCTTTTGCCGCCTGAAGATACCGCACATGACCTGCGTGAAGCAAATCAAAGCAACCATTGGTTAAAACAAGGGGTCGCCAAGCGGTTGGATTGGTGGCGATCGCTTGTTGCAATTCTTCTAGAGAATATACGAATATAAAATTGAGTGACCCTGGAGATCCCATTTGTTATCCTTGCAAGCAGAGAAGGTATGCTAGGGTAGCTTTATCGAAATTCAATACTCTTGCATTAAGGGAATCCATTGAATTTCTTGAGGCAAAACCTTGTATTTTTTTATTTGAACAACACTGTTTATTTCTGTGACGTGATCTTATGAAAGCAACGACTAGCCGTTCATTCTCTTCTACAGCGGCCCAGCTTGTAAAGCTGATCGGGGGGATTTTAATTCTGTCTGCTGTAGTTGACTATTTAATTCTGTTGTTTCCTCCTCAGCTCATGGAGCGAGCTTGGCAGCTTAACACAGCCAGCCAGCTAGTTGATCGGGGCATTGTGCCTATGGTTGGGATGGCTTTGGTGATTATTGGCTTTTGGATGGATAGTGCTGCCTCAGGAGGCACCCAACGACCCACAAAGCTCTTCGCTGATTTAAGATTTTGGATCTCGATTTTGGCTAGTCTGTTGGGCTTGTTGTATCTGTTGCTCTTTCCCCTGCATTTGAACAATACTCGCTTGGCTAGGGCTGAGGCGCTTTCCCAGATTGGTCAACAGGCGAGTCAAGCTGAAACTCAGCTCGATAGCCGATTGGGCAGTAATGAATTTCAACAACAAGTGACTCAGCGCAAAACTCAATTGCGGAGTCAGTTCAGTCAATTGCTGCAAAATGAGCAACAACTCGATGAACTGTTAGCCAGTGGTAATCTGCCTGAACCAGTTAAAGCTGTCCTCGAAGAAGCCAAGACGAACCCTGCTGCCCTGGATCAATTCCTCGAACAGCAAGCGGATACCCTGCCTGATCAACTCAAGACCCAAATTCAGGAACGCAAGCAAGAACTAGAGCAGGAAGCAAAAGTTCGCTCTCTGAAATCCAGCCTACAAACTGGACTCAGTAGCTTGTTACTGTCGATTGGTTATATTGTGATTGGCTGGACGGGTTTAAAAACCTTGGGAATTCTGGGCGGTCGTCGCAAGCAACCCATTGGCTAGATTGAACGTTAACTCACTCTGCCTCGTTCAACTATAGCAACCCCAAATGATTTGATTTGTAAAAGCTTGTAGTGCAGGCTTCCAGCCTGCGATCAAGATGCCTGTACCACCGCATCTTTTGATCAATCAACTGATAAATTAGCTATTTCTAATTGCTATTTCTAATTGCTATAGCTTGGTTTAAGTAGCTTGGTTTAAGTAGCTTAGTCTAAATAGATTAATCTAAATAGCTTAGTTTAAGATAGAGCCTTTAACTTTTGACAATCCTTACCTCTAGATGCTCTCAGTCTATATCCTGACCTACAACGAAGAACTTGACATTGCCGCCTGCATTGAGTCAGCATTGCAATCGGATGATGTGATTGTGGTGGACTCTTTTAGCAGCGATCGCACTGTTGAGATTGCCCAAAGCTATCCCGTTCAAGTCGTGCAACATCGCTTTGAGAGCCACGGTCGTCAACGGACTTGGATGTTGCAGGAAGTTCCAGCCCAACATGATTGGGTTTACATTTTGGAGGCTGATGAACGAATGACTCCGGACTTGTTTGCCGAATGTCTGGAGGCCATTCAGAGTCAAGAGATCATTGGTTACTACGCAGCCGAACGGGTCATGTTTATGGGGCAGTGGATTCGTCACAGCACCCAGTATCCTCGCTATCAAATGCGGCTCTTTCGCAAGGATCAGGTTTGGTTTGAGGACTACGGCCACACGGAACGAGAGGTACTAAATGGCCCCACGAGTTTTCTCAAGGAAACCTATCCTCACTACACCTGCGGAAAAGGCATGGCCCGCTGGCTAGAGAAACACAACCGTTACTCTACGGATGAAGCCATTGAAACAGTAAAACAGCTAGAGTCAGGCACAGTCAATTGGCAAGAGTTACTGTTGGGACGCTCAGAAGTTGAACGGCGACGGGCGTTGAAGGATTTGTCGTTGAGAGTACCGCTCCGGCCCATTGTCCGATTTACTTACATGTATGTGTTTTTAGGGGGGTGGCTGGATGGTCGGGCGGGTTTTACCTGGTGTACCTTGCAGGCGTTTTATGAATACCTGATCCTGTTAAAGGTTTGGGAAATTAAACACCTGCCGGTGCCTGACTTAGATCCAGCGTTGGTGGCTCGCCTCAATGAACTCAAGTCCACTCACCCAACCCAGATTTCCCCTTAATCTTCAATGTTGAGTCAGTTTCTGTCTCAAATTCCCGCCGGTGACGTAAGAGCATTTCTCTGTACCGAGGTGGATGAAGTCATCGCCTCCCTGGAAGTTGCTGAACTTGCGAACTTGGATCAGGGAAAGGGCATGATTCAGACTTGGGACGTTCTGCCCAATCATAAAGTTCTTTTAGAAGAATTGCTACAAGCCCTAGCTCAGGCAGCCCTTAGGCTCTGGCCATTCTGGTATGGGCAAGCGGTTACAGCGCCTTTCTTGGACAATAGCCTCCTGGAAGACGATCTGCTCAATCACTTCAAGCTTCAGGAGTTACCTACAACTCGGCAGAATGCCTCTATCCCTTGGCTGAAAGCGGCGGTAAAGGCTTGTCAAATGAATCAGTTGCCGATTTTTCCGAATTTTCCTCGAACGGTTCAGGTTGCTCAACTGGCCTTGGCAATTGACCCGTTTAGTCTGGTGATCCTTTTGGCAATGGGCGATCGCCATCCTCAACCCCATAAACTCCTCAGTTTTGCTCAGGCCGCCACTTGGTTGGCGCAATCAACAGGTGCAAGTATTGCGGTTCTGATTCCAAAGGAACTATCAAACTGTTCAGAATTGGATTCTGTGCGGTACGGTGCAATTTCTCTCTCTTCCCAAGGGTCAAACCTTGCAGCAACGGACTTTTCAAGACCCAACTTAGGAACCGTTGAACCAATCCTTAACCCAGAAACCGCTCACTCAGAAACTGTTAACCCAGAAACCGTTAAACCAGGAAGCCTTGAGCCTGTAACTGTTAACCCAGTAACTCTTAACTCAAAAACGCTTAACTCAGAAACCGTTAACCCAGAAACCCTTGAAGAATCTCGTCATCTGCTTTGGCCGATCCAAGGTAGACCTCATCCCTGTAGTCCGGGGGAGCAACTGTTGGCGCAATCCTTGTCTCGGGATGGTGAGTTGGCCGAACTTTTTGGATTCAATCAACGGGTGCAAACCTGCTGTGGGCGATGGTATTGGGTTGATTTGCTCTGGTCAGATGGTAAGGTGGTAGTGGAAATTGATGGCTATCGGCATCACTCCCTTCTCTTTGCCTTTACTGAGGATCGCCATCGGGATTATGAATTATTAATCAGTGGGTATCTTGTGCTCCGACTGCCCCATCAGGAAGTGGTGAATGATGTTGAGATCGCCCTCAACAAAATTCGTGAAGTTGTAAAGTTTCGTCGCAGTCAACCGTTCAGAACCTAGGAAGTCGTCATGAGCTTTCAGTCCACTCCGAAGCAAGCTTTAGCGCTATGGAACCTGTTAATCACAGGAGAAGAACCTGCAATTTCTAAAGTCAAGCCAAATCTGAGTCCAGCTGAACGCAAGCCCCTTGAACACGCAGGATTGATTACCCTAGAAAAGCGATCGCGATCTATGCATATCGTCTTAACTGATCGGGCCTGGGATTGGGCTGTAGAAAATTATGGGGTGACGTTATCCAAATCTCAGTTGGCCGTAGAGCCTTTACAAGCATTACTGATTAAACTGGGAACCCATTTGAAATCTCATAACATTTCTCTAGCAGAAGTCCTGAGACAACAGCCAGAGACCTCTAAACCCTCGGAGCAAATCCGAGATCACTCGAAGAATTCAGAGACGTTAGAACACTTAGAGCACCCCCTGAATCTATCCGAGCCGCTTGAAGCCAGAATTTTGAAAGTTTACCGAGAGCTGGGGAATCAAAATTCTGAAATTGGCCTGCGATTATCCAAGCTCCGTCAACAGTTGCAAGATTGCCCCCGCGATGAAATTGATCAAGAATTACGCCGAATGCAGAGTGCTGGAAAATTATCCCTGATGTCCATGGAAGATCCCAGGAGTATAGGCCCTGAGGATGAGCAGGCAGCCCTCGATATGGGAGGTCATGACAAACGGTATTTTGTTTATATTGATACATTGAACTTATATTGAACAATGACAGATTTAATTCAGCCAGAACTTGCCCTCCAAGCCCTGCAAGAAATTGACTTTGACTGGACAATGCACATTAAAAGTGTGTGGCGGGATTCAATTTCTGATGTCAAAACTTTACACGAACGAGAACGAAAAACAATCCAGAATGATCTAGAAAAACTGAAGCAAGCCAAGAATTCGAGTTCCCCCCTAGGTCGAGTCATTATTGGGGAGCCTGGAGCTGGAAAAACCCATTTTTTGGCCGCAATTCGGCAGTATACGTTGGTTAACGATGCGGCTTTTATCTTGGTAGATATGACCGATGTGCATCAGTTTTGGCAAACTGTTTTGCAGGGCTATCTTAGCTCTTTGCAGGAAGTTGAAGCAGATGGCATTCCCCAATTTCAAAAACTTATAGCCTTTCTAATGACCCGATCTAGAATTCGAGTCTCCCCACAGCAGTTGGCTCCAGCTAAATTTGAGACTATAGGCAAATGTGTCGTCAAAATTCTTGAAACCCTGATCAAAATTGATCGAACATTGGCAATTAAATTTCAGGATGTAGTTCGGGCTTTATTTCTGCTCAATTCTACTAGTTTCAAGCTGTCAGGAGTGGGATATAACTGGCTTCAGGGTTTAGGAATTGATGAAACACAAAAGACAGATTATGGATTTGCCACAACTTCTGTGAGTCGTTTGAGTGAGATTGTAGAGGGACTTTCCTGGCTAATGAACTTGCGGAGCCCTACAATTCTTGCTTTCGATCAGTTAGATTCTATTATTAGCCAACATCACTTTATTGCCGACCAAGCTGCTAATACCGATCTGTCCGAAGAACAGCGGGTTTCCAGATCAATTATTGAGGGAATTGGCGGGGGATTGATGGCTTTACGGGATCAGACCTGTCGCACATTGATTGTAGTTTCATGTCTGAAGAAAACCTGGGAAATTCTCATCAGCGAAGTAGTTCAGTCTTTTAAAGATCGCTTTCAAGAAGCCATGATTTTAAAAGAAATGAATACAGCAAATGCCATTGCGGAAATTATCCAGTTACGCATTCAAGATGCCTATCAGCGGGTTCACTTTGTACCTCCGTATGAAACTTGGCCAATTCATCCTGAATTTTTTGAAGCGGTCAAAGGAAAGTATCCCAGAAAAATTCTACAACTGTGCCACAACCATCGCGAACGGTGTTTATCAACGCAACAGATCACAGAACTCAGGAATTTTGATCCGGATCAACCCAGTCTAGACGAGACCATCTCAACCCAGCGTCTGGATGAAATCTTTGAAACCGCAAAACACCAGGCACAGTTAAGTCATTTGCTAGAGGAAAATAATGAAGAGCAAGGGTTAGGAACTCTGCTCAAAATGGTCTGTGAGTTGCTGGTGAAAGAAAATCCAATCTTGGACGACCCAGAGGTGATCATTGAAACTCATTTTTCTGGCCGTTATCCCCCGTTACATGGGCGCATTCAGTCGATTTTTCATCGTCAAGGCGATCGCGAGAAACACCTTTGCCTGCGAGCCCTGCAACGGACAAATGCGACGGCCTATCAATCTCGCTTGAAAGCAGCCCTGACAGCCTCAGGCATCGACCGTTCTCTCGGTTTTCGCAGGTTAATCATTGTTCGCACCTATGGAATTCCCAACGGAACTGCCACCCAGAATCTGACTCAAGACTTTCAGCGTCGGGGCGGATTGTTCGTTCGTCCGACTGAAGATGAGTTGCGAACCTTAGTTGCCCTACAGGAAATTCAGAACCGCAGAGATCCTGGCTTGGAAGCTTGGCTGCGCGATCGCCGCCCTGTTTCCCAACTGGACTTTCTTCAAAAGGCTGTGACTTGGCTATTTGAGGCAGAAAGTGTTAATTCTCACCGGGCCGCTGTGCCATCGGGAACTATACCAACTTCTACTCAGATTTCGGCCAGGATGTCAGAAATTCAACCTCCTCCTGAATTTAAAGCTCCTGAACCTAATGTCTCTGAATCTAAAGCCCCTGAACTTAATAAAGCCCCTGAAGATCAACCATCTCCTTCATTTCTCCTCCCGATTGGAGCTCGCCTGATTGGTCAACAGACGAAAGAAACGGTCTCGATTCCAGTGCAGAATCTCACGAAACACACAGTGATTCTGGCTGGGAGTGGTACGGGAAAAACAGTGTTGGTCAGGCGGTTAGTTGAGGAAGCGGTGATTTTGGGGATTCCTGCCATTGTAGTTGACTGTGCCAATGACTTGGCGCGTCTGGGGGATCGTTGGCCGCAGCCACCAGCAGAGTGGAATTCCCAAGACCAAGCCCAAGCTGAACGGTATCATCAGCACAGCCAAGCCTTGGTCTGGACTCCGGGACGCGAATCTGGGAATCCGTTAACTCTAGAGCCGTTGCCGGATTTAGCCGCCGTTGCCAACGATTCGGATGAACTGGATCAGGCGGCTGATATGGCTCGAGACACCCTTCAGGACATTGTCGCCCAGGGCAGATCTCAAACCGCAATTCTCAAACGAGGTGTGCTCAAAGCAGCTCTAATTTACTTTGCTCATCACGGAGGAGGGCGGTTGCTTGATTTCATTGAGTTACTGTCTGATCTGCCTCCTGAAGCAGGTGGAGGGATTGCAGATGCCGACAAAAAAGCTCAAGCCATGGCAGACAATCTCAGGGCCGAAATTTTAAATAATCCCCTCCTGCGTCAGAGTGGTTCAGCGCTAGACCCAGCGATTTTGTTGGGCTTAGGCGAACCCTCCGGGAAAACTCGGGTTTCCATCCTCAACTTTGTAGGTCTGCCTGGTCTCGAAACCCAGCAACACTTTCTGAACCAACTGTTCATGACTCTATTTACCTGGATCAAGAAAAATCCTGCTCCCAGTCATGCTCCTCTGCGGGGGTTGTTGGTTCTGGATGAAGCCAAGGATTTTGCTCCCGCAGGATCGACATCGACACCGTGTAAAGCCAGCCTGAACCGTCTTGTGGCTCAAGCCCGCAAGTATGGTTTAGGCATTATCTTTGCAACCCAGGCTCCCAAGAGTATTGACCATAACATCATCGCCAATTGTTCAACCCAGTTTTATGGACGGGCCAACTCCCCAGCGGCAATTGAGGTGATTCAAGAACAATTGCGTCAACGGGGGGGAAGCGGACAGGATATTGCCAGACTGGATAAAGGACAGTTCTATGCCGTTTCAGAAAGTCTAACGACTCCTACTAAAATTCTGGCTCCCCTGTGTTTGTCTTGCCATCTGCCCACACCCCTCAATGAATCAGAAATTTTGAACCGGGCCAGGTTATCGCGAAACTTGATTCAGAACTGCCACCCGACAAAACTTGTCTAGAAAAACGGCTAGTCGAAGTCAAGGTTAACTTATGTAAACAGATTCAGGAATCACACTTCCCCTGATATAAAGCTTTATTACAAACAATTTCCAATTTCTTGTCGATTTGTGTCAAATAGGTTGAAAACGATGTTATCACCCCCATTTTTTGGTAAAAATACTCATGGTATAGCTCTTTTAGCTGTACTAGATCCAGAGATTGATCGTTTGAGACAGCCGACCTAGAGGAAACACTAACCCAGTATGTTCACCTACGTTAACCCTACTGTTAGGCACATTAAGCCTGACAATCTAGAAGGAAGACCCCTGCTGAAAGTTGTCTATGTAGTTCTGGAGGCTCAATATCAGAGTGCTCTATCTGCTGCTGTTCTCTCCATCAACAGCAACAATTCAAACTTGGCGATAGAGATTAGTGGCTACCTGATTGAAGAACTGCGGAACCCAGAAAACTACGAAGACTTCAAGCGCGATGTAGCAAAAGCCAACGTTTTTATCGCCTCTTTAATTTTTATCGAAGACCTAGCAGAGAAAGTGGTTGAGGCGGTTGCTCCCCATCGAGATACCCTAGACGTTGCCGTTGTTTTCCCGTCCATGCCTCAGGTGATGCGCTTGAACAAAATGGGCAGTTTCTCCATGGCCCAACTAGGTCAGAGCAAGAGCGCGATCGCTCAATTTATGAAAAAGCGCAAGGAGCAATCCGGTTCATCCTTCCAAGACGGCATGTTAAAGCTGCTGCGAACCCTCCCCAAAGTCCTGAAGTACATGCCCATGGAAAAGGCCCAGGACGCGCGGAACTTTATGCTGTCTTTCCAGTATTGGCTGGGGGGGTCTTCCGAAAACCTGGAAAACTTCCTATTAATGCTAGCGGACAAGTATGTGTTCAAAGGAGCAGAATTTACAGCGCGGAATGCTGCCGGAACCAAGTATGCTGACCCTGTGGTGTATCCTGACATGGGTATCTGGCATCCCCTCGCCCCCAAAATGTTTGAGACCACCCGGGAATACTTCAACTGGCACAACAGTCGGGACGATATTCCGGAGGAGCAAAAAGACCCCCTAGCGGTTTGTATTGGGCTAGTGCTGCAACGGACGCATCTGGTGACGGGGGATGATGCCCATTACGTTGCCATGGTTCAGGAATTAGAAGCCATGGGAGCGCGGGTAATCCCAGTATTTGCAGGGGGCTTAGATTTTTCTAAACCCGTAGATGAATATTTTTGGGACACTCCCCCCAAGGGTATTCAATCTCAATCCCTGGTGGATACTATGGTGTCCCTGACTGGATTTGCTCTGGTAGGTGGCCCTGCTCGCCAGGATCATCCCAAGGCGATTGAGTCTTTGCAACGGTTGAATTGTCCTTACATGGTGGCCTTACCTCTGGTGTTTCAAACTACAGAGGAATGGGAAAAGAGTGATTTAGGGTTACATCCGATTCAAGTGGCGCTGCAAATTGCCATTCCTGAACTAGATGGGGCCATTGAACCGATTATTGTCTCAGGTCGAGATGGGGCCACAGGGAAAGCGATCGCCCTTCAGGATCGAATTGAGGCGATCGCTCAGCGGGCCATGAAGTGGGCTAGTCTTCGCAAAAAGCCCAAATTGAACAAAAAAGTGGCGATTACGATCTTTAGTTTTCCGCCAGACAAGGGCAATGTCGGCACCGCTGCCTATCTGGATGTGTTTGGCTCCATTTATGAAGTGATGAAAGCCCTGCAACAGAATGGTTATGACGTTCAAGGTCTGCCTGACTCCGCCGGAAAACTCATGCAGGAGGTCATCCATGACGCGACGGCCCAATATCAGAGTCCTGAACTGAATATTGCCTACAAAATGTCTGTGCAGCAGTACGAACGGCTCACCCCTTACTCCGAGCGCTTGAACGAGAATTGGGGGCCACCTCCCGGACACCTGAATACGGACGGGGAAAACCTGCTAGTTTATGGCAAGGAATTTGGGAACGTCTTCATTGGGGTGCAGCCTACTTTTGGGTATGAGGGTGATCCAATGCGGTTGTTGTTCTCCCGTTCCGCCAGTCCCCATCACGGGTTCGCCGCCTACTACACCTACCTAGAACAAATCTGGCAAGCGGATGCAGTCTTGCACTTTGGGACTCATGGTTCCCTGGAGTTCATGCCTGGAAAACAAATGGGGATGTCTGGAGAATGTTACCCTGACAACTTAATTGGCTCCACCCCCAACATTTACTACTACGCCGCCAACAACCCCAGTGAGGCCACCATTGCCAAACGCCGCAGTTATGCTGAAACGATTTCCTATCTCACCCCTGCCGCAGAAAATGCCGGACTCTACAAGGGTTTACAGGAACTCAGCGAACTGATCGGCTCCTACCAATCCCTCAAAGGCAGTGGTCGGGGTATTCAAATTGTCAACACAATTGTTGAGAAATGCCGTTTGGTTAACCTAGATCAGGATGTGACTTTGCCCGAATGCGATGCCTCGGAGCTTTCTGCAGAGCAACGGGATACCCTGGTGGGTCAAGTTTACCGCCGGTTGATGGAGATTGAATCTCGCCTGCTGCCCTGTGGATTACACATCATTGGTAAACCACCAACTGCTGAAGAAGCTGTGGCGACTTTAGTCAACATTGCCAGTTTGGATCGAGAAGAAGAAGGGCTACTGAGCTTGCCCCGGATCATTGCCAACAGCCTGGGGCGGGACATTGAAGACCTCTACCGCAACAATGATCGGGGGATTTTAGCAGATGTGGAACTGCTTCAGCAAATCACCGAAGCATCACGAGGAGCAGTTTCTGCCCTGGTTCAGGAAGGTACCGATGCCGAGGGTCGAGTTTCCAAAGTCTCCAAGCTCAACTTCTTCAACATGGGCAAGAAGGAACCCTGGATTGAGTCGTTGCACCAATCGGGTTTTACCAAGGTTGATCCAGAAGCTCTCAAGCCCCTGTTTGAATACCTGGAATTCTGTCTGCAACAGGTTTGTGCGGATAACGAATTGGGTTCCTTGCTGCGGGCCTTGGAAGGTGAATACATTCTCCCTGGCCCCGGTGGCGATCCAATTCGGAACCCATTGGTCTTGCCCACGGGCAAGAATATGCACGCCCTTGATCCTCAATCCATTCCAACAGCGGCGGCGGTGAAATCAGCGCAGATTGTGGTCGAACGGTTACTGGAACGGCAGCGCCTCGACAACGGCGGTACTTACCCGGAAACTATTGCGGTTGTACTCTGGGGCACGGACAACATCAAAACCTATGGCGAGTCCCTGGCGCAAGTCATGTGGATGGTGGGGGTCAAGCCTGTGCCTGATGCTTTAGGTCGTGTCAACAAGTTGGAATTGATTTCCTTAGAAGAGTTGGGTCGGCCTCGAATTGATGTAGTGGTTAATTGTTCGGGAGTTTTTCGGGATTTATTCATCAACCAGATGAACTTGTTGGATAAAGCGGTGAAAATGGCAGCGGAGTCCGACGAACCCTTGGAGATGAACTTCGTCCGCAAACATGCCCTAGAGCAAGCAGCAGAGTTGGGTGTGAATCTGCGGCAAGCTGCGACTCGCATTTTCTCTAATGCTTCCGGTTCCTATTCGTCTAACGTGAACCTGGCCGTAGAAAACAGCACTTGGGAAAGTGAGTCAGAATTGCAGGAAATGTACTTGAAGCGCAAGTCTTTTGCGTTTAATTCGGACAATCCCGGCATGATGGACGACAACCGCCAGGTATTTGAAACGGCCTTAAAAACCGCAGAAGTGACCTTCCAAAACCTGGATTCTTCGGAAATCAGCTTAACGGATGTGTCCCACTACTTTGATTCTGACCCGACGAAGGTGATTTCCAGCCTGCGGCAAGATGGCAAAACTCCAGCTTCCTACATCGCCGATACGACAACGGCAAACGCCCAGGTGCGTTCTCTGTCGGAAACCGTGCGGTTGGATGTCCGGACGAAAATGCTGAATCCTAAGTGGTATGAGGGAATGCTCTCCCACGGCTACGAAGGGGTGCGGGAATTGTCGAAGCGCCTGGTGAATACGACGGGTTGGAGTGCTACGGCTGGTGCTGTTGATAATTGGGTTTATGAAGAAACCAATGAAACCTTCATCAAAGATGAGGCCATGCAGCAACGGTTAATGAATCTAAATCCCCATTCGTTCCGCAAGATTGTTAGTACGTTGCTCGAAGTGAATGGTCGGGGTTATTGGGAAACTAGTGATAGTAATCTGGATCGTTTGCGAGAATTGTATCAACAGGTTGAGGATCGAATTGAGGGAATTGAGTAATTTCTTCAGAACGAGTTCTTAATCATTTGAACTTGATTGGAACTTTAACAGAGGCAGAGGTTTTATTTGGAAAATCTCTGCCTTTTTCATGAACTATAACAAGCAAGTGGGCAAGGAAGCTGATTAATGTTTCTACATTCAGAATGAAACTCGCGTTCGCGGCAAGTTAGAAATTGATCTAAGAAATGATCCACCCCTGACCTAGTTATTGAAATTGACTTAACTCATTCTTCAATTGATAAAATGGCAGTTTATTCTGAATTAAAGATTCCAGAAGTCTGGTGTTGGAAAGAGGGAGAATTAACCATTTATCTTCTGCGTGAAGATGAAGACTATATTGAATCAGAAACCAGTCTGGCCTTTGGAACGTTTTCGGTCAAAGATTTAACTAACTTTGTCCAGGTTGATTTGCAGAAAGGCGAGAATGAAAGAATGAAGCAATTGTGAGAGTGGGTACGTTCAAAATCTGCAGTAGATTAGCAAGATGACAAACTTAACCTTGAATCTGGAATCCATTGAATTAACTGACGAGCAATTTTTCCAACTCTGCCAGAACAATCGCGACTTGAAATTTGAACGGAATACGAACGGAGATGTAGTGATCATGACACCAACCGGAGGAGAGACGGGTAACCGGAATATTGAAATTGCTTACCAGTTGCAAGCCTGGAGCCGTAACCATCAAGATTTGGGAATTGCCTTCGACTCCTCTACTGGATTCAAGCTCCCCAACGGTGCGGATCGCTCGCCAGATGCAGCCTGGGTGAACCTAGAGTCCTGGAAAGCTCTTAGCCCTGAACAGCAAAAAAAGTTCGTACCCCTCTGCCCCGACTTTGTTATTGAGTTACGGTCTCCGAGCGATCGCCTCACAACAATTCAAGAGAAACTGGCCGAATATATCGAAAATGGCACTCGTTTAGGTTGGCTGATCGATACCCAAGCGAAAAACGTTGAGATCTATCGACCTGGACAAGCCGTTGAAATTTTAAACTCTCCTGCTACAGGCTCGGGCGAGGAAGTCCTACCCGGTTTTGTATTTAGTTTTGAGTTGATCTGGTAAGAATTTGCAACAATCCCTACCGACTTTGATCTTGATCCTAATCTCAGTTAATCTCATTCTGAATCTGCGAAGACATCTTTAATTTAAAAAAATTCCAGTGGGACATCCCTCAACATGATTCAGGTCACTCCTCCACTACAAAACTCAACTAATTCTCGACTAGTTCTCCACGATATCAGTTGGGAAATTTATGAGCAACTTTTAACTATTTTTGCAGAGCGATCAACCCCTCGCTTCACCTACTACAAAGGAACCCTTGAACTCATGACTCCGCTGCCCGAACATGAAACCTACAGTTGGACGTTGGCCAGGTTAGTCGTGATTCTTTCAGAGGAATTGGGATTGGAGATCCGGGGCTTAAAGTCAACAACTTGGCGATCGCGACCGAAGCAAGTGGGCAAGGAAGCTGATGAATGTTTCTACATTCAGAATGAAACTCGTGTTCAAGGCAAGTTAGACATTGATCTGAGAAATGATCCGCCTCCTGACCTAGTTATTGAAATTGAGGGGCTGTGGTCGGTGTTGGTCAAGGATCTCTCTAGTCAGGTAATATCTGTCTAATTTGCAAGCACGGCAGATCTAGGGAAGAGGGTGTTTTAAAAGTCTTGTTGTAGGTCACAATCGCTGCGATTCTCCTTGTTGCTTTTGATTGAGATGTTTGTCGGTGTGATTAGGAGGCGACCAAGGGCTGGGGACTCACACCCTTATTTATGAGGGTAATTTTGCTGCTACTAGTTAGTGATTTTCCGTTGGAGCTATAGCTTATAGACATCACAGGCTTGTCATGCCCCGATAACTCACTTATTTGTGCTTTATTTTTTACATCCTACAGTCTTACTTTGCCATCGTCACCGCCACTAGCAACTATTGTTCTATCGGGGCTAAATGTCAAAGCATTCACTTCCCCAAAGTAAGCGAGATCATCACTGATAGGATCACCTTCTGCTGTTTTTGCCAAAAGACCAGCATCGCCTACTTTCTCTCAGCCAAAAGAACTGCCAGTGCAGACCGTGCAAGCTCTCTCTCAACTGAGCCAGAAACCTCTCTGTTCCGCATGACTGAGGCAGAAATACGTCAAGGAATCGCTATCATGCTCTTTCAACAGGAAAAACTTACCCTTGCTCAAGCCAGTCGATTTGCTGAGATGCACCGTGTCGCATTTCAGCACCTACTTGCTAGAATCGAGCGACGGCTTTTCCCTTCTGCATCTGCTGCCTTAAGGGCCGAAAATACCATATCTGGATTCACAGGTGTTGGTTCATTGTGCATAGTCTCTCCCGGCTTGCATGAAGCTGTGGCTACTTTCATTAGCGCCTGATCACTGACTTCACCTAGTCCAAGTTCAGCTAATGTAGTTGGCAAACCAATTGTCTCACAGAAACTGTAAACTTCGTCGATGATTGCAGTAGGCTTGTCAGTCAAAAACAGCGAAGCTAGAGTTCCAAAGGCAACCTTCTCACCGTGGAAGTAGGGATGAGTTTGCTCAAGTGCAGTCATGCCGTTATGGATAGCGTGGGCAGCGGCTAGCCCCGCACTCTCAAAGCCGATACCACTGAGCAGCGTATTCGCTTCAACAATCCGCTCTAGGGCAGGGGTTACTACATGATTTATACAGGCTGTTTTTGCAGCTAACCCGTATTCCATCAGCGTGTCGTAGCACAGCTTGGCCAATGAATAGGCTGACATAGATCCCAGGTCTCCAGTCATATTAGGAGCATATTTTCTCATGCAGGATTCTGCTTCAAACCAAGTGGCAAGGGCATCCCCCATGCCAGCAATCAGAAAGCGTATCGGTGCATTAGTCACAATCTGTGTGTCCATCAATACCAGATTCGGGTTCTGAGGCATGAGTAAGTAGCGCTTGAACTCACCCTCGGGAGTATAGATGACAGACACAGCACTACAGGGGGCATCGCTGGCAGCAAGCGTGGGGACAATAACAACGGGTAGTTTGGCTCCATGGGCCACTGCCTTAGCAGTATCTATGGCTTTGCCACCCCCTAATCCAACGATGAAATGAGCCTGTGCTTGATGAACTGCAAGGAGCAAACGATTAATTTCTTCATCTGAAGACTCACCATCGAATTTTTCGACAACAACCTGGATTCCATCCTGCATATAAGGTTCGAAATCCGGGAGGATCTTCTCGTACACAAAGGAATCGCAGATGAGTAGTCCCTTAGCTCCATACCGAGATAACTCTTGGCTGAGCTTTTTTCTAGCGTCCTTCCCCTGAACATAGCGTCCTGGAAAAATGGTGGTTTTAATCATGACTAATCTTCCATTACTAACAATAATATCTGGTAGAGTTCAACAGCTCTATCTCAACTCAAAGTTATATCCTTTTTGCGGGACTAATTTTTAGTTTCTAGTTTCCTGTTGAGTAATTCATTAAGCCTCCTGGCGGTCTTGCAATGCTTCATTCAGGTAAGTGCGATCGCCTAGGCGTTGGAGCAAAGGGCCATAAGAACTGAACCTGATGACACTTACTGAAGCTACTCGCATTTCCAGACGATCTCGATAGCGACCTAAATCGATCCCCAGTAGATTACAAAGAATAATCCGAATCGTCGTCTTATGGGAGACGATCAGGATATTGCCAGCCGAGAATTTGGCCTTAATCTCTGCTAGAACCAATAGGGCACGACTTACAACTTCTACTGCGGTAAGCCCCTGTCTGACTATAAGGAGTTTCCCCGTGACGGAGACAATATAGAGTTAAGCTCATTGGGATCTAAATCCAGATTGTTTGTGGATGGGCTTGGTGAAGGGGAGGCTAGGTGAAAGCTGCTAGGTCGCCTCCCCTCTTCCCGGTCAGTTCATTTCTGCAATTAGATGCCTGCCATCTCCAGGGTAGCTCCCAGCCCTGCGCCGATTTCTTCGGGCGTGATCTTACCGTCGCCATCTAGGTCAAGAGCATCAAATACAGCATCTAATCCCATCCATTCTTCGCGAGTGATGAAGCCATCCCCGTCTAGGTCGTAAGCGGAAAAAATATCGGTGGCCGCAGTGCCGACTTTGGCACCCCCTTCTAGTTGAGCTAGACGATTGGCCAGGAATTTTTCTAGGGATTCTAGAGATTTACTAAACCCTTTGATGCCTTCAGCCAGCTTTTCAGATGCCATGCGATCGCTGGTGTGCATCTGGTCAAAGGCGGCTTTGTCAATAGAAATTTTTTCAATCTCCAGGGTAGCAGCCTTACCAGCATCCAGCTTGCGGGTCAATTCTCCAGTTGTTTCTTCCAACTGGGCCAGATGTTTAGGGGAAATGGTCAGCAGGTCACAGCCCGCTAGTTCAACAATTTCACTAATATTACGGAAGCTCGCTCCCATGACTTCCGTTGAGTAGCCAAATTTTTTGTAATAGTTGTAGATCCGTGTAACAGACTGAACACCCGGATCATCAGCTCCCTCGTACTGCTTACCTGTTTCTTTAACGTACCAGTCAAAAATGCGTCCGACATAGGGGGAGATGAGTGTGGCCTTAATTTCGGCGCAGGCGATCGCCTGATGAATCCCAAACAGCAGCGTCATATTGCACTGAATGCCTTCTGCTTCTAAAATTTTGCCAGCACAAATACCCTCCCAGGTCGATGCAATTTTGATCATAATCCGCTCGCGGGGAACTCCTGCCTTTTCAAATTCAGAGAGCAGATAGCGGCTTTGCTTGATGGTGGCCTCAGTATCATGAGATAGGCGCGGATCAGCCTGGACAGAAACACGCTCCGGCACAATGTCCAGAATCCTTTTGCCAAAGGAGACTGCCAGACGGGCAAAGGCTAAGGATATAATCTCCGCTTCAGTTGCGCCTGAGCCAGAATCCTGCTTAGCTTGGATTAGTGTCTCATCCACAATCTCTCGATATTCCGGCATCTGAGCCGCTGTCGCAATCAAGGAAGGGTTGGTTGTGGCATCTCGGGGAGCAAATTTCTTGATGGCTTGAAGATCTCCGGTATCGGCGACCACAACGGTCACTTCCCTGAGCTGATCGAGTAAGTTCCTGGACATTTTTAACTCCTTTTGGTTAGTTACAACATTTTCTACGCAATTGAGGCACTGATAAGTGGGATGCAGGAGCGCTCCCCTGCTTAGGGAAGAAGTCCCCAAACCCCCTCGTATCTCACTACAATTGAAATTGCCACAACATTTAACCGTTTGGTAGCGGTCTGATAGTCAAGATGAGTGAGGGTCAGGGGGCACTGTCCCCTTAAGAGAGATTTCGTCCCCCACAAAACATCATTACCGTTTAGGGCTACCAACAGTTTCAATTCAAGGAAACAGACAAATGCTGATCTTTCTGCCTGGGATACTTCGTCTGAGGAGCCCCCAGTAGGCAAGCGGTCGATATGCTTGCATAGAGAAAAGCCACCTCAGTCGTTTTGGCTAGGCTAAGATCACCATGCCAGACGGGGGCAAATCAACTCGCACCACCGCTCGTCCCTGGCATTCCTGCACGGGAAAGGTTTCAGTTTCAGGAGGATGCCGTAGCTGTTCATCACTCCAATCACTTCTATAGAGCACTGTCATCTTGGAACCTGGGGGATGGATGGAGCGACCGACTGTAATCATTCCCCCCCGACTCTCCAAACCATGGGTATTCAGGGCCATCAACACTTCATAGATGTAGAGCACCTGAGACCAGGCAACGACTTCTCCGGCTGGGGGAATGGCAAAAGGACGATCTAAAAATGAGGTTTCTCGCAAATAGTGATGTCCCCGACGCAGGGCTTTGCCGATGCAATCTTGGCGATTGCGAATGCGGGCGATCGCCGCTATCCGAAGATAGGTAGGATGGTTCGCGTCAAAGAAGTGACATCCTTCCGTTTCAAACGCTCCAAACTTGCCACCAAACATGCATTCTCGAATATAGCGATCAATAAATTCATGTTTTGGCTCAATGCCATAGTCATGAGAGTCCTGGGAGCCATCAAATGCTTGTTCAGTTCCGTAGTAAATCGAAGGAATTCCCGGCATGGTCAGGACGATGCTTACCCCATGAGCCGCTTGCTCATAGCGATGGGGCAGTGCACTACTATGGGCAGCAAACCGTTCTTTGCGGGGGCGAGATGACATATCGTGGTCATCGATCACAGTAACATGATAGGTTCCCAATTGACGTTGGCCACCAGCCAGGGTTTTGTCATCATATAGACCGAAGAATTCCCCTGGATGGGCCAACCCCTGAGCTACTGAAGTTAAGCGGTTCGGTGCAACCACAATATCCAGCACTGCATCTAGCTTGCGTCCAAAGATATCCAGATAAGCGCGCACCATACTGTCATCGGTGAGTTCACCAACCAGCAAAAAGTTATCTTTTCCAATTGATTGGGCATAACCGTGAATGGCATCACAGAACTGACGGGAGGCTTGGGGAGAAACATGCTTCACGGCATCGACCCGAAAACCATCACAGTCACTTAAGGCAATCCAGTACTCAAACACTTGGGCCAAGGCCGCAATGACTTCCGGTCGATCTAGGTTGAAGTCTCGTAGTTCAAAAAAGTCGCCCCGGCGAAATTCAACCAATGGGTTCATCGGGTCTTCCCAGCTATTCGCTTCCCAGTGAGTAATCATCCCAGCCCGGTTGTACCAGTCTGGATTTTGAAATTCTTCAGGAAACACACCATCATTCCTTGATCCAGGCTCGGGGAGGCTTTCCCCTTGAGCTGAGCGCCAGCCATGAATCCCATAGGGGGGTGAGAAGCGATAGGGCATTGTCTCTTTCGGGCTGCCATCGGTTTCATCCCGGTAGAACCAATTACTGCCACTGTGGTTGTATATTACATCTAGAATTACGTACATACCCCGGTCATGGGCCGCATCTACCAAATCTCGCAGATCCTGTCGGGTGCCAAACCGGGGGTCGATGTCCAGAAAATCCTGAATGCCGTATCCATGGTAGGTCTGTAAATCGATGCGTTGCTTCCAGGGCGGATTAATCCAAACGGTGGTAACCCCTAAATTCTGTAGATAGTCCAGTTTGCTTTCAATACCTTTCAGGGTTCCGCCATTAAACTTGTTTCCGGCTGCCATCCAAGAGGCTTTGTGACTTGTCTGGAATGGGGCAGAGTTGGTGCGATCATATAGAGGACGTTGAGATTCCTGGCCATCGCTAAAACGATCGGGTAAAAGCTGGTACAAAATCTGGTCATTCCAGCTAATCGGACTGGGAAACACCCGCCCTCTGGGACGCAAATCTGCTTCAGATAAGGATTTAGCGAGGAAATCTTCAATGATTGTTGCCATAATTTCAAAAGCCTCACGGGTAAAGATTGTCTATCTCACGGAATATGCAAATCAGCTTGCGGAAGTCAATCCCCATTGAGGGTGGTTAGAAGTACAACGCTTCTGGCTCCAGCAGAACCAGTGCTTTCTAAGTACTTTCTATCGGAGAGTCTACTATTGTGATTCTCTGCCGTGCGCTTATCAGTGCCAGCAGATGGATAAAAAATTCAACCTCATTCTACGCAGTGAGCAAACTTAAAACGAGTCTGAAGAAACAAGGACAGCGCTTAATCAGTCGTATCAACCGCAGCCTGTTACCTTATACAAACTGTTAATACCCACATCTATAGCTAGTACTTTCTAGTGGCCACAACGCAACCTAGCAACCCCGATACAATATGGCATAGATTCTAAAATTGTTCAATCAAAAATAAGTTCAATCAAAAATAAGTTCAATCGAAGGTCGATAGAGTCAGACCGCCAATCCCATCGAGAAATACCAGGACAATGTCGATTACAAGTAGCAACTTCCGGAATACAAGAGGATGCCAATACTGTTGTGTAAGCTTTATTAATCAACGGAAAAACAGTCTGGAAATTCAATTTTAATTGCAAAACGAGACCAGCTTTCTAATGTTGCTTCCAGCTCATCTACTTGAGGGAGTTACGCAGCAGATGCACGATGCACTTCTGTATGCCGGTTCTTGGCAAGAACGACTCGTCCTCAGCCAACATTTTTTAGAACTCTTTATTTCCATGCTTGAGACGGATGAGTTTTAAGGTCGGTGGTTATTGCTTTTAATAAGTCTTCAACACAGAGTTCTAAGACGGACTTCGAGCGAAAAGAATCAGAACTTCATCCTAGCGATCGCCTAAGCTGTGAACACTTTGGGCATCACTTGGCAAAATGGATACATCGAATTAAGTAGCTCGAACCTTTACCCATTATGTTAATCAAGCACCAAGTTCTTGAGCTTATCGCAAACGGGGCGGTGACTCTAGCATTTCGTCGTTGGAAACGTCCAACGGTTCGAGAAGGCGGTCAACTTCGGACAGCAGTCGGTATCCTAGCGATCGATGCAGTTAGTGTTGTGAGTGTTGATGAGATTACGGAAGAAGACGCTCAACAAGCAGGCTATTCATCTTGCACAGAACTATTGCACAGGCTGAACAACAACAGAGATGGGGAGATTTACCGTATCAGATTGCACTTTGCCGGACAAGATCCCCGTGAGGTGCTGAGAGAGCAGGTTAATCTGACTGATGACGAACTGGCTGAAGTCTATCAAAAACTCACGCAACTTGATGTAAAAAGTAAAGATGGTTCCTGGACAATAACCGTTTTGCGACTGATTCAAGAGCATCCAGGTGTGCGGGCCACAGAGATTGCAGTCTTAGCCCATCTAGATACACAGGTATTCAAAGTCAAAGTACGTAAACTCAAGGAGATCGGACTCACTGAAAGTATTGCGCGGGGAGGCTATCGGCTATCCCCACGAGGTCATGAGATTCTCAATCGTTTTGACTCTCCTTAAACAGTTCCGTGCAGCACGGTTGACAGCGCAACCTAACCCCTATGTTCAGTGGACAGCATCAAAATCTTGGTAGTGATGCAAAGGTTACCAGGTGCTGTTGAACCCGCAAGCTTTTGCAGTTATAACCAAGGTTGTGAGGTTAACAACGCTTCCACTTCTTGATAGGTTGTGGGCCGAGCAAACCAATACCCTTGAGCATATTGACAATTTAAGCGACGTAAAACGTGCAACTGTTGCTCTGTTTCTACCCCTTCTGCAATCACCTCCATGCCCAAATTCTGGCCGAGGGCGATGATGGCTTCTACAATTTTCGTGGTTCCATCTGCTAAATCAATTCCAGAAACAAAAGAGCGATCAATTTTCAGGGTACTAATCGGAAAGGAATACAGGCGGCTGAGGGAGGAGTAACCTGTTCCAAAGTCGTCAATACACAGACGGATTCCTAAGGCTTTCAGCTCTTTTAGAGTTGAGATTGCCATGTCAGCTTTTTCCGTAATCGCACTCTCTGTAATCTCTAGCTTCAAACGGTTGGGATCGCATCGGGTTTCAGCTAAAATTTGAGCGATGGTTTCGACTAAATTGATCTGGGTCAATTGCTGGCTGGAAAGATTCACACTCATGAACAAGGGGGAGGAGTTGGGAAACATCTGATCCCAAACTCCGGCTCGCTTGCACGCTGTCCGCAACACCCACTCTCCAATCTCTTGAATCAGGCCCGTCTCCTCTGCCACTGGAATAAACTGAGCAGGAGGGATGGCTCCCCGTTGAGGATGATACCATCGCAGGAGTGCCTCAAAGCCTGCAATTCGGCCTGTTTTGATCGAAACAATCGGTTGATAATGGAGTTGAAGTTGTTGGGTATCGACGGCTCGACGAAGATCGTTTTCCAGATGCAGCCGTTCTAGGACTCGCAGGTGCATAGTTTTATTGAATACGGCATAACAGGCTCGACCCCTGGCCTTAGCGCGATGGAGGGCAATATCAGCATCCCGTAGTAAGTCTTCGGGATGGTCGTATCCAGTGCTACTGAGGGCAATGCCAATGCTCACGGTGGTTGAGAGTTCGTGCCCCTTCAATAGCAGAGTCTTCCGCAGGTTTTGCTGAATTCGCTCGGCAATCTGAGAGACCGTGGCCAAGTCTCGAATATTATTCAGCAGGATGGCAAACTCATCTCCCCCCAAACGGGCAATCATATCGGTGGGGCGAACACACTGTTGTAACCGTTGGGCGATCGCCACCAGCAGTTGATCTCCCGCCTGATGACCCAAGCTATCATTGACCAACTTGAAGTGATCTAAGTCCAGGAACAGCAAGGCAAATAGATAGTCCTGGTGGCAGTGAGTTTTTTCAATTGCTTCTTGCAGGCGATAGGTCAGAATTGAACGGTTGGGCAATCGGGTTAGCGGATCAGAGGTCTCACAGGCAGTTAGTAGATGTTCAGACTGCTTTTGGTGAGTGATATCTCGCTGAATTGCCAAATAGTGAGTGATTTGACCAGAAGCACTACAAATTGGCTCCACGCGCCAGTGATTATGAAATTCTGTCCCATCTTTACGATAGTTAATGGTTTCTCCTTGAAACACCTTCCGCTCTTGGAGAGAGCACTTCATGGTTTCCAGAACTTGTCGATCCGTTTTTGGCCCCTGTAAAATTCGGGGGGTTTGGCCCAGAACGTCTTCTGCGAAATATCCGGTGATCTGGGTAAAGGCTCGATTCACATAGACAATCTCTGGCCCCGGAGGTTCTAGATTGCTAGTTGTGATTACAATCGCGTCCCCTGTATTGTGAACAGCCGTTGCAAATAGTTGCAGTTGGCAAAGCTGATCGGCGTTGATCTGACCTTGCCACTCCCATTTCTGAACGATGTTTTGCCCCTGTGTTTCCGCAATTCTCATCATTTCAAGCCCCAACGAATCGTTATTTTCCTCCATCTCAGAGGAAAATGCACCCCAATTATTAACTGGCATAAAAAAACCGTGTGACGTTTTCACGTCATTCATTAAAAAAAGGTAGAATTCTCGACCGCAGGCAAAGATATCGCATCTTCTGCCCCTTTCTTCTTGATCTCACCCTGATGAATAGGAACCTACCTGAAAGGTTTACCTAATTTTGATACTCAGTTTACAAGAATAACGTCTTGCTTTTTAAACTGAAGTATTTCTCTATTGTGCTAACGTCATCTCACCCCAAGTGCCAAAGGGGCTTAACCCCTGCAGGGTGTTAACTCACCTCTGTAAAAGGTCTTTTGTCTTGAGTTGGTCACAAGATCTATTGAAATTTGGGATGAATCCAGTCGTAGTGCTCGATCATCTGGCTACAGAATTTCACATTTTGTAGCGATTGTCTTGAAATGACTTAGAACCCTAACCAGCTTTTTTAAAAAAAACTTACAGGATGCCCATTAGTGGAGTTGATATGAGTTTGGATTTGAGAATATTGGGCTTTGCAAGCTTGACACCAACCTACATTAAGATTGGCAAGATCTCCGTTGATGCTGCATTACCCTCTAGACTTGATTTAGGAGTTGTTGTAGGAGGATCAACCCTTGACTGAAGCTGAAAAGTCAACTCTGAGCGTGATGTCTCGCAAGGAATTGCGGGAGCTTGTGCGATCGCAACTTCAAGTCCTTCTAGAGCAGGGAGATTTGCAGGCGGCTAAAGCAATTTTGATTCCGGTTCAGCCCCCCGATATTGCTGAGGCGATTGAAGGTCTGCCGGAAACCATGCAAGTGATTGCTTTCCGGCTATTGTCTAAAGATGAAGCCATCGAGGTTTACGAACAGCTTGACTCTGTTGTCCAACAGTCCCTTTGCGAGAAGTTCAAGCGACAGGAGGTGCTAGACATTGTTGACAAGATGTCTCCAGATGATCGAGCCAAACTCTTTGATGAACTGCCTGCAACAGTTGTTCGTCGCTTGGTGACTCAGTTGAGCCTTTCAGAACGCCAAGCGACTGCTCTATTACTGGGCTATGAAGCCGGTACAGCAGGGCGAATTATGACGCCCGAATATATCTCCCTGAAGGAGCACTACACCGTGAGTCAAAGCTTGGAACGGATTCGCAGCTTGGCGAATACTACAGAAACCATCTACTCACTGTACGTGACCGATTCTGATCGGAGGTTATCGGGGATTTTGTCCTTGCGGGATTTAGTCACAGCCCAACTGGATCAGACCATTGGCGAGATCATGAATCGAGATTTGGTTTGTGTGCAAACGGGAACTGACCAAGAAGAGGTGGCCCGCATCATTCAACGATATGACTTTTTGGCGGTTCCGGTCGTAGATAGTGAACAACGTCTCGTGGGGATTATTACAGTTGATGATGTCCTCGATATTTTGCAGGAGGAAATTACGGAAGATATTTATGCCTTGAGTGGAGTACAAGCCCAGGGAGACAACTACTTCCAGGCCAGTTTGCTCACTGTTGCCCGTCGTCGAGTGGTTTGGCTGTTGATTTTGCTGCTGACCAATAGCATCACGGGAGCCATTCTCAAGACTCAGCAGGACATTATTCAAGAGGTGGTGGCTCTTTCTTTTTTCATCCCGTTGCTGACTGGAACCGGGGGAAACGTGGGGGCACAATCTTCAACGGTTGTGATTCGGGGAATGAATACTGATGAAATTCGGGGGATGAAGCCGATTGAAGTGATCTGGCGGGAAGGTCTGGCAGGAGCGTTGTTAGGGGTGATTTTGGGAGTCTTGGCAACCGTCTGGGCAAACTTTTTTATTGTGCCGGGGGAATTTTCTGTGGCTCTGTCAGTGGGAATTAGCCTAGTCGCCATCTCGATCTTAGCCTCTGTTTCAGGATCGGCCTTGCCCTTCTTGTTCCGAACTCTGGGCTTAGATCCGGCTTTAATGTCTGCTCCGTTTATTACGACTGCGGTGGATGTTTTGGGCGTGTTGATTTATTTCAATCTGGCTCACCTGATTTTGGGCGTTTAGTTGAATGCGTTTAAGTGGTTTCATACCCTTTAATGAATCATTAAAGAATTATTAATGATTCACCGTTAACGACACAGGGAATGTTTGGGATCAATCGGGTTCCAGACTGCCTCAGTGGGTTCCCGACCTTCCAACAGGGCTAACAAGGCAAAAATAAATTCATTTTCTTCAATTTCTTCTTGTTTGGCCAATTCCTGAAACGCAAGATTAGACAGTTCAATAATCGGCAACAAATCCAATTTCCAGTCCCCCGATTCCTTCACAAAACGAAACCGAATTCCTGCAGGTTGACGATTTTGGAGGATCACAGCAAACGCTTCATTGTTCTCTAGGGTGACTTCGCCCAGTTCTATATTCATAACGCCTTCCTTGCCAATCCATCCTTGTTCTACCCCATAGGCAACGACACCCTCGTCTGATAGCGTCAGCAAGGTTGGGGCGGGCACTCGAAATCGCATGGAGAAAATTTGTACCCGATCGAGCATAGACTGGGCTTTAACCGTTGCTGCATCGGCACAAACCGCTAGCTTTTGCATTGCGCCATAATATTCAATAGTATTTTGACTAATCTGGTCAACCGCCGCGTCTCCTTCTCCCGCCAGAATTGCAGATTTATAGTTTGTGAACGTTGCCCGGACTTCTGCTGCATCATCTGCTAAAGCTGGGGAGACAAGGAAGGCAAAGCTGATCAGGCCAAATTTAACGCTTTGTACCAGTAACGGTTGCAGGGCTGAACTCAGGTTCAATTTCATTTGTTATCAGTGAGAGCGATAGATGGTAAGAAAGGCACAATCTCGTTTGAGTGGAGCGAGGTTAGATTGCCAGAACTTCAACGACCCCGATACTATTGAATTCTTCAACCGAAGTCGTCTGCAGGATCGCCAAGGTTTCACCAGTTGAAGCCAGGTTAATTAACAGACTGCCATTATTAGCTCCAGTTCCATTTGCAAACGCTAAATCGGATCGAGTAATCCCATCGCTGGCCAGCAGGACAATTCTGTCACCCGCAGTATAATTAATCACGATGTCTGTTCCAAATCCTGGCTGGAAGACAAATCGATCATCCCCATTGCCGCCAAATAACGTGTCGTTCCCGCCATCTCCAAACAGCCAATCATTACCCAAACTTCCAGCTAGACTATCATTTCCCTGACCACCAAACAGAGTGTCGTCACCGTTACCTCCGTCTACAGTGTCCTCAGCCTGATTCCCAAAAACCTGATCAGCCTCATTCCCACCAAAGACCGTATCGTTGCCGATGTCACCAAAGAGAATGTCTATTCCTCCAAGACCGTCAAGCCGGTCGTTTCCTTTGCCAGCAAACAGATAATCATGACCAGGAAGCCCAGTTACGGAATTAGCATCATTCCCAGTCAAAGCATCATCGCCTGGGCCAGCTAACAGGGTGTCATTTCCCCCGCCCCCTCGGATGACATCATTCCCCTCCAGACCAAAGATAGAATCTGAAAAGTCACTTCCAATTAAATTGTCGTTACCGCTTGTTCCAACCAAAGAACTCATAAACTTACGTTTCCCTCAATACTGTTGACACAATGAAAGCGCCTGCAAACTTAGAACTTGCAAACTTAGAGCTTGCCAATTTAGAATCCAAATCTACAAGCTTTTGTAGACGATAAACTATGTTTGCCACCCCAATCAGGGTCTTGAAAAGTGGCAACCTTAGACTATGATAACCAGCTCACACCAGGAATATAGAGCAGAAATTGGGCAATATGCAGTAGATTCTGCCCTTAAGCTTATATTATCAAACTCTGACAATCTCAGGATCAAGTTCGAGTTGGCTACCACGGTGTCCCAATCAGCGTAAACCCAGCCCAATAATAGGGATGGGCAAGACTCTGGGAGTTGACATCGACTAGTTCAGGGGGTAACGCCAGGGTGCTCCGTTCCGTGATTAACTGACCCGATTCAATCCGAACCTTTCCCCGAATCATATCAATTTGGGCCTGTCGTAGGGCGGCGGCTTTGATTGGTGCAGTCTTCAATTCAATGTAGAACTCGCTCATCAGCCCTAAGGTTCCTTCATCGCTCACATTCCACAAACTGGCGATCGCGGACTTTGCCCCAGCTTGGACGGCTAATCCAGCAAACCCCAACTCAGCCTCCCGATCTCCAATTGCAGTTTGGCAAGCACTCAGAACTAGAAGTTCCAACTGAGGAGTGTCCCAATTCAGGTCAGGCAATTGACTCAGGGGCAACTTTTGATCCCAAAGTTGAATATAAGAATTCTCCGGAGTTCCGGGTTGAAAGTCAGCATGGGTTGCAAGATGAATCACCTCATAGTTGATTAACCGTCGCTGGACTTGTAAATTGCTCAGGGTAAAGGATTCGTTTAAAAAGACCTGTCCCGGCCAAAATTCAGTAATCTTCTCAACTTCTAGGGGCACCGCAGGCAAAGGGGCTTGATCCGAAAACTGGCTAGCTCCCATCGCCAAGATCGCAGCCTCTGTCAGGGAGGTATAAGTTGGACTGATCAAGCTCGTACTGGGAATCAGGCTGTAGTTATATTTTTCAATCAGGAACTGCTCCCCATCCCAAAGCGCTGCTATTGGCAAGCTCCGCAGTCCCAACCCCAGAGAGAATAATAACGTTGTGGCTCCAGCGTTTTGTAAATCAGCCTCAATGGGCTGAAGAATCCAGTCATACAGTTGTTTGGCTGAGTCTTGATAACGGTTGGTATTCTGTTCCCGTGGCGTGATGATGCTACCTTGCAAGGCTTTGATCACGGGAAACAGGAGTTCTGCCCTAGCTTCTGGGACACTCCGATGAATTGGAGAACCGGATGAAGTCACTAAGACCACTTCCAATTGTTCATCTCGGGCCACCAGATAAACAATGACATAAACTTCCCCGGTTTCAGCTTCAACTTTTTTTAGAACCTGCTGAATTGCTCGGCGATCACGAACAGGCACACTCTCAAGCCCCAAATAACTTTCAAATTCTTGATTGAGACTGTGTTCCAACAACCAAAGCGTCCTATCCAGATCATTCACTTGAAACGCATAATCTTCAGAGGCCAGGGGTGTAGTCAGGTCAGCCGTTTCGACATCTAACTCATCCTTCTCCAGGTCACGACCCAAGGAGTCCCGTTCAATGGCTATAGCTGAATTCCCCTGGGGCTCCTTTGAATTTGAAGGGCGCTGGAGTGGAGTTGGCGGAGTTGGCGGTAACGTTGGTGGAGTTGGAGTTGGCGGTAACGTTGGAGTGGGGGTTGGGTTGGGAGTTGGCGTTGGAGTTGGCGGTAACGTTGGAGTGGGGGTTGGGTTGGGAGTTGGCGTTGGCGTTGGTGTAGGTTCAGGAGTTGGGGTTGGGTTGGGAGTTGGTGTAGGCGTTGGTGTAGGTTCAGGAGTGGGGGTTGGGTTGGGAGTTGGTGTAGGCGTTGGTGTAGGTTCAGGAGTGGGGGTTG
>JBOFUV010000001.1:0-28955 GCA_051652765.1 Microcoleaceae cyanobacterium | reverse complement strand
TTCTGTTGAAGGCATCGAAACGTCTTCAAGTTCTGCCCCTTCAGCCGTTGTCATCTCCTCTGTTGGCTCTACTTCTGAGGAGTCTTGCGGCTCAGGGTCTAAATTAGGGTCTAATAGAGTTTGCCGAACTTCCAACGTCCGAATCCGGTTAATCGCTGCCGCAAACTCGAATCGTCGGAACATTGCCAAGTCTCCCTGAGGAAACTGGGTCAGCACGTCTAGCCCCTTTGCCGCAATCTCTGCCATCACTCGGTCTAGGATCGTCGGTAAAAAAGTTTTGCCATCAATGTGCTGCCGTCGCGCATAGACCATTGCTGCGGCGATCGCTTGGAGCTGATCGGGGGAAACAATTTGGTCTACCCCAGATAGATCAATATCCTCTGAACCAAAAACGACTTCATCCACATCTCGCACCTTGACTCGGACATCCTTCCGTCCCTGACTAGGGTCTAAGCCATCGGGAAGTGGAATCCGAGGTTGAATTGTGCCAAAGGCTTCTCCTCCTTCAAGAGTTCGGCCCGTCGCGTATTCACTGGCGATCGCCTTGGCCTGTTCCGTGAGATCTACAGGCTGGAAATTTTCCATACCAATCACGGTATCTGCCACATCGAAATAGTCGCCACTGCCACCCATGACCAAAATCGTCGAAACGCTGTAGTCACTGTAAAGTTGGCGAACTTTGTCGATAAAAGGGGTAATCGGTTCTTGGGCCTTGGCAATCAGGGCCTGCATCCGGCGATCGCGAATCATAAAGTTTGTAGCTGCCGTGTCTTCGTCTACCAGCAACACTGGAGCCAGGGGCGGAGTTTCACTATTTTCTCCGGGGAGGGCTAGGGCTTCTAGAGCCTCCATAATATTAGCGGCCTGGGAGGTACTGCCACTAGCATTCTCGGTTGAAAATTCCGTTGTAGAACGCCCTTGGGGAAGTTGATTAATAAAGGGTGAAATATCAACTCCAGCGATACTGCGGCCATCTTCAGCTCGGATCTTCACTGCCGTCGGATGGGTCACGACCTGCTCTCGACCATCCCCAGGAACGTGATTGTACACACCCAGCTCAATGGCCTTGAGTAAGGTGGATTTGCCGTGATAGCCGCCGCCCACAATCAGCGTAATTCCTTTGGGAATGCCCATGCCTGTAATTGTTCCAGCGTTGGGGCATTCAAATTCGACCTGAAGGGATTCGGGAGACTTGAAGGGGATCGCGGCTGAGGACTCTAAAGGACGGGGATCAACGCCGCTGCGTCGGGGCAAAATTGCGCCATTGGGAATGAACGCCACTAGATCCCGTTCCCCAAGCTGTTGACGCAGCCACTCTGCATCCTCTATCGCTTCTACATGACGTTTGCAAGCCTCAGCATCTAGATTTTTGTAGGTGAGTGCGCGTTCAACAATTGCAGGAATATCATCGCAAATCATTGAAGCGGCCTGTCTACCCCGAATCAACCGTCCGGTAGCAGGCAAGCCCACAAAAAACCGGAGTTCGACTCCCTTAGCCTTGTTTGAGGGCATGGGTCGGGCGCGTTGTAGGGCAGGATTGCCCCCGGTGACTTTTGGAGCTGGAGGGGCAATAAACAGGAAATTGGCTGCACTGCGTTCTAAGACTTCCTGACCTATCTGGGTAATCAGGATCATGCCACTTTTGCCCGTACCCCGGCGATTACTGATGTCACGGGCAACCTGATCAAACTGGCGAATCAGGTAATCTCGTAGGGCTATTTCTCGAATTGAAGTGCTGTATAACTCTGGAGGAAAACCGGAAATATTGGGAGGGAGTTGAACTCTCAACTTACTGGGGGCAGCAAAGGGATCACCTTGAACATAGTCCACAATCAATGTGAAGTCCTGAAAATCATAGCTGCCCAAAATGTCCTTATACGCCTTGTAGCTGTCATTATCTAGGTCGAGTAACTTCTGCCGCAGCCCTTCTCCGGTTGCTGCTTGCGATGATGAGGACTTTCCTGCCTTTTTAATAATGGGAGGTTTAACCTGTTCAGCGTTGCTCGGTTGCAAGTCTCTCTTGTTGTCCATTACTAAAATCCCAGTTGTTTTTTTCTGCTCCCAACCTGTCAACTCTGGATGGAGCCAAACTTTAGTCTAAAATCTAATCGCCAAAGTTTACAAGATGGATTAAAAATAAAGTAACACCTTTCTTCCCTGGCAACCGCTACTCCCTGATCTGTTTAAGATTTTGTTCTGCCCCTCGACTTGACAGGAACCCAATGTGAACTCAAAGTGAACTCAAAGAGATCAAGACCGATTTCGTTAATCTTAAATTCGTTAATGTTAAAATTAGGTTAAGAACAGGTTATAGTCCTAGCGTTTTAACTTCACTTTATCAACATCACTTTTTCAACATCACCTTATCAATATCACTTTTTCTGGGTTAGTGAAGACTGACTCAAGGAAGACTAGCAACCTAGTAACACTCTAATAGTTTTGCTGATCTAGCAATCTGATTGGCAGCATAAACGTAGAGTGGGCATTTTACCTGCACAGGCTAGAGACTAGGATCACAAACAGCTTACAAACCACTACTGATTGCTCTAGTTTTGTAGCAACTTTGCTACTGCATTGACAACCAACTGAGCTGAACCTGTTAAAAACCCTTGATCAAGAGTCTCCAAAGTGTCACTGGGCTGATGATAATGAGGCGATCGCAAATTTGCAGTATCTGTCACCAAAACCGCTGGGATCTGCTGATACCAAAACGGGGCATGGTCACTTCTTAAAACATCTGGCGTGAGCACTCCTTTTAAAGGAACAGGTAGAGTAACAATTGGAGGCAGCTTAATACTTGAATTTAAAGTTAAATTTAAAGTGTCATTAGATTTAGCCTGACGAAAGGGTTCCAAAAAAGAACGATGTTCTAATTCTCCAATAACAGCCAAAAACTCACCTTGACCCGAGTTTTCTATCCCTGATTCCTGCAATAGTAAAGTTGGATCAATTCCTGCTGGATAGCGTTGGCAACCGATTTCGTGACATGCATAACCCACCATATCTAAAACAACAACTCCCTGCAAGCGTTCTAAGTTTTCAGCTTGATTTGTGAAAGCAAAACTCCCTAGCAACCCCTGTTCTTCTTGATCAAAAAAAGCGATTTTCAAGGCCAAAGAAGTTTGTTGCCGACCCAATAAACGAGCCACTTCTAACACTACAGCTAGTCCGCTGGCATTGTCATCCGCACCAGGAGAATTGAGAACGGTATCATAATGAGCTGCTACTAAAATAGTTCCCCGATTCGCATCAATATGATCTTGCTTAGGGTCTTGATTTGGGATTTGTTCAGCAATTAAATTGATGCCCTGATCAAAGGGTTGTAACTGGGTTAAAAAGCCGAATTCTTTGAGTTGTTGGGTCAGATAGTTTTGGGTGGCAAGGCGATCGCTCTCGTGATAGCGTTCTCCGGCTAAAGCTTCGACATTTTGCCATAGACGCTCAGGGTCAACTGAAAAGTGATTTTCAGGAGTTTGATTCTTAGGGGTTTGATTGTTAGTGCTTGAGGATGAACTTGGTAAGGGTTCTGATGATTTTTCTGGCAGTTTTTTGGCTTCAGCAGAATTGGGAGAGACTAAACTGATCTGCTGAACTCTGTTTAGATTTTTGGTTAACCCTTTTTCAAGTTGGCTGCTCCAACCGAGACTGCTAATCAGTAAACCCATCAAAAAGAGCCCTAAAATTGCTTTTTTCATGGCTTCAGATTTAAGGTTCTTGCTGCCAATCAACCGCTTGATTCTGCACTGCCAAACAGTCTTCTTGGCTTGTAACAGTAGGAACGAAAGTTGCCTCAGAAAACTCAACTAGCTGGGGATGCTCCGGTAGCCAAGAGCCAATTCTGGGTTGAAAATCATGGGCAAGTTTCCAGAGGGTTCGTATTTCTTGTTCCAGTTGTTGAGTCAACTGATTAACAATCTCAGCTTGCTCACAAACTTTTGGCCATTGTTGTTGGGCTTGTAGCTCATAGAGTTTAGTTTGTTTGACAATGAGTTGCGCTCGAACTTTCTTCAATCTCAGGCGAGTTGATTTCAATTCTTGATCAAGCTCTTGGAGATCAAAATGCCATTTCGCGATCTCTTGTTGACAGTTTTGGCGGTATTCCTCTAGAGATTCGGGTCGATGATCTTGAGGAAAAATCAGATCGAGACGGAATACTCCTCGTTTTCGACGCAGGCTATTATATTCCGCATAAATCGCCTCTGCCTGAGCTTTAATCTGATTCCACTCTGTTTGTAGTTTTTGAATGGTTTGAGTCATATCTCGAAACTCTTGCTAGTTTTAAAATACTTCACGAGTCTACCAGAGAACAATAAATTTGGCTCTCCTAAACTTAGGAGCGATGCCGAAGACAGGAGGATCTTAATCTGGGGACTGTAAATATAGTGTGCAAACAGCGAATTGAGATCAGATACCTAGGTCATCAGGAACTTGATTGTTCTGATCACTCAACCCCAAAGAATAGGGCAAACGACTACTCGAAAACAACTGTTCGATTTTGATAAATTAACACACGGTTTTGAAGATGCAATCGAACTGCTCTAGCAAGTACCAATCGTTCTAAATCCTTTCCCTTACGAACTAAATCTGCAACGGTATCTCGATGGCTGACTCGAACAACATCCTGTTCAATAATTGGGCCTTCGTCTAAATTTTCTGTAACATAATGAGCCGTTGCACCAATAATTTTTACCCCTCTTTTATAAGCTCTTTGATAAGGATTAGCCCCTGGAAAAGCAGGCAGAAACGAGTGATGAATATTAATAATTTTAGGAAACAGATCAACGAAACTTGAACTGAGGACTTGCATGTATTTTGCTAAAACTACCAGGTCGATCTTATAGTCTTTCAAGCATTCCAGTTGCTTTTTCTCTTGTTCTGATTTTGTATCTTGGGTGACTCCGATGTGATGATAATCAATCCCAAACTGATCGGCAATCGGCTGAAGGTCAAAATGATTACTGATAATGAGTGGAATCTCAGCAGGGATTTCCTTTGCTTGCCATCTCCAGAGCAAATCCAAAAGACAGTGATCTTGCTTTGTGACCCAAATCGCGATCCGGAGAACTGTATCAGAAAAATGAATTTGCCAATCTGCATTTAAAGGCTTCGCGATCGCTGCAAAAGCGGGTGAAATGACCTCTCGTGGCAAGTTAAAACCTTCTAGTTGCCATTCAATCCGAGTCAAAAATATTCCAGTAGAAAAATCCGTATGTTGGTCAGCATGAATAATGTTGCCGCCATTTGAGTAGATAAAATTTGCAATTTTTGCTACTAATCCTGTTTGATCAGGACATGACAACAAAAGGGAAGCCGTTGGTGAATTCATAAGGTTGAGGCGTTAAGCGTAGGAATTAATGAGCAGAAGTAAGGGAAAATTATAAAAAACAATTGAGTATCTGTCCATAGAATTTACCATGATCAATTGAGCTTAACCTTAAATCAATTTAGTTTTAGAACTATGGAGAACTTATGAACCGGTCTGATGCATCATCTGCTTGGCAGGTTAGTCTTGTTATTGTCATTGGAGTCGTTGCAATTTCTACGGGGGCAGTTTTAGTCCGCCTTGCAACCAATGCAGCAGAGGTCAAGAGCATTGGATTTAGCCTAGTCATCGCGGCATCTCGGTTGACTATTGCAGCTTTACTTTTATCACCAACTTGGTTAAAACAGGACTGGCAACTGCTTCAACCTCAGCCCTTGTTCTATGCTGGATCTGCTGGAATCTGTCTAGCAATTCACTTTGCAACTTGGATTACGTCTTTGTCATACACTTCTATCGTTGCCTCTACAACCCTAGTGACAACTAGCCCAATCTGGGTCACACTTTTATCTTATTTTTGGTTAAAAGAACCCCTGTCAAAGCTAACTGGATTTGGGATCTTAATTGCCTTTTTGGGTGGGATTGGAATTGGGTTCGGAGGTATTGAAACCCATGAGAATTATAATAACTCTCTATTCGGAAATGGTTTGGCCTTGGTTGGAGCTTGGGCAGTTAGCTTTTATTTGATTCTGGGGCGAGAAGCCCAACGACAGGGTCTTAAGATTTCAAGTTATATTGTGATTGCCTACACAGTTGCAGCGCTTTTTTTATTGCCTTTGCCATTCTTATTTGAAACTCAATATACAGGTTATCCTCAATCTGTTTATGTTTACCTAGTTCTGATGGCAATTTTGCCCCAATTAATTGGTCATACGAGTTTCAATTGGGCCATAACTCACGTTTCTCCAAATCTAGTCACTTTGGCGATTTTGTTTGAACCTGTAGGTTCCAGTATTTTGGGATTTTTTCTATTCAAAGAGGTGCCATCATTGACCGTGCTAATCGGTGGAATGGTAATTTTGATTGGCGTGGGATTTGCTGTCTTGGGCTCACAGTCAAAAGCCTAAGGCTCTGAATTAAACTTGGTCAGATCAATTTCAGCAGGAAGCTGCGAGGTTTCTGCTAGACTCTTTAACACAAGTTAAAACATTACAAGCTAAAGCACCTATAGGTTAAAGCACTTATAAGTTAAAGCACTTAGAGATGGGTCTATATAGGAGATAAGTCAATGACCAAGGTCTATGCCGAGGGGAAAGAAATTGAGTGTGATCGCGGGGCCAACCTGCGACAAGTATTGCTCAAGCACGGAGTGAATCTCTACAACGGCCAAGCTAGCTTGATTAATTGCCGGGGAATTGGCACTTGCGGCACTTGTGCTGTTGAAGTAGAGGGCGATATTTCGGTCATGGGTTGGCGAGAGCAGACTAGGCTATCGCTTCCGCCCCATACTTCTGGTTCAACCCGTCGTCTAGCTTGCCAGGTTAAGGTTCTTGGTGATGTAAAAGTCAAGAAACTGAATGGGTTCTGGGGCCAAGGGACTGAGGCGGTCTGGACAGCCCAGTGAGATCCTGCCTAGGGTGAACGTTGACTGCTCCAAGGGTGGGTTCAGGGTTAATTTGCTCAATTCGTACTGGGAATTGCTGAGATTTGTCATCTGAGCACACGGTTGGGAAAATACGTGATAAATTCAGTCAGAAAATAACGAAATATAAACTTGAGTTAAGCTAGATGCACATTGCTTGGCTGGGAAAAAAATCGCCGTTTTGCGGAAATGTCACCTACTCGCGAGAAATTACAAATGCTTTGTTAGATCGAGGCTATCAGGTGAGTTTTTTGCACTTTGCTTCAGAAGCAGCATTTGCAGAGCGGCGTGAGGAGTGGGCTTTACAGGATAATTGGAAAATTAAATCTCAGGTTTGGCCCCTGGGTACGGAGCAGCTAACCTCGGTTGCTTCGACTCAGGAGGTTCCCCTACCCTGCTTGTACAAGTCTCAGATTTACACAATTCCAACGTTGAAATCGAGTCGGGTTTTGGTGCAGTCCCTCCGGCAACTTCAACCAGATGTTGTTCATGCTTCTTTGACTCTGTCTCCCCTGGATTTTGTTTTGCCAGAGATTTGTGCTGAGTTGAATTTGCCTTTGGTTGCGACATTCCATCCGCCGTTTGATCAAAAACTTCGCAACCTCACATCTGGAACTCAACACTTGATGTATCAGATTTATGCTCCTTTCTTAGCAAACTATGACCGAGTGATTGTGTTTTCGCACATTCAGCGGGATTTGCTGATTCGCTTGGGGGTTCCAGAGGCAAAAGTGGTTGTGATTCCCAATGGAGTTGATGTCCTGAAATATTCTCCTGGCCCCTCTCGTTTGAAAACTGAACTCAATGCTGAGCGCATCTTCGTTTACCAGGGTCGGGTGGCCATGGAAAAAAACGTTGAATCCTTATTCAAAGCATGGAAAAAGGCGGAAATGGGTAAAGACTCCCATCTTGTCGTCGTCGGAGATGGGCCATTGGCGGCCTCCTTAAAGCTGTATTATGGCCCAGAGGATGGGATCTTCTGGTTTGGATTTGTAGGGGATGAAGACCGGCGGATTGAAATTCTCAGGGGTGCTGATGTATTTATTCTGCCGTCCTTGGTTGAAGGTTTATCGCTGTCTTTACTAGAGGCAATGGCTTGTGGCTTGGCTTGTATTGCGACTGATGCGGGGGCTGATGGCGAAGTATTAGAGTCAGGGGCAGGCGTTGTCTTGAAAACTCAAGGGGTAACGACTCAACTGAGAACGCTCCTGCCCTTGTTCCGGGATCACGCTGAACTGATCACGATTCTCAGTCAGAAAGCCCGTCAACGGGTACTGGAGCGTTATACCCTGAGTCAGAATATTACTCAGCTAGAACAGTTATACGCTGATGTCGTAAAGCCCCAACAAATTCCGTTGAGAAGTCGGGCTTAATGGCTAGTTTTGTTCAGTCCGGGCCAGAGCGATTTCCTAAATCTCTGTTTAAATCTGTTTCAAGCAGATGAACTTGAGGGGTGAGAGGTTCCCCAGCAAGTTAGAAATCGCTGTATCTCCCAGTCTGCAACATTTTTTTTGTTGCCAGGGCGAGGAAATCTCCCCCTTTAGGAAAGCTACACAATTACAATCTGAGCTGCAGTGAAAGGTGCGACTTGTTGATAGTTAGCAAGCACCATTCTCTCTGCTTCAATTTGGACATTAGTCATTTCAGTAACTCCAAGCTGTGATTATCATCAGCAGAATCACCCCATCTCTTTCTACATTTATCAAAAGTCATTCTAAGTAATCATTCTAAGTAAATTCTAGTAGCTTCTAAGCCGGAGCTGCACCTATTAGAGGCCAAGTTTACTAAATCTTTAAGTAGAAGCGCTGTTTCTTAAAGCAAGAATAAAGCTTAATAACTTCAATGAATAAGCTTTGCCCTAGGCTGAGTCTTTCAACCTCTTTACTGGTCAAACTTTATACCCTCTTGAAAGTCCATCAGTTCAATTTAGACTGTCAAACTCTATATTTCAGTGGCTTTGACTTTAACGAAAGATATTCAACATTTGAGACTGGATCTATTCGCTACCTGGAATGATCAATTCATTGCGTGAATAGACAGTTCTCTATTGAAACAGGTTATATTTAATTTATGATAAAACTACAAATAAAGTATTTTTTCTGCTAAATCTTAAGATTAAGGAATGGCTCTATTGACTATTAATAATATTGTTGGTTAGGTTAGAGTAGGTTCTTTAGTAGTGGGGTCTCTAGTAATTGTGAAATTTACCCCTAAAGCAGGTTCGCTAGATATCTGTAAGTCTGCTGATTGAATCGATGGCAGGGTACAAATGATCGGAATTGGTAAGCAAATCTACTGATTTAGATAGGGAGTTTTAGCAATTATGGCGATGAGGCAAGCTAGTCAGTATTCGGAGCAACTGTTGAGAAATCCCCTAGTCTTTTGGGTGTTAGTTCATGTACTACAGTAAATCTAGTCATCGGACGGTTGAGGTGAGTCAGTGGTTGCCCATTGCCCTCATTCTTGGGATTGGCACAATTCTCCGGCTTTATCAACTGACCACTGAGAGCCTCTGGATTGATGAGATGCTCAGTATTGGGAACGCCGAAACGTTTCAGTTAAAGTTTCCCTATCTGCGTCCCTTTTACTTCGTGCTCCTCAAGCAGTGGATGTTTCTTGGTACTGGTGATGCTTGGTTGCGAGGCTTCTCGATTATTTTTGGTTTGGGCAGCATTTTCCTAACGTATCAGTTGGGCCGACGGCTGATTGATGAACCCACTGGGCTATTGGCGGCGCTGCTGATGGCACTATCGCCTCTGTTTATCAATCACTCTCAGGAAATTCGGATGTATACCTTAATCAGTTTTCTGAGTTTGGGGGGAACCTTGGCCTTGACCCATGTTCTTGAACATCCAACCTACGGGGCTTTGGCTATTTGGGTGGTGGCTCGAATTGCCCTGCTCCTAACCAACTCGAATAATGTCTTGATCCTGTTACCAGACACTTTAGTTTTGGCATGGACATTTCGGCAGCAACTCCGGTGGTTTTTGACCTCTGGGTTTGCGATGGGGCTGATTGTGATTGCTTTTCTGCCTCCGGTTTGGGTTTTAACTCAAGGAGGAGCGTCAGAAGACTTTATGGCCAAGCAGGTTGGAGAGTATTCGAAGCCGGGACTCACGCAGGTTCTGGGAATGATTACCCAGTTCACGGTTTACTGGCCTCTGCGACATCTCTTTGAATCTAACCAGGTTGTGTTACAAAAGGATCAGCTTGGGGATCAGTCCTTGGTTGCGAATCTGTTCGCCTCAAAAACCCTTTCTCTGATTTACTATGGCGGGGTTACGGTGGTTTTGTTAGGGTTGTTAGGAATCCCTTTATTTGCCCTGTTTCGGAGAAATTTACGGTCGGAGCAGTTGGTTTGGCTGTGTGCTTGGGCGATGTTGCCTGCTGCTCTCATGCTGCTGATTTCTTATACCCAGAGTTCAATCTGGTTCCCCCGTTATTTGTTGTTCGTGGCTCCTTATTTCTTAATTTTGTTGGCATCAGGGTTTGTCGTGGTCTGGAGATGGCGACGTTCGGTAGGCATTGGCATTGCCATTCTCTATTTGATTGCGGTCTCGGGGGGATTGAAGGATTACTACACGGTGCTCTATCGCAATGATTGGCAGAGTGTTGCCCAATATCTGCAAAGCAATGAGCAGCCAGGGGATTCTCTAATTTACTACTCGGTTGACAAAGTCCGGGCGCAGTCTTTGCCTCGGTATTATCAGGGGACGACCCCAATGTATGATTTGTCTAAATCTGGCAAAACCCTAGAAAAATCCTTTATCCAACAAGAATTGGAGCAGATGCCCCCGGTTGAGTCTCGTCTATGGCTCGTGTGTTGGGTGGCTTGCAGGGATAAGCCTGGAATTGATCGGGTGTTTGAAATGATGGTTGGCCCAGGCTATCAGGTTGTTGACCTCACGGGTCAACGGGTCAGTCAAGATGGCCAACCCGTGGTGCCGACCCAGATGTTCGAGAGTCTAGAGTTCGATCCGGTGCAGGTTTTTCTGGTAAAACCTGGTTCAGCGGGATCAACAAAGGTTGATTCTAATTCTTAGGGTGCTTGGAATACTGAAGATCTTCTGGACGTTCAGCACAGAAGTCAGCAGTCTCCAACAGAGTTTGAGTTTTTACGGATTTTCAACTCGTTACTTGTTCTAAATACTTCTATGGATACTTCTATGGATACTTTAAAGACCAAACATTTGCAGGACGTTGAGCTAGCTTCAGTTCATACCCAGAAGCCAGAAGTTTCAATTGTTGTTCCCATCTACAATGAAGTTGAAAGCTTACCTGAATTAGTCCGGGAAATTCAAGCAGCCCTAGATCCCTTGGGATTTACCTATGAGTTAATCTGCGTGAATGATGGCTCAAAAGATGGGTCAGGAGATTGGCTACGGCAGGAAGCTCAGGTCAACCCGATTCTGCGGGCTATTCTCCTGCGCCGGAACTATGGGCAGACTCCAGCCATGGCAGCAGGGTTTGACTATGCCCGTGGGAATATAATTGTTACCCTGGATGGCGATCTGCAAAATCCTCCCTCTGAGATTCCCAAGGTATTGAACAAGCTGAACGAAGGCTATGACCTGGTGAGTGGCTGGCGTAAGGATCGGCAAGATGATAAAATTAGCCGTCTTTTGCCTTCAAAGGTTGCCAATTGGATCATTGGCCAGATGACGGATGTCAAGATTCATGACTATGGCTGCTCTCTCAAAGCCTATCGCCGAGAAGTATTAGCTGACATGAAACTCTATGGCGAACTTCATCGTTTCTTGCCTGCCTTAGCCGCGATTGAGGGGGCCCGGATTGCTGAGATTCCTGTAAAACACGAGCCCCGTAAGTATGGCAGTAGTAAATATGGCATCGACCGCACCTTTCGAGTGGTGATGGACTTACTCACCATTGCTTTTATGAAGCGGTTCCTCACCCGGCCCATGCACGTTTTTGGTTTGCTGGGATTAGTTTCCTTAATCTCTGGCTTGTTCTTTGGCGGCTATCTCACCTTTTTGAAATATGGCCTAGGAGAACGGATTGGCGATCGCCCTCTGTTAGTTCTAGCGGTGCTATTAACCTTGACTGGGATTCAACTGTTCTGCTTTGGTCTGTTGGCTGAGGTGACCATGCGAACCTACCACGAATCTCAGAACCGACCGATTTATCGGGTGCGAGAAGTCGTTGGAAAAACACTGAAAAATGATTAAGGAACTCTACAAATCAACTGACCATTTTCTTTAAATCAATTGCCTGATCAAATTCTTCGGCTGAGATGTAGCCCAGTTCTAGACAGGCTTGTTTGAGAGACAGCTCTTTTTCATGGGCATAGTGAGCAACTTTCGCCGCTTTGTCGTAGCCAATTTTAGGGCTGAGGGCGGTGACTAACATCAAAGATTGCTCAACATATTGACTGATCTTTTTGGTATTGGCCTGTAACCCGACCAAGAGAAAATCCGTGAAATTGTTACAACTATCTGCCAGCAAATTCACGGACTGCAACAGATTAAAAATCATCATCGGTTTGAACACATTCAGTTCAAAATGTCCTTGAGATCCTGCAATTGTGATGGCCGTGTCGTAACCCATGACCTGGGCCGCCACCATTGTCATCGCTTCACACTGGGTGGGATTTACTTTTCCTGGCATGATGGAGGAACCGGGTTCATTTTCTGGCAGAATTAACTCTCCCAATCCACAGCGAGGCCCACTCCCGAGCCAGCGAATATCGTTGGCTATTTTCATCAAGGAACAGGCCAGGGTTTTCAACGCACCACTCGCCATCACAATGGCATCATGGGCAGCGATCGCCGCGAATTTATTCGGAGCAGAGACAAAAGGCAGTCCTGTGATCTGGCTAATTCTTTGGGCGACCCCGATGGCAAAGCCCTTCGGCGCATTTAAGCCCGTCCCCACCGCTGTTCCACCAATGGCCAATTCATACAAATCCGGTAGAACCGCATCAATTCGTTTCAAGTCCGCATCCAATTGAGCTACATAGCCAGAAAACTCCTGGCCAAGGGTTAGGGGTACTGCATCTTGCAAATGGGTGCGCCCAATTTTTACAATCTCAGCAAAGGCTTGAGATTTGACGTGCAAGGCATCTCGCATCTTCCGAACCGAGGGAATGAGCCGTTGGTGAAGGGTAAGAGTTGCGGCAATGTGCATGGCCGTAGGAAAGGTGTCGTTGGAGGACTGAGACAGATTGACGTGATCATTGGGATGAATGGGGTCTTTGCTACCCACGACTCCTCCCGCCAGTTGAATGGCTCGATTGGCAATGACCTCGTTGACGTTCATGTTGCACTGGGTGCCACTCCCCGTCATCCAAACCCGTAGGGGAAAATGTTCGGTGAATTGACCCTCGATGATTTCTTGAGCCACTTGGGTGATTAACACTGCCTTTTCCGAGGACAATACTCCTAAGGCTTGATTGGTCAAAGCAGCGGCTTTTTTCAAAACCGCAAAGGCCGTAATCACTTCAATCGGCATTACATCTTGGCCAATGGAGAAAAAATGCAGCGATCGCTGAGTTTGTGCCCCCCAGTACCGATTCCCCGGCACTGCAATCTCCCCCATGCTGTCTCGCTCAATCCGAGGTTGGTTTGGCAGATCTGAATCACTCATGACAGATTGTCCTTTGCTTAGTGTGTTTAGCTGATGTTTAGATGTTTAATTGATGTTTAATTTACAGCGGTTTTCAAAGCAGTTTTCAAAGCAGTTTTCAAGTCAGCATGAGACATCTCAACCCCTCAATTCCCCCTTCAAAAAGGGGATACAGGGCGATCGCTCTGGATTGCAACCCAACGAAGCTAATGTACTTGATTGGTGATTGAACCAGGTCTAATGCTGCTTCATGGCCCGTTGCATGTCCCGTTTATCGTCTCGCTGTTTGATATCTTCCCGCTTATCGTGCAGCTTCTTACCCCGAGCTAAGGCAATATCAATTTTGACCCAACCGTTTTTCAGGTACATTTTTAAGGGAACCAGAGTTAAGCCCTTTTGTTCAACTTGGCCAAACAGCTTGTTGATTTCTTGACGATGGAGGAGTAACTTACGAGTACGGCGAGGATCATGATTGAAGTACCCACCCGCAGCCTCGTAGGGAGAGATATGCACATTCAGTAACCAGGCTTGCCCATTGCGAACTAATGCATACCCATCCTGCATGTTGACCCGGCCTGCTCGAATCGCTTTAACCTCTGTGCCAAATAGCTCAATTCCAGCCTGATAGGTCTCTAGAATTTCGTACTGGAAACGAGCCTTGCGGTTATCTGTAACAATTTTGTAGCCATCACTTTCTTTGCCCATGCCTTCCAATCTAACACATCAAATATGACCTATTATGCGACTTTCAGCACGATTTACTGAAGCTTTAAACTATGCCGTCCAGTTGCACGGGAACCAAGAACGCAAGGGTTCAGGCGTGCCCTATGTGGCCCATTTGCTGGGGGTAGCGAGTTTGGCCCTAGAATATGGAGCCACTGAGGATGAGGCGATCGCGGCCTTGCTCCATGATGCCATCGAAGATCAAGGGGGACTGGCAACACGGGACGAAATTTTCCGACGATTTGGGGCTGAGGTGACGCAAATCGTTGAAGGCTGTACCGATACTGACACAGTGCCAAAACCGCCCTGGCGAGAACGCAAGGAAGCCTACATTGCCCATATTGCCACCGCATCTGAAGCTGTGCGGCTAGTCTCGGCGGCGGATAAACTCTACAATGCGATCGCCATTCTACGGGATTATCGTCAGGTGGGAGAGGCTCTCTGGGCTAGGTTTACTGCCGAAAAGACCGGAACCTTGTGGTACTATCGGTCATTAGTTGGGGCGTTTCAGCAAGCCGGTTCCAATCCAATTGTGGAAGAATTAGATCGGGTGGTGTCAGAGTTAGAACAGTTAGTTGAGAATTCATGGGTTCAGTGAGTCACACCTTAGGACTGTGATATGGCAACAGTTCGTTTAGAAAAAATTACTCGTCGATACGCTAATGTTACCGCCGCTGAAGACGTAACCTTTGAGATTCCTGACGGGCAATTTTGGGTATTTGTTGGCCCTTCAGGATGTGGCAAATCGACTATTCTCCGGATTATTGCTGGCTTGGAAACGGCAACCAGTGGCAATATTTACATTGGCAATCGGCTGGTTAATCTCGTTCCAGCCCGCCAACGGGACGTAGCCATGGTGTTCCAAAACTATGCCCTCTATCCCCACATGACCGTAGCGGAAAATTTGGCGTTTGGTCTGCGGATGCGCCAGACTGACAACAGCATCATTCAGGAACAAATTGATCAGGTTGCTCAATCCCTGGCTATTGATCATTTGTTAAATCGTAAGCCCAAACAACTCTCGGGCGGTCAACAGCAGCGGGTGGCTCTGGGTCGGGCGATTGTTCGCCAGCCGAAGGTGTTTTTGTTGGATGAGCCCCTATCCAATCTGGATGCTCAGTTGCGAGATGATACCCGTGCAGAACTAAAGCGACTCCACCAACAGTTGGGAGTTACAACCGTTTATGTCACCCATGATCAAGTTGAAGCAATGACCTTGGCCGATCAGATTGTTGTCCTAGATCGGGGCAGAATTCAGCAAATTGGGTCGCCTCAAGCTGTTTATGCCCAACCTGCTAATCAGATGGTTGCGACGTTTCTGGGAAATCCGGCGATGAATTTGTTGCCAGCGACCTACAGCAACAGTTTGTTCTGGCTGGGGGGTCAATCTTTCCCGTGTTTGGCGGTGCGGCAAGACCAACTCCATCCCTATGAGGGCCAACACCTGAACCTTGGCATTCGTCCTGAGCACATTGCTTGGATTCCATCCAGTCGGCATCCAGAAACAGATCTGCCCCAACTGAGTCAGCATGTGCCGCTGAAGGTTCAAGTCGATGTGGTTGAGCCCCTAGGCCGAGAGATTTTGGTTCGAGCCAGCTTGCCAGGTACTGACGCGCCTACCCTGGTGCAATTTCAAGTCCCTGCAGATGCCCAGTTACGATCGGGCGATCAGATCGTTATCCAGCTTGATTTAACCCAACTGTTTGGATTTGACCCGCAGATTGGCTGTGTCTTGTTTAGTTGAGGGTGTTTCTAGCTCTATTCCAGAAACTCAATGCGGGTGACATCTTCATCAAGCTCATCGTCATTGAAAGAGGCCGCCGTTACAGTTGCAATTTGACTCGGGTTGGGCTTGGTCAAATCAGGAGTGCTGTAAGCACCCAACTTGACTAATAACCTTGGCCCTGTTCGTCCTAACCGAAGTACCATTCCATCTAAAACTGGGGTTTGAGTAATGGGTTTATTTTGCAAATAGGTGCCGTTTGCACCAAAATTGACGACTTCCCAAGCCAAATCTTTATTCCATAGCTCTAAATGATGACGGGAAACAACGGAGTTATAAATGACGATATCATTATCTTTTGCTCGACCAATTCGAACAATTGACTCACTTTCAAACATCCAGCGATTAACTGGAATCGGCTTTGTTGGGTGTATCAGTATTAAAGTAATCACAAACCAACCAAAATTCTAAAAGTTAACAGGAATTAAAATAATACTGGGCCTTGAGCTAACTAAGGGTTGAACTCACTGAGTCTTGAACTTACTGAGTCTTGAACTAGGCACATTATATAAATAATTACTCTATGGACTATACAGCAGATATCTGATCGACTTAGGTACGGTTTCCTAGGTAAGGGGGGACAAGAAGACTTGCACTAACACTTGAACTGTATTTTATCCTTAATTCTGCCGACCGACTCAACGCTGCACTAGCCATGCTGAACTAGCCATGCTGAACTAGCCATGCTGAACTGGCTATGCTGAACTGGCCATAAAATCTCTCCCGGAGCTTATTTGTCGCAAACTCCTAAGTGTTTCAGATTAGGCATTGGGTTAAGAGGGGTTCTGGCGATCTGGCCATGGTGCATGATGCCCAAGGAGTTTTTCTTGGGTCGCTCATCAGAAAAAACAAAAGGACATGGTTTTAACCTGTCCTAGAATATCTGCTTAAAATCCCCGTGCTTTCATCCGAAGAAACGTCACCTGACTAAAAAATCACTAGAATCCAGTGTATCCGGGATTGCTCCTGTTAGAATAGCAAGTTCTTGTCCGCTGCTGGAAAGACTGATGGAAATTGTCTGATTATTATCAGCAATTGAGAGTTGTTCAAACGTTAAGCCATTGGTCAGTACAAATCGATCTATGCCTTGTTCAAAGTTTCGGACAGTGTCAGTTCCGGCTTGATTTCTCAAGACAAAATAGTCAGCATTTTCCCCACCAAAGAGTAAATCATTGCCACGGCTACCATCTAACCAATCTGTTCCTGGGCCACCGTCGAGCCAGTCATCGCCCAACCCGCCAAAGAGGATATCATCGCCTTCAGCACCGGCTAGAACGTCATTACTCTTGGCTCCAATCAGGCGATCATTGCCACCATAGCCTGTGATTGCATCAGCCTCGTCAGTACCCACCAGGGAATCATCTTCTGTTGTTCCATCAATTACCTCACCGACAGCCCGAATAGTTTTAGAACTGATGTTCTGAGGAGCCTCCAACATTAGAGGAGCATCCGAGTCCTGATTTTCAACGGTACTATGAATCAAGCCGTCTGAGAGATGGATGATGCGGAATTGGCCTGGAGCTTGACTTGCGGCATCATCAGTAAGTTCAACTGAGACCAACAATAGGGCCGGATCACCTGCTATGACTTGAGTATTGGGGTCGCCATCATTCAAGGGAACAACCTGGATGCCATTCTCTAAAGCCAGTTCATCAACCGTTGTGATCAAAGTATCCAGAGCTGGGTCGAGTACCCCATTTCCATCCGCATCCCGATAAATGGATAAGGTCTCAATTAAAACATTGGCATCAGGAGTCGTTAAGGGGGTATTCCGAGAGGCTTCCAATCGAAACGCCAAGCTTGATACCTCTGCGTTGGGGTCATTAATCCGCCCCTGATGGGCCACTTCCAAGTTAAAAACAGTCTGAACTTCCCCTTGCTGTAGGAAGTTCGATTCTGTTGCAGTTGCAGTCAAGGCAACCTGTCCACCCTGATTTTCGTACCAGGTGAGTTTGGGATTGCGAGAATTGGAACCGGAGAGCATATCTAAATCCCCGTCCTGATCGATATCCTCGACGAGTAGAGCTAGAACACCCTCAGCATCCGTAGAAATAACCTGTTCTGTAAAGTTCTGTTCACCATCATTCTCATACCAGGCAATCTTGCCATCCAAAAAAGAGGCAGAGGCCAGATCCAGGTCTCCGTCGTTATCAACATCCCTGGCTACAACCCGCAATGCTCCAGGCGCATCTGTAGAAATAATCTGTTCTGTAAAGTTCTGTTCACCATCATTCTCATACCAGGCAATCTTGCCATCATCAAACGAAGCTGAGAGGACATCTAAATCCCCATCTTGATCTAGATCTGCCGCGTCAATTCCGATAGCCCCATCTGCCGTAGTAGAAATGACATGCTCTATAAAATTTTGATTCCCGTCATTTTCATACCAAGCAATTTTATTGTCATCCCGCGATGCCGACAAAATATCTAAATCCCCATCGGCATCTAAATCAACTGCCAAGGGAGTTCGAGCATTAAGGGCTGTAGTAGAAACGACATGCTCTGTGAAGTTTTGATTCCCGTCATTTTCATGCCAAGCAATTTTGTTGTCATCCCGCGATGCTGACAGAATGTCTAAATCCCCATCGGCATCTAAATCTGCCGTAGAAACACGATTTGGAGTGAGCAAATTAGTAGAAATAATATGCTCTGTGAAAGCCTGATTCCCATCGTTTTCGTACCATAAAAGCTGATTTGCATCACTTGCTACGGTTAAGATATCTAAATCTCCATCCTGGTCTAAATCTGCTGACTGAATATCATGAGGCCCTAAAATGTCCTCGGAAATCACTCGCTCTGTGAAGTTTTGATTCCCATCATTTTCATGCCAGGAAATTTGATCATTGTCGTAGGAAGCTGATAACAGATCGAAGTCTCCATCAGCATCCAAATCTGCTGTCACTGCATAGGTAATCGGGATCTGATCAGAAATAATTGACTCTTTTGGAAAAACCGCACTGCGATGAATTTCGATATTCTCATACCAAGCAATTTTATCATCTTTAAAAGAGGCGGACAGAACATCTAAGTGACCATCTTGGTTGATGTCTTCAGCCCAAAGACTAGTTGCTCCACTAGCATTTGTTGAAATAATTTGCTCGATAAATGTTTGCTCTCCATTATTTTGATACCAAGCAATTTTGTTATCTTGAAAAGAGGCAGACAGAATATCTAAATCGCCATCTTGATCCACATCCTGAGCAGTGACATAAAGTGCCCCTGGATTATTAGTTGTGACAATATGCTCTGTGAAACCTTGTCCTCCATCGTTCTCATACCAGGCAATTGTATTATCATGACCCGATGCAGACAGGATATCTTGATCCCCATCCTGGTCAAGATCAGCAACATAAACTGAGCGAGCACTGTCGGCGGTGTTTGAGATAACTTTTTCCGTAAAGTTCTGCTCGCCATCGTTTTCATACCAGGCAATTTTGTCATCAAATGCAGAGGCAGAAAGCAGATCTTGATCCCCATCCTGATCAACATCCGCAACGTAAACAAAGCGAGCGCTGTCAGCAGTAATTGAAACTACTTTTTCTGTAAAATTCTGTTCGCCATCGTTCTCATACCAGGCAATTTTATCATCTTCCCTAGAAGCAGAAAGAACGTCTAAATCCCCATCACTATCAACATCCGCAGTAAACACTCGAGCAGCATTGTTCGCACTAGCAGAAATGGTATGTTCTATAAAATCTTGATTGCTATTATTCTCATACCAAACGATTCTGTCATCCAGAAAAGAAGCAGAGAGAATATCAATATCTCCATCACCATCGACATCTTCCGCAGTAACATCTTCTGCGCCTATCGCATTCGTGCTAACGATATGGGTTGTAAATGATTCAGCTCCATTATTTTCATGCCAAGCAATCTGATTATCTCGAAAAGCAGCAGAAACAAGATCAATATCTCCATCTTGATCCAAGTCCTTAGCAAAGACAGACTCAGCCCCGTTGATCGCAGTAGATGCTGGAGATTCTTGAAACTGCGGCAGTAATGAATTATTCATGAAGTCTTAAGTTTTTAATGATAGGTAAGATGACATGAAGACTTGGTTTTTTCTGGGAGAAAAGCCTTCAAATTCTGCTTTAATACTGTGAATTAAGCAGACACTTTTTCTACAGTTTGAGGATTGAGAGAATAGCCCAAACGTTGAGCGAGATGACAACTCATTTCACTGAGAAAATCTTCACTGTGATATTTCTGCCACCGATCTGCAGCATCGGGTTCAATCGAACGATGGAGATGGAACTTCAGGTCACCACTCATCACAGAACTAACATCTACCCCATCGGTCATCCGTTGAGCTTTATCTTGATAGGGTTGTAGCATTTCTAAACAGAAGTCGAGGTTGAGGAAATTACACAAGCTCTGAACTGTTTTCTCTGGAGAATGCACTAAATCTTCAAACTTAACTTGAAGTTGCCGATGTTGAGGAACTTGGTGGAAGAACTCTAGAATATTTTGATTGCTCACAATCCAAGTGAGTTCAGCAAGTTCCTGACGTGAGAAAGAATTGGCATTCATAAAAGGCACAATCCGATCTAACTTGGCATCTTGATAGGATCGAATCATGCCATAAGGATGACGAACTAAGTGAATATAATAAGCCTGTTCAAACTCTCGTTCAGCCCGTTGGAGAAAACCGAGATGAGACGCATAAGTCGGAGTTTTATCGACTAAGATTTTATCTCCAATTGCCTGCTGTAAGAGTTGATAAAATTGCTGAGTGGTAAGGTTTTGATTTTCATAGGTTTCCATCCAAGATTTGGCTTCTTCCGCACTCCAATGATGGGCTTGCATGAGAGCCCGCCACGTTCCTTGTAACAAGTGATGATTCCACTCATTAGAGAGAGCGGCTTGGCGTTGGGACAGCGTGGCGTAGGACAGCAAGTGTAACTCGGGAGGAGCAAAAATTTGAGGATGGCCTGCTAAAATTACTCGTAATAGTGTGGAACCAGAGCGGGGAGGACAGAGAATGAAAATTGCCGGACGATTTTTGGGGCGAGAATTGGTTGCTAAATGAGGTAAAAATTCGGTAACTTTACGATCAATTGTTTGGCGGAATTCTTCAACTTCAGCTTTGCCAATAGTCTCAGAATTAACCTCATTGAAATAAGCAAAATTAACAACTTTAGGCACAGGCTGAACAGGAGCTTCTGATTTTACTGGAACCTCTGAGTTCAGCTTTTGGTCAACAAATTGAATCAACTCATTGATGCTGAGGTCTTCAATATATTGACCTTCCGTCATCAACAGATCATGAAATCCTAATTTCTGCTTGAATCGATCTTCGATCAAAACAATTAATTCGATAAAGTCAATCGAGGCGAAGTTCAAGTCTTGAACAAGCTGGGTTTCCAACTGAATTGAATCATCAGATTCTATCCCACTCTTGGTCAACATTTCTTGCACAACTTGAAGAATGATCTCTTGAGTACCCAAGGCGCTTAGCTGCATTTATTTCCCCTCAAAAATTACTGGTTAATGACTATAAACTGACAGCAAATACCGCAAAGAATTAGCAAGCAAACCTAAGCTGACTGCCAATAGAATGAGCGTCATCCAATTAAACAGACACTGAATTAAAGAACTCCAGTGGATCAAGCTGATCATTCGCTCTGGATGCACAACTTAGTTGCAACACACTCAGTGACAACGGTTTTTGTTCAGATTCAACATAGGGCAACCTCCCTAATTCTCCTTGTAAAAAGGGGAAATTAAATGGCTAGATGTCCCTCGCCTTCACTGCTTTAAACATCGCTGTACAACATACTTAATAGCTACCCTCTGATGACTTTATGCACCTCGAGACCTGTTGATTGAGAATTAATGAAGGGTTCCTAAGACAATTCTTAAGGTTTTAGCCTGGGCTCTTTCCTGAAGCTTAACACATAAATTTTGGAGTTGGGTAGTCCCCCAAATGAGTATCTTCTAACTTGATTGATAACAAAAAGTTTGGCTTTATAATTGATGTTGAGGGATCTATCTACAAATTAACTTCAGTGCATTGCATACTTTCGTATGGCTGTTCCTAAGTATACTGAAAGCCCTCCTATGTTTTAGCTTGTGACCAGTTCTTGCATCCTGACTGACTGAATTTCTGTTTAAGAGTCTGTTTTTTTAATAGATTGCATTCCAAGATACTAAATTCTGGAATACTTCCGAATATGAGAAACTTGACCAACCCTTAGTTCATGCCTTGAAGTTTCTTGCCTCAAAAGTGAGGTGTGACTCTTTGTCGTCTAGAAAAATCACTGAAGAGAAGTTTAGAGCAGGTTTTAAAGTTGGGGTTAATATCCCTTCACCTTCTATTCCGATCAATTATTGGGGATTGCTACAAAATGAATAGTTTTCGCTGTTTTGGGGTATTTCCAATTGCATTACCGACTGTAGAGTTGGCGATCGCAGTTAATCAAGCTGGAGGAGTAGGCATTTTAGATCAGGAGTTTTGTTCCCAGCAAGATCTTGAGCCCGCCAGCAAAAATCTGAATCAACTATTGACCTTAAATCGAAACCCTGGTGCTGTTGGACTCCGTTTACGGGCCGATCAAGTCGCTCAAAATCCACTACTCACTTCACTTTGCGATCAACCTCACTGGCTGATCCTGTGTCACTGGACATTGTCTTCACTACAACAGGCGATCGCCGCTCTACCCGTTGCTCCCTCCCGCCAACTCCTTCTAGAAGTGCTCAGTGTAGAGCAGGTTAAAGCGGTAGAAGCGCAATCTTTGCAGTTTTCAGGATGGGTAGCCCGAGGTCATGAAAGTGGGGGTTGGGTTGGTGAAGATTCAGCCCTGATTCTTACCCAAAAACTACTCAGAACCTCAACTCAACCCGTTTACATTCAGGGTGGAATGGGAATTCACACGGCAGCAGCTTGTCGGGCGGCAGGGGCAGCAGGAGTTGTTTTGGATGATCAGTTGTGGTTAATGCCGGAATCGCCCTTGTCTCAAGCGGCTCAAGCTCATCTCCAACGGCTAAACGGTCAGGAAGCAACCGTGATTGGAGAGCGGTTCCAGACGGGCTGTCGAGTGTTGTCTCGGCCCGGATTTAAAGTGATTGACACGTTACAACGCCTTGCTAATCAGATTGAAATTGAAGAGAGCGATTCTACTCGCAAATCTCAAGCTTGGCAACAACAGGCGCAACAATGGTTGGGTTGGGATCAACCCGAAACCCTAGCATGGCCCATGGGTCAAGCCGTTGGCTTAGCAGCGGATTTGTACACTCGCTACGGTACTACCCGCCAACTGGTACAAGCCTTGTTGCAGGCCAGTGTGGATCAGGTGGAACTGGCAAAAACCATCAAACCCTTTGCTCCTGATGCTCCCCTTGCCCAATCCCATGGAACACAATATCCCATTGTTCAAGGGCCTATGACTCGGGTGAGTGATCAAGCCAGTTTTGCCCAAGCCGTTGCTCAAGCAGGCGGTTTACCCATGATAGCCCTAGCGTTGATGCGGGGGTCGCAGGTTCGTGACTTATTGCAACAGGCTAAAACCCTGATGCCTCAACAGCCTTGGGGGATTGGAATTCTGGGGTTTGTCCCCCAATCCCTCAGACAGGAACAATTGGCGGTGGTGCTGGAGATTAAACCTCCGTTTGCCTTAATTGCTGGAGGTCGCCCCGATCAAGCCGCGCATTTAGAAGCAGAAGGAATTGCCACCTATCTGCATGTTCCGACCCCTGGATTGCTCAAACTCTTCTTAGAGCAGGGAGCCCGACGATTTGTATTTGAAGGTCGCGAGTGTGGCGGTCATGTTGGCCCTTTGAGCAGCTTTGTATTGTGGGAAACCATGATTGCCACTCTGCTCCAAGCCGTTCCAGATGGGGCAGAGTCAGAGATTCACGTCCTCTTTGCCGGGGGAATTCATGACCGTTGTTCTGCGGCTATGGTCAGCGTCATGGCTGCGCCCTTGGCTGCACGGGGCATGAAGGTTGGAGCGTTGATGGGTACTGCCTATATCTTCACTCAGGAAGCGGTTAGTACAGGGGCGATTACGTCCGGGTTCCAAGCTCAAGTGCTTGCCTGTCAACACACGATTAATTTGGAAACGGGGCCTGGTCATGCCAGCCGTTGCGCCGTTACTCCGTTTGCTCAAGAATTCTATGACACTCGCCGCAGTCTGATCGCAGCCGACCGTTCACCGGATGAGATTAAAGAAACCTTGGAAAACTTAACCTTGGGACGGTTGCGGGTGGCATCCAAAGGGGTTAAGCGCAATCAAGCTGGAGAACTCGTTACGGTCAATCCCGATCAACAGATCAAGGATGGCATGTACATGCTGGGTCAAGTAGCAACCCTGCGGGGGGAAGTCTGTACCCTAAGAGAATTACATCAAGAAGTTTCAGAGGTGAGCACTGCTTGGATCAACCAGCTCAAAGTTCATCCCGAACCCAAAGTTCATCCTGAACCCCAAAAATATCCGGCCTCTGATATCGCCATTATTGGCCTTTCCACCCTCTTGCCCAAAGCTCAGTACCCAGAGCAATTTTGGGACAATCTGCTGCGCCAGGTTAACGCCATTACTGAAATTCCCAGCTCTCGGTGGGACTGGCGACTGTACTACGATCCAAATCGCCATGCCCGAGATAAAGTCTATTCCAAATGGGGCGGATTTTTGGATGATGTACCGTTTGACCCGCTAAAATTTGGCATTCCCCCCAAATCCCTCAAGTCAATTGAACCTCTGCAATTGTTAACCCTAGAAGCAGTGCGGCGGGCCTTGGAAAATGCGGGGTATGCAGAGCGGCCCTTTGACCGCGAGAATACCAGTGTCATTCTCGGGGCGGGCGGCGGTATTGCCGATTTGGGCCAACAATATGCCACCCGTTCTGAATTGCCGCGATTTGTGGGTGAAGTGCCAGAATCGAGTCGAGAACGGTTACCCGAATGGACAGAAGAATCCTTCCCTGGACTCCTCTTGAATGTCATTGCTGGACGAGTCACCAACCGTTTCGACTTTGGGGGCGCAAACTTTACCGTGGATGCAGCCTGTGCGTCTTCATTGGCGGCCATTGATGCAGCGGTCAAGGAACTGGAAACCGGACGGTGCAACGTGGCGATCGCGGGCGGAGTTGATACTTGCCAAAGTCCCTTTGCCTATCTATGTTTCAGCAAAACCCAAGCCCTATCTCCCCAAGGCCAAGCCCGCACCTTCGATCAAAATGCCGATGGCATTGTCATCAGCGAGGGAATTGCTATTGTTGTCCTCAAGCGTTTGGCGGATGCTGAACGGGATGGAGATCGGATTTATGGCGTGATTAAAGCTGTTGCCAGTTCTAGTGATGGAAAGGCGTTAGGACTGACAGCTCCCCTCCCCACCGGACAACTGCGAGCCGTAAACCGGGCTTATCAAAGAGCAGGATTTTCCCCCAACACCTTGGCCCTGTATGAAGCCCACGGAACCGGGACTGTGGCTGGGGATCGGGCTGAATTAGAAACCCTGTTGCGGGCCTTAGTCACCCATCAAGCTGCGCCCAAGTCCTGTGCGATTGGATCAGTGAAAACCCTGGTTGGCCACACCAAGAGTTCAGCCGGGGTAGTCGGTCTAGTCAAAATGGCACTGGCTCTTCATCACAAGGTTCTCCCACCTCACAGCGGGGTAGAGCAGCCCTTGGAGACCATTCACGATCCGGCTAGCCCCGTCTATCTGTTAAAACAGGCTCATCCTTGGCTCAAACACCCTGATTACCCTCGGCGCGGAGCCGTTAGTGCTTTTGGCTTTGGCGGCACAAACTTCCATGCGGTACTCGAAGAATACCCAGGGGAACTCACAACAGAGCAGTCTCCAGGCGGGGAATGTTGGCCCTGTGAACTGTTCCTCTGGCGGGCAGTAAGTCGGGAAACCCTAATTCAATCCCTACAAAACTTGCAGCAGGATCTTCAGGCTGGGGCAGAGCCCCTCTTGCGGGACTTGTCCTACAGCATTATCCAACAGGCTCAACACCGCTCGGATTTACCTGTCTGCCTCACCCTTGTAGCAGAGAGTTTGCTCCATCTGAATACCTGCCTGACCCAAGTCCTTGACCATCTACACCAACCGAATTCCACGCCGCTCCCGCTGCACATTCAGCTCAACTGGCAAACTACTACGGTTCAGGCTCCCATTGCCTTTCTATTTCCAGGCCAGGGATCTCAATATCCTGAGATGGCCCGTGAGATTGCGCTTTATTTCCCAGTCATGCGGCAGGCCCTCGAGTTTGCGGATCAATCCCTCCGTCAACATCTCCCTCAGCGACTGAGTCAGTGGATTTACCCCCCCAGTCCCTATTCAGACCTGGACGATGAACGCAATCACCAAGAACTCATGAACACCCATATTGCCCAACCGGCCATTGGCACTGTGGAGATGGGTTTCCTCAAACTAGCGGATCAATTGGGCTTACGAGCTGACATGGTTGCAGGCCATAGCTACGGGGAGTATACAGCCCTGTATGCCGCCGGAGTGTTATCCCCAGCAGACTTGCTAAACCTATCTGAAATCCGGGGTCGAGTCATGGCAACTGCTTGTCAGGAAGTTCCTGGAGCCATGGCCGTTGTTCAAGCAACCCGTGCCGAGGTGTTAAATCATCTCAAGGGGTTTGCTGGGGTGGTGATTGCCAATCACAATGCGCCGCTCCAGTCTGTGATTTCGGGAAGTCGCTCCGCTGTTGAAGCGGTGGTGAACTCCCTGAATGGAACAGACATCAAAGCTCGTCTCTTGCCTGTGGCTGGAGCGTTTCACACTTGTTTGGTCGCCACTGCCCAGGTTCCATTAGCGGAGGCGATCGCTGCAACTGAGATCCAACTGCCGCAAATTCCAGTGTACGCCAACTCTACGGCCCAACCCTACACCGCTGACGTGAATTCAATCCGCAGTCAGCTTTCAAAACACCTCCTGGCTTCGGTGGAGTACGTCCAGCAAATTGAAGCGATGTATCAGGATGGAGCCCGGATATTTATTGAGTTGGGGCCCAAGAGTGTGTTAACAAAACTCACCAGTCAAATTCTGGCTGACAAGCCTCATCTAGCCGTATCTTTGGATGGCAATGGTGGCGGTTTGCGGGGCTATCTGAATGCCTTGGGAACCCTGGTGACTCAGGGCGTTCAGGTTAAATTAACGGCATTATTTGACCATCGAACCGTACAGCCGTTAGACCTGTCTCGCTTGGTTGCGTCAACTCAAAAGCCGCCCTTACCCAAAACAACTTGGCTCCTCAATGGCGGCGGCATCAGACCTCAAACGGAGACTGTTGGATATGCTGGGAAACTTCCTCCCTTTAACCAAGACAATCAACCCACCCTACAACTGATTCCAGCCCAACCCAATGCTCAACCGATCACCCCAGCCTTAGGGGAACCTCCTGAGCAATCCCTTGCGCCAGCTCCTGCCCAACCCGTTCCGCAACTTCAGTCAACCTCTCCGGTCAAGTCAATGAATCACTCTACAGTCGATCACAGCAATAACGGCATATCGCATCAGGGGAAAACTCAAGCCCCCGTTCCTTCAACGAACCCTACTGCTTTCCAAACAGTTCCTCAACCTCAAACCCCTCAACCCATGCAAACTTCCCAGCCCCATCACCTTGATGTTTCTGTGACAGCTTTATCTGAGTCAGAACGGCTAGGAGCCTACCAAGCCTACCAGGAAACGATGCGCCAATTCTTGAGTCTGCAAGAACAAGTCATGCATCAGTTTCTTACGGGAAATCAGTCCAAGCCCTTAATGCATCCAACTTCAAGGGAGAAGCAACAGGAACACTCAGGAAACGTTCTAAGTTCTTCAGGATTTGGGCATCCGCCTTTCCCAGTTGTTCCCTCTTCCTCAATTGGAAAACAGCCTGAGGGAAATTCTCAACCCCAATTACCCCAGGAGTTCCTACCAGTCCTTAGTTCTCCGATCAACTCTCAGGCATTTTTAACACCCGATCAGCCGACTCATCAAACGGCCCCTACCAATGGTCATGCCTCCCAACTCCAAGTTCTAGACTCAAATCACACTTTTCTGGTAGATCAGCCCGTTAAACCAGAGGTTAAATTAGACTTTGAACCAGACGTTAAACCCGTAGTTCAGCAACCGATAGTTCAGCAACTGGACGTTAAACCAGAACTTCAAGCTACAGAACCTCAGCAGGAAGAAACTTCATCCCTTAGCTCTGCTCCTGGGCTGAACCCAGCAGAACTCACTCAAACTCTGGTGAATCTAGTCAGCGATCGCACGGGTTATCCTCCAGAAATGTTGGGGCTAGATCAGGATTTGGAAGCGGAATTGGGCATTGATTCGATTAAGCGGGTAGAAATTCTGGGGGCGCTCCAAAAACAACTGCCAGAACCTTTTGCCAGTGGGATTCAAGCCCAAATGGATCAGTTAACCCGAGTGAAATCCCTGAATCATTGGGTGACTCAAGTCTTAGCGTCTGCTCCTGTTCCTCAGCCTGTCACGCCACCCATGGCCCAATCAGTGTCATCAACCCCCCAACCGGAAGTACCATCAGCAGCAACCCCACTGGCTCCTACCCCGCCAGATCAGACTGAGTTGATTCAAGTCTTAGTGAATTTGGTAAGTGATCGCACGGGTTATCCTCCAGAAATGTTGGGGCTAGATCAGGACTTGGAAGCGGAATTGGGCATTGACTCGATTAAGCGGGTAGAAATTCTGGGGGCGCTTCAAAAACAACTGCCGGAACCCTTTGCCAGTGGCATTCAAGCTCAGATGGATCAGTTAACCCGAGTGAAATCCCTTAACAGTCTGGCTCAAATCGTGGGGGCGATTGCTACTCCTGTTTTAGTTGGAGAGAAACATGGCTTGGGAAAGTCTCCCTGGTAAGGAAGCCCCTGGCATCCTTACCGCGTTACCGAATGCAGCCTGAAGGTGAACCGCTCCCCCAACAGCCGTTTTCTCAGATATTGAAATCTCCTCAAGGTCTGTTTCTGATTACTGAGGATCAGTTAGGTGTGGCTCCTTATGTAGCTACAG